>VFGY01000036.1 GCA_009392195.1 SAR202 cluster bacterium | reverse complement strand
GGAATAACTATAGGAGTAGCTGTTGGAATAGCTGTAGGAGTAACTGTAGCTGTAGGAGTAGCTGTTGGAATAACTATAGGAGTAGCTGTTGGTGTTGTAGTTGCTAGTGGTATTTTAGTAGCAATTGGAGTAATCGTAGCTATTGGTGTTGATTTGGAAGTGGCGTTGTTGTTCGAATTTGATGGTTCTGGTTTAGGATTTGGTTTTGGAGATGGAGTATTGGTGGGAGTTGGTGTATCTTTAGGATTTTGAATAGCGGTTTGGACATAGTCAGGACTAGAAGTACTGGACGAATTAGTAGTTGTATTAATCGACTCAGGTTGATTTTTTTGTGGAGAATCCTGAATTTCATTTAGTTGGTTGTTGGAATTGGATGTTTCTAAAGAATTTGAGTTGGTATTATTTCTGGTAGTTAGATCGCTACTAGAATCAGTACAAGAGATAAATAAAAATATTGTTAATAAAACGAATAAAATAGATGTTGAGGCATTATTAATTCTATAGGTGTTCCAGGAATATAATTTCTTTAGTGAATTGTTGTTTTGGTGTATCATATAAAAAATTATAATAACAAGAAAATTAATTCCAATTCACTATAACGCCCACTGTTGTTTCTGGATTGTTACTTAATTTAGCATACATACTGGGTAGTTCATCCCATTGAATTTTGTCGGTTATTAGTGCAGAGATATCTAGTCGTTTATTTTCTAATAATTGTATTGTTAAATTCATACAATTCAACCGATTCCAGCGGGTGTTATTTTCTGAGAATCCATAGCTACTAATTATAGATTGTCTTTTGCCAAAATATGGGTGGCCTACCGGATTATATTTGGGTGCAGCTGTATGTCGTGATACAACCACTATCTTACCGTCTTCTTTAACAAGGCCTTGGCACATTTCGATTGCGTTCCAATTGGAAGCTGCTTCTATTGCGAAATCTGGCGGATTGCCATTAAATTTTTGTTCAACTATTTTTTGAAGGTTGGAGTCATCGGGGTTCAAAACTGACAAAACTCCCATTGATTCAGCTATTAATTGGCGCTTAGAGATTGTTTCAATGCCAATTGCGTTAAAACCAAATGTCTTACAATAGGCCAATACTGATAATCCTATTACTCCAAGCCCTGCTATGACCAAATTTTCTCCAAAAGTTGGGTTTGCAGACCGTAGTGCAATATGACCTACTTGCAAAATATTTAACATAGCAGCATATTCACTTGGTATACCGCTAGGGATTTTAAACACATCTTGAGGATTACATGCTGAATATTGTTTATGTGTTTCAGAAGTAAATACTCGCTGACCGATTTCGTATCCTAAAACATCTTTTCCAATCTCCACTATTTCACCCACAGTTGAATATCCATTTTCAACTGGATAACTCCAATGCATGTTTGGAAACATGAATTTATTGTCTGCATCAATAGAAATACCTTTATACACTCTGATTTCGGTTCCTGTGCTAATAGCTGTACAAATCGTCTTTACTAGGATTTGGTTTGTATTTATGCTTGGTATTTCAGTTGTTATGAAATCGGCTGTATTTGGACCGGTTACTACTAATTTTTTCATTGTTGTAAAACCCAAAATAACTAATATATATTGTATAAGCCAGAGGCGTGTAAAGGTTTTATACATACCGGAGCAGGTACTGAGACTATTTGACCGTTTGGAGTCAACTCACCACTCGTTTCATTAAGTTCAAATGTTACGATATTGTTGCTGTCTTGATTAGCTGCGAAAACCAAAGAGGTATCGTTTTTAGCGCCTTGAATCATAGCAAAGTTTCTTGGGTGTTCTCCTTGTGTAGGGGTATGACCGACAATATTTATTTGACCGTTAGATTGGTCAATGGCAAAAACTGCTATGCTGTCATGTCCTCGATTTGTGGCTAACAAAAATTTGCCGCTAGGTGATATGTGTATGTCTGCTGCGAAAGACTCTTCTGAATATCCGTTTGGAAGTGACGTTACTGTCTGAATAATTTCCATATTATTATCCCAGTCGAAAACAGTAACTGTTGAATCTAGTTCGTTTAGAAGATATATATATTTTTTTGAGTCATCGTATGTTAAATGTCTTGGTCCTGCACCATCATGCAATTTGATTTCTCTCGTTAGAGAAAGCTGCAAAGAATTTGATTTGATTTTGTATATGTACAACTTATCTGTACCTAAATCTGCCGAAAATACATATGTTTCATCTTTGCCCAAAATGAAATAATCTGCAAAATGTGCATGAGGGGCTTCCTGTCTTTCTTGATTGACGCTTGATCCAGCATGGCTATTGAATCCGATCATGTTTCCAACTGAGCCATTATCTGAAACCGGAAATAATGCAACGCTACCACTACCATAATTTGCCACAACAACACATTTGGGCTCTTTAGAGTTAATACTAATATAACATGGCCCAAGACCGTTTGTAGGTTGTACATTAACAAGATCTAATCGGGCAGTTTGTTTATCAATTTTATAAGCGTAGATATTACCTTCAGAGTTATCTGGTTCCATTCCTGTTTCAGTAACCGAATATAGGTAATCTTGGTTATCATCAATTGTTATAAATGTTGGGTTTTTTATATTAGAAGTTACCGAAACAGGAGTAAAAGCTCCAGTAAGTGAATCCGTTTTAAATGCATAAATCCCTTCACTTTTAGTTGCAGGATCATCGGGATCGTTTTTGTCAGTATAGGTGCCCACGTAAACTACGTATTCGTGACCTTTATAATGTGAACCCATATTTATTCCTCCAACTAAAAAATGTGACTGTAAATAAAGTTTAACCTATTTATTGCTTCCAAACTGTTTTAAATAATCGAATCCAATTTCCTCCAATTATTTTATCCACATCTGTTTTGGGATACCCTCTGTTTGATAAATGTTCTGCTATATTAGGCATTTGAGACGGGTCCTCTATTCCATCTGGGTGATGATGAGGATCTTTTATTGTCATTGTAGGTATTCCCTTGAATTTGGTTCCTTGTTGCGAAAATAGATATTTCCAAAATGAATATGGTTGGTCCTGGCAAAAATCAGAACCTATTCCAACATGGTTTATCCCGACCTTTTCTATAAGATCTTCTATTGCATCTACATAGTCTTCTATTGTTGATTCATAATCTTTACGAAGTAGGGTAGGGAATCCGTTTGCACCTATAACACCATCTCGTTCTCTCAATAAATTCAACGTGTCATTTGGTTTGTTCCGTGGGTGGTTGAATAATTCTCTTGAGTTAGCATGTGTTATCGCAACTGGTAAGGTAGATTTTTCGATGGTCTCGTTTGTTGTTTTATCCCCTACGTGAGATAAATCAATTAATATACCCAATTCATTCATTAATTTTATTGCATCTAACCCAAAATTACTGAGTCCTTCATCATTTCTTTCATAACAACCGTTTCCAAGCAAATTACGCTCATTGTAAGTGATTTGAATTATTCTGACTCCAAGTTCATAAAATAGATGTAATCTATTTAAGTCGTTTTCTATTGGACAAGCATTTTGCCATCCGATAATTATTCCTGTTTTATTATTCGATTTGGCATTGTATATATCATCTACATTCAGAGCTGGTATGATTTTGTCTTGGTATAAACTAAAACGCTCTTTCCATAGCATCATTTTATTTACTGTTTCTTCGAAACCTTCCCAAAATACAGTAGTAGCGTTGATAGCAGTCACCTTGCCTGCCTGAAGGCTGTCGAAGATATTGCTACTTCCCCAATTACTTGTGTTTAAAGCGTCAATTAAAATTGAATTATCAAAGTTATTGGTGCTATTGCTATTCATAAAATTCCTCGCTTCTTACTTAGCATTATCTTCTGAATAATAGTTTAGTTTAATATTATAATATCCGATAAGCTTTCTAATTGTTAAAATATTTATTTAAACGAGTATATCCATACCTTTAGGTTAAGTTCCGGTTTTTAAAAGTAAATAAAGATACTAAGGCTAAAATTGTAACTATAGATATCAGAGTTATTGTATGCCATGGGTTCAATCCATGTATAAGCGGGTTTTTATCAATATAATAATAAAAAGGGGATAAGTATTTTAGAGTGTCAAATAAAGTTATGGATGAGCTAAAAGCATTTAAAAGGTAACTGATTAAAGCAATACTAGCTGGTACACCAATACTATAACTTTTTACACCGGTTATACTTCCTATAAATAAACTTAAGCACCCAAACACTAAACCTAATAGAGCCAAATGTATAGAAATATTTGTGATGTTCACAATTGAAACATCCATGTTAATAATGATTGCTCCAATGGTGATGCTTATAAAGAAGATAAAACCAAGGAAAATAGTTAGGATAAAAAGAGCTGAACATTTTTGAGCAATTATTGATGCACGACTAACCGGCGTGGCTGTGAGCATTTCTAGAGTTCCTTCCTTTTCTTCACCAGATACGAAAGCAGTGCCAAGCATAACAGAAAATATGATAATCAATACTGGGAAAAAAAGGTTGTAACCTTCCATTGTCAAAAAGCCTTCTGGCGTTGTAATGTCAACTATTTCACCGACGAAAGCTTTCATCGCAGGATTGTTAAATAACTCGTTTAATTCGTTTCCTGCCTTTGAATAGTCAGGATAAATAGCAACAATTAACGCTGAGGTCAAACTAACTCCTATAGACCACCAAAGAGTTGCCCACCTGTAATCGTGAATTGATTTGAGAAAAATATTCTTAAGCATTAAATGATTGCCTGATCTTCGTAAAAAGATAAAAACGTAGTTTCAAGATTAGATTCATTTGTCACAATTTTCTTTATAGTGTATTGTGTTGCCAATTTTAAGAGATTGTTTGGAGTTCCAATAACAGTACATTTCAATTTGTTGCCATTGATTTTCAGATCTCGTATTTCTTTTAAACCCATAAAAACTTCTTTTTTTATGTCGGTGTCAAAATGTATTTCGAATTCTTGCGCACTTTTAATTTTTAATGATTCGATGTTTTCAGTAGCAACTATAGTGCCGCTTTTTAATATACTAACTCTGTCACAGATTCTTTCAACTTCACTTAGTATGTGGGATGACATGAAAATCGTTTTGCCAGAATCCCGAATTTCTTCCATCATGTTGAAGAATTGCTCTTGGATTAATGGGTCTAATCCTGATGTTGGTTCGTCCAATATTAGAAGTGCTGGTTTATGCATCATTGCTTGGATTAAACCGATTTTTTGTTGATTACCTTTAGACATATTCCCGATTTTTATATCGATATCAGAATCAAATCTTTTTGCTAAATCTCGAGCGTAATCCAAGTCGGTAAGTCCCCGAAGGTTTGCAAAGTATTTTAGTAAATCAATAGCTTTCATTGATTTGTACATCTGAATATTCCCAGGCAAATAACCAATATTCTTTTTTATTGTTGTGCTATCTTTGACAGTGTCCATACCAAAAATTTTGCAAGTCCCAGATGAACTTCTAATGTAATCAACTAGTATTCTTAGAGCGGTTGTTTTGCCAGCACCGTTTGGACCTAGAAACCCGAATATTTCTCCTTCCTCAACTGAAAGGTTAAGATTGGACAACGCTTTGACTCTGCCATAGTTCTTGGTAACGTTGGAAATTTCTATGATGTTGTTCATTGAAACTATAGTTTTGAAGATAATTCACTATCTGTAGGTTCTACTAGGATGTCTCCATTAGGAAATATTATGGTAGGTATTATCCTTTTACCTTGGTTTAATGATTTAACAGTTTGAAGTGCTGCTTCATTATTATCAACATCAATCCATATATATCTTATGTTTTTGCTGTCCAACAACCTTTTACTACGTTTGCAATCTGAGCACCAGTCCGCTCCGTACACTGTAATTGTTTTTGAATATTCCAATTGATTTCCCTAGAATAAATAACTAATATGATTAGGTTACGTATTTTCAGTTAGGATGTAAACCTAAAATCTCTTTAGCAAAATATATTACTATATATTTGGTTAATTACTTATTAATGTAACATCGCGTGGTTTAAAGAATAAATTACATTTCAAAACCTAAAAGTATCAATTAGGAAAAAGTATTGGATTTAAACAAAACAAAAATAAATAAAGTAGGAATTGTAGGTTCAGGTACTATGGGTTCTCAAATAGCTGCTTTATTCGCTAATTACGGTATCCCTGTATTACTACTAGATGTTGAAACAAAAAAAGATGGCTTTTATACAAGTGAAATAGCAGAAGCCGCAATAAAACGACTTCAAGAAATTAAACCTTCACCAATAATCAACGAGTCGGTTTTGGAATTAATAGAAACTGGTAACACCAAAGAAGATATGAAAACGTTAAATGAGGTTGATTGGGTTATTGAAGCTGTATCAGAAAATATAAACATAAAAAAAACTGTCTGGCAGAATATTAGCAGGTATGTAGATACTCATACTATTTTAAGTACTAATACTTCAGGCATATTGATTTCTTCAATAATGTCATCTTTGCCCAAAAAAATGAAAAATAGGTTTATGGGAACGCATTTCTTTAATCCGCCTAGGTACTTGAAATTGTTGGAAATTATTCCAACTGAAGCAACCGATTCGGAAATTATTGCTTCAGTAACTGAGTTTGCTGAAAATGTATTAGAAAAAGGAGTTGTGATTTGTAAAGATGTACCTAATTTTATAGGTAATCGCTTGTGGCTTTTTAGCATTATGGCGACTTTAAAGTACGCCGAAAAATATAATATAAAACCAAACGAAGTTGATGCCATAACTGGTTCATTTTTGGGACGTCCTAAAAGTGCTACCTTCAGAACCATGGATATAGTGGGATTAGATGTACTAGTTGCTATTTGTGATAATTTAATCGAATATTTCGAAGGAACATCAGAAAAGGAATACTATGAAGTTCCTAGCTATTTAAGAGAATTAGTGAAAAGAGGTTGGATTGGAGCAAAATCTGGCCAAGGGATTTATAGGAAATCAGAATCTGATGGGAGAAACATTATAGAGACAATCGACCTAAATAGTTTTGAATATTCGGCCTATCCACCATTTGAGCCGAATAAGATTTTATCTGTTTCAAATATAGATGATACTGGATTGAGAATAAAAAAAGTTATTTATGACTGTAACGATAATGTCAGTAAATTTGTAAGAGATGTATTGCTTAGTACGTTGATATATACAGCTTCAAAATCAAATGAAATAGCTTATGATTTAGCAAGTATTGATAATGCGATGAAATGGGGTTTCGGATGGGAATTAGGACCTTTTGAATTATGGGATATACTCGGATTGGGTGATTCACTAAAGTTAATGAACGAAATTGGAATGAAAGCACCACAATGGGTTGAATTATTATCTGAAAAATCCAATAAATTTTTTGAAAAAGATATTAGGGAAATAGATCATGGATGAATCACAAATAAAATTCCAAAACATAATTGCTGGGAATCCAGGGGCTACTCTTTATGATATTGGAGATGATATAGCATTTTTGGATTTTCATTCTCCTAAACAAGCTATTGGGTTTGAAATGATATCTATGATTCAAACTTCCGTTTCAAAAGTTGAGGTGAATTATAGAGGATTAGTATTGGGAACTAGAAATGCTAAAAATTTTTCTGTAGGAGCCAATTTAAAATTAATTTTGAATGCGATCGAAAATAGAAATTGGAAACAAATAGAAAAATTTATGACTGAATTCCAATCCTCTCTAACACAAATGAAAAACTCTTCCTTTCCAATAGTTTCTATCCCATTTGGATTGACTTTAGGTGGGGGCTTAGAAATGGTTTTTCCATCTGATATGTCTGTAACAGTTTCTAATACATATTGCGGATTAGTTGAAGTTAAAGCTGGACTAATACCTGCTGGTGGTGGATGTAAAGAAATGTTGATAAAGGCTGTTGCAGACTCACAAGATAAGATTGATCCGATTGAAAAATATAAAAATATTTTAAGTATTTTTACTACATTAGCTTTGGGAACTGTATCTAAAGATGCTGAGGATGCAAAGGATTTGGGTTATCTAAATGACTCAGATATCGTAATGAAAGGTGAGGATTTGATTAAATTTGCTAAGGAAAAAGTTGTCGATTTGTCATCTCTACCTTATTCACCTAAAGTAAATAACTCAATACCCGTATTAGGCGATGAAGTAAGGCATCGACTTATCGATGAAATTCCAAAGATATTTGGAGCTAATCAACCTACCAAATATGATATAGAAATCATAAGTAAACTCGCATACATAATCACAGGAGGAAATGGTACTACGGGGAAATTAGAATCTGAGCAGTATTTTCTTGACCTTGAAAAAGAAGTGGTATTATATCTATGCGGTAATGAAAATACATCTCAACGTATCAGCCATATATTGACAACTGGTAAACCGCTTAGAAATTAAACATGTATGTTAATAAAAATTCTCTCAAAATTATACCAGTTTATATAGCTGATTGGTGCAAAATATGTATCTAGTAAGTTTATCTATGGTATTTGCGGCGTCAATATTGGTCGCTAATATAACGGCGGTAAAAATTATAGCTATAGGCTCAGAAAGTATCGATGCTGGTATTATTGCTTATCCTCTAACCTTTTTGATTTCAGATGTAATATCTGAAATATACGGTAGGAAAACTGCGACGAAGATAATTTGGATAGGATTTGCTATTAATGTAATGATGGTGGTGATGATATTTATTTCGGGGAAGATACCTGCTGCTTCGTTTTGGATTGACCAAGAAGCTTATGATACTATTTTAGGTGCAGTTCCCCGTATTGTAATTGCTTCAATGATAGCCTTTTTGGTTAGTCAAAACCACGATGTGTTCGCTTTTGATATGTGGAAAAGAATTACCGAGGGTAAATACCTTTGGTTACGCAATAATGCTTCCACATTAGTTTCCCAAGGGATTGATACCGTTATATTTGTGCTTATTGCATTTGCAGGTACCTATAGCTGGAGCGCTATATGGAGCATGATATGGGTAACTTATTTGATAAAACTTGCTGTTGGATTAGCGGATACACCTTTAGTATATCTGTTAGTTTGGAAAATAAGGAAAGCTAATAACAAGGATTTAAGTTGTTTTGACGGAGTAACTAATGGGTGAAAGTAAATATCAACTAATATATAACTGGGATGGTAATCCTCATGGATATTCGGCGTACCCACAAAGCATGGACGAGTTTTTGGATAAGGTATTTTCTCCCATTGAAAATACTCAGGTTGACACATTGTTTTGGTGTGTAGGCGAGCATCAAGCAAAATGGGCAAGTAATATATTACCTGTTGTTGGAGAGCATACAGGAAGAATATATGAAAATGCTCATGCATATACCTTCAATGAAAATATTTTAGCGATGATTGAAAGAGGAGAAGATCCTCACAAGGAAATGATCAAAAGGGCCAAAGAACTTGGATTAAGCATATTCGCATCTGTTCGAATGAATGACAACCATTTTGGTGGTGCTGGTATCAATCAATTAAAGAGTCTGCACCATAGTGAATTAACCAAGTTCAGAATTGATAATCCACAATTACTACTCGGCGAAAAAACGTCTGAGTGGTTCCAATTGTCTTGGAATTATGAACATGAACAAGTTCGGAGACATAAACTGGATCATGTTAAAGAGGTGTGTGAATTATATGATTGGGATGGTATTGAACTGGATTGGCAGCGTCATCCTTTCCATTTTCCTCAAGGTTATGGGTACAGATTAAGATATCTTTTAACTGACTTTCACAAAACAATCAAAAATTTAGCAAATGACCTGAGTAAAACCAGAAATAAAGATTTTAATATTGCTGCTCGTGTTGCTCCAACACTCCATATTAGTAAATGGATAGGTTACGATGTAGAGACTTGGGTGGATGAAGAATTGATTGACCTTTTGATACCCGCAGGAGCTGCGCATACAGATCCATCTATAAATGTTCAAGATTATTTAAAATTGACCAAAAATAGTTCCGTTAAAGTATTCCCTTGTTTGGACGCTAGGGTTGACGGATGGGATTTTCAAAACTATGTAGGTCCAGAGAGCCCAAAGTATAAAGATTCTCTTCGTACTAGAGCTGTCGCATATAACTATTTGAATTCTGGAGTTGATGGACTGTATTTATATAATTGGCATGCAAATGCTGAATCTAGGAGAAATTTGCTGAACGAAATAGGCACAATAGATTCTCTTAAAGACAGAGATAAAATGTATGCTGCTACACACCGATATGATCCTCAAAGCGGTGAATGGCGTGGGGCATTTACTTTTGACCGGATTTGGGGTGATGTTCCTGTAAAACTTGATAAAACCTTTACTGGCACTGGACCTGAAATTATTATGACTTTGCATGATCGATTTACACCAAATTCTGCCCCAAATATTATATTGAGATTAAGGTTTGAAGAGTATTTGCAAGGTGACATTATAAATATATTTTGGGATGGTGATTTACTCCAAAATGTTGGAGTTGAATACCAGATACAGGAGGATGCACAGGGTAACCCATTTGGAGGACAAATTTATGACTGGAGCTCAGCGGTATGGTTATCTACAGTTTTACCAAAATCTGTAGCGACAGCAGGTTCTCATAAAATAATGGTGGTACTAGAAAAAAGAAATGTTCAGGTTAAATCTGATATTTTATTAACAAATGTAGAAGTAGTTGTACAACATGGTGTTGATGATTCGGATTCAAATCCAAAACAATCTCTATCTCGCCTCTATGATGGTGGCTATGATCGGAATATTATGAAATTTGGTTTTTGAATCAATTCTGTAGAAACTAACATCGACATTATAGTAGCAATTTCGATATTGGTTTCACTAGGTCGATATCATTATTCCTTACGTTTCCTACTCTAGGTGATACCGGCCATAATTCCATGAATCTACTCGGATATGGTTTAAGTAGTTGTTCGATTTCAGAATAATTCTTGATTTCATTGTCTAGCCATATTGGTGCACTTTCGACTGGTATTATAACTGGCATCCGTGTGTGAATAGTGCTTTGTAAAGAATTGGCTTCAGTAGTTATTATAGAGCAGGATTCGGTAGAATCCCCTTCTAATTTTCCTGATAATGTTGAAAATAGTCCAGCAAGGTAAAATGGTGTTTTGTCTATCATATGAATCATGAATGGAGTTGTGGTTTTACTAAACATTGATGATTTATTCCATTCGTAATAACCACTGCATGGTATCAAACATCGATTAGTTTTATATAAAGATTGCCACGGCCAAGAGTTGGAAATTTTGTCAGCTCGAGCATTAAATAAATTGGATTTATAGGCGAATCTTTCACTCGAATCAGATGTGGATTTTGGTGGTTTAAGGCCCCAAGTCATTTTTTGAAACGTTGCTAAATTTTTAGATGCAGATTTAATTACGCAGATTTGTTGAGATGGAGCAATGTTATAACTAGGTATATCAACTAGCGGGTCATTATGTATATTTAAATTGATGGTTTTAAAAGAATCTTTAATTTCTATTGATTTATTGAACCATGTAAATCTTCCGCACATATATATTAATTCCCTAATTTTAATGAAAATCCAATTGTTCATTCATTCGGGTATCGTATTCACCTAATGGCAAAGACTCTTTTTTATTTTCCAACCGCCCTTTTACAGGGTAAAGGTTTTGATTTCTATTGGTTAAAGGCATTTCTATGGGTAGGTTATTGTGTCTAGCAGATTCTCTTAATGCAATAGCAATTTCTAGGGAATTGCGCATCACAAATCCCGGACATCTTAGAGGGATTCCTGTATCGATAGATGACACGAACGAGTCAATACTTTGCGTAGTTCTAAATCCTGGATTGTACAAATTACCTATTTCCTTAGTTAATTGATTGTTTGATTCTTCTATGCCAATCAGATTGTAGTCGACCTCTCTAAGATGACCGTCAATATTCTTTTTGTGAATAGAAAAACTGTTCCAATTCCCGTGAAAGAAAACCCCTTCGGTACCTATAACTTCAACCCCCTTTTTTACTGAATCTGTATTGTTTAAGAAACACTCAATACCATTATTAAATTTAATGTAGCCACCCATAGATTGATCATTATTACTTAGAGGATCATTCATCCATCCTATAACATGTTCTATTTTTGAATCAAAAGCAAACATTTGAACTACACTCAAGGTTTGGCATCCACCTCCGGAAATTTCATTGGTTGGCTCGTATGCATTTATAGATACAATGTCTCCAAGGTCTCCGTTTTTGATAAATGCGAGAGCTTGCCATAATTGTGGATAATTACGCATAGCATCTCCGCAAGCGAAAACAATATCTTTTTTGTTGCACTCATCCACCATCGTATCCGCATCGATTAAGTTGGCTGCTATTGGTTTTTCACAATAAATGCCTTTAATTTGTTTTTTGGTACTGTCAATTACGGCCTTGGCATTAATGTTCACAGGCAAAATAGGTGCAATTATATCTATATCTTCATCTTCCAGCATATCCTGATAATTCAAGTAAGAATTAGACACCGAAAATCTTTTGCAAAATAGCGCCAAATTTTGAGTATCTGTGTCCGCAGCTGCGACAATTTCTGTTTGTGGATTTAAGTGATATGCAGAAGCATGATGCATAGCCATCAATCCGCATCCGATAAAACCTACTTTATATTTAGCTACCACAAAATTCCTTCATTTATGAATAATTCTATTAAATCGTACTCCCAAGGGATATGCACCTTGTATCATTTGGTATCTATATTAACTAAAACAATAGCTCTTTAACAATTATGCTTAGATGGTAAATTAGTAATCCAATAACTGGTGTATGATTTGTTTTGGATTTGGTAACATAAATTCGGTTTATTGTAAATAAAATAAGATAAAAGAAAAATTCATGTCACATAATTAAATGGATTGGGTTTTTCGGGAAAAATACTTGCTTGTTTGGTCTGCTAGGATTGTTGTTTTCGCCGCATTTTTAGATCTTTTCATTCAATTCTCTACTGCTTCAAATTTCGCTCTTCAGCTAGGAGCTGATAGCTTTATGATTGCTCTGATCGTAGGCATATATTCTGGAACTAATTTGTTTGGGAATTTGGTGTCAGGTTACATGTTAGATAAGTTTGGCAGGAAAACACCTGTGGCTATTGGCCTTGGTCTTACGGCAGTATCTCTAATTGGATATTCTTTAGTTACAAACCCTGAGCAATTACTGGTTATACGGTCTTTCCACGGGTTAGTCGCGTCAGTTCTGGCTCCAGGTTGCTATTCAATAATAGGTGATGAAACTTCTTTTAATAAACAAGGCAGGGCTATGGGAATAACGGGTTCGATCATAGCCCTTGCTGCGATAATCGGACCTGCTTCAGCCGGTTATTTGTCACAAATTTCAAATCTTACTATTGTCTATCTTATGGACGCTGCGATACTGATAACCGCATTAATCGTTTTTTGTATATTCAATTTGAATAGCCAAACTAAGGATAAACAAAATGATAAGACATCAATGCGTCAAGAAAATGTTGCTAAATCACAAATACAACCAGTTGAGGTGCTAGAGAATAAAACTATCACTAATACTAATACAGATATTATAATCAGTTACCTTTCTATTTTGGCACTTACAATTGGAGTAGGTGTGTTAGTTACAGAAATACCAGTACTTTTGGAAACACAAAATGTTGAACCTGGAAAATCTGGCTTAGCTTTCTCTATTTATGCTTTAGTTGCATTTTTTGTTATGCTATCGCCATTAAATCGGTTAGTAGATAAACGTTTTGCTCCTTTGATTTTACTTTCCGGATTAATATTTATTTGTTTTAGCATGTTCCTAAATTATCAAACACAACAATATACTGGCGTAATGGTTTCAATGGCGATTTTCGGATTTGGATACGGATTAATATCACCCGCATCTAGTGCTCTACTAAGCCGTTCAACTAATAGTGGGAACAGGGGACTAGGATTCGGGTTCTATTATGCAATATATTCCGTAGGAGTTTTGGTAGGAAGTTTTTCGAGTGGGTTGATAACAGATTTAGAGATTTTCAATATTGTAGGTTATTTGGTTATATTAATGATACTTTTGATAATTCTAACGCAAATAAAAACTTTACTTATTCAATTCAAAAAAGACCAGTAGGTTTAATCTAGCCATCCTATTGAATTAGTCGGATTTCGGAGATCCTCAGTCCACGAATGTAATTTAATCAAAATGTTTTTTTGAATCTCTTAATTTGATGTAAGTTTAAGGGTTTTCAAAATTTCGTAGACTTGTTTGCGATATGGCATTGCGTTGGTGGCGCCTCTACCAGTTATGGTTATACCTGCTGAAATATTACCAATTAATGCCGATTCTTCTATACTTTTGCCAGATAAAAGTCCATGTAGAACTCCGCCTTTGAACGAATCTCCAGCACCAGTTGTATCAACAATTTTGTCATAGATGTAAGGATTTAGTGTATATTGTTGATTACCATTGCTAACAATCGCTCCTATCTCTCCCATGGTAAGTATTACTGTTTTTACTCCCATTTCGTGACATTGTTTGATTACATAATTTGGGTTGTCGCTATTAAATAAAGGTACAGAATCCGCTGGTAAACTAGGCATGAAAATATCTACGTATGGCATTAATTCCAGCATGGCCTCCCTTGCATCATTATGCGACCATAATTGATGGCGGTAGTTTGGGTCATAGGAAACGACAAGATTATTTTGGCGGGCTAATTTTGCCGCTTGAAGAACTGCATCTTTTGCTGAGGTTGAAATAGCTTGAGCTATTCCACTACAATGCATTATCTTTGCTTTTGAAATATATGCTTCATCAATATCGTTAACTTGAATTTTAGTTGCAGCACTGCCTTTCCGATAGTATACGAATTCGCGGTCTCCATCTTCCTTTATAGCTATAAAAGCGACAGAATTAAATCCTTGCACTACATTTATACTTGAAGCATCAATGTTTTCGTTAGTAATAGTTTCTCTAAGATATGGTTCGAATGGGTCGTCTCCAAAGTTAGTTATATATCCCGTTTTCGTGCCCAGTCGTGAAGCAGCAACAAGAATATTGAAACTATCTCCTCCAAGCGATCTATTGAAAGTAGTCGCTTTTTGGATAGGTTCCTTGGAGAAAAGTTCAATAAGGCATTCTCCGATACTGATTATTTCTGGCATTTTCCAGTTGTCCCTAAATTCTGGGCTAAAGTTTTAACCCAATACAAAATAAATTAAAGTTTGTAATGTTCCTAGATTTACAATTCTAAGTTGCTAATAAATCTACTATGCTAAATTAATTGTATGCTAACCGAATTCTTCTCTGAGTTCATTAAATATTTTTTCTGTTTGTATAGTTCCTAGAGCTAGTACACTGCTTACATTCATCATTCGGTATCCCTCTTTTATCCAGCGTCTCGCTGTTTCTGGATCAGCAAAAGTTGTTGCTAAGGCTTTTCCTGATTTTTTAACTTTTGCGGCTACATCAAGCATAGCTTTTTCAACTTTTGGATGAGACGGACTCGAAACTCCTAGGGATGCTGTAAAATCATCTGGGCCGAATAACATAACTTCAAAATTTTCAACCTCTAATATTTCATCAATTTTTGAAAATGCTTCAACGCTTTCCATTTGCAATATCAGTATAGTTTCATCGTTTGCTTTCTGGATTACTTCTTGAGGAGTTATACCTAACGGCATAGCAAACCACGGTGCGATTCCTCTTTCTCCTATTGGAGGATATTTAGCGAATCTCACGGCATCCTTAACTTCTTCTGGTGTATCAACTTGGGGAACCATCACTCCTACAGCACCAACATCATAAGCTTTTTTGATATCGCCTGGTGTGTTCCATGGTACTCTTATAACGCCAGCGACTCCTGCCTGCCTTGCCATAACACATAACATATTAATCGATTCTGTACCCCACGGAGAGTGTTCTTGGTCTATCCAGACCCAGTCAGGTTTAGTTTGGTAAATTGCTGCAGCTACATGTGGTTCTCTACCAAAAATTAAGGTGCTCAATAGCAATTCGTTATTTTTTAACCGTTCTCTTATATTACTTGGGTACATTTAAATTAAATCTCCTTAATTATTGATAGGTTCCAAAACACAATTATATTACCCCACAATGCTATGCAGTTAATATGAATAATTGAAAATATTAATTTGATTTTGGATTATTGTTTGAGATATAGATATGTTGACTCGATTATTAACTTCGATTAGTCTAACTGTTCTTGGATATTTTATAATTGAAATTGACTAAATGTTTTAAAGGATAACAATAATGGATGTAAAGAAAGAAAAAATTGGTTTTATAGGTTTGGGAATTATGGGATTACCAATGGCGCGTAATCTAATGAAAGATGGATTTGAATTAGTGGTTTATAACCGAACCCGTTCAAAATGTACTGAATTAGAAGAAAAGGGAGCAATTATTGCAAATAATCCAGCTGATGTAGCAACAAATGCAAAAGTAATCATTACGATGGTAACTGATTCACCTGACGTACAGGAACTTTTATTGGGTGAAGAAGGGATAATGGAAACAATTCAAAAGGATTCGATAGTTATTGACATGAGTACCATTTCTCCTAAGATAACTAAAGAACTTAATGCGGAATTGAATTCCAAAGGATGTTACATGATTGATGCTCCAGTTAGTGGTGGTTCTTGGGGAGCAATTGAAGGAACGTTATCCATTATGATTGGAGGTGCAAAATCTGCATATGAACGGTGTGTTCCATTATTTGAATCTATGGGTAAAAACATAATTTATACTGGCGAATCTGGTATGGGACAAACAACTAAACTTGTAAACCAAATTTTGGTTGCAGGAACCATGAATGCGGTAGCAGAAGCGTTAGTTTTTGCTGCTAAATCGGGAGCTGATTTAGAGAAAACTATAGATGCGGTTGGTGGTGGAGCAGCAGCTTCTTGGCAATTAAACAATTTGGCTCCTAGAATAGTAAAAGGGGACTTTGATCCAGGGTTCATGATCAAGTTACAGCAAAAAGATCTTAGGTTGGTTATTGAAACTGCTCAAGCAATGAATGTACCTATTCCAGGCACCTCTTTAGCTAGTCAGATGTTTGCATCACTATTATCGAAAGGGTTAGGTGATGAAGGTACCCAAGCTTTGGTGAAAGCTTATGAAACCTTAGCAGGTGTTGAAGCACGCACTTAATCTGTTAGCTGTTATCACTGATTTCTATACAAACATAATTACATCTGCTGCCCAATTTGCTCAGGGATATCAGTGTAGTTAATCCATATTTCAACAGAATTAACAGATCTTTCAATTATAAAATCTTTCCATTGCTGCATCATTGTGATTTCTAAAATGTTTTCACCTTGGAATACTATAGTTTTTGGCAATGTGAACTCAATCCAGTGATGGGTGTCAATCCTTCCAGGCATACCTAATTTTTGAGGGAAGTAAGGAACAATCCCTCCATAGAAACTAGTAAGTTTGGCATCACTAATTGATAGAGGATGATTATTTAGTTTAATATTAATTTGGTCTCTTACATTGTATTGGCAAACTCTCAGCCCTAGTTTGATATTTTCTAGTTCGTTATCTTTGATTGCCGCTGGAATATCGTCTCCTATAATTATTGGTATTTTATTGGTTTCACCTTCTTTAAGGACTTGTGGTAGATATCTTTTATTTAAATGAGGATCATTTTTGGGTCTTTCATAGGCTAATGCATAATGTTTGTTTTTCCTTGAGTATATAACTGGATCAGACATTTCTCTAAATATTTGATATTCCTTATTTGTGTGGGGCCATTGTCTGTCAGCTAAATAAAATCCATCTGCACCTGCGGCATTAAAATTAGTTGCCGTAGCTCTTAGCATTTCTATAGTTGGAGTTTGATATCTGTCATCATATGTTTCTCTACCTAATGGAGGATATATAGTTCCTCCAACCTTGTGGATTTCATTTGCCATCCATCCGAAATCGGGCACTGTGTCAACAATACTTGTATCTCCATGTGGGATAATCCAATCAATTATTCCTTTTTGTATCCAATGTTTTATATCGATCCCGATATCTAAATTTGCTTTCTCCGAAGGATGGATTCTTAAAGATAAAGATAAACGCTGATTTCTTTTTTTACCAATTTGATCTAATAAATTTCTAACGTCTGTTATCCACTTGGTAAGGATAGGTATATTCTGTTTGATTTCAGATGATTTGAAAAATATACGTATATATTCATCTATTTCTATGCCATCAGCACCGTAACGGTCACATATCTCTTCTATTACAGCCAGTCGTTCTTCCCTCACAATATCTTTTGCGAAATCAAGTGATGTTGGTGCGTGAGGGCTACCGTTAGGATCTTCGCCAATCATTACTTCTGGATTTTCATATTTCAATTTGCCGACATTATAGGTGTTCCCATCAGGTGCACCGCTATCATTTATTCGGATACTTCCAATTATTCTTATTCCCTTTTCATGTGCTCTGTCTACTATTATCTTGAAGGGGTCATTTCCTGCCTTTATAGCAGTCTCTAAGTTTTCTGAAGCTCTCCACCATACGATGTTACGATCGTGCAGGTCAATTTTTTCGCCGAATCTGTACCCTACATTCGTATCATAAAGGAAGGTTTGACCCATTCCAACTCCATATACTAATGTGTCAATCCCTGTACCGATTAAATCGTCGACTGGTTTACGGAGTTGATTTAAACTCATTGGTGGGTCAAATCTATACAGCAAATAATGTCTTGAATCATGATAATAAATCAGCTTTGGTTTATACATTGCTACCCCTTAGAACAACTGTGAATATACATAAACAGCAATAAATATAGATATCAATTTTGTTTGATTTATCTGTGTGTATAAATATACATCTTTTTGATTTACAATCACACAATATTTGAATTGGAAATTAATTTTGATTAAGGAGAGGCTCTATGAAGCTTTCGGCTGAAAATATTTCGCAATTTAATGATCAAGGATATTTATTTTTCCCGGAGTTGTTTAGCAAGAATGAAATTGCAAAGTTGCAAAATGAAGTTCCATCAATTTTAAATAGAACTGGACCGGAGATAGTAAGAGAGAAGCACGATAGTAAAGCAGCACGATTAGCTTTCGGTGTACATTCTTATTCAAATCCGTTTGAACATATGCTGCGTCATCCAAGAATGTTGGAACCCGTTAAGCAACTTTTAAATGATGAAGTATATTTACACCAAAGTCGTCTAAATCCTAAATATGGTTTTGGTTCAGGAGCATCTTGGGATTGGCATCAGGATTATCCCCCGTTTCAATATATTGACGGTATGAAAGAACCGAAATGTATAATGGCTACAGTTTTTATCGATGATTGCACTGCTGTGACATCACCTCTTTTAGTAATTCCTGGTTCTCATAAATATGGGCTTTTTGAATCTAAATTGCACGAAGATGCTAAAGGGAAAGGGTATGCTCTTCATCATATCGATAACACTTTGCTTGAAAAATTAGCTAATGAAAGTACGATTGAGCCATTGATTGGACCAGCTGGTTCCGCAGCTTTCGTATTATGCACTTTGGTGCATGGATCTGCTAACAATGTTTCACCGTGGAGGAGAGCAGTGTTGTATATGAATTACAATGCTGTTAGTAATGCGTGTACTGAATCCTCACGTCCTTGGTTTCAAAATAACAGAGATTTCACACCATTGAATTCTTTAGGCGATGATTGTTTGGAATAAGTTAAATTGGGATGTTCTGTTTCCAATACATATTTGATTTAGGGGTGTGCTTTGAAGTCACTTAGATTAGCTGTTATAGGGGGAGGTGTAATCGGTGCTAAACATGCGGAACTTATTTCTAATTATCGAGGAGTTGACCTTGTTGGGATATCAGATATCGATCAATCGGTAAATTCCCTAGCGGACCAATATAAAGTTGCATTCTACAATGAATTAGAAGACCTATTGTTGACACAAAGACCGGATGGAGTAATCATATCTGTTCCCAATAGCCAACATCAAACTGTTGCTAGGATTTGCGCAAAACATAAAATTCATATGTTGATAGAGAAACCTATAGCAGATTCAATCGAATCGGCTGATCGAATTACAGAAATTGCCGAATCAGAACAAGTACATGTTTTGGTAGGACATCACCGAAGACATAGTTCCTTAGTAAAAAAAACGAAAGACTTAATTGATGATAATGATTTTGGCAGATTGATTGGAGTGTCAATGTTGTGGGCATTGTACAAACCTGAAGATTATTTTGAGATTGAATGGAAAAGAAAAAAACCAGGTGGAGGGCCACTATTTATCAACTTGATACATGAAATAGATTTGCTGAGGCATTTATGTGGGGAAATAGTGGAAGTTTATGCTAAGGCAAGTTCGGAAACCAGAAAATTTGAAGTAGAAGATTCTATGGTTATATCAGTCGAATTTGCTAGTGGTGCCTTAGGAAATATTTTCGCCTCCGATTCTTCTGCATCTCCTTGGTCTTATGAATTAACTACTCATGAAAATAAATATTATTATCCTGTTGATGAAAACTGTTATTATTTTTTAGGTTCAAAACAATCATTATCATTTCCTAAAATGGAATTATGGAATTATGAAAATACAGAATCATCTGGATGGCAATACCCAATTAAAAAATCCTCTAATCTTCCTGATGAGGTAGACCCTCTGGTTGAACAACTCAAACATTTTTGTGATGTGATAAAAGGCAATGCATTGCCATATGTTTCGTGTAGAGATGCAAAAAAGTCTTTAGCAGTAGTTTTATCAATAATTGAATCGATTGAAAAAAAATTACCAGTAACTATTAGTAAATGATAACTGGTATGATGGTTACGTTTAGAAATAAACATAAAGTTAATTGAAGCAAAAGACATTCACAATTGGAGGTAATTACTATGAAGAAATATCCACGCTCTATTGAAGGTTCAAACGTCGGTGATGGTTCTCCTCTTGTTTTAGGAGATGATTCTCTTATTTCAAATATGCATGCTCCATGCGATCCTACTAGCACAATACATGTTTTGGATTGGGATTGTGATGGTGAAATGGAAATGTTATCTACTGGCAATGATATGTATTCACACAAATTCATTAAGTTTTTGGATGACGGGACCCCTGTAGTGGATAGGGGAGTTAGACTTGGTGAAATGTCTAGAGCTCCTCATAGAGACGAAAAAGATCAAGGGTTGACTGGATGTATTTTAGTAGCTGCAGATTTTGATAATGACGGAAATATAGAGGTGATTTTGAAACCTCGTTATTATTCCAAAAGCCCTCACATATCGATGAAACTATCTACCGAATATGACAAATATCAATCCAAACATCCAGAAGTGATTTTTAAAGATGCTGCCGGGGAAATAGAAAAAGTCGATAGAGGTAAGTTCGACAAAGGTACTGTAACTGCTGCAGACTGGGATTCTGATGGTAAAATAGATTTGATTATTCTAGATACAGAAAATGAACAATATAGCCTCAATGAGAAATTACAAAACGTCGTTCCTGAAGACCAGCGTTTAAGATATTCAAAAGAAGGAAAATGGCCAGTAGCATTTCCTGATAAAATCTTGACACTTTACAAAAATATTTCAAAAGGATCTTCAATCGTTTTTCAGCAGCATAAAACTTCTTCAGCTAAGATTCCCAAACACACCAAATGGATTTCATTAGTTAATCCTAAATCGATTGAGTCAGGTCTTTTGTTAGCAACTTATTACGGTCGTGTTTACTATATGCCTATACACTCAAATGGAACCGATATTGACTTTGGCACTTATTCTGAATTATTTACAATACAGGATCAACCTTTTAATAGCGCCAACAATATTGATATAAATATTGGAGTGGCAGATCCATTTGAATCAAATAGATTTGATATATTTGCTGGCGATAGGTCACAGAATCCCATTTGGTGTAAATATCTTGGTAAAGATGGTTCTGGACAGCCAGTATATGATACCCCTAAAAAAATAAAACAACATAATCCTCACGTGTCAAACAGTTTTTTCAGTGTTCCAACAGTTGGTGATTGGAGAAATACCGGTATGCCGGATCTGCTGGTTGGTGGAGTTGAAGGGTATATTTTGTGGTATAAAACTATATCAATAAATCCGCTTAAGTTTTCTAAGCCTGAAAAGTTGCGATATGGTACTACAGAAATTAGAAGGTTAGCCACACCTAATCCATCTGCTGGGTATACCTGGGGTGGATCTCAAAGTCCATATGATGGAGATACAGGAGGTTACAGTAACCCAGTGCTTGTGGATTGGAATGGGAATGGATTATTGGATCTTATAGTATCTGACATGATTGGTTTATATGATTATTATCCAAATTGGGGTAGTAAAGAGGAACCAGAATTGGGACCTCCGCAGCGACTAACTATTATTGGAGGTGAACCACTTAGAGGTCCATGGAGGCAAAAGGCAGGTATTGGTGATTTTACGGGAACTGGTAAACCCGATATTGTAATCCAAGATTTAGATTTGGATTTAGCGATTTACCGTAGAACTGAAGATGCCGAAATAAATAATGTATTACCAGGTGAAAAATTATTATATGAAGATGGGAAGACTATAAAAACACACGGTATTTATACTCCTGGTGGTGGAGATGGCAGAGGAAGGACTAAGATCAATGTAGTTGACTGGGATGGAGATGGATTATTGGATTTATTGATTGGAGTAGGTCCGCAACATGGAAGCCCTTTTCGTGGAAGTTATGTCCTTTTTTTGAAAAATGTGGGAACCAATAATGCTCCAGTATTTAAACATCCTAAAGTTGTACTGTGGAACCAACAAGGGAAACCGCTGGAATTTTGGAGGCATGGAGTTCATCCGGAACCGGTTGATTGGAATGGAGACGGCAAATATGATTTAGTAGCAGGTTCAGATCAAGGTCGAGTATGGTTTTGGAATAGAGAACATTTTGGAAAACCATCAGATGGTAATTATGACGCTGTTTTTAGACCTGATGGAGAATATGGTTTAGGAGATGATAGAGATAACTAATCTCTATGTTATAGTGGAGTGTTAATGAAGGATGATACAGCATCTTTGTATGGCATTGCATTTTGAGCCCCTGATTTTGTAACAGCTAAATTTCCACATGCTACAGCAAATTTTATACAATCAACTAGAGTACCACCATTTGAGATGGCAACAGCTAAACCAGCATTAAAAGCGTCACCTGCACCTACGGTGTCGACTACATTCATTTTTTTTCCATTAATCAAACCACTAGCGTTAGCACTTGAATAGTAAGCTCCTCTTGAACCGAGAGTGATTATTACAGTAGGAATATTTTTTCTCCTTAGTAATTCAGCAGCTTTGCTCGCTGATTCTTTATCAATTACTCGAATACCAGTGTAGTATTCAGCTTCACTCTGATTAGGAGTTATTATGTCAATGTGTTTAAAATTGTAAGGGTCGAAGTTAATCGTTGGTGAAGGGTCTAAAATCGTTGTTGCACCTAAATTGCGAGCAAATTTAGCTGCGGTAAATGAAATAGATGGAGGGATTTCAAATTGTATCAAAAGACATTTTGAATTGATTAGTGTTTTTGATACAGCTTCTATTTGTTCTTTACCGCAAGTTGCATTCGCACCAGGAATTACCAAAATATAATTTTCTTTATTGCTGTCTAATAAAATTAAGGCTACTCCACTTTCAACATCTGAGGACGTCTGTATATTTTTGACATTAATTCTATTTCTTTTTAGATTCAGAATTAATTCTTTCCCAAATATGTCATTACCTATTTTACCTATCATTTGGACATTTGCTCCCAAACGTGATAAACCTACCGCTTGGTTAGCTCCTTTACCACCAGGGGTCATTGTAAATGATGTCCCGCTTAAAGTTTCACCAGCTTTAGGTAATTGGTTGGAGACACCTACTAAATCCATGTTTATGCTTCCTAGGACTGTTATATTTGGAGGGAGGTTGGGATGCATGATTTTAAAGTCCACTCATGAATTCAAATATCGTATCTGGAAAACCGGGTAATTTTTCATGGCCAAAGTCAGGATAGAGTACGTGTTTTTTGCGCGAAGTTATTTTATTGTATGCTGCGAACTGGGTAGATGGAGGGCAAATAGTATCCATCAATCCTATAGCAATCATCACTTCCCCTTTAATTCTAGGTGTTAAATTTTGTATGTCTATGTATCCCAATTTGGTAAATACTTCATCTTCTTTCAAATGCAGTGGGTCAAATTTCTTGAAATAATCTTGTAGTTCAAAATATGCATCTTTGGCTTGGTCAATTTCCCAGACCCTTTTGTAGTCAGACAAAAATGGATATACAGGAGCTACTAATTTAATTTCTGGTACCAAAGAGGCACAAGCAAGGGTTAACCCGCCACCTTGGCTACTACCAGTAACACCAATTCTTTTTGCATCAACTGATTCCATTCCCATCACTATTTTCGTTAATAGTACTGTGTCTAAAAATATTTGGGTAAATAACATATCATCAGCCGAACCTTCGAGCCCTCTTATTATGTGACCTCGCATTGTGCCACCTTCGGTGCCTCCAACGTCTTCTGAACTGCCACCTTGTCCTCTACAATCTAATGCTGCTACAGTAAATCCTTCTGCTGCAAACGCTAGTTTTTCCGACCAATCACCAGCATCACCAGCATATCCATGGAACATTATTACAGCTGGGTGAGGTGGCTGCACATTTTTTTTGGGATGAATAAGTTTAGCGTGGATTCTTGCATTTTTAGTGCTAGTGAAATACAAATCGAAACAATCTGCAAAGGAAGTTTTGAATTCTGATGGTTGAATAGTGATTTCTGGATCTATTTTATTAACTTCATATAATTTACGTTCCCAAAATGAATCAAAATCCAATGGTTTAGGATTAGTGCCGTTGTATGTTTTAAGTTGTTTTAAAGGCATGTCAAATGATAGAGGCATTGTTGATACTCCCAGTTAGTTTGATTAAGGTAAGTAGGTAATTTGAAATAAGTTTGCTAAAATTACAAACATAATAAGTTTTTTGATTTTGTCTCATGATATTGCAAGGAGTTAATATTGTATCAAATACCAAGCTTGAATGAAGTAATGCGAGCTCAAAACAGGATAGCACCATATATAACCCGTACCCCTTTACATCATTATCCTTCTTTAGATGAATTGTTAGGTGCAGAAGTTTTCGTGAAACACGAAAATCACCAATCTCTGGGTGCATTTAAACTAAGGGGAGCTTTAAATGTTGTAAGCCAATTGACAGAAAAAGAAAAAGCAAACGGAGTGATATCTTCGTCCACAGGCAATTTTGGTCAAGGTGTTGCTTATGCTGGGGGTATTTTTGGAGTAAAGGTGGTTGTTGTTGTACCTAAAACAACAAATCCCGACAAAATTGCTTCAATGAAGCGACTAGGTGCAGAGTTGATTTTGTATGGAACCGAATTTGATGAATCAAGAGGATATGCGGAAAAACTGGCTGAAGAAAAAGGATATTTTTATGTTCATTCTGCCAATGATCCTAGATTAACAGCAGGTACAGGTACATATACTTTGGAGATTTTGGAAGACGAACCTAATATAGAAGTTATAATAGTACCTCTTGGAGGTGGAAGTGGGGCATGTGGAGCATGCGTAGTGGCTAAAGCTATTAACCCAAGTATTAAAGTAATAGGTGTGCAGGCTGAAAAAGCACAAGGTGCATATTTATCATGGAAAAAAGGAGAAATAGTTACGTCTCCAATGGAAACTATCGCAGAAGGTCTTGCAACTGCGATGGGCTATGAATATACACAAAAAATATTAAGAGACTTGCTAGATGATTTTGTATTGGTTTCTGAAAAAGAAATACTCAATTCAATTGTACTTCATCTTGAAAAAACACATAATTTGATTGAACATGCAGGAGCTTCTTCTCTTGCTGCTGCTCTTAAAATTAAAGATGAAATCAAGGGTAAAAAAATTGCTTTAATAGCAAGTGGCGGTAATTTATCTATTGAACAATTAAAGATTGCACTTAATGTGTGATTTCATTGGACAAATAACTTTTTGCCCATGGCTTTGTTTCTTGAAACTTCAGAGCTAAAGACAATATTCTACCTTCTTCTCCCTTAGGTGCTATAACGTGGAAACCTACTGGTAATCCATTTGAGGTAAATCCTATAGGAATACTAGCAGCTGGATATCCTATCAAGTTAGCCTGCATCGTAAAAGCACCGTTGAAATAATGCAGTGGGAATTTACTGCAACTGTTGAAATTATCCTCGAAACTAATATCAGTAAATGGTTCGAAACACGCAGTAGGGGAAACAAGTAGGTCATATTTCATGAAAAACTGCGCCATTTTGCCTTTTAACTCATCTATATGTCCAAGTGTTTCTGAATATTCCTTAGTTGTGACTTGTGAGCCTTTATCTATGAAAAATTTGCAAAAATCTGTCATGTCGTCTCCGTGGCTATCCAAATATTGTCCATAAGAATTGAAAAAATCTGATGTTATTATTGCGCCATATTTGTCGTAAGGAGGATAAAGGTTAAGTGCCGGGTTTTCTACTTTACATCCCAAACGTTCAAGATGTAAAACAGCTTGATAATTGATTTCCAAGATTTCAGACTCAACTGATGCGAAACCATAATCTGGACTCCATGCTACTTTAAGTTCTTGAATGTTCTCGTTAAGAATAGTTTCAAAATCGATTGGAGGTACCGTGTAAGTGATAGGGTCTTTTACGTCAGTTCCTGCCAAGGTTTCAAGAAGCAAAACGGAATCTTCTACTGTTCTAGTTAATGGACCATTTTGTGAAAACATATTGTGACTTTTAGACATTGAACCGTTATATGCTGAAACCCTACCTTGTGTAGGCTTTATACCGAATATCCCACAAAAATTTGATGGTATGCGGATAGACCCTCCGCCATCTGAACCAGTAGCCATTGAGCAAAGACCTGCTGCCACCGCAGCAGCCGCTCCTCCACTTGAACCTCCAGGGGTTCGTGTAATATCCCATGGATTTCGCCCTTGTTCTCCTAATTTGTTGATACAAGTGCCAACTAGTCCTAACTCTGGCGTATTAGTCTTGCCTAGGATAATTGCTCCCGCCGTTTTAACTTTTTCTACTATTGTTGCATCTGTCTCTGCTATTCTGTCTTTATATATTGCAGTTCCTGAAGTAGTTTTTATACCTTTGGTCATTTGGGTGTCTTTTATGGAAATTGGTAAGCCGTGTAATGGACCTACTTGATCACCTTTCATTAATTTTTCTTCTGCGATTTTAGCTGATTCCAATGCCGAGTCTGCAGTTACTGTTATATAAGAATGTAATTGTGTATCTAATTTATCTATTCTGTCTAAGTAAATCTGGGTTATTTCAATCGGGGAAATTTCTTTTGATTGTATTAGTTCTCGTAATTTAACTGCAGGTGCTAATGCTAATTCTTTTTCATTCATCAACTATCTCCCAAATTATTCAACCGTAAATATTTATCTAATTGTGGATTTCAATGTTAACTAATAATATTTGTGAATAATACGCTAAAATGACCTAACGATCCTTTAATAACTATAAATCAATGAAAAGTAGGGGAGAATTGATATGTCAATGTATACACTTGAATTTGAGATTTCTTAGTTCACTAAAATCTTTTTATGTAATTGGAGTTAATATGAAAATTGGTATATCAATGCCTCATAGTGGATTTCTAGCAGATAGTAAAAATATAAGTGCGATTGCAACTAAAGCAGATATCTTAGGGTTCGATTTCCTTACAGTTAGCGATCATATAGTAATTCCAAAATGTGTTGATTCAACAATGCCATACTCACCAGATGGCAATTTTAATCCTGGTGATGGATTTTGTTATGATCCTCTTACTCTGCTAAGTTTTCTTTCTGCTGTTACTGCCAATATACGACTTGTGCCATCAGTGATGGTCGTACCGTATAGAAACCCAATTCACGCTGCAAAGATGATATCTACCATAGATGTATTATCTTCAGGAAGAGTAACTATTGGTTGTGGTGTAGGCTGGTTGAAAGAAGAATTTGAAATACTAGATGCACATGATTTTCATTCAAGGGGAATTGTTACAAATGAATATATTGAATCGATGATAGAATTATGGACTCAATCAGAACCTTCATACAAAGGTAAATATATAGAATTTGAAAATATATTGTTTACCCCAAAACCTATACAAACCCCATATCCTCCTATATGGATAGGAGGAGAAAGCGAAGCTGCTATAAAGCGAGCTGCTAGGATTGGCAATGGATGGTTTCCTCTTTCTCAAAATCCAACTTTTCCATTAAAAACAAATGAACAATTAAACTTATCTTTAGGTTATTTGAAAAATGAATTGGAGTTAAGAAATAAAAACATAAATGAATTTGAAGTTGTTTTTCAACCAAGATGGGCAAATTTATCTGAGTATAATTATGAAATGCTTATTGACAATTTCAGTCAGATAATAGAAAACATATTGGAATTAGAGAAATTAGGTGTTACTCATGTTCTATTTTATTTCCCCAAAATACAACTGACTGCATTGTTTGATATATTGGATAAATTTGCTGATGAAGTACTAAAACAACTGTCTTAGGTTTGTTCATTTCCTCCTACAAAACAACTTTCGCATACTGATTGAGGTATTATTTTCCATTTCATCAAGTACTTGAATACGAAACAACCTGCACAAAAACCTACAACAGATTCTAGTAGAGCGAATATTACTAGAATTGCCAATGTAATTTGAAATATCAAAATAAAATCAAGTATAAGCATAACAAAAGCTGTAGTAGAAAAAGCCAATCCAACGGTTTGAGCAAAACGTTTTGGAGGGCCTGCCACTAATTTAGTAGGGTTACCTAATGCAGGCACAATTACCCTAGTTGCAAGTAGACCCATTGGACTTAATGTTGGACCGGTCGCGACTCGTGCAAGAAATCCGTACAATAAAAATCCTGCGACGAATTCATTTTCAGTTAAAATTGTTGCAACGGTTAAAATTGAAACCATTCCTGCAACGAATCTAGCAGAGAATTCGTTTACTGGATTTGGAAAACTAAACAGATTATTAATTGTATTCATGGTAGGATTTCTACACTCCTTTAAGTGTTTTGATTTTCAAGAGAAAAAAAAAGACCTCCACTTTTTGTGAGGTCTTATACTTCTAGTTATTTAGTATTATTTCAATCTAGGGCAATCAGATACTTACTACCTCACTAATATTTTGGATGTAGTGACAACAAGAACATTTATTTATAACGAATGGCTTCATTTTTTTTTATATTTTACCAAAGATTGTTAATGAAAGAAATGTTTTAGATACTGATTGTTTCATTGGTTAAAAAATTGCCAATGTTTTGTAAAATAGAAACCAAGATATTTATAAATTTTCAATAGGATATAAAAATGACCGTTAAAGATTCCGATAACAAAAATTATATGGTGGTAGGTTCTAGTCCTATAAAACATGACGGTTCTGACAAAACAACAGGTAAAGCTTTTTATGGAGCTGATATCACTCTTCCAGGGATTATTTACGGAAAAGTACTGAGAAGTCCTCATGCTCATGCCATAATTGAATCAATTGATATTAGTAAAGCTTTAGCACATCCAGATGTTCAAGCGGTAGCAACATGTGATGACCTAGAAATTGATCCACCTACTTCACAACAGGTTGTATTAAGAAAAACCGAAAGTCATAACATATTGGCTACAGATAAAGTTTTATATAAAGGACATCCTATTGCAGCGATTGCTGCATCTAATCCCCATTTAGCAGAAGAACTACTTGAATTAATTGAAGTTAAATATACGTGTTTGAAAGAAGTTATGGATGTTGAGACCTCCCTACAAATTGGTTCTCCGGTTTTACATGACCACTGGGAACAAATTGATAATAATTACAGTAATAATTTAGCTGAAGTACAGCATAATGTAATGGGTGATTTGGAGAAAGGATTTCAATCAGCGGATTGTATTGTAGAAAGAGAATTTAGAACTAAGTCTGTTCATCAAGGTTATATAGAACCACAAACATCTACGGCTTGGTGGTCGCCAGAGAATAGATTGACTATATGGACTAGTACCCAAGGGCATTTTACAGTAGCAAATAATGTGTCTAGATTATTGGGGATATCCAATTCTCAAGTAAAAGTTATCCCTATGGAAATCGGAGGAGGATTTGGTGGGAAGAATCCAATATATTTAGAACCAGTAGCTGCCGTACTTTCAAAAAAATCAGGGCGGCCAGTAAAAATGACGATGACAAGAAGTGAAGTTTTTGAAGCTACCGGACCAACATCAGGCAGTTATTTGAAAATAAAAATTGGTGCTAACAATGAAGGACGAATTTTAGCAGCTAAAGCCTTTTATGCATTGGAAGCCGGAGCTTATTCAGGAGCACCATTACCAGGTGCATCGGCTGCAGTTTTTGCTTCTTACAATATAGAAAATGTTGAAATTAAAGGATTAGACGTGGTGGTAAATAAACCTAAAACTGCGGCTTACCGTGCCCCTGGAGCGCCTATTGTCAGCTTCGGAGTGGAAACAGTGATTGATGAAATAGCTTCTAAACTTAATATTGATCCAATCGAATTTAGATTGAAAAACGTAGCGACGGAAAATACTAGGAGAGCCGATGGGATAATGAATTTGAGAATTGGAGCTAAAGAAGTAATGGAAGCTGTTAAAAAACATCCCCATTATGTAGCACCAATTGCCAAATCAAATGGCAAGATTAGTGGTCGTGGAATTGCAATGGGGTTTTGTAGAAACAATTCGGGTGAATCTTGTGTAGTTGCAAATGTATTATCTGATGGTACCGTAAGTCTGATAGAAGGTTCAGTTGATATTGGAGGAAGTAGAACTGGAGTAGCACAACAATTCGCTGAGGTACTTGGGCTTGAAATTTCAGACGTAATTCCTCAGGTAGGGGACACTGATACGATTGGATTTACTTCAAATTCTGGTGGTAGTGGAGTGGCATTTAAAACAGGCATTGCTGCATACATCGCAGCGAATGATGTTAAAAATCAAATTATACAAAGAGCTTCAAAAATATGGGATGTCCCTGAATCCGATGTTGAATATTCCAAAGGGGTTGTAAAGCATAAGCATGATGATCAATTGAAGTTGAATTTTAAAGAAATTTCTCATTTACTGCCAGATACGGGAGGTCCTATTGTTGGAAGGGCCAATATAAATCCACCTGGATCAGGTGCGTCTTACTCAGCGAATATTATTGACATTCAAATAGATGTAGAAACAGGTAAAATCGATATCTCCAAATGTACCGCTTTTCAAGATGTTGGTACTGCTGTAAATCCAGATACTGTTGAAGGACAAATACAAGGAGGTACCGTTCAAGGTATAGGATGGGCATTAAATGAAGAATATTATATGAATCAAAAAGGATATATGGTAAATAATGGCTTTTTAGATTATAGGATGCCAACGACTCTAGATATGCCATATATTGATCCAGTTATTATAGAAGTTTTTAATCCATCCCATCCATTTGGAGTGAGAGGAGTTGGCGAGGCGAATATAGTTCCTCCATTACCTGCCATAGCTAATGCAATAAATAATGCTTTAGACATTAGATTGGAAGCACTACCGATGAATCCGTCTGCAGTTTTAAGTGCAATCAAGTCTAAAAATGATACCTTGTAACAAATAATGATGGTTTATTTTTAAATCAATTTTTACTTAAGTGAAAATTGTAGATAAATATCGATAATATTAAATTATTCAAGATATCTAACTTGTCTGCTTGAATATCATGTTGCTGATTCGCTACATGCTGATTTATTTAGTTGGACTAATAAATATAGCTTGAAAACAACCGTGATTCCATATTGTTAACAAAGGTTTGTAAAAAAGTTGATACTGATTTTCTATAAACTATATCAACGCTATTTAATGAAATAACATGGGTCGAATTCCAACCCATGTTATTTCAATTTAACCGTTATAAATTCTTATCTTAGTATCACTACCAGACCGTGTGGGTCGGAAGCTGATACTTCTGTTCCATCTTTAAGAGCAATCACCCTGTCTGGGTCGTCCATTGATGCGAGATCCTTCTCTTCCCAACTGGAGCTTTTGCAATCATCGCTTATTGTCAGAACAGCCACCCCTGGTGTCCGTGAGTTCTCAAGGGAGCCGATAGCAGACAGCGGTTTAGAACCACGTAGCGCAATGAACATTTTATTACCGACGATGTCTGCTACGTCGGGCTTTGGATCGGGGCTGAAGGACGTTGCCATCGACTGAGTCGCTACGACCTTATTGGTTTGGAGGTCGACAAAGTTGACGTCATTACTTACCCGCATGCTGGTTATTGCAAATAAATCGCCCTTTTGGTCAGTACAGGTTACCGCACCATGTGTGTCTTCACCTGGGAGTTCAATTTGTACTGGATCAGGGAATATTCCATCTATAGCTCTACTAGCATCAAATGTATAAAGGAAATCATCTCCTCCTTTAGCCCCACTTTCACCATTAGTCATTATCTTATTAAAAGGTAAACGAGATACACCACAACCGATGCCTGGAACGGTGGCCTTGTCATAAACTTTCACAACGGTCATAGGTATGGTTCCGTCTGCAGAGCCCACGTCTACTACCAGTAAACCTCCACCAGCTAAAGTTATGTAGGCGAATTTACTGTCACTAGTGAACTCGTGACAGATGGGTCGCGCCACCGAAGTACCTAAGTCAGTTGAGAATTGGTCTAATGCCAATGTATCAACTAACTTGTAATTATCACTAGTGTAGTCAGTATGAATCTTATGTAAGAATCCTGACTCATCTTTTGCTCCAATATTTGCAACTATGGCCATGCTATTATCAGGAGATGCAACTGAGGCGTGGGAATTTGTTGTTCCACCTGCTCCATTGAAACCCCCTACTGTATTGACACAGCCGACGATCTCACGGCTGGCAATATTTATGAAGAAAGTGTTACCAGAACCTACATTGGCTAGAATGGCGTGGCTGGCCTTTGGGGTGGTAAAGTTGGAAAGTATCATATGAGGCTTTTTCGGGGCTTCGCAACCAGCGTCTTTAGCTGCCTTTGCCAAATCTATAATCTCATGAGGTGCATTCTTAGCATCCTTTAGAAAAATATCTTCCCCGTCCCATATGTATAGTAGTCCTCCAGTCCCGTCACTAACAGTGGGAGATTGGTCAACAGCCCATACTTCGTAGGAAGGTTCCATTTCTGGTAGAAAACTTTCTGCAAAGCTACATGCAACTGCTGTAACAAGTACCATCATCAGCACCAATACAAATCTATATAACGATTTAAAATTCATTTCTATACTCCTTAACGTATTTTGATTTTCATGAGCAAAAAAAAACCTCGCTATTTTGCGAGGTTTCATAAGTCCAGTTATTTAGTACTATTTTAATCTAGGTCAATCAGATAATTACTACCTCGCTAATATTTTGGATGTAGTTACAACAAGAACAGTTATTTATTACGAATGGTTTCATTTTTCAAAAATTAGTATTACAAAGTTAAATTTTCTAACATGTAATTGTTTTATATATTATGTATGTACCTATTGTTACAAATTATTCAGTATAAAAAAATATACGGTGGATATCTTTATTTGTCAATATTTAAAAATCAAAGTAAATTCCACTGTTACAAATTTATACCTGATTTGGATATGCTTTATCGGAAAATTAGAACTATTTAATCTATTCCATGCATTAGATGTGAGTGAATTTCAAGAGCCTTAACAAGTAATAATACCTGCTGACAAATAAAGAGTGTTTATTGTGAAAGCAGGTATTATCAATATGAATTCTGTTAACTAAGATTTACGATTTTAACGTATTTCTAAAGCCGTATCTTCTCTGTTTGCGTATTCTATAGCAGACCCATCATATACCGAAATATTAGGGTAGCCTAACAATTCGCTTAATACAAACCATGAATGAGTAGCTCTAACTGCTGTTTGACAAAGTGTGTATATTTCGTCACCAGAAACTATATTAACGCTAGCATAAAGGTCTTTTAGATCTTTTGCTGGTAAAAATGAACCATCTTCCGCTGCATTTTGTTTCCATTCAACTAGAACTGAGCCAGGAATATGTCCACCTCTTGCGTTTCCTCTCAAATTCTTTCCTACATATTCATCTGAACTTCTGGTATCTAAGACTTCTGCTTTACCTTCAATAGATTTAGCAACGGTATCTAAATCGACAATCAATTCAGTATTGGGACTTCCGCTGAATTTGTAGTTGGATTTAGCTAATGTAGCTGTCTCTTGCGAAGTTGCATAACCTTTTGCAATCCATAGATTGATGTCTCCGTCTAAAAGTTTTGAATCTTTGTGCCCATAAACATCCATACCCCATAAAGCTCTAGAAGCCCAGAGACTTTTGATATCATCATAGAAAATGATAGTATCTGTTGCCTTAACGCCATGATCTGACAATACCCCTTCTATATGAGCCGCTGAAGGCAACATTCCTTTTACCCCATCAACTGTTTGCTGGAAAGTAGTGTTTGCTGGGATGTTAATTGCTCCAGGTATATGTCCTTCGTTATATTTAACTGGTTCTCCTTCTGTAAGACTTCTGACGTCAACAATAACTAAATTTTCATCGTTAATATGTTTGTTAAGCCATGCTACGCTTACAATTCTGTCAGGGTTTTTATACCCTTTTGCTGCAACTGCAGAGTCATCTGAAGTGCTAGGTCCTGAATCAGAAGTTGAACATGCTAATAAAGCAAAAACAGCTACCGATATTCCTGCTGCTATTAGTATTTTTGTGATTCCTTTCAATTTATTCAATTTATTTTCTCCTTGATTGTTAAATGATTGATTGACAGTTCCGCGTTTGTTGCACATGCCACAAACGCTTAATACAGGTACAGTAGTTGTGTGTTTCAATATTCATGGTTGTAGAATTCTTTTGGGAATAAATTAATTATTTATTCTTTTACTAAATGTAGTTTCCATTCTCCCTGTGAGGTTTCTTCAATTTCACATGAGTATCCTCTTTTAACAGCTTGTGGAGGAATAGTCATTAAAGCAGGTGCATGGTCAGTTATAACATCGAGTATTTCGACTTCTGGAGTGATTTCGTCTAGCTGTTTGTTCGTTTTTAACATAGGATAAGGACATATTTCTCCTCGAACGTCTAAAGTTTCTTGATTAGCCATTTAATAATTCTCCTCTCAATTAATTTTTAGTTTCAATAACCAGTTATTAGTTTCAGATTTTGAAATTGAACATTTCAACTTGCCTTGCATCGCTTTCATTGGAGCGATTGCGATCAAATTTTCTTGATCTGTTTCTATTTGTATGTTTGTTCCAGATTTAGTTTTCTCTATTAATCTATCTAGTTCTTTTAATTGATCCTTAAAAGGACTTCCAACTAAGGAGTACTTTTGGAATTCGCTATCAACTTTGGATTTTTCATTAGAGTCGGAGGTGTTCATATCATTTTCTTGATAATTTTTGTTCCGATGAATGCCCCTATGGTCAAAGCTAATCCAAATACCCATCCGCTCAAACTAAGAGAGGGGATAGATGAAAAAAGAGCTCCTATTGTACACCCTATTGCTAAACCTGAACCGTAGCCCATAAATATACCGCCGCCTAAACCTTGTATATATCTGACAGGTGTAGGAGGAATCCTCAATTTAAATTCGCCTGAAGCTGTAGAACCAATGACTGAACCAACAATGGTTCCAAATGTCATTGCAATACCAGCTGTGAATAATGTTTCTCCTCCGCTTCCTATACATCCACCTAAGTCATCTAAACCTTTTAAAACTTGAGGTCCGATTCCACTTTCAACTAAAGCAGTATTCGTTAGTTCGAAAATCCCACCTGTGACTCCAAATGGTTTTTTGACGATAAACATGATTACAGCTAATCCACCTAAGATTGATCCACCTAAAGCCACTGACCACCCATCAATAAATATCGATTTATAGTAGGAGGTCAATTTTTCTTTTAACGTCATTGCTATTTGGTTGTTTTGTACAGCCGGCATGTTTGGAATTGAGTTTTTCGCTTCCCACCAATTTATCAACAAGAAAATCAGGCCTAAAACCAAAAGAGTGATTGAAAGGGCACCGAAATAACCGATTTTACCCAATTTTGGAAGCCATATTTGTGGTTCATTTTTGATAACTATTTCGTACCACCAGTTCCAAGTTAAAATTAAAGCACCCATTCCCAAAAATATCCCGATTAAAGAACTTATAGACGTCAGATATCCTTCACCTAGTCTGTACAATGTACCGGAAACGCATCCTCCAGCAATAACCATTCCAAAGCCAAATAAAAGTCCACCTACTATGGTTGATATTCCAACTGGGAACACATGAGCATCTGTTGCTACGTCCCCTGTTAAAATATTAGGCGTTATCCAATGAAGTATTGCTGTAAATCCTATGCTTGATACTACTAAGCCGAGAATTATTCCCTTCATATTTGCTCCACTTCCGAAAAGGAATAAATCCCGAAATCCTGAAGCAAAACAGAATCTGCTACGTTGCAATACAAAGCCCGCAACATTTGATAACAGCCAAATAGCAGCGAACTTGTGGTCTACAGATGCGAAAAACCATGTTGAAACGATAGATATAAGAAGAATAATTCCACTTAGAATTAAATTATTTCTATTTATCTTAAAAGTTTGTGATGTATTTTTAGTTAAAGTTGTCATAAAAAATCCCATAAAAAAAACCTCACGAGTTGTGAGGTTTCGTAAGTTACATGTTTTTAAGTGTTACTTAATCAGTTGAAATCAGATAGTTACTACCTCACTAATTGCTTTTAGGTAGTTACAACAAGAACAGTTATTTGTTACTAATGAATTAATAAGAATTCTATTTTTCATGTAATATGTTTATAATATTTGTTCGTAGTTACATTTAGTTTTGCTTCAGTTTATAGACTAGCAAAAAAATTTGTACAACTGAAATATACTGCGGTAAAGTAACTTTGTCAATCGCCAAACATTAAGCAATAAACTTAGAAAGATAATTTCATTCCATATTTATTCAATGTATTTTGGTCAATTTGTGGAGACATACCTTGTTTATCCGGTATATAGATGTATCCGTTTCTGATTTCTTCTTGGGGTTTCACAATATCTTTTCTCCATTTAGATTCAAAAACTGCATGTTCAAGTATTCCGCTGTTTGATAAAGCCAAAGAGGTGTATGCACTTGCTAACGTAGAAACAGGTCCGCTTGGATTGTGGAGTGAGGTAGTTTTGCCATGTGAAGCAACAATTTTTGAAATATTCACTGCCTCTGAAATTCCTCCGCAATATTTAATATCCGGCATAAGGATGTCGTACCCCTGTAGGCATAGTAAATCGAAAAAGTGAGAACCGTATATGAGCTCTCCACCTGCTAACGGCAGTTTGATATTGTCGGATAATTCCTCAAAGCGAAAAGAATAGGGGTTTGGTTTGACAGACTCTTCAAACCACCCGATGTCGTATTGTTTTAACGTATTTGCTACTAATTGAGCTGTTTCATAGTCAAATTTACTATGGCAGTCAATCAAAACATTTGGGCTATCTCCTACTGCATTCCTTACAGCTTCAATCCTTGCTAGTCCCGAACTACAATCTTCTAATGAAGCAGGAAAATTTATTTCGTCAAATGGAGCCAATTTGATTGTGTTAAATCCTTTTTCAATGGCTAAAACAGCATATTTGGCGAAGTCCTCTGGTGTCCTATCGGTATGAAAAGTCGCCCTGTTGATGTTTGCGTAAAGAGGAACTTTTTTCTTTTTAGAATTTGAGCCCAAATGATGGTCTATTCTTAGGTTTTTTCTTGCTGATTCAAATTGTGTTATCGATGTTTTTAACGCACTTACTACAGTAGCAATCAATAGGTTTGAATTAAGTTCATCGATGCCGTATCCAAGGAGACTCTCAATATTAGATTCTTCTAAATCATGTTTTTTTAAATGATCTAATGCTTGATTGAATGATTTTATTAATTTATTAGGTTCATATGGAGTACTAAGCTCTACAAGAGTTGAATTTCCCTCCGAATCAAAAATCTCCGCGAAAATCCATTCAGTTTTAGGGTTGATTTCAAATAACAGAAAATCTGCATGGTGTAATTTCATGTCATAAAATCAAACCAAGGTTAAGTAGAGGTTTTTTCAATGAATTCCAGCCAGTTTCCTTCAGGATCTTGTCCATAACATATGGTGGTAGTATCTCCAGATTCGGTTGTTCTGATTACAGGCTCGGTTACAAATTTCATGTTTTTTTCAACCATACTTTTATACATTTCCATTAAATTTGTAACGTTGAAACATATATGTGCTGCACCAATGTGGGTGTTTGGTACATGTCCGTCTTCAGTAATTTGGGGTTTTATGAATTGTACTAATTCGATCAAGTGTTCATTTTCTTGTTTTCCCAAAAAAACTAATGCCCTATATGCATTTGGGATGCCTGTATGCTTGCTGCCTTCTGGTCCTGGGTTTGTTTTGCGTATAACTTTCAAACCTAGTACGTTTTGATAAAAATCTACTTGCTTATCGATGTTTTTAACGACAAATCCCGAGTGGTTAAAGCCTGTAATCATAAAATTTCCTGTTATTGCATAAATTTAATTAATCAAATAAAGATGGTCGTCCGAATGAATTTGAATCGGAAGGTAAATTGAAAAGGTCTTTTTGTCGTTGAGTCAAATTAGTGTCTTTAGGTATTTCCGCGTATTTTCGGGTAAAAGCCATATAAGATGGAGTGTATTTAAACAGTATTGAACGCCTTGGTGAATCTGATTTCCAACTGGCTGTACCATGAGCTAAAGCTTCAGTGAATATTATAGCCGAACCAGGTTTAACTTTAGGAACCAATACACAATCGGCTTTATCATGCATAGAAAACACCTTTTTAGGCGTATCGAAATTTTGCTTATGACTGCCGGGTATACATAAAAATCCACCTTGGTCTGGCCCAGTGTCAACTAAATTCCACGAAACGACAGTAAGTCCACTGTTGATTTTTTGATTTTGCACGTGGTATTGCTCAGTTATGTCAGCATTAATTGAGCCGCCATGAAGTTCAAGCGATTTTGTTCCCTTGATCATCTGTATTCCATACATATGGTCTATTCTAAAACCATCACCAAGGATAGGTCGTAAAATCGAAAGGATCGTTGGATTATCTATTAAATTCTTTATTGGTGGTCCGTATTCTAGCAACCCTGGTTCTTTACTGTTGGTGGCTCCTGAAAAACCAAATTCGCCATCTGCAAATTCAAGCCCATGGGAAACAGGTAAACGTTTATCTAATATGCTTTGAATAGTTGAGACTTCTTTAGAATTAAGAACGTTTTCAACGATGATATATCCTTGTAAGTCGAAAAGATACTTATAAGTTTCAATGTCATCTTCATTTAATTTCAACAATGGTTAACTCCATATAATTACCTTTGTCCATCTGGAGGAGAATTGGGAAATCCTCTACCTATATAGTCCATTCCTTTAATCTCTAGTTTTTTTAATTGTTTATTTTGAGGAGAAGCATAGTAAGCCCATAGCTCTTTGATTAATCCGCAATGTTTATCAAACAAATACCATTCGGCACCTCGTAAGGTGACACCCAATTTGGTCTTGAAATGAGTCCATTCAATAACTGCTTGGTCCATTTCTGGGTCAACTATAATGTTGTCAATTGTCCAATACGAACCTATGTTTTTTACTGCTTCAATCCATCCATTTGCTATTTTATCAGCGCCTATCCATGGTCCATCATACATGTCGGGAGGAAAGTAATGTACGGCATCTTTAACGAAACAAGAGACCATTTTATCGTAAGAAGATTCGTTGCAACCTTCAAAGTATTTACGTATGGTTTGTTCCATAAATCTTTTTTTGTTATCGCTATTGACCATTGATTATTCCTGTAATATCCGTGCTAATTCAATTATTAAGGGCGTCAATAATCATATCCGAATAAAACCTTTCTTCAACCTCCAATATGTGGTTTACTACCTCCCTTGGAGACCAATCTTCTTCAGAAGGTTTTCTATCTAAATCTGAATCATCTAAAGTTATCAATAAACTTTCCAATTTACCCCGGCTTTCTTGCAATTCTTGTAATATTTGTTGCGCTTCGGTTAATTGTATGTCTAGAGCAGTTAGTGTTTTAGATAGATGTATCGTATGTTCGATTTCGTGTGCAACCAATCGGTAAAATACGGTTCTTATTTGGAAGTTGTCTCTGTTGGGAACAGGTAAAGTCATTGCATCGTCAGGTACATGAGCAATTTTTTTGTGTAGTTTTAACCTTGATTCTGTAAGTTGTTCTAAAAGTTCTTTTACTGTGCCCAAAGTAATACTCCTTATCATATGGATTGCTTTGTATTTTCACAGGATTATATATCAAGTGAAAACCAAATAATGCCGATATGTTATCATTTAAAACTTATTCGAAGCCAAATATTTATTGTGAAAGGTAACCCTAATGAAAAATAAAAAACATAAAGTTGCTATAATTGGTTGCGGAAGATTAGGTCAGCAATACGGGATGGCATATTCGACGTTTCCAGATACCGAAATTGTAGCAATAGCTGAGTTTAATCCAGAGAGACGAAAAGCAGTTGGACAACGTTTTGGTGTAAATGCACTTTATCCGGATGCTGAATCTATGCTCAAGGAGATAGTGCCAGATATAGCTGCAGTCGTTACACCAACTAAATGGATGAAAGAATCTGTAATCGCATGTGCTGAAGCGGGAGTAAAAGGTGTTTCAACTGATAAACCTTTAGCAGCCACACTCTCTGATGCAGATGAAATGGTTGAAGCCTGTGAATCTAGGGGTGTAATATTTGCCGGAGGTAATTTGGCTCGCACACATAATCATGTGCAAGAAGCAGCTCAGTGGCTTAAACAAGGTAAATTCGGAAAAATCAAAGGTGCTGTTATAGCAAATATGGGTGAACGTATATCTGGTGGCGGCGTTCAATCTATATCTGCTATACGATTATTCATGAATGGTGATGTTAAAGAAGTTATATGCTGGGGAAACCCTGCAGAAACAATAGATACCAATGATGATTTAATGGGTTCAAGTGGAATATTTATAATGGACAATGGAATAACGGTCCCATTTTATGAAGGTAATATTGTTGCCTCTACTAACCCTCGAACAGATTTAAATACCGGACAAATTAATCAACAGAAGATGGGGATAGATGTTTGGACAGATGATTCATTACTAAGATGGTTTTGGGATGATGTAAAGATTTTTAAAGGATTCGATGAAACAGGTAAAAGAAAAAAGTTGGATATTAAATTTACCGATTGGAAATGGAAAGAATACGGCTATTTGACAAGTACTATGAGATCTTTGATTAATGCAATTGAGACCGGCTCTGAACTTGCTATATCAGGTCATGACTTAAGACAGGCTCTAGAAGTTGCAATAGCAATGAAATTATCAGCCCAGTTAGGAAATGTGCCTGTGACATTGCCATTGTCTGACAGGTCCCACACCATGATACCTGCGGATGGGAGATGGCTAGGAAAAGATTTGACTGGAATGCCGCAGACTTACGAAGAGGCTCTTGGTTTAACTGAATAGCGAAGAATTAAGAGAGTATGAAAATAGCTATCACTAGTATAGCGACTATCACACCTATTACGATTATAGCTTTATCACCGTTTTGCATTTTTATATCTTTGATAGGATTTATATTATCAGTCGGTTAGATGGACTGTTGTAGTCAAAACATATATTTTGTGGGAGTTAGTTCATTGGTTAAAACAATGATGGCATTATAATGAATCTAAATAAAATGAATAACGCTACTGCGATTAGTATTCGATCTTTCCACTTTAACCAAATGGTTTTCACTTGATGTTTTAACCTCAAAATATAGCTAGACGATTTAAATATATCAAAACATTATAACGCTATATGGTAAACTAACCAAAATTTATATAAGGAATACAAAATGTCTAAAAAGATCAAAGTATTGATTACTGGAGCGAGTGGATTAATTGGTGGTCTGGTGTGGAGAAACCTTGGGGATAAATACGAATTCAGTGGACTTAATAGAAGTTCAGTAGATGGTATTCCGAATACTAAAGCAGATATACGTGATTTAGATGCAATAATGCCGGCTTTTGAAGGCATAGATATGGTTGTACACTTAGCTAATCATACTACCGATGTTATTGATTGGGAAAAACATTTCAACGTTGGAATATTAGGTACCAGAAATGTCTATGAAGCATCTAGGTTGAATGGGATAAAAAGAGTCGTTTTAGGTAGTACTGGAGATACTATGACTGGCTATGAAATGGAGTACCCATACGGTGAATTAGCAGCTGGAGAGCATGAACTTATACCAAATACATGGGAACTCATAGACGAAAATGCACCAACTCGACCTAAGAGTCTTTATGGTGCGTGTAAAATATTTTGTGAAGCATTAGGTCATTTTTATTCTGATCGTTATAACATGTCAGTGATTTGTATCAGATTAGGAGGGGTGCTACCTGAAGATATCCCGACACTGCGTAGGCAATATCCCGGGTATCTGTCTCACTCTGATTGCATACAAATGGTGGATTTATGTTTAAGTGCGCCAGAATCTATGAAGTTCGATGTTTTTCATGCTAGTTCCGATAATAAACATAGCTGGAGAGATAATAGCCGTGCTAAAAATATACTTGGTTGGAGACCCTCTGGGTCAGCAGATAAATACGATATTGATGATCCTGGAGGATGGCATCAGGTTTTAGCAGAAGGCCAGGATTTACGTCGTGAACCTGGTAAACCTTAACAACAGTTTCTTTAAATGGTCTGTTAAATTCAACCTCTGTTAGGTGGATATGCGGAGTATCCTAAAAGATATCGAGATGTTGGTGAATATCTTTTAGCTTGTTCTTCTGACAGTACTCTAGTGAAATCAGACCATGGTCTGATCCATGATCTAATATAGTAACCCAAAATCGCTCTTCTAGGCTTATCAGTGATATTTTCTCCTGATTTATGCCATGTGTGGGATGTCCACATAGCTAGAGACCCTGCTGGAGCAGATAAGATGATTTCATTTTCAATATCATCATAACCCCAGCCAGGCTTTTTCCGACTTAGATGACTTTTAGGTACTACGTGAGTAGCACCATTATCTACGGTGAAGTCGTCGATAATCCATGCATTTTGGACTGCTAAAGGTATTTCTGGCAATGGTTCAGGCATTTGTGTTAGTGGAGCGTCTATATGCCAAGCTCCGCTACCTCCTGAATTTGGACCAATACTTGTTGCGCTTATATCAGATAGAACGCAATCGTCATCTAACATAGCTCTTACTAAACTTAGCAATATTGGATGTTCTATCAATTTTTCGCATTGGTGTAATTTAGCAGGTAAATTCCATATACGCTGAGATTTATCGTAATCGAATAGGGTAGGCACATGAAGGAAAGATTTGTTCATTTTTTCAGGCGGTAATGGCCAAGGGGTATCATGATTTAATTTGCTAGTGTGTTTTATACGATTCATTAATCGTTTACTTTCATCTTCACTAATCTTGTAAGAATTAATTAAATATTCATGCAATGATTGATCATCTTCATTGTCGTTATTATTTGAAGGGTCAAATGGGTTTTCACGTTCTTGTTTGAAAATATTGTTTATAGCTTTGCTCAATAATTCGATTTCATTGGTATCCAATAGGTTTTTAATGACCACGTATCCTTGTTCTTTAAGGTGGGTTATAGCTGCTTGTTGATCTAGGTTGTAAGCATCGAAAATATTCATTAGATATCTCCATTTACAAAATTTTTGAAAACTGTATAGGTGTTTGTGGAATTAGCATACCTTATTCTAATGTTGCTGGATAATTGAAGTTAGACCTCCGTCAACTATTACCTCACTACCAGTCATGTACGATGACATGTCAGATGCCAAAAACAGGGCTGCTTGGGCAACTTCTTCTGGTTGGCCATTTCGTTTAAGAGGACACATATTTGCTGACTTTTTTGCCTCTTCAGGTGTTATGCCTAACTTTTCCCATAAAGGAGTTTCAATAGCGCCAGGCAAGATAGCGTTTACTCTTATTGTTGGAGCATAATCTGCAGCCAGAGATCGTGTTAGCGCTAAAACGCCACCCTTAGCCGCTTGGTATGGAGTATTGTATGCGTATCCTCTAATAGAATGAACTGAACCAGTTATAACTATCACTCCTGATCCTTGTTGTGTCATGAATGGAATGGAGTTGTATGCTAACATCCAAGTTGCTTTAAGTCCTATATCCACAGTGTCGTCCCAAATTTGTTCTGTTGTTTCTAGAGCATTCACCTTCGGGTTTATAGCTGCGTTACTATGCAATATATCGATTTTCCCAAAAACATCTATCGTTTTTTCAACCAAGGTTTTTACTTCAGACATTTTGCTGACATCGGTTTTCACAAATATTCCATTTCCAGAATGTTTATTGATTTCATTAACCGTTTGCATGCCACCTATTTCATCTATATCGCCGATCACGACTTTTGCTCCATGTTCAGCAAATAAATTTGCTGTAGATCTTCCTATACCAGAGGCGCCCCCAGTAATGATTGCAACTTTGTTATCTAGTAGCATATAACCTCCAATTTCTTAAAGATTTAAATTGATTACGTACGTTTATATGATTAATTTTATGAATATCAAATGTTCCTAGATACTATTGAATTAGTGTATTTCCTCTTATACGCTTAAATAGTTCATGGAATTATCAATAGCAATCACCCTAATATATACCGAAACGGTTTCTAAATGTTAAACATAATAAATTTAAGTAAAGAATACGGTGACAATATATTGTTTTCTGATCTTTCCTTTAACGTTTTTACTGGTGATCGGATTGCTCTTATCGGTGCTAACGGTTCAGGTAAATCAACCCTTATGGATATCATCGCAAATGAAAATACTCCAGATAATGGCAAAGTTACTATCAAAAAAAATATATCCGTAGCATATTTGAAACAAGATAATTTTCGTTTTCATGATAAACCCTTACTACAAGAGGTATTAGAAGAATCTGAAGAGGTTACAGGTTTAAGGAAAGAGTTAACTGCGATTCATATTTCATTAGAGAATCAAATAGATGAGCGAAAACAAAAAATATTATTGAGACGAATGGCTGAAATTAACGATTATTTCGAATTTCGAGACGAAAATAATAGCGAACATCAAGCTAAGGCAATTTTGTCCGGACTGGGATTTAAAGAAACTGATTTTATAAGGTCTGTAAAAGAATTTAGTGGTGGATGGGGAATGAGAGCTTCATTGGCTAAGATATTGTTTTCTAAGCCCGATGTTTTACTCTTAGATGAACCGACCAATCATCTAGATTTAGAAGCTAATTTATGGTTTGAACAATATTTGAATAACTTTAAAGGTGCAGTTGTGATTACTTCACATGACAGAGCATTTTTGAATTCAGTAGCGACAATGGTATTAGCGATAGAACCCGATCAAGTTGTGTTACAGAAAGGTAATTACGATGAATATGTAAATACCAGAGAAGAGTCGTTGAAAATAAAACAGGCTACTGCGGCTAGAATTGAAAAACAAATTGAAAAGCAAATGAAATTTGTTGAGCGTTTTCGCTATAAAGCAACTAAAGCCAGCCAAGTACAAAGTAGGTTAAAAGCCCTAGATAAAATCGAAAAAATTGATTTGCCCAGAACAACTAAAAGAGTGCGTTATTCTTTCCCTGAACCTCCTCGTAGTGGTAAAGAAGTAATTAAGTTGGATAAATTAAGTAAATCTTATGGAAAAAATGTAGTTTATAAAAATGTTGATTTGGTTTTAGAAAGAGGCGATAAAGTTGCTTTGATAGGACCTAACGGTGCTGGAAAATCTACTATGCTCAAAGTACTTGCAGGTGTTTTAGATTTTGACTCAGGTACCAGGCGGTTGGGTCATAATGTTGCAACAGGGTATTACGCCCAACATTTGCTCGAACTTCTCAATGTTGAAAACACTTTGATACAGGAATTACAGCAAGTGTCGCTATCAGCTACGGACCAAAATCTAAAAAATATCTTAGGAGGATTCTTGTTTGGTGGAGATGACATCAATAAGACTATATCTGTTTTGTCGGGTGGAGAAAAAGCAAGGATTGCTCTAGCTAAGTTACTTATACAACAAAATAACCTACTGTTTATGGATGAACCTACAAACCATCTTGATATTGCTTCTAGAGAAATTCTGACCGATGCGTTAAATGATTATCAAGGAACATTATGCTTTATCACTCATGACCGTACTTTGATACATCAGGTGGCGAATAAAATAATAAAAGTAGAAAACGGGTTACCTATAGTTTACAGAGGTGATTACGAAAGTTATTTAGCAAACCAAAGTAGCGATTCATCGAACAATGGTGTTCATTTGACAAATGAAATGCAATCGGAAAATGCCCAAACAAAACGTAGCGATGAGAAACAAAAACAAAGAAATCTTGAAAACCGGTCAAGAAAACTCGACAAAACAATCCAAATCATAGAATCAGAGTTAGAAGCAAAAGATATCGAAATAAACAAATTGGAAGCATTGTTTGCTAATCCAGAAAGAATAAGCGATTCACAAAAACTAGCTGAATATGGTCAAAAACATAAAAACTTTCAAAAAGCTCGTGATGATTTAGAAAAAGAATGGGAACAGTTATCTAGTGAACTAGAAACAATAACCGCCGACCTTAAAAATCTGAGATCCACTTTTACAAATTCTAACAACAATTGATTAATTATTTATCCCAAAAACTTAGCATCTAATTCCTGGTATTTCTGTAGATCAACCACACTTTCAAATTCGTGGAAACTAAGCATATCTTTGTATCCGTCTGTTGTTGAATTAGACTTTATATGACTAGCTAAGGATCTCATTGAATGAGCAGTAGCGAAGATACTACTAAGAGGATAAAGAATTATTCTAAATCCAAGAGATTCGAGTTCTTCTTTTGGTAGACTTGGTGTTTTGCCACCTTCAATCAAATTAATGAGTAAAGGTAAATTGATTTCATTGCCGATTGTTCTGATTTCCTCCACCGTTTTAGGAGCTTCAATAAATATTACATCGGCACCACTTTTCTCTAGTGTTTTACCTCTTTTAATAGCCTCATCAAGGCTATGGGTACCTCTAGAATCTGTTCTTGCGATAATTACTAAATCTGAATCTCCTCTCGCATAATCTGCAGCTTTGATTTTTTCGACATGGTCTTCTAAAGGAATTACAGATTTCCCTTCCATGTGGCCGCACCGTTTTGGCCAAGACTGGTCCTCCAAGATGATTGCTGCAGCACCAGCGTCTATAGATTCTTTGACTGTTCTTATTACATTGATGGGGTTGCCGTATCCGGTATCCATATCAGCTACTAAAGGTATTGATATATGACTGGTGATTTTCTTAACTCTTTCTATGTTTTCAGACATTGTAAGTAAACCGATGTCAGGTACTCCTAGGGTTGATGCAGATAGTGAAAAACCACCTGCAAATAAAAC
>VFGY01000035.1 GCA_009392195.1 SAR202 cluster bacterium | reverse complement strand
AAAACCAAACTAAGGTTATTAATAAGAAGCACCGGATTAATTTCCGGTGCTTCTTATTTGATTTTAGGCACAATGAATTCGTTGACTGAATACTTATATGCTAGGTAAAATTAACATATCAAATGGAAATTAAAAGGTAAGAAAAGATTTATGGTCCACAAATTAAGCTTATTATTAATAGTAGTGTTGTTGGTTCTAGGATGCGGAAATGGAAAAAATAATGAAAACGGTTCTTCTGATAGAACATCGACCGTTAATCCTACAACAAATCAAAATATAGCTGTAGATCTTGTACAAGGCGAAGGAACATGTTACATAATTGGCGAACTTGTTGATGATTGCCCGGTGAGGAGTCCTCATCAATATCAAGGCCCAACTCAAGAAGAAGGAGTTTATTGGAGTTATCATTCCTACCAAGGCCCACAACCTACCGAATGGTATGAATCTCCTATGTCCTACCAATTAGTCAAAAATGGTGAATTGCCACCATTGGAAGCAAGAGTACCTCCTCCTGAAGATAGAGGTGTAGTGCAAGGACCCGATGGCATTGGGGAATATGGTGGGTCATACAGACAAACGGGAGAAGGATTGTATCTAGGAGAATGGATGTTAGGTACTTGGGCGATCAGAGATTCAAATGGTGTAGATTGGAAGCCATGGATAGGAAAATCATTTGAAGTTAGCGAAGATGGTCGAACTTACACAATGAAACTTAGAAAGAATCTGAAATGGTCTGATGGTACCGCATTCGAAATGAGTCAAATTGAATATGCGTGGAATGATATTAATTTTAATAAAGAATTGAATCCTGTAGTACCTCTGATGTTTCGTGATCCAGTCACGGATAATCCTGTTAAATTTAAAGTAGTAGATGATTTAACTTGGACGATTAGTTTTGATACTCCAGTTTACAATCTTTTTGAAAACAGGAGTTTACCTGCTAGTAATTGTCAAAAAGGAAGCTTTTCTTTTTATTGTCATCCTGATACTAAGCAATATCACGCTGATTATGCCAACCCTGATGCGATAAAAAACATGGTTAAATCTTCAGGAATGCAAGATTGGACCCAATTATTTACTTTTAAAAATGATGTTTTAGTAAATCCGAGGCCTTGTTTGTCTGCATGGTGTACAACTATTATTGAAGATACTAGAGTTGTTGCATCTAGAAATCATTATTATCATTTTTTCGACCCTGAGGGAAATCAACTGCCCTATGCCGACGAAGCGATGGTTATAGCGATGCAAAGTAGGCCTGCAGCTGTGTTTCGTTCCATGAACGGTGAAAATGATGGCCAAACTTCACCATTCTATTTGAGTGAAGTACCTGTGTATAATGCAAATTTAGAAAAAGGTGACTATAGTGTTTATCAGTGGCCCTCCACCGGAGGAAACGATGCTGCAGTTGTTTTAAACCAAACCTTTAACGAAGATCCTTTTATAGGAAAACTAATTAGAACTAGAGATTTTCGAAAGGCGTTGTCCTATGGAATAAACAGAGAAACTATCAATGATAATGTTTTTCTTGGAGCGGGTGTGATTCAATCCTGGGCTCCACATAAATCAACTCCATATTATCCTGGGGATGAAGTTGCAAACAGAAATATTGAATTTAACATAGAGAAAGCTAACGAATTATTAGATTCATTAGGATTAAATAAAACTGATGCTGAAGGATTCAGACTTAGGACAGATAGCGGAAGAGAAACAGAACCGATAATGCTAGATATAGTAATGTATGGAGAAGGCGAAGATTTACCTATCGGAGAATTGGTTTCAGATATGTGGAGTGAAATAGGTATAAAGTCTAGGATTCGGCTAACTGCCTCCACGAGAAGGGATTTCCAAAAAAACATAGAATATCTCACCGTCTCTTTAGACTTTTCAGCCTATCAAGCCAACCCATGGGCGGTAGAGTGGGGAGGAATGACTACATTAAGGTCAGGAAGTTTGATTGGGACTGCTATAGGAGAATACAATGAAACTAGAGGGGCTAAAGGAATGGCTAAAGAACCAGACGCTGAATATCTTCCTCTTGCACCTGAAGACACATTCCCTGCAGATTCGACAGGTAATCTTCGAAAACTTAATGAACTTTGGAAAGAAGGTAGAGCATATAAATATAGCGATCCCAGAAGGATAGAAATTGGCAAACAAATGTTTGATATATTCGCCGAAGAACAATATGCAATACCCACAGTAGGGTTTACTGCAACAATAAGGGGAATTTTTCTCAATAGAAACAATGTTTATAATCAACCCAAAACTCATATAAGAGACCATAATGGGTTTCACGCATGGACATATTTTTTTGAAGGTGGAAAAGATAATTATCACCATATAGATAATAGGTCATCGGTCAAAAAGAGTTATACATTTATGGGTGGTACGTGATTCTTGAATAAAATGTGGATTGGACTATGCCTTCAAGAATAATGATAAGAGAAATTTTTGAAACGTTTATAGTAGTAATGTTAGTATTTCTAGCCTTACAAATAACGGTACGTACCTATCAAGTAGAGGGATATAGCATGGCTCCAACTATGGATCATACCGATTATGTCCTTGTGAATAAAATCGTTTATACCAAATTTGAGAAAAATGTAATAAATAATTTTCTACCTTTTATTGATTTTGAATCAAAAGAAGTGATGTTTCCATTTCATAGTCCTCAGAGGGGAGAAATAGTTGTATTTAAATACCCCCAAGATGAAACTAGGGAATTTGTAAAAAGAGTTGTTGGAATACCAGGTGATTTGGTCGAAATAAAAGAAGGCTATGTTTATGTCAATGGTGAAAAAATAACAGAAGAATACGTGTCCTACAGGGATACGGATTCAACTAGAAAATTCAAGGTAGGTCCGTATGCGTATTTTGTTCTAGGTGATAACAGGATTTCAAGCAATGATTCTCGTGATTGGGGCGTGGTTCCAGCCAGAAACATTGTTGGTAAACCTTGGTTTACTCTTTGGTCTTCCAAAACAAGCAATAGCGGTATTTTTTCTTTTTTTAGATGAACTTATATAGCTGTAAAGTTATAAATTATTTCTTTGGCCCAAATATTAGACACAGATTTCTTTTAGTTCTTATCAATCCTAAGATATAATGCGTCTTGGTTTGTTTTTAATTATTGTCTTAACAACGGGCCGGTAGCTCAGGGGTAGAGCATCGGACTTTTAATCCGAGTGTCGAGGGTTCGAATCCCTCCCGGCTCATAGACCATTAATTTGGTGCTACTCTATATCGAATGTTCTTGTAGAATCTTCGGTATCTGCGTCCGTTATGATTCCTTTTATTTGTATTCTTTTTAGAGAATTATCATTTGTTAACCAGATTGTTATTAACCCCTTTTTCTCGGATAAACTGTTTGGAATTAAAGATTTTAGTAGTGAAGAATCTACCGAGCCGGTAATGCTTTTATGTGATACGTTGTTTATCCATGAATTACTTCCATATTTAGGTTCTTTTATGTTCTTAATTATATTGATTAGTGTAGTAGGTAATGTTTCAGATTCTGCTTTAGCATCAGCATCGGCAATTATAGTAATTCCATCAGGATCTGTAGATATGGTTTCGAAAATAATTGACTTAGATTTAGAAAGCGATAATATTACCTTATCAACGGTATCAGTTGGTTGTGGAGTTGGGGTGGGAGACATAAATGGAGTTGGTGTACTTTTATAACCTTGACCTTCATAACCACTTGCAGCAGCTCTATCTCTTTCTCCCGATTTACAGAAATTAAGAGGGTCTTGGAAATGTATAATTAAACTCCAATGTTCGTAGTCAACCAGGTTCATTTCATTAGGAGTTAATTCTTCGACGTATCTCCAAGGTGCAGGTTGTTCCTGGGTACTTATAAGATATAAACTTGCCAATTCGCCCGCAGAAGAATAATTCAGTAGATAAGGTTTATCTGGATTGGCTAAGTATTCTCCTCTCCCTGCAATACATAATACAAATCGTTCCCAATTACTATTAGATGCTTCATCAACGAGTAATGGTAATTTTTCTTGATTGATAGCATCTGGGTTACCGTTACTGATTGTTATATTTGATTGTTGTATTTCTGGATCCGTAATATTGCCATAAAGAATGCCGACCAATAATCCAATAATTATTGTTCCAGCACCACTAACTAAGTATAAAGTTTTTCCTGATAATATTTTTGACATTGGGTTACATGTTTGATTTGTTAGTTGTTATTTATTGAGCATGCATTTATTGGGTCTTTAAAATGGATAATCAATTTAAAATGGTCATAATTTATTGAAGGATATAAATTTGTGTCGATGGTATTAGATCTAATCCAAGGTTCAGGCATTTTTTCTTTGCTGAATAGGTAGATACTAAGTAGTTCATTTTTGGCGTCATATCCCAGTAAATAAGGGGTTTTGGTCTTGTTGAAAAACCTTCCATTTTGAAGGTCACAATTTGAATTCTCAATCCATCCATTAATTATTGCTGTTTCTACTGTAAGCGGGAGTTGCTCCTCAAATGACTCATTTCGGTTAATGTAAGAGTAAAATCCATCTCGTCTAGCTGTTTGTGGTCCTCCGCTATCTATAGAAGAATACCTTTCAGTTGTTTTTTCATCAGATGTGTTTTCTATTGCAAGTCCAATTCCTACTGCAATTATAAATGCAGTAATTGAGACAACTATTAGCGCTATTTTTGAATCAAGTAGGTTTATCATTGTTAAATGTTTCAGTATAAAACGGATTTATTTTACCATGAATTTGTATTTGATTATCAATATTTTTGACGGTAAAAAGTAGCCTTATTCAATATCATGGATAATATATTAAAGAAGTAACGAAACCAAAAATATATTGACTAATTTACGTAGCTACTATTAATAATGTTATATATATTCAACAATATTCTTTCACAAAAAACACATGGATTGTTGAAAAGGGGTATTTTTATGGATTCGAAGGGTAAAGGTTTATGTCTTGCTATAGGTTCTGTAGCAGCGATGGTAGGCTATATGGTATGGCAGTTTGCCGTAGTTGGTGTTGATACAGCGTATGACGACGTACAGGCAAACCTTATAGCTGCTGCCGATGGTAGTGGAATTATGCCAGTGCTTGTTATTTTAATTGGAGTTGGGTTGATTATTAACGCAGCAGGATTAAATGGAATAAGAGGTATGGTAGGAGGCACTGCTGAATCTTTGGGTATTTTCTGTGTGACTGCAGCGATATTCATGTTTGTTGTAAGTCTTGGTGGAATCGTAGCTATGGGCGAAGTTGGAAGTAAATTTGTTGAAGCCAGTGATGGTGCCACTGCATTAGCTACTGCTGGAGATGCCGCTGGTGCTGGAGCATTAGCTGCTACAGCTACTACAATAGCTACAGCCGGTGGATATACCTTGGCAGCTAGTACCGCTATCGGTCAATTGGGAGGACTTTTGTTCTCTATAGGATTTTTTGCCATTGGTTGGGCCTATAAAGGGTCTGATATAAAAGGCGTTTTATCTTTCATCCCAATGGGATGGCTTGCAATGCTTGCTGGAGCAATAGGACTTGTTTCAACCATAATAATCGCTAATGTTGTCGATATAGACACATCAAACCAAGTTACTGGATCTGCTTTCTTGTTAAGTACTATTTGGGCGGTTTTGTTAGGTGTTAAGCTTATAGGGGAAAAGGAATAAAAACTTTTTAAATTTATTTCAATAGAAATTTAGCAGGTGTGCTACCGAAAGTAGCACACCTGTTATATTTTTGTGGTCACGTTTAGATTGACAGCCATTTTTTAGCAAATGTTCTTGTGAATATTGCTAATTCTTCTTCTGATTCGTTTTCTTTTGTTACAATTGTCTCAAAAGTATAGGGGCCGGAATATTGAATTTCTTTCAGGGCTTTAAGCATATTATCCCAGTTCAATATTCCTCTTTTAGGTCCTTTATGGTCGTCTCCATCCTTATTTCCTTTGACATCGTGTAAATGCGTTCCTTTTAGCCTATCTCCAGCTGATTTGATTTCTTCTACTATTTCATTTCCCATTACTCCGACGTGACCAGTATCTAGAATCAAACCAAGTTGGTTTGCTGGATATTGGTCAACAAGGGTACGAAGTTCTTTCATTGACCGGTATGGGTAATCGCAATGATATGGCAAATTTTCAAGGTTCATTCTGACTCCATATTTTTCAGCTATAGGTACCAAGTAATCTAGAGATTGTACTACTGCTTTCTCCATGATTTCTGGATTCGCAGGATTATCGGGTTCTGGTACGAATATGGGATTTGGAATAGGATGTATTACCATGTCCGAAGCGTTAATGTCTGAAGCGAAAATTATAAATGATTCTAATATTTTTACTTCTCTAATGCGCCACTCTTCTGTTGTTGCCCCTAGCGTCGTGAGTCCTGAAGGGGCGTGGATACTTCTCGCTTTGAGATTTCGTCTATCTAATTCATTGGTGAATTTATTTAGTGCCTCATTTTTAAACGGTGGGTTTGCATGAGGGACACATCCGATTTCCACAGCAGGAAAGCCGGCTTTTTGTATTGAATCTAAGGCTTCTTGAAGTGTTTGTTTGCGAAAACCTGCGGTGCTATAACTTGTGTTGTCCATTATATTCCTCCATTTTACTAGATAGTTCGAATGATTTTATTGTAGGTTGAAATCTGTGTTTTGATGAAAATTAATAGCTGTGTGAAAAGATATTATATTTTTTAAATAACAATGTGCAATATTTATATGCTTACAGCGCACCTGAAACCTGTATGACCTGTTGAGGTATCTGGTGTTGTTGCTGTTCTTGCTGAAACTCGGTATCGGTTGCAATATGATTCATGGCATAAATAAGACCCCCCCTTAGTTACTTTTGTTGTGCCTGTTGTTGGTCCTTTTGGGTTTGTATGTGCTACATTATTTTTATTGTGGGTGGTAGTAAACCAATCATTGCACCACTCCCACACATTCCCCGAAGTATTGTAAATGCCGTAGCCATTAGGCTCGAATGATAATGATGGGGCAGTAGCTTCATATCCATCTGACTTTGTGTTTTTATTTGGAAATATTCCCTGCCAGATATTACATTTGTGCTTGCCATTGGGAGTTAAATTGTTTCCCCACGGATATTTTTTTTGTTCCAACCCTCCTCGTGCACTGAATTCCCATTCAGCTTCTGTTGGAAGCCTTTTACCACTCCAATTACAATAAGCTTTAGCATCGTTCCATGATACGTGAACGACTGGGTGATCCATTCTTTTTTTTATGTTCGACCCTGGGCCTTCTGGGTGATTCCATGATGCACCTTCAACTTTTCTCCACCACTCTGCTCCAGAGACTGCTTCCTTGACGTTCGCTGAAGTTCGTCTTGAAATGAATTTATGAAACACGAAAGACCAACCAAATTTGCTAGCATCAGTTTTATAACTTGTGTTATCGATAAAGACTTTGAAATCACGGTTTGTTACAGTTTTAATGTCTATATAAAAGTCGTCTAAATAAATTTCACGTACAGGACTTTCCCCATCGAGTTGGAATTGTTCTTTGTCATTTGTGCCCATAAGGAAAGATCCGCCAATACGGACCATTTTATCGGTGTTGGCTTTTATTTTTACCCCAAATTCCAAATCTGATACAAGATGTTTGCCCGAAATTGAATTAGATGGAAGACAGCAAGGTTTTAGTTTATTTCCCATGTTAATTTAAACGTAGTCCTCTTTGTCCTCCTAGACCTCTTTTGTTTCCGGTTGGTATATTTACAAATCCATTAGCCTGTAAATCGTTAGTAACTTTTATGCCTTGGAGTTTGTCTTGATGTATCCATTCTAAATCGCCCCCATATAAACGGACAATCAATTCTTTTGTTAATTCATCCAAAACTTCTGTGTGATGACGACTTTGCGATAAGTCTGTCATTTCATTAGGGTCATTGGTTATATCAAAAAGCTGCCTTACATTACCAGCTGAATAATATATTAGTTTGTATTGAGAATTTCTTATCATTCTACTAGCCATAGCTCCTTCCCAATGTTCTCCATATATTATTTTTCGTTTTGGGTCGCCGATTAGGGATTCTCCTTCTATGGTTTTTGGTACTTTTATTTCGCAAAGTTCTAGTAGCGTTGGCAGTATGTCTGCCTGAGTAGCTAATCTGTTGTCATTACGCCCTATCGCCAAGTTGATATTTGCTTGTGGAACAAGTATAAGAGGGATTTTCGATGAGTCTTCATAGAATATATCTTTCATGAATTGACCATGATTACCTAACATGTCTCCATGATCTGATGTAAATAATAAGATAGTATTATCAAGTATGTTTTCTTCCCTAAGTAGACCAATTATAAGACGTATTTGGTGATCTACATGTGTACACATTGCATAGAAGGCTTTTCTAGCTAATTCAATTTCTTTGTCATTATATGAATTACTATTCAATCTTCTGTTTCTTAAAGCGAACGGAATTTGGTTTTGATTTGTTGCCCATTCCCCAGTGTAAGGCATGTCAATTTCTATATCTCTATATAAATCCAAGTATTCAGGTAATGGTACCAGTGGTGGATGTGGAGCTGTAAATGACATGTGCCATAATGAAGGCTTATCGGGGTTCCTGCGCACGATATATTTACTCATTTCTCTCACGGTCCAGTTTGTATGGTGATAGTATTCAGGTAAATGCCAAGCACGAGTAGTGTAATCATTGTTTCCTTGGCCGTGTGCATATTCTTGTCCTGCAAAGCCGTTTTCGGCTAAAAACATTTCGTAATCATCTTTCATAATACCTAAATGATGCCTGCCTTCTTCGTTTAAAAGAGCATCATCAAATCCTATCCGGTCTCGTTGAGGATAAACGTGCAGTTTACCTACAGAGAATGTTTGATACCCTGCTTGGCTAAAAAGTTCAGGCATAGTAGGTAAATTTGGCATTGGTAATCTTTCGTCAAATACTCTATCTCCATGAGTAGGTGAAAAAGTTCCTGTCATTATTTCTCTTCTAGCAGGGATACAGCTTGGAGTGGTGCAGTATGCGTTTGTGTATGCTGTACCATTATTAATCAATTCGTTTAGGGTTGGAGTTAGTATTGTAGGATGACCTAAAGCACTGATTAACCTACCGCTCCAGTGGTCAACGTTGATGAACAATACATTGGGTTTCGTGTTTATATTCAAATTAATCTTTGTTTAAAAATGTTTAAGATAAAAAGCCTACTGTGAATTCTGCTCAGTTTAACATTAAGAAAAATTACCAACAATATATAAACGGTTTTATTCGACAGGTTGATTATCGACTAACTCATTCGAATTACAACCTTTAGTTCTTTTTTAGGTTTGATTAGGGATTCAAATGTTTTTTGGATATTTTCCAGTGTAATGTATTCACTGGTGTCTACTAAAGAATCAATATTGATTTTATTTTTTGCTATAAAATCGAGAGCAAGTTTATAATCATTGGGCCAAGCGCCAAATGTGGTTTGCATTTTAACCTCCCTTCCCGCCCAATTTACTGGTGTAAGAGGTATAGGTTGCCATGCTAAAGCTACAAGTACTACTTGTCCAGAGTGAGATACACAGTTGAGTGCTTGGTCCAGGGTTTCACCAAAACCAGCACATTCAAAAGCAATATTTACTCCATTATTTTCAGTGAAATTTTCTATAGCCTCGATTACATTCTCTTTTAAGGGATTCACTACCTTATCGGCCCCTAGTTTATATAGAGAATCTATACGTGGCTGCGATATTTCGCTTACGATAATTTTACTTGCACCAGCTGCCTTTGCTACTTGTAACATAAGCATACCGATTGGTCCTCCACCGAATATGGCAACTGTATCTCCTAGTTTAAAATTTGATAACCTCATTGCTCTTATAGTTACTCCGCATGGTTCACATAATGCTGCTTGTAGGTAAGTTACTTCATCAGGAATATGAATGGGCTCCCAATCACCTGTTACAACATAGTTGGCATAACCTCTTTTTTTGTTACTAGAATAACCCATGGTTCTGAAATTAAACCTTTGCCTCCATAGGAACCCAGGCCCTTCATTTTTGGGAGGATTTCCTCCAGTACCAATGACTCTGTCACCTATTTTAAAGTTTGTAACATTCTTGCCTATGGATACTATGTCTCCACTATACTCGTGGCCTAAAACTGTACCGGCAGGGGCAATATCATACTGAAAAGCGTGTACATCTGTACCACATATCCCTGAATATTTGACCTCAATCAATACTTGGTTAGCTTGAAGTTCGGGAATTGGAAATGTCTCAATTTCAAATTGTTGGTTTCCTTTATATACAGCTGCTTTCATTGATTGATTCATATCGTTGTAGCCTTAAATTTATTTAATTATTACTGATTTTCCTGTTTGAGATGATTCCAAAGATGCTTCTACGATTTTAAGGACTTGAATAGCCGAGCTAATTGATGGCTGAAAAATCTCGCTTTTATTTATGGCTTCAAGAAAATTCTCTATAAAATGTTCTCCTGCTTTTCCACCATAAGCTGCTGAAGTTATCGGTGAAAACTCCATGGTTTGTATTCCGGCCAAATTCATATCGTCTTTTTCACTGTAAAATTTATAAATGTTTTTCTTTGAAGGAATCGTTCCAAATCCTGATGTACCTCTTATAGAGAAATGACTATCGTACAATCCTCCTGAATAACCTGGGGGGCTACCTGCAAGCTGATACCCTGCGTGCAAAGAACCGATGGTTCCTTTGGAAAACTTTAATGCGAGAATCGCTGTATCTTCAACTTCCAAATTTTCTTCGTTTAAGTTATCAACCATCGCAGATACTTCCACAACTTGATCACTTAGCACATGGCACAATAAATCTATGTAATGACAACCAAGCCAACTAAGTATTCCACTTCCACTTTGCTGTTTGTTGAATAACCAATGTTTAGGATTTCGGTATCTAACTTGAGATGTTACTGTCCTAGCTTCTGCACTCATTATTCTTCCAAAATATCCTTTAGCGACATGCTCTTTAATTACTTTCATTTCAGGTGAATACCGGTTTTGAAACATCACTGATAGATTTAAGTTTTTTGCTTCCGCTATCTCAAATGGTTTTTGCAAATCTTTAGAATGAATTGCACCTGGTTTTTCAAATAAAACATGCTTACCAGCATGCGCTGCAATTTCAAGGATAGGTGCACAAAGGTCATTTCTTACTGAAACTATCAATGCGTCTATTTGATCATTGTTTATCAATTCATTTAACGAATTAGAAGTGGTTTTTATTTTGTCTGATAACGTTGTAAATTCATTAGGCTCTTGACCTTCAAGGCAGCATAGATGAATTTCTTTTACGTTATCGACAAGTTCCAGTGTATTTATATGGAATGCAGAATGTGGATGAGGAGATGAGATAAATCCGATATTGAAAGCTTTATTTGGTTTTGACATTGTATTTTTACCCGAGTAGAAATATTTAGGATTCATGTAATTAAGCTATATTTCGTATTTTAGCTTTTACAAAGTATTGCTACATTAATATATTGACGTATTTTAACACGATGGGCGAAACGATGGCTTTTTGATTTGCCAATACACGTTTAATTGTTATAATTTTTAATTGCAGAATAAATATGTAATATCGTTAATAACTTTGATGACAATCGATTAAGGAGAGTAAGCATTGGTAGCCCAAAATCCTAACATAGTATTTATTTTCCCAGATCAGTTAAGGCCAGATTTTCTTAGTTGCTATGGTGCAGAATTTATTGATACGCCAAATATAGATTGGATAGCCGAAAACGGTGTTAGGTATTCTAAAGCTTATTCTGCTGCTCCAATATGTGTGCCTGCTAGGACCTCTTTATTAACTGGTATGAATGCTGTGCGCAATGGTGTTACAGACAATCAACATTTTTTACGGAGTGACTACGGACAAGTAGGAATACAAACCATGCCAGAAATTCTTGGAAATGCTGGATATTATACTGCCGCGATAGGTAAAATGCATTTTTATCCTTGGGATGCTTATTACGGATATCAATATAGGGTCATCTCAGAAGATAAAAGATGGCTAGAGGTTAAGGATGACTATTCAAATTATTTGACCTCCAATAATTTAAAAAAATTCCATGGGTCTGAGCATGATGGATATCTGGAAAATAAAGGTGCAGTAATAAACCGTATTCCTTGGGAACATTCAGTAGACAGATATGTAGGAAGAGAAGCGTGTAAGTTTATCGAACAAAATGGAGATGATGGACCTTTTGCTCTGATGGTTGGTTTTCCTGGTCCCCATTGTCCTTATGATCCGTCACCAGATTTTCTCGAAACATTTGAACCTGATGATATGCCAGATTCCATACCTGCAGTACCTGAAAACACTCGATTATTGAGGGAAGCTTGTATTGAAGACAATAAACGACCTTGGAACGGTGTAGATTATTCCGATTTTACCGAAGACAAAAAAAAGAAAATCAGAGCTCATTATTCAGGCTTAGTTAAACAAATTGATTATGAAGTCGGGGAAATCATTTCTACTTTAAGAATGAAAGAGTTATTAGATAATACAATAATTGTTTTTGCAACTGACCATGGTGATTATTTAGGTGACCATAATTTGATTGGGAAAGCATCTTTTTACGAAAGTGCTTGGCATATACCTCTGATAGTAAGAGTTCCTGGAAAAGAGAGAAATGTTTTATGTAACCAATTGGTTGAGGTTAAAGATATAACTGCAACGTTGATTTCTTTAGTCGGGCTTGATGTTCCTCAATATATGGATGCTATTCCCCTTCCTAATCTTGGATTAACAGGCAGTTGCAATAAAGAGCGTATATTCGGATTGCTTTCAGATGGATGGTGTGTGTTTGATGGTACTTGGAAACTAGTCAAATATTCCAATGGTGAAACGCTTATGTTTAATCTAGTAGATGATCCCCAAGAACAAAAAAACCTAATTAATGATGAAAAATACAAAAATACATACACGGAGTTAGATATGGAATTAACAAAATATTTAATGACTTCTTACAATTCTGTAGTTCACGATAGACTTGTTGATTCCAAAACGTTGTTTGCAGATAAGCAATTTGGCAGAGAAGGTGCTAAACGAATATTTCCTGTCGAAGTAGATTCCATTAATTGAATCATAATGTCAACTGCTAAGAAAATATTTCTTACTATAAATCTACTTGGTGGATTATCAGTTTTATCGAGTTATATATTTTGTTTGATATTATATCCAGATCGTTCAGCAAGCTTGTGGGGTAGTGCTTCTGACCCAGTTATAACTTTTTTTGTTATATCGATGTTTTTGGCTGCTTCTGGTTACATATGGTTTACACTCTATTTATTAAAAGGCAACAAATTAGATGCCGCTCGCTTAGGAAAAATATCAGGTGCAAAAGTTGCCAACGCATTATATTTAGTGGTTTTGGTTTGTTCTACAATTTGGATGCCGGCAAGTATTTCATTTTCAATGAATGAAAACATACTTACTGAATTAATGATTAGATTAATTTTATGGATCGTTGGCTTAGCTTCGGTTGGGATACTAATTTTAATTTGCAAAATTAAATTCAGTTATGGTAAATCAAGCTTTTTATCTCATATGTTTGCTTTACTTGGTGCTATGGTTTTTACAATTCACACCTTGATTCTTGATGCAGTTATTTGGCCTTTTTTCTATTTCTGATTAGGATATTTATTGCACTTGATGGCAATCAAAATTAAGGCAATGCAGCTATTGCTGTTACTTCTGCCAGATATCTAGGGTCTGCCAACCCAGCAACTACTAACAGTGTACTTGGGGGGAAATCTCCTAAAGGGTAAATATTATTAACAATAGAATTTCTTTTCTCTAAGAATGCAGGTATATTATCCGGACCGACTATATAGGTTGTGAATTGAACAATGTTTTCAAATTTTGCATTTGCGCTGTCTAAAGCGTCACCTATATTCTTGTATATTTGCGTCACTTGTGCTGATATGTCATTATTTCCTACTAAATCCCCGTGCTCATCTACTGCTACTTGACCTGCCAAAAATATCAAATTAGAACTGTTCACGGTACACACTTGTGAATATAGTCCTAGTGGTTTAGATAAAGTTGGAGGGTTATTTGTAATCCTTGAGTAATTGTCCATTGAATCGTATTCCTATATTTTTTTAGCAGTATGGATTATGGCCACAGCCACCTTGTGTGACTCCACAAGACCTAGTTGGGTCATCAAAATACATTAGCATAGCCCAGTGAGGTTTATCTAATCTAACTTTTCCTGCTGATCGAAATTCATCCATTAATTTCCAAGGTGCACCTAAAACCTCATTAAAACTATATAAATAGACCCCTATTAAATCACCTGGTATTTTATCGCCATCTTCAGTTTCAGATGGTTTACTGTAAATCAAGAAATAAGGAGTGGATGGATCGGTATGGATAAAGGTTTTTCCCCTTCCAGGGTCACACACAAAAGGGTCTTCCCAACCTTCACTTATTGCTACAGTATCTGTAAATGGTATTTCAATAACCGTGCGAGAGGCTCCCTCGTCTCTAACTGCACCAGCATCGTTTCGACCTCCAACTCCTTCTCCTGTACTTAATGGTTGTGTCAAAATCAGTCTATCTCCCAGCACTGGGGTAGATTCCTCTGACATAGAATTAATTGTAAAAAAGGATGCTAAAGCTCCAATTACAAAAACAATTACTGCAAAAACAGTCAACTGTGTCCATTTGTTATTTATTAGAAGATTCATCTAATTCTCCTGTGTTAGAGTAGTTAGAAATTTGCATATGTTGTTTTGGTGGATATTGGGTTTTTATCTGTTGGAAAATGATTATATTAGGGAGTGTCTACTTGGTCAATGATGGTCCTTTGATTTGATAAAGATTTTCAATATCAATAAATAAATTTTAGCGAGTAGATTCTTAATAGACCTTAATAGGTTTTTGTTAGGTCGGATATTGATATACTTATTGTGGTAAAATCGTTCTTTATTAGGCGGTTAATTTAAAATTTTTTGAAATAGTGAGAAATATGGTTTTAAGTGATAGAAGTATAAAAGAACAGATTGAAAAGGGAAGGATAGTTATTAACCCTTTGGGAGAAAATAGTATTCAACCAGCAAGTGTCGATGTACATTTAGATAATAGGATTTTGGTTTTTAGTAATTCTAGACGTCCATATATAGATATCAAAGAAGATATGGAAGATTTAACTGACTTGGTAACAATCGAAGATGATGTTCCTTTTATCCTTCATCCAGGAGAATTTGTGTTAGGAAGTACATTAGAGCATGTGGAAATTCCTGGAGATTTAGTTTCTAGATTAGAAGGTAAGAGTTCTTTGGGAAGGATAGGTTTGTTAATACATTCAACTGCGGGGTATATAGATCCAGGTTGGAAAGGTCAACTTACATTGGAACTTAGTAATGTTTCAAATTTACCAATTACTTTATATTACCGAATGAAAATTGGACAAATGTCATTTGCTCAATTATCGACAGAAGCAGATAATTTGTACGGGTCTGAAGCTTTAGGAAGTAAATATCAGGGTCAAAAATTGCCTACTGCAAGTCGGATGTATAGAGATTTTTCGGATACCAAATAATTGTAGGCAAACATACCCATGATATATATGGATAGAGCTCTGGAATTAGCAGAAAATGCTATAAGGAATGTTAGCCCTAATCCTCCAGTGGGTGCACTGGTTGTTAATGATGGTAGAGTAGTTGGAGAAGGCTGGACTCAGCCTCCTGGTGAAAATCACGCTGAAATAGTAGCTTTGAATCAGGCTAAACAAAAAGCGAAAGGTTCTATTCTTTACATAACATTGGAACCTTGTTGTTTTCATGGAAGGACACCCCCATGTGTTGAAGCAATAGTTGCAGCAGAAGTAAAAGAAGTCCATGTCTCTATACTGGATCCGAATCCTAGAGTAAATGGTGAAGGTCTTAAATTTTTGCGAAATTCTGGCATTGATGTTTTTGTAGGGGAGCAAGCCCAAATAGCCGGCAAGCTAATTGAAGCTTACAAAAAATATATTATAAATCAGATGCCGTTTGTAACTGTTAAATATGCTATGAGTTTAGATGGTAAAATAGCATCAAAAACGAAGGATTCTAAATGGATTTCTAGTAATGAATCTAGATTGTATGTTCAAAAAATGAGAAGTTCAGTGGACGCTATAATGGTCGGTGCTAACACAGTAAGAAAAGATAATCCATATTTGACTGTTAGAGATGAAGCAGGTGACCCAAATACTGATCAACCACTGCGAATAATAGTTCAAGGTGATGGGTTAATTGATTCTAAATCAAACATTCTAACGCAACCAGGAAACGTGGTAATAGCAATGCCTGAGTCTAAAATTGTTTATGATTTGGAAAAATTAGGTGCTCAAATTGAGGTAATACCTCAATCAAATGGTAAAGTGGATTTAGTTTCATTAATGCATTTATTAGCTTCTAAATATGAAATAACCAATGTTCTGGTAGAAGGCGGAGGTAAACTGGTGGGGGCACTTTTTGATTTAAACCTTGTTGATAAGGTAGCTGTTTTTGTATCGCCAATTATTATTGGCGGAGAACAAGCTTTAACTGGTGTCGAAGGAAAAGGAGTAGACCTTGTAAAAAATGCCTTTCATTTGAATGATGTAGAGATTATTAAATTAGATAGAGACTTTCTTATAATTGGGAGTGTTAAGTAAATATGTTTACAGGGATAGTCCAAGAATTAGGAAAGGTAAACACCTTTGAGAACGGAAGGTTATCAATAAAAGAAACCAATACGGCTTCAAAGATAAATATAGGAGACAGTATAAGTGTAAATGGAGTTTGTTTAACGGCCATTAATGTGGGTAATAAAATGTTTGAAGTGGATGTGATAAATGAAACTATTTCTAGGACCAATTTAGGTGATTTATTAGTTGAAGATTCGGTTAATCTTGAACTGGCACTGCAACCTAGTGATAGGATGGGGGGGCACATAGTTCAAGGGCACATTGATTGTAGAGGTTTGATTTCATCGCTAGCAACCAATGATGCATCTCATATAATTGCTATCGAAGTTGATTGCAAATTTATGAAATATATTGTGGAAAAGGGATTTATAGCAATTGATGGAATAAGCTTGACTGTGTCAAAGGTTTCTGGGAATGTGTTTGAAGTTTCAATAATACCTCATACATTTAGTGTTACCAATTTGTCCTTGCGAAAGGTTGGAGATTATGTAAATCTAGAAGTAGATATAACTGCTAAATATATTGAAAGTATTATTTTGAGTCAATCAAATCCTTCTGGCGATTAAAGGTAGGTGCCAATGCGGATGGGAAATAAAAACGTTGAAAAGATTATAAAAAATATTCGTGACGGCAAGATGGTGATAATAGTTGATGATGAAGATAGAGAAAATGAAGGTGATCTTGTAGTTGCAGCGGAAAAAATAACTCCTGAAATCATCAATTTTATGGTTACTCATGCCAAAGGGTTGGTTTGCATCCCTATGATGTCAGAAAGACTTAAAGAACTGCAATTACCTGCGATGGTTCAAGATAATACTGCTCCGCTTACTACTGCATTCACTATATCTGTCGATGCAGTAAAAGGCGTAAGTACTGGTATTTCTGCTCAAGATAGAAGTAATACTGTAAAAGCGTTGATTGATGAAAAAACAAATTCTGAAGATTTAGCTAGGCCAGGGCACTTGTTTCCGTTGAGATATAGAGAAGGAGGAGTTTTGGTAAGGGCTGGACATACGGAAGCCGCAGTAGATTTGGCTAAGATGGCAGGATTATATCCCGCTGGGGTAATTTGTGAGATTTTGTCTACAGATGGATCCTCTGCAAAGATGGATGAATTAGAAGAGTTTTCCAAGAAACATAATATCGATATTTTATCTATAGCAGAAATAATAGCATATCGTAGATCGCATGAGCGTATGATTGAAAGGGTAGCTGAAGCGAGATTACCAACCATCCATGGAGAATTCACAGCAGTTTCCTATAAAAGCATGGTTGATAAAGATGAACACGTTGCGTTAATCATGGGAGAGATAAATGAAGAAAAAGATACATTAGTAAGAGTTCATAGTGAATGTTTAACTGGAGACGTATTTGATAGTACTAGGTGTGATTGCGGTGAACAAGCTTCTGCTTCGTTAAGAATGATTGCTGAAGAAGGCTGTGGTGTATTTTTATACATGAGGCAAGAAGGAAGAGGGATTGGTATACACAATAAAATCAAAGCTTATAATCTTCAAGATCACGGGTTTGACACAGTAGATGCTAATATTCATTTAGGTTTTGCTCCCGATGTTCGTTATTATGGTATTGGTGCACAAATTTTGATGGATTTAGGAATTGGTAATATGAAAATTTTGACAAATAACCCAAGAAAAATAGCGGGATTAGATGGATACGGTTCGCTGAATGTCACTGAGAGAGTACCGATAGTTGTAAAACCAAATCCTGAAAATGTAAATTATTTGAATACAAAACGGGAAAAGATGGGGCATATTTTTGAAGAACAATAGGAATTAGTGCGCTAGGGAGGTTAGTCACGAAGGAAATTACTGGACAAGAAAAAGGAATTGGATTATCCGTAGGGATTGTTGTAGCGCAATTCAATAAGGATATAACCGAGAGGTTACTTGATGGAGCTATCGCTTCATTAGGTTCGACTGGTGTCAGCCAAGATGATATAACGATTGTGTGGGTGCCTGGAACATTTGAAATACCTAGTACGACAAATATAATGGCGATTTCAAAGAAATTCGACGCATTAATTTGTTTAGGTGCAGTTATAAAAGGGGATACTGATCACGATAAATATATTTCTTATTCTGCTTCTGGAGGTATTGCCAAAATTGCAATTAACAATAACTTGCCAATAATATTTGGTATATTGACTACTGATAATATTGAACAAGCTTACCAAAGATGCGGAGGAAGAGATTCAAAGTATATAGCTACTCCTAGAGGTACTGAAAAACCATCTGATGATGTTAATGTAAAAGATGTAGCTGTAGGTAATGTAGGATTTAATGCGGGTTTAGATGCGGTGCATATGGCGAACGTTTTTAAATCGATAAACAGCTTATAGAATCCTAAATTGTTAGCAACGTGGTAATATGCAAAATTTGATATCTAGCATGTTGAATGGAGATAGAAGATCTCTTTCCAAATTGGTGAGTGCAATTGAGCATGGAAATTTGGATTTGAATTTATTGCTTAATAATATCCATGATAAAACATCTGATTCATATATTATTGGTGTCACTGGTCCGCCTGGGTCTGGTAAGAGTACGCTGGTAGGGAATTTAATCAATCAACTATGTGAAGAAAATTTAAAAATCGCTTTTTTAGCTGTAGATCCAACAAGTCCTTTTGGTGGTGGAGCTTTATTGGGAGATAGGATAAGGGTATCTGATTTTAATTTAAGTGAGAATGTTTTCATTAGAAGCATGGGTACTAGAGGTTCAGGCGGGGGTTTAAATGGTGTTGTTGGTATCACTGTTGATCTTTTTGCTGCATTTGGGTTTGATATTGTAATTGTAGAATCTGTAGGTGTTGGACAAGTCGATATCGATATAATGAATATTTCTGACACTGTTATATTGACAACTGTTCCAGAAGCTGGTGACGAAATTCAGATTCTAAAACGTGGACTAATAGAGATTGCAGATATTTTTGTTGTCAATAAAATTGATAGGCCAGGTTCAAGTCATATAGCAAATGCGTTAGAAGAAGAGATTAATAGCCGTGGGAGAGATATTGACTGGATTCCTCCAGTTATATTGTCTCAAGCGAATAAAAACATCGGAATTGATTTGATTAGCGAAGCTATTCAAAAACACAAAGACTTTCTAAAAAAATCTGGAGGAATCGTTACAAAGCGTGGATTAAACAGAGATAGACAATTTATTAGTTTAGTGGAAAATAATTCGGTTGAATTGATTCGGAAATTATTAAATTCAGATGAACAAATTGTCCAATTAAGAAACAAAGTTAAACAAGGTGTTATTAATCCTTACATCGCTGCTTTCGAGTTAAATGAATTGATTGGATTGAGGAAAAAATAGCTGTAATATCATAATGATACTGGTTTTAATTCTATCTTGAATCATAAAACTTCCATTGTTAGAATGCATATTAATGGGGATTAGTCTAGTGGTAGGACAACACACTCTGGATGTGTAGGCCGAGGTTCGAATCCTCGATCCCCAGCTTAGGTTTTAAGTGGCGCGTTCGTCTAGCGGCTTAGGACACCGCCCTCTCAAGGCGGAGATCACGGGTTCGAATCCCGTACGCGCTACCAGTCAAATTTGCAAGTTGGCCATAATCCTTTTTTTTACCTGATTATATAAATCGGCTTCTAGAGGACCTTGTAACACTGATTTAATGTTCGATTCTAGGTGTTTTGGATTTGTGGTTCCTACAATAGCGGTATGGGCATTATCATTTGATAACGTGAACCGTAACATAAATGAAGTTTTTGTTTCGTTCACATCTAAAAACTCTTGAAGTTTGTAATTTTCGAAATTGTCCCAAATTAGCTTGGACCCTTTACCTATATTAGGTTCGCCTAAAGCAACTGCTCCGTTTATTATGACTCCAGCACCATTCCCTCCGGCAATATTAATCATTTTTTCGTTTTCCATTTGCAATGCAGAATAGGGTACTTGAAATATATCAAAGGAATTCCACTCAATGAATTCTTTGAAATAAGGCTGTGAAGTGGAAACACCTATCCAACGGCATTTACCACTTTTTTTGAATTTATTTAAAGCATCCAATAGTTCTCCTGATATGCATTGGGCTGGAGTAGGATTATGTAGTTGATATATATCCACATAATCTGTTTTCAACCTTTTCAAACTTTGGTTAAGTTGGGTTTCTAAGGAGCCAGCATCCCACAAATTCCCTTTAGTTGCTAAATAGAACTTATCTCTTTTATCCTTTAAGAATTTACCGATTAGTTGTTCACTATTGCCATATGATATTGCTGTATCAATAATATTGATTCCGGCGTCAACTACCGCATTTAAAATAACATCCCTTTGTTTGTCGTTCATTGGCTTTCTGTGCCCGGAACCATAACCTAGTCTAGTTATTTGTATCTCTGTTTTACCGAGTGATGTTTTTGGTAATTGGTCTTGCATTTTATAATATTTATCCTAATGGTGGTTTTACCTGTAATGATTGATAACCTTATGGTGTGCTTCTATGACTTTCTCAATATAATTATCGCTATAATTTGGTGTCATGATGAAATTAACATTTCGAGACATCAATTGATTGCCGTAAGGTAGTTTAGTTTCATTATAATTGACTTGATTTTCTCGATTATAGTCTAGTGGGAATTTAGATTCCCCGTAAAGGTCAGGTTTTGATAAAAACGGATTCTTACTTAGTGGACCTATTTTTGGAGTCAGTAAGTAAGGACCAGTAGTTGGGATACCTTCTGCTGATACTGCTTCAGCATATTCTGTAGCAGTACAATGTAGGGCGTTTGTGTCAATTGTGAATGAAAGGAGCCAATAAGTATGGGTTACACCTGCTCTTACTTTTTGTGGTGTGATTTCTTTTATATTGGATAAGCCATCAATTATTTTTTTTGCAGATTTGATTTTAGATTCAACATATCCGTCGACTTTTTTTAATTGAGTTCTTCCCATAGCCGCCATAATGTCATTCATTTTGTAATTAGGTGCCAAAAATTGATTTGCATAAGGCTTGCCTTCAGCGGGTCCTCCATCTCTTGGTAGAGCTGCGTCTCGAAATAAAATGGCTCTTTCCCATAGAGCTTTGTTATTAGTTAAAACCATGCCTCCTCCACCGAGGTTTAGGTGTTTACCTCCAAAACTGAATCCGGATATGTCAGCTATGCTCCCTGCTACGATTCCATTGTCTTCAGCAAAGTGAGATTGGCAACAGTCTTCAATTAGAAATATATTATGTCTATCAGCTATTTCTCTTAATTTTCTTACGTCTGCCATATTTCCCATAAGATTAACTACTAATATCGCTTTTGTGCGAGGAGTGATTTTTCTTTCAACATCTAATGGGTCCAAGCAATACGAGTCATCTATGTCTGCGAATATTGGGACACAATTTTGAAATAGAAGTCCTATAATACTTCCACCTGAAGTCCAGGCTGTGGTTATTATTTCATCTCCTGGAGATGGATTCATCGCTGCTACACAGGTATGAAGTGCTGAAGTTCCAGAATTCACTGAAATTCCGTATTTGATTCCGTATCTGTTCGCATATTCATTTTCAAAAGCCTTAACTTCAGGGCCAAGGCCTATTTCTCCCGATTGAATTACCTTAGAAACAGCATCAATATCATCTGTTCCGAAGTCATGTCCTTCGAAGTCTATTGGATTAGAAATTACGGGTTGACCTCCAAGTAAAGCTAATTTATCAGTCATGTTTATAGTTATCCTTTGTTTGAATTTTATTGATTTGAACAACTAGGACTATTGTTCGTTAGTAACGATGTTTTTCAAGATACCTATTTCGGGTATTTCGATTTCTATTTCATCTCCCGGAGTTATTGGTCCAACACCTGATGGGGTACCGGTCAAAATAACATCGCCTGGCATTAATGTCATTGCTTCACTGATATACGCAATAAGTTTAGAGGCTGAGAATAGTAAATCGGATGTATTTCCATTTTGTTTTTCTTTACCGTTTAATCTAGCTTTTACAGATACGTTGTTTGGATCCAATTCTGTTTCTATAACGGGACCTAGTGGACAAAAACTATCAAATCCTTTTCCTATCAACATTGCCCCAGATTTCATTTCTTGCATTTGAAAAACTCTTTCACTTACGTCGTTGCCGCATGTGTAACCAAGTACATAGTCCAAAGCATCGGACTCTGATACGTGTCTGGTAGGTTTACCAATAACAATAGTAAGTTCAGCCTCGTATTCAACTTTTTGACCGATTTTAGGATAGATTATTGGTTTATTAGGATCAGTCAATGTTGTTATTGGTTTCATGAATAACATTGGTGATTTAGGAATTGCAAGTCCCATTTCCTTGATATGGGATAAATAATTGAGCCCAACACATATTATTTTAGAAGGTGTTACGGGAGATAATATAGCAACATCATCAACTAAATGAGTTACGCCGGTTGTATCAAAGTCGTCAAACGGGGTATTTGTTATCTCTCTAATCAAATTTGTTTCTTCCAAAATTCCATATTTTTCCTCGTTTGTTTTGGTTTTGTATCTAATAAATTTCATGTGTAATTCCCCTTTGATATTGGTAACCAACTTGGATGCAAATTCTAAATTCGAACTTTAGGATATTACACATTAAATTAAAAAATCTATATACTTTAAAATTGATTCTTAATATAAATGGGCATGTAGTTTTATTTGATAGAGTTTTATAAATATCTTGTAGATGTAAGCACGGAGGATTAATGAAAGCGTTAGTTTATCATGGTAACAAAGATGTTAGAGTGGAAGATGTAAATCAACCTCAACTCAAGGATGAATTAGTGAAATTAAAGATTGATTATTGTGGGATATGTGCAACTGACATGGAAGAATACTATTATGGGCCCAAGTATATTTCTCATGATACGCCACATCCAATATCAGGAAAAAAAACACCTTTAATTGTTGGACATGAAGCAACAGGTACAGTTGTTGAAGTTGGCAAAAACGTTACAGATATAATAGTCGGAACTAGAGTTGTATTTAATGGGATATTGTCATGTGAAGAGTGTTATTTTTGTGATCGTGGGTTGACCAACCAATGTCCACAAGCAGTGATAATTGCTTTTGGTGATGATGGTGCAATGGCTGAATATGCAGTTTGGAAAGGAAGTGAAGTTATTCCTCTTCCAGATAATGTTACTAGTATCGAGGCAGCTTTAGCTGAACCCGCGGCTGTGGCTCATCATGCGGTAGCAAAAAGTAATTTTAGTGAAGGTGATTCTATCGCTATTTTAGGGTGTGGGACAGTTGGCTTACTTGCTCTACAGATTGCAAAGGCTAAAGGTGCTAAAGTTTATGCTATAGATAAGAGACTAGAATCCTTGAAAATGGCCAGAAAGTTGGGTGCAAATGCGGTAATCGATGCTAATTTAGATATGGAAAAACGTAAAGGACAGTTAATGGAATTGACTGGTGGAATTGGGCCAGATGTTGTTATAGATGCAGCTGGAGGTCGTGATACTCCTGTTGAAGCGGTAGATTTAGTAAGAACTGGTGGTACCGTCGTATTAGTAGCTGTATATACTGCTAAGCCAGAATTTGATTTTAATGAAATAATGTTTCGGGAAGTGAATGTTGTTGGTTCTTTAGGATACCAAAGGAGTGATGTTGAATCGGTTGTTTCTTTGATATCTCAAAAAAAAATAAAGACAGATATGCTGGTTTCCCAAATTATTGGTATTGACCAAGTAGTTGATGTTGGTTATGGCAAAATGTTGAGCGGCAGCAAAGATTTTTTTAGGATATTGGTTTCGCCATCACAATGATAATTTTTAAAAGTTGCAATTTTCTAAAATAAATTCGTTACTGTAATCGGAGAGATAAGAATCTAAATAAGGCGAATAAGTTTTAATTTGCACCTGTTTTTTAGACGGTTCGAAGTGTGCAAGCCGTAAGTATCCAGAGCCACCTTTTTCCATGTCCTGGTAATTTGCTAGCATTTGATGAACTACATTTCCATAATCGCCCGTTGCAGTAAATCGGCCAATATCCAAGAAATGCCCATTGAATACTAATGACATGTTGATATGTTTTTTTATTAACTTATTCCAGACTTGAATCCCGTTGTTTACGCCCTCAGAAGAGTTCATTATTCCAAGGTTGTCGGTGGCAACTGGTTCAACGCCATGCAGTTTGTTATCTTTGTAAACGTGACTGTGGGTAAGTACGATTGTTTTTCTATCTTTGTAAGAAGTGGTTATATCATTTGCCCATTCAAGCACACGGTTTCGAGGAAGATATTCTAGTGCTAGTATTAACCAGCCAACATCAGATTTTTCAAATAAATGATAACTGTTATCCATCAGGTTTGGGTCAAATGTTCCCCCAAAAGTATTAAGTCCACTATATTTATTAACTGGAAAAAATTGATCAAATAAAGGAGATTCCCTAACTTCACATTTACCATCAGGACCCATGTCATGGTTGCCTTTAACAACCGCGTAAGGTATCTTACCGTCTAGCAAACTCATGCTGGTATAAGCACGCTGCCATTGGTCCTTTGTATTTGAATTTTGAATATCACCTTCATGTAAAACAAACGAAATGTTCAATTTTTCAATATTATTTACTATCCATTGGGTTTGGATTGTGAAAATCTCTGGGTAACACTCAGTGTATATTTGAGTGTCGGGCAATATTGCTAAAGTAAATGGCTTATTATTCAAATTGGCACCTTCCATTTTGTGAATAGCAAGCTACATTTTTCATCTACGGAATTTAATTTTTGATAATACATAGTAATAATGCTACCATCGGATAACTCTACGCTCGAGGGATATCCTAAGTCAGGGTGAATTCCGTCGTCTCTAAGAATGTAATTGTATTCCCATGATTTTCCTTCGTCTTTACTTATCATTACTCGTATTCCGTAGGGTTTTTCTCTAAAACTATACGCGCAAATAATGGTTCCACTTGAATGTTTGAGTAAATGAGGAGGGGAACCATGGAATCCTAGAGGTTCAGCTTCGCTCCAATTAGAACCTCCATCTTCAGATATCGTTTGGTACATTGTGAAGTCGGTTTCTCCTGGCTGTCTTGTTTTATATTCGTGACTATTGGGGTCATTTCTAATTAATCCAATTATTTTACCTTTCGATAATTCCAAGCAATGAGGTTCATTGAAGGATCCAGTATACGTTTTAGGGTTGGTAGGTACATCTCCTAACTTCATCCACGTTTTACCAAAGTCAGTACTTTTTATAGCTGTTATATGTTTTGGACGAGTTGAACCAGTTTGTAAATTTTTAAGTTTGTCCTGGTCTGTTTCAGTTCCTAGATATAAGATTTCACCATTAGCAAGGTTGATTGGTCCATGTGGAGCTGAGACTGGTACTCTAACCTTTTCATTCCATGATAACCCTGCATTATTACTAGTTCTTATCCACGAACCAACGAAATCTGTTAATGCTTGGTCTGTCATTGAAGCCATACCTTGTTCCCATATTTTTAGTTCAGAAGCCGATAGTTCTTTTTCATATTTGGAAGGTATTGCTGAACGGTTATCGGTAGTGAACCAAGATAATACTAAATCTTTTCCTTTAACAGATAATATACCTGCATCTCGATCGTCGAAAGGGGAATCATTTATGACTCGTGGACTAGTCCAAGTTTTTCCTTCATCACTACTGGTACAAATTGTTGTTCTGCCAAATGGACAGACGTGATAATTTCTAAGTCCAGATGCAACAGCCAGTAGAGTACCATCTTGCATCCGGGCAATTGTAGGCCATCCAAAGTACCCAAAAAACTGATTTGGGTAGGTAGCAACTATACCATGGTTGCTTTTAAGTTTATGGTTTTTGTTTATTGTTTTCATTATTTATTACTGAGAGTTCCTGAAATCGCTAAATAATTGATGGCATGTTATTTTTTGACAGGTTTTAAATTTGGAAATTTAAACAGCTAAACAGCTTCTATTGTTCCATCAGAATTGACATTTTTTACTCGATTTATGCCGCTGTAGGTTATTGCTTTTAGAGACGTTGTAACCTTTTCATTAGGTTTCAACTTTAAAGCGGTTCCATTTTTGATAGCTCCAGCCAACCCTTCATTTGAATAACTGGTAAAAGGTTCGAGCCCAATGTTATAGCACCTACCGTACCATGGATAACCGAACCCCCCACCAAGTGATTGCCAGTACCATAAATATTTAAACAATTCGTTTGAATAGCTCACCGCCCAGCCAACGTTTAATTTTTGGTTTGTTATGGCGTACCAACCTTGAGGCATATCTACGATATAAGATTGATCATATGCTTTAGCCGACTTAGGTCTAACTTTACTTAAATTTATTTGGTTACCATTTACGTCTTTAGTGAATGGCCAAGCGCTCTTGTTTCCTGGCATCAATGTATTGTTGTCATCAAATTTAATGTGGTGATTCTCAATATTTCCTCCAGGTACGTCAATAATGCATGCATCACTTAGAAATGGTGGGCCTAAAGCTATATGCTCGCCCCATGAACAATGAGCTTCTTCTTCACCTTCGTTAACAATAGACTCATCAATCTGAAGATATGGACTATTTGCCTTTATTGAAAGTGTTTTTTCGAAGTAGAATGGTGTTCTATTCGTTCGAACCCAGAATTTAGCACTAACTTCTTTTTCAGTATCTTTTATAATAGCATTGTCCCATGGCAATAAATTTGCTTCAGCATGCAGGCCTAAGTCTGCTCCATTTACTTTTGACGGGAATCCACCGGCCGGCATAACAGTTTGCCACCCTCCTTCATATACATCAATCCATGTTGATGTTGAGTCGCCTGATGTTGGTATAAATTTAGAAGGGTTTCTAACTCCCCATGGGGATTTCCACAAGAAATCCGTATCAGTAGGTTTGTGTACAAATTGATAAATGTCGGCTCCTTTATCAACCAATACCATTACTCGGATTATCTCATTTTCCAAGATGCAGGTTTTTAATCCCTGATATGACCATGCATCGGAAACTCTGCACCCATGATTACGTTCTTTTTGATAAAGCAATTAAAGCCTCTTATTTAAATTGAATTTTGCATTTATATAATTAGTGTTAGCTTTATTAAGATACTATTCTTCGGAAAGGTTCCTTTTTTATCTCAGTTTCGATTAGTTCATCAAGTGACCCTTCTAGCCCTTTGAGCACCACTCTAAAAGATTCTTCTGCGGCTCTTGCAGTTAATTCAATATCTTCATCTGTGTGTGAAAGGGTGGCACAAAAGGCAGTTGTACCATAAATACCTCTTTTTGACATTTCTTGAATGAACAATGTATTAACTTTTGGCCCAATCGATGGGTCTGGTAAAGTAAAAGAAATTGTTGGCCGTGTGTGAATTCCATGTGTTTTTGCGGAGATTCCAGAAGATTCAATAGCTCCATTTAGCGCATTAGTTAGTTTATCCCCAATCTCTTTGAATTTTGATTCAGAATTCCTGTTTTTCAATTCGTTAATAGTCGTTATGGAGGCAGCTAATCCTATATTGTCGCTCCAATATGAGCTTGAGATGAACATTTTGTCTGCATCTTGCATAACTTCTCTGCTTCCAACAACACATCCCATGGGGTATCCGTTTGACATGCATTTAGCGAAAACTGACATATCAGGAGTTATTCCAAGGTATTTCTGAGCTCCTCCAATAGACATTCTCCATCCGCAGGATACTTCGTCAAATATTAATATTGCTCCATTCTCTTTGGCTAACTTTTGAACTTTTTCTAAGTAGCCATCTGGAGGTAACATTGATCGCATTGGCTCCATCATTATCGCGGCAACTTCTCCTTTGTTTTCTTCCAGATGTTTAGTTAAAGTTGCTATATCTCCTTCTGCAAAAGGGAAAACAGTTCCTGCTAGAGCTTGCGGTACGCCTATGGGCTCTATTCCTGCGAAAGGGAACTCTCCAGTTACTGGGTCTGCTCCATAATTAGCAGCTTGATACCAGTCGTGCCATCCGTGATATCCGCTAAAAATAATCTTGTCTTTGCCTGTAACTCCTCTAGCTATTCGTACTGCTACAGTACAGGCATCGCCCCCACCTTTGGTATATCTGACCATTTCTGAGCTTGGAATTTCTTCGTTCAATAATTCAGCAAGCTCTATTTCTAAAGGACTGTTCAGAGTATAAATACTGCCCTTGTCAATTTGATCCTTGACTGCGTTATCTACTACGTCATCGCTATGTCCCAAAATGACAGCGGTTACAGCATTAACCCAGTCTATATATTCGTTTCCATCTACATCAGTAAATTTAGAACCTTTGGCGTGTTTAGCATATATAGGGCTTATTGGATACGCATGGCCACTGGCCCGTCTACTAATAAGTTGAGTTTTCCCTGGAATCAATTTCTCAGCTTGGTCATATAGGTTAATTGAGGTGTTAACATTATTTTTTGAAGTCATTAGATTGGTTTCCTTTAAGTATTATAAATTAGCTGGAGATATTTTATTCCCAGTCAAACAATACTCCCAGCATCTGTTTGTCACGATTATATGCCATTTCATATGCCTTTTGCATATCTTTGTAATGTAGTCTGTGAGTAATTAATTCACTTGGGTTAACTTT
>VFGY01000034.1 GCA_009392195.1 SAR202 cluster bacterium | reverse complement strand
TGGGAGAGCGCCTCCCTTGCACGGAGGAGGTCGCAGGTTCGACCCCTGTCAGCTCCACCAACACTCCTTTCGATATAAATCCACTGTTTTACTGTTGATACCCCCGTTGCTATGAATAATTGATTTTGTAATACTAACAATCAATAAATCAAATGGAGGACAACGTGAATTCTAAAGTTATTGGAGCAATGTTAATACTCGGACCACTCTTGACAGTTTTGCCATGGTTTGTATTTGGCTCAGATACATCTGATATGACACCTACGCAAACCATTACTGTAATCTTAGAAGAATCCGGTGCAACAGAAGCTAGGGGCATTCTTAATGTATTTGGTGGAATATTTATGTTTGCTGGACTTTATTTCCTAGCCCGGTCATTAAAAAGTGATAATACTGTAAGTAACCACTTAGCTGAAATCGGTGGGTTATTGCTTGTGGTAACCCTACCAATATGGGTAATTATGATGGGTGCAGAAGTTATGGCTATTGAGGCGGCTAAAGACTACGGGAATGAATTTGGTGCAACAATAATAGCAGCTTCAACAGGCTTGCAAACGATTGGGATATTGCTAGTTATTGGGCTATTCCTAGTTGGCCTCTCATTGACTTTGCTAAGAAAATACAAAGGAATAGTTGGCATACTATTTGTTATTGCATCAGCCATTGCTTTTGTTGATATGATGTTCGACGCCGAAGCATTTGGATTTATAGGCTGGATGGGGATGTTCATCATGACGCTTGTAACAGGTATATTAACGACTCTACAGAAAGAGAATTAGACCAAAGCATAAACAACTGGTTATTGGTTTTCCTAAGATTGGTTGCTAATTGGCAACTGATCTTAAGAAAACCCTGCATTTCAAATATAATTTCATTAAACCTGAACGGTTAAATTATCGAAATTTTATAAACTCATTTAGTGATTCAGGATTTTTTACAGTACCTAAGTTGACTGCCTCATAGACATCAGTTCCATTCAAAATCTTTTTAATTGGTATTTCTAACTTCTTGCCATTTAATGTGGTAGGAATTTCAGAAACTTGAAAAATTGAATTGGGGATATACCGAGTAGACAAATCAGATTTGATTTTGGATACTATCGCCAACTTCATACTTGGATTTAGCATCAATTGATTTTGTAATTGAACAAAAAGTAATATCTTTCCATCCTTTAAATCAAATCCAGTATCGATAACAATACTATCTACTATTTCCGGTATCGTATCTAAAACTTCATAAAACTCACTTGTACCCATCCTTATGCCCGATCTATTTAAAGTCGAGTCTGACCTGCCATAAATCTTGCAGCCACCACTGGAATTTATCTCTATCCAATCCCCATGGCGCCAAATATCTTGATAAACCTCGAAATAGCTATTTTTATATATGCTCCCATCATCTCCCCAAAAAAAGACAGGCATACTTGGCATTGGTTTTGTTATAACCAATTCCCCTACCGAATCAACAATCGATTCGCCAGATTCATTAAACGCCTCGATTTGTGCGCCTAAGGTTCTAGCTTGTATCTCCCCAATTTTAACTGGCAAAATAGGTACAGGACCAACAAACCCCGTACATAAATCAGTCCCTCCACTATAAGAACCCAAGTGCACATCAGATTTAACCTGAGTATATATCCATTTGAATCCATCATCGGATAATGGAGCACCAGTTGAACCAATCCCCTTCAAACTACTCATTTTATATTTGTGTTTCGGTACAATTTCATTTTTTATACAAGCATTGATATAAGGCGCACTCAAGCCAACATAAGTAGCATCGGATAGTTCAGATATTTCCCATATCTTATCTGTGCTTGGATAAGTGGGAGAGCCGTCATATAACACAATGGTGGCTTCTACCAATAATCCACTTACTACTACATTCCACATCATCCATCCTACTGTGGTAAACCAAAAAAACCTGTCAGAATGTTGAACATCTAGGTGAAAAGACAGCGTTTTGTAATGTTCTAGTAAAATACCTCCATGGCCATGAACGATTGGTTTAGGGCGCCCTGTGGTACCTGAAGAATACAAAATCCACAATGGATGATCAAATTCAACTTGTTCAAATTCTAATTCAATTTCGTCCATCAGTATTTCATCCCATAAAGTTTTACCATCTAAGGAAGTCAATTTGATCCCTGGTATGGTTTCCACTAAAATCGTATGCTTTATGCTTGGAATTTCATTGATTATCTGGTCAATCTGTTGGATACGATTATTATTTTTCCCAGCAAATCTATAACCATTTGAAGCTATTAACATCTTCGGTTCTATTTGACCAAATCTTTGAACTACACTATTAACACCGAATTCGGGAGAACATGAAGACCATATTGCACCAATGCTTGAAGTAGCAAGAAAAGCAACTACTGATTCCAAAGAATTGGTTATATACGCAGCAACTCGGTCACCTTTAACCACACCAACCCTTTTCATATAACTTGCCACATTAGCTACCTGAGAATACAACTCTTCATATGAGACAGTTACCTGTGTACAATCTTCGTTAATCGCAATAATCGCTTTATCTTTATCCCGTTTCCTAAATACCTTTTCAGAGTAATTTACTTTAGTTCCACCAAACCATTTGGATTCGTATATAGATTCCCCTGCCAACACTTCGGAATAGTCATTTGACTTCCCTATATCAAAGTATTCCCACAATGATTCCCAGAATTCTTCGTTATTATTTACAGACCAAAGCCACAAATCATGATACTCTTCAAAATCCAAGCGTTTTTCTGATTTCAACCAAGACATATAGTGCATTAATTTAGAATCATTTATACGGGTTGAGTCCGGATTCCAAAGAACTTCAGAGGAATCAGGAGAAAAATCATTATTGGTATTTAAGTTTTTCATATCACTTAATAGTTAAAAGCCATAAATAATTATCGCTATAGCGTTCGTTTTAATCCAATAAATACTTTAGCAATATTCTACTCATTTCAAACTTTTGCTAACATGTTACCATCAGGATTCTAGACGGAACTAGCAAATACTATAGTTAGAGACAAAATGATTAGGCAAATTCAATAAAATAATACGGGTCCAACAAGGAGCAGCCATGACAACAAACAAAAATATCTCAGTTTACACTAAATTAGGAGTTAAACCCATAATAAACGGAAGAGGTTGTATTACAATTCATGGCGGTAAAGTAATGAGCGAAACAGTTGTTGCATCCATGCTAGAAGCTAGTAAAAGTTGTGTTTTGTTTGAAGATTTAATGGAAAAAGCATGTGAAAAACTAGCAGCTTTAACTGGATCAGAAGGGGCATTTATTTCTTCTGGTGCTGCAAGTGGACTATTTATTTCTGGTGCTGCCTGTTTAACCGGACAGGATCAAAATGCGATTGAAATTTTGCCTACATTAAAATCAGGTAAAAATCAGTTTGTAATTAGTACAGTTGACGAACATTCTTATGTCCATCAAGCTTTTCGAGCCTGTGGAGGGCAATTAGTTGAAGTAGGTACAAATTATTCTGTATCTAGAAAAGATTATTCCGACGCAATAACAGATAAAACTGCAGGTTTAGTATTTTTCTACGGTTCACAAACTAAAGAAGAGCTGGAAGAGATCATAGAAGTTGGCCAACAGCATTCTGTACCAGTTGTAGTTGATTGTGCAGCACAAATACCCCCGAAATCAAACTTGACAGACCTTGTTAAAATGGGAGCCGATTTAGTGGTTTACAGTGGCGGCAAAGGAATTGGGGGACCTCAATGTACCGGATTAATTTTGGGCAAAAAACAACTGATTGAAGCTTGTCGCTTAAATGGAAACCCAAATTCAGCGATTGGCAGAAGTATGAAAGTAGGCAAAGAGGAAATAATCGGGCTATTGACTGCTGTTGAAGAACTTATGAGCAACGACGAAGAGGCCATCCTAAAAGAATGGGTTTCTTGGTGCGACACAATTGTTGCAGGTGCAAATGGGTATTCTGGAGTCTCAGCTAAAACAATTCAACCATACTCGCACATGGCAGGCGGAGCACATTCGCCCGCTAGCCCAACCGTGGAAATAGATTTCAGAAACTCAAACTTCGATGCTGATTATGTAAGAAATAAACTTGAAAATTGCGAAAACCCAATAATGGTTTCAACCGAACCTTGGGAAACAGTACTAACTGAAGCCAAAGAAGATGTAATAGTATTGGGCCCAGGCGCCTTACAAAAAGGTGAGGCTGAGATTATTGCAGAAGAATTAAAGCAAATACTGACAAACAGATAAATCGTTTATTAATTAATAAGGAATTAACATGACACAAATACGTAAACCATCCCTTACTCCAAAAGAGGCATTCGACCTTCACCATGAAGCTTTAGTAATAGACGCCCAACAACCTCCTGCAACGAGAGGCTTTTTGTTTACGCCTACAATGAAAACCAAACTTATGGAACTGTCCGAAACAGGACATAATAGAACTGAAGCAAGTAGTATTTTAGCCAAGATGGCTGCTAATGAAATCCAAAAGTCAGATGTTGCAAAAAAAGAATATATGGACCTTTGGACAAAATCAGGAGTAACAATAGCTAGTTCGTGTTTAATGGGACCCGCTCCATTTGATGATGCATTTGAAATTGCTGTAGACAATATCTCCCACGCAAGAGCTTATGCAAATGCTCTACCAGAACATTTTGAAATTGTTTTAACTAGTGATGATATAAAAAGAGTTTATAAAGAGGGTAAGCGAGGAGTGAATTTGAATTTTCAAGACACAACCCCATTTGGCAGTAATCTTGATCGTGTAGATTATTTCTATAATTTAGGTTTGAGGATTGTTCAATTAACATATAATTTGCGAAATCTAGTAGGAGACGGATGCACCGAAATATATAAAACTGGCTTAAGCTATTATGGGAAAGCACTTGTGGAAAGACTTAATGATTTAGGAATGATTGTCGACGTAAGCCATTCATCGCAACAAGTAGGTTGGGATGCTATAGAAACCTCTAAAACTCCTATAATGGTTTCTCACTCTTCAAGTAATGCTGTTTGTTACCATGATCGCGGTAAAGATGATGATTTAGCAAAAGCTATTGCAGACAAAGGTGGTTTTTTCGGGGTAGTTATCGTACCTGGTTTTGTACAAGATAAAAAACCCATAGCAACTCTAGATGACTTCGCTGAACATGTAATACACCTTGTTAACGTCATGGGCATCGATCATGTAGGTATAGGTAACGATATCTGCGGTAACGGTCCGGAAACTGGTGACATGTTTGAATACCCAGACAATATGCCAGCTACTATACAATATTTCAAAGAACATCCAGAAGTGTTTAATTGGTCTGGATTCAGACCAGAACACAGAGTAACAGATGAATATAAGTTAGCTGATTACAAAAATTTCGGAGACTGGCCTAACCTTACTGTAAAGTTAGCAGAAAAAGGGTTTAATGAAGAAGAACTAAGAAAGTTAATCGGATTAAACTATCTGAAGTATTATAAAGAAGTCATTGGATAATTATTAACGCCATTTCAAAATATAGACCTTTTTCATCTTGGTTAATGTATATTTGAATCAGCTATACCTAACAGTTAAACCCATACAACATTTCAATTATTTGAAACCTTGTTCTTCAAATGATGAATCTCTAGACACATTTGGCCTAACTACTAGTTGAGTCACACTAACGTTTATTGGCATTTCAGCAATGTCCGCAATAATCTTGGCAATATCTACTGGGTCTACCATATTTGCTCTATCGGTTTCCGAAGGGGGTACAGGCCTCCTGTCTAAAGCAGGTGTCCTAACTTCACCTGGAATAATCGCTGTCGCTCTGATACGATTGAATTTATATTCGGCATTTATAAATTCTGTGAAATTAATTATCGCTGATTTTGTTGCACCATAAATCATGCCTCCCTGTATACTTGGGGAAAGTCCAGCTATCGAAGAAACATTAATAATTGTACCTGAATCAAATTTAGACATATGTTCAACTACAGCTTGAGTGCAATAGACGGTCCCAAGAATATTTGTGCCAACAACAGACTCTATTTCAGTCTCTGGCGTACTTAACAGTCTCCTATGATTCGAACTATGTCCAGCATTGTTTATTAATACATCAATATGACCAAATTTGCTGATTACATCATCAACCATTTGGAAGACCAATTCACGATTTGAAACATCGAGAGCAAAAATACTAGCATCAATTCCGTATTTTTTTATTTGATCTTTTGCTGAATTTAATTTATCAATATTTCTACCAACGCAAATCAATTCAAACCCTCTTTTTGCCATCTCAATGGCTGTAGCTAATCCTATGCCACTCCCAGATCCGGTAATAATACAAATTCTTCTTGATTTATTCATACATATCTCCTATATTTTGAATGATTCAAATCATAGTTGCTATTAAAATCTATTAAATTCACCTATGTGTAATCAAGCTCCTAACCTTTGGAATAATTCCTAAGATTGAGCACCTAAACTAAATAGCAAGTTTATAGGGTGAATTATCCAAATACAGAATATAATCAATTGATTAACACGATTTATATAAAAGTGAATAACCAAAGATGCCCTCAATAATATCGATTGGCGAATGTTTTATAGAATTTTTCACTCCAAAATCATTTAGCGAGACAACCTCTTACGAAAGGTCATTTTCAGGTGATACTTTGAACGTTTTAACCATGGCTAGCAAACTAGGTAGTTCATGCGGATATATCTCAAAGGTAAGCGACGACGAATTAGGCGATTTTCTTTTAGATTCATGGAAAGAACTAGAAATTGACACTTCTCAAGTAAAACAAATGCGGGGTTTTAATGCAATTGAATTTTACTCAACACAACCAAAAGGACAGAGCAGTGTTATTGTATATCGTGAAGGGAGTATTGCTAGCAAAATCAGTGAAAATGATATTGCAGAATCCTATATATCTGATTCAAACATTTTACATGTTAGCGGCATATCACAGGGCATTTCAGAGAGTAGCAGAAAAGCCGTTTTGAAAGCGGTCAAGGTAGCAAAATCCAACTCAGTAACGGTATCTTATGACACAAATTACAGAGATTATTTATGGAATGATACTAAGGAAGCACGTAGAGCAATGGACGAAATCATTGATTATGTAGATATTGTATTCCCCACACATCCAGATGAGCCAACAAAATTGCTTGGTGAAAATGACCCGGATAAAATCTACAATTATTTTATGAGTAAAAATGTTAAAAAGTTAATTTTGAAATGTGGGGATCAGGGTGTAATCGCATATAGTGACAATCGAAAATATGTTTCTAGAGCCATAGCACCTAAAGGAGTAATGGATCCACGGGGGGCAGGAGATACTTTCGTAGGAGCTTATTTACATTGTATAAACAACGATCTAGATATGAGTAAGTCTTTACAACTCGCTACTACTGCAGCAGGAATTAAAGTTGGTGGGCGTAGTATAATTGCACAACCTTCAACAAAAGAAATTAAAAAACATATAAATGATTCATTAATAACCGAATCTTGTTTTCAAAATAACTGAATAAATCCATTAAATATTAGCCGGAGCAAAACATGCCAAAATCTATAGCAGCTGAATCAGCAAAAGAAAGAATAAAATCTATCTACCCAGAAGGTGGACCAGGAAGAACCCTTAAAAAACGATTTCAAAATGGAGAAACGCTTATAGGTGCAACCATAGTCGAATATTGTAGACCGTCCTTAATAAAAACATATCAACAAGTTGGATTTGATTTTGTATACATAGAGTATGAGCATACATTTTTTGACATGCCCACATTCGCTGACACAGTATTGTCTGCTCGCGACAACGGTTTACCAGTAATAGCAAAAACACCACAACTTGAAAGGCAAGAAATAGCAAAATTGCTTGAGTGCGGTGCCGTTGGAATTCAGCTCCCAAGAACTGAACACAGGTCTCAAGTTGAAGAACTTATGAGTTACATAAAATTCCCTCCCAAAGGGACAAGAGCTACTGCTTCAGGCTACGGCAATAGCGATTATTTAAAACCGTCATTAAAAAGTGAGTGGATAAAAGAACAAGACCTCGAAACTACTGCAGTGATACACATCGAAACTAAATTGGGGTGCCAAAATGCAGAAGAAATTATAAGCAGCCCAGGTGTCGATATGGTCTATGTAGGAACGGGTGACCTATCAATCGATATGGGGTACCCAGACAATAAAGAGCATCCTGAAATAATTGAAGCCATGTCCAAAATACTCTCCATATGTAAAAAGCACCAAATACCTTTTGGATTAACCGCCTCAAATGCTGAAAGTGCTAGATTTTGGATTAATAAAGGCGCACAATTTTTTGAAGGACCTCATGAAATCAGTTTCATTACTGAAGCATCTTCTAATTTTGTGAAAAGCTATAAATGAATTTAAACTAAACCATTTTTATATATATAATATATACTAAAATTCAAACACCCATTATTCATGAAGGTGGAATTTGTACAAATCTATTCTTTTTGTTTTCCTTTGGATGATATGCGTATCAGTATTAAGCGCATTACCAAATATAATTCTAACTGAGGTATTGAATATCGAATTAAATAAATGGGCTATGGCGGAAGTTTATTCAATATCACTCCTTTTATTAGGGTTTATAGCTCATAAATTTCTTTCGAAACCCAAAAATAACACTCCTACACAAATAGATGAAGAAATAATAAAAATTGAAAGGAAGTATACTAAATTAATTGCAAAATCAATGTCGGCTTCAGCATGGGTAGGTGGCACGATATTAATGACTATTACAATTGCTCATATAGCAACTTCAGGGTTAACTTTCCTCCCATCAAGCATAGACGCCAACTCTATCATACAATTTTTTTCGATAACTACATTAATTACCGTACCAGCTCTAACTTAAAATAAAGAAAAACAATTGAAATTCGATCAAATTCCCGAAATACAAATAAATGAATTGATAAAATCCTATGATGCGTTACTATTTGATGCATATGGAGTCCTGATAAATTCATCAGGACCACTACCTAAATCAGACAGTATAATAACTAAACTAAACTCTATCAAAAAACCGTACCTAATATTAACTAACGACTCTTCGAGGTCTATTAAGAGTTCGTCCTCTCGGTATGCAGAATTCGGTCTAGATATATCTACTGAAAAAATCATCACATCCGGTTCTTTAATTGAAAACTATTTTTCAAAAAATAATTTAATCAATCAATCATGCTGTGTTTTAGGTACAGATGATACTGTCGAATATGTAACAAAGGCAGGAGGACAAATTGTACAGCCGAGCGAAACATTTCAAACATTAATAATAGGCGCAATTTCTGGTTATCCTTTTGTAGAAACAGCAAGTATCCTTATATCGAGGCTATTTTCAATCATTGACAATCAAAATACAGTTGAATTGATTCTAATGAACCCTGATTTACTGTATCCCAAAACTGAAGATTCCTTCGGTTTAGCTGCTGCAAGTTTAGCAAAACTTATAGAGGAAGCCTTATCTCTACGTTATCCCATGAAAGAAAATTTGACTTTCACCAAGTTAGGTAAACCATATTCACCAATTTTCGAAAAAGCTTTTGCAAAAACAAAAACCAAAAACATGGTAATGATTGGTGACCAACTCCACACAGATGTACAAGGCGCCAAAAACTTCGGCATTGATTCAGTTTTGATGCAAACAGGAATCAGTTCGTTAAATTCTGAAATACCAGAAAATTTACAACCCACGTACAGAATGAAGAATTTGGGATAACTCAAACAAACTCTAAAGAAGCATCTTCAAGCCATCTAATCAACGCCTTTGAATAACTGCGTCTAACAATTACCCTGATACAATCATTTTCTAAAGGGAAACAAACAACATTAATCTTATCAATCAATGTCTGAAAACATTGACCAATATTAAAATACTTCTGGTGCAAATCTATTGAACAGCCCTTCGATATAATGTTACGTACATCTCTACCTCTAATATCGAGTATGACTAGTCCACTAGATAGGTCTACTGCAGAATAATGTCGACCTTGCAAGCGTCTTTCTAAATTCATCTCTACAATTCTTATAAGGTCTTTAGGTAATATCACAAGTCTCTCATCAGGACCAAGCCACAAAGCAAATTTCCCATCACCTTTAATTAATGTATTTGGTAACATTTCAAAATCTAAACCAAATACATCCTCCATAACCGATGAAACAAAAACGTCTGATACATCAAATCTAATATTTAGTTGACCCAAAGTAGACTTTTCTTCAATAGAATATCCCACCATATCAATCCCTAAAGAATGTGTTATATTGTTAGACATTTTGTCTTTCTCCTTTGGGATCATAGAAAATCGGGCTTACAATTTTCGATTTAACTTGTCTACCTTTAGTATCAACAGCATAAACATATCCACCGATACGAGTCCGACCCGATTGTATCAACGCCAGAGCTATGTTCTTATCTAGTATGGGACTAAAATATGAAGAAGTAACATGACCGATCATAATTGATTGGTGTGATAAACTTTCAACGATTTGAGCACCGTCAGATATTTTTTCGGATTCTATATGAGGAGTTAATCCAACGAGTTGCTTTCTATCGCTTCTTACCATATCTTTTCTCAATAAAGACCTCTTACCAAGAAAATCTTTCGTTTTAGATAACATTTTTCCATAACCTAAATCTATAGGTGTTACAGAACCATCAGTGTCCTGCCCTACTATGACATATCCCTTTTCTGCACGCAAAACATGCATAGCTTCAGTACCGTAAGGGGTTATTCCAAATTCTTGACCTGCATCCATAATTGCCTTCCATAAGCCTATGGCATATTCTGAATGCACATTAATTTCATAAGACAATTCTCCTGCAAAACTTACTCTAAAAACACGTGATTTCAAACCTGCAACGGTGCCAGATTTAAAAGACATGAAAGGAAAAGATTCATTTGATAAATCTACATCATCGCACAACATTGATAAAACACTACGACTATTTGGCCCATTTAGCGATATAGTAGACCATTGATCTGTGACAGAAGTTAAATATACTTTCAATTCAGGCCATTCGGTTTGCAACCATCTTTCTAGCCAATCCATTACACTAGCAGCACCTGAAGTGGTAGTATGCATAAGATATGTGTTTTCACCAATTCTAGCCGTCACTCCGTCATCCATTACATTGCCATCATCTCCTAGCATTAGTCCATACCTACATTTACCAATTTGTAATTTGGACCAATTATTCACATAAATCCGGTTAAGGAATTCGGCAGAATCAGGGCCATTTATTTCGATCTTACCTAATGTTGATGCATCACAAATTCCAATTGAGTTTCGTACCGCCAGACATTCCCTAATTACCGCATCATCCATCGATTCGTTATCTTTAGGATAAAACCAAGGCCTTTTCCATTGACCGACATTCTCAAATTCAGCTCCTGCTTCCACATGCCAATCATGTATAGCAGTTAACCTTACTGGATCAAATTGGTCCTTCAATGATCTTCCAGCTATAGCTCCAAATGTCACTGGTGTATACGGTGGCCTGAAAGTTGTAGGGCCAACTTCATTAATTTCTTTCCCGGTCTTTTGTGCTATCAATATAGCTAGATTCGTACCAGATATCTTTCCCTGATCTGTCCCTGTATTTGCCTTAGTATATCTCTTGACATGCTGGATGGATTCAAAACCTTCCCCGAGAGATATATCAATATCTCTTAATGTGACATCTAATTGAAAATCAACAAATTGCTTTCTTTGCAAACTAGATTTTGTTGACCCGATTGCAACGATATTTGCAATTGTTGATTGGTCATATTGATAAGGATCCATTCCGATTTTGAATTCCTGTGGTGAAATTTCCACTTCAGATATCCTAAGTGATTCAAAGATTGTTCTAAACCCTTGGTTCAAACAATCTTCAGTATTGAATAAACCAGCGCAAGACCCAACCATAAATTGGTTATTGATGTCATTATCTGGGAGAAAACACTTTAAGTTTGAGTCATAACGAATTTTATTTCCAAGTTGAGAATATAAATGTAAATTCGGATCCCAGCCACCAGACATAGCTAAGATATCACAAGTGATTTTCTTTACTTTATGTTTTTTACTTTCCCCTTGGTTCAAATTAGGTTTTTCAAATATTTCTATCTGCTTAATCCTTTTATTACCGATTGTTTTTTCAATATGCCACCCGGAATAAACAGGAATTCCTAATTCGGTTACTTTGCTAATCAACTTTGAGTTTATTTTTTTCCTACAATCTATAATTGCAGGTACTTTTATTCCTAACTCGCACAACGCTAAACAAAGATTGTATACGCTGTCATTATTGGTAACAAATGCAATACTTTTACCAAGTGAAACACCATATCTAAATATAAAAGATTCAACTGCAGAAGATAACATAACGCCTGGCACATCATTGCCAGGAAATACTAACGCCCTCTCTATAGCACCAGTCGCTAAAACAGTCTTATCAGCCCTGATTTTCCATATACGCTCCCTTGGTAAATTAGTAGATTTTTGCAAAATATCTTCCGGAGTTCTTTCTAGCACACCTGTGTATTGGTCCCCATAATTCCCAAAAGCAGTGCTCCTCAACAAAATTTTGACGTCAGGCATACGGCTCAGTTCATTGATCGATTCATTTATCCAAGTATTAGCATCTTTCTCGTCAATCTTAACCCTATCATTCAATAGGGTTCCTCCTAATTCATTTTGTTCATCAACTAATATAACTCTTAAACCCGAACGACTAGCAGCAAGTGCTGCAGATATACCTGCAGGACCTCCTCCAATTATTAAATACTCACAATGAATATTTCGTTTCTCATATCGGTCGGAATCAGGCTGTGGAGGCACTACGCCATAACCAGATCTGTTTCTAAGCAATTTCTCATAAAATGGCCATAACCAGGATGGCCACATAAAAGTTTTATAGTAAAATCCTGGGACCATAAACCTAGATAACTTCCCTTGCAAAGCTCCCAAATCAAAATTTACACTTGGCCAACAATTTACACTTTCAGATTGTAGTCCTTCATATAATTCAACTTGAGTGGCAAAATGATTAGGTAAAGTTTTAGAACCTGAACCCACTTTTAGTAATCCATTAGGATCTTCAACACCCGATCCTATAAACCCCCTTGGCCTATGATATTTAACACTTCTGCCAATCAAGTGTATTCCATTAGCTAGTAATGCCGAAGCTAAGGTATCACCCTGAAATCCAACATATTTTTTCCCGTTGAAAGTAAAATTAAGCACCTTATCCCTAGCAATTCTACCAATATTTTTCACTCTGAATTTGTTTAATTTCATACCAATATCACTTCTCATCAGTTTTATAAGACCGAGTTATTTCATTTGTAACTGTATTTCTTTCAACATTGAACCATCTACGGCATCCCGATGAGTGACACCATTGTTCAAAATGGTTGCCCTTTTCATTTTTTCTCATATATAAATAATCAGCCCAAGCCTTATCACTTGCTAATTCAGGCTGAGAAGGTCTTACAATATGAGCCTGCCCTCCATATTTAAATTCCGTTTCATCACGAAATCCGCACCATGGACAATTTATCATCAACATATAATACTTCTCCTAATGTGCTACGCCTGCCGCTCCATGTTCGTCAATCAATCTTCCAGTTTGAAATCTTTCTATGGAAAAAGCTGCATTTAACTCATGCGGATTATCATGCGCTACTGTATGAGCGAAGACCCAACCAGAACCCGGTGTTGCTTTATAACCACCAGTACCCCATCCACAATTAATATATAAACCATTAACATCTGTTTTACCAATAATTGGGCATGCATCTGGAGATACATCTACAATTCCAGCCCATTGCCGTAACATCCTAAGCCTACTGAAAACAGGAAATAACTCTACGATAGCAGCAATTGCATTTTCCAAAACATGAAACCCACCTCGTTGAGCATAAGAATTATATGAATCTATTCCTGCTCCAGCTAATAATTCTCCTTTTGTAGTCTGGCTGATATAAGCATGTACAGTGTTAGACATTATCACGACATCTAGACAGGGCTTTATAGGCTCGGTAACCCACGCTTGTAATGGATGAGTTTCTATAGGCAAGTTAATTTTCGCCATTTGAGCAATTACGCTGGAATTACCTGCTACAGCGACTGCAACTTTATTAGCTGATATAAATCCCTTTGTAGTATTTATCCCAGTGATTTTCCCTCCATCAACTTTTGCATCAAAAACCTCGCAGTCTTCAACTATATCAACTCCCAGTGAGTGTGCAGCTCTAGCAAAACCCCAAACCATTGCATCATGGTCAGCATTACCACCCCTAGGTTGAAATGAAGCACCCAATACAGGGTATCTTATGTCGGTAGAATCGTTTATGAGAGGGACTTTTTTCTTTACTTCAGCCACATTTAATAACTCACTATCAATACCATTTAGCATGTTCGAGTTAACTCTTCTTGATATGTCTCTCATTTCTTGTAGGCTATGACCTAAGCTTAAAACCCCTTTTTTTGAATACATTACATTTAAGTTCAACTCCGAACTTAAATCTTGCCATAGCTTTAAAGAAAATTCGTAAAGCTTGGCAGCATCATCCCACAAATAATTAGACCTAACTACTTCCGTGTTCCTACCACTATTGCCTCCTCCAACATATCCTTTTTCTATTACTGCTATATCTTTAATCCCGTGATTCTTAGCCAAATAATAAGCAGTTGCCAAACCATGACCACCCCCACCAATAACAACAACTTCATAGTTTTTCTTCAATTCCGACTTTGACCAATACTTTTCCCATTCTGGACTTTTTTTCAGCCCTTTCAAAAACAAAGTTAATAAAGAATTTTTCATCTGGTATGAATACTCTCATAAATAAACATTAACAATTTCGTGTCCTAAAGAGGTTTAACTAGTCTTTTATCTGTAAGACAATATGATTGGCAATAATAACAAAAAGACTTTTTGAATTGCACTAATAATTAAAGCATTAAAAGAACAGATACCAATGATGAACACATACACACCTGATAACATTAGAAACGTTGCTATTATCGCCCATGTAGATCACGGCAAAACAACCTTAGTAGACGCCATGTTGAAATTTTCTAATGTATTCGATTCTAGAACCAAACCCCTCGAACTAGTAATGGACTCAAACCCACAAGAACGTGAAAGGGGAATAACAATATTAGCAAAAAACACGTCTATAATTTTTAATAACACAAAAATCAATATCATTGACACCCCTGGGCATGTCGATTTCAGTGGCGAGATCCAAAGAACAATAAACATGGCTGATGGATGTCTCTTACTTGTCGATGCATTTGATGGTCCCATGCCTCAAACAAAATATGTATTGAAAGAAGCTTTATCTAATGGGTTACGTACGATTGTGGTAATAAACAAAATTGATCGTTCAACCGACAATATACCGAATGTTGTGAACGAAATCCAAGATTTATTTCTTGATATAGCTACTGATGCAAATCAGTTGGATTTCTCAATAATATATAGTTCAGCGTATGAAGGATATGCTGTTGAAAACCTTAATGATGAAAAAAAAGATATGGAACCGTTATTTAAAACGATATTATCTGAAATCCCTGCACCTAAAGCTGAGCCTGAAGGTAATTTGCAGATGCTAACTACTGCGCTTGATTACGATAACCATCTAGGGTCAATAGCAATAGGAAGAGTGTTTAAAGGTACTTTAAAAAAATTAATGCCTGCGTCTTTGATAGGATTAAATAGTGATATTAAAGAGTTTAAAATCGACAAACTATTCACTTTTTCAAATTTAAAAAAACAAGAAGTTGAGTACGTAATTGCTGGTGATATAGCTGCCATTTCAGGTTCAGATGAATTTGCAATTGGAGACACAATAACTTCTTTAGACAATCCTGAACCGCTTACAAGAATTTCAATAGAAAAACCTACCATGAAAATGACATTTGGAGTAAATACATCTCCATTCTCAGGTAATGATGGACAAAATGCTACATCTAGAATGCTTTGGGATCGATTATCAAAAGAACTAAAAACAAATGTCAGTTTACAAGTAGAAAAAACCGATAAGCCTGATGAATTTTTAGTTTCCGGCAGAGGCGAACTTCACTTATCAGTATTAATTGAAAATATGCGAAGAGAGGGATTGGAATTCCAAGTATCAAAACCAAGTGTTATAACTCATTACATAGATAAAACTCTTCATGAACCTTATGAGCTATTAACAATTGACGTTGCTAAGGATTTTATAGGGCCATTAACAGAAGAATTAGCAAAAAGATTAGCCCAACTTGTTGATATAAAAACTGATAGCAAAGGTAATGCTCAGCATATTTTTGAAATTCCTACTAGAGGTCTAATCGGATTTAGAAGCTTTTTCCTTAGGATTACAAGAGGAAACGGGGTTATGAATTTCCAATCAACAGACAGCAAACCCTTAGGAGGAAAAATTAAATCTACTCGATCTGGAGCAATAATTTCTACCGAAACCGGGATGTCTACAGCTTATTCAATTAAAACCATACAAGATCGTGGCGAATTATTTATCCATCCACAGACATACGTTTATGAAGGTATGATTATCGGAAAACAGAACAGATCAGATGATTTGAGTGTAAATGTGTGTAGAGAAAAAAAATTGACTAACCACAGATCTTCAACGTCTGAAATATCTGAACACATAAATACACCCATACAATTAAGTCTTGATGAATCGCTATCTTTCATTTCAGATGATGAGTTGGTCGAAATAACACCTAGCAACATAAGAATTCGCAAAAAGATATTGAAGTCATCGATAAGACAAAAAGAAACTCGGGACAAATTAAAAGCAAAATAATTTCTATAAAACGTAAACAAAAGCAAAAAATCCAATAAACAAAGAGAGAATCAATATGATCACAAATAAATACATGGGTTCTCATATCCAATACGATGTAGTTCTCAAGAAAAACATTATGGTTCCAATGAGAGATGGCATCAAATTGGCAACTGACATATATTTGCCTGCTATATCTGGGAAAATAGTTGAAGGTGAATTTCCTACAGTCATAGAAAGAACACCTTATGACAACGCAAGTCCTAGACTCGTTGATACTGCAAAATTTTACGCTAGCAGAGGTTATGTTGCAGTTATGCAAGATGTACGAGGCAGAGGTGAGTCAGAAGGGGATTGGTTATATTTGTTAAATGAAAAAGATGAATCCCTAGATGGATTCGATACTTTATCTTGGATTGTCGATCAAAAATGGAGTGACGGCAAAATAGGAACCATGGGCCTTTCTTATACTGGTGCTACTCAACACGCATTAGCTCTCGCAAATCCACCAGGCCTGACGACACAGTTCATACTTGACAGCGGTTATAATTATCATACTCATACCGTTAGATCGGGTGGCGCTTTTTGCTCAGGTATATTCGTCCCTTATGCATTTCGAATGGCAAGGGACGGCAAAGAAGCCCAAGTAAATCCAAATGTACGCAAAAATTTAATCGAATGTTTTCCGGATTTGAAGGATTGGATGAACCGCTTACCGATATTAAAAGGTGAATCACCGCTATCACAGGCCCCAACATACGAAAATATGTTGCTTACGATGGCTTCAAAAGGGAAATATGATGAATTTTGGAAAAACCCAGGAGCCAATATCGAAGAATATATTGATGATTATCCCGACATACCGATTTTTATGTTGACATCTTGGTATGGACACCACGTTTGGGCAACTACAACCAAACTTATTGAATTCAAAAAACGATTTAAATCTCCAATAAAAATCATCATAGGTACATGGTTACATGGGTATGAAACTCTTTTAGATCCATATTCTGGGGAAGTTAACTTTGGGCAAGATTCGATTTTGCACAATATAGAAGATTTAAGGCTACGGTGGTTTGACCAATTTCTCAAAGAGATAGATACCAATGTATTAGAAGGTCCAACAGCAAAAATATTCGTAATGGGCACTGGTAAAACAAAACGTGATGTAACCGGTGCTTTAATCCATGGTGGATACTGGAGAAACTCGGACATGTGGCCTATCGATGGAACTAATTTCGAACGTTATTATCTCCACTCTAATGGTCTATTGAATACCATAAAACCAGACAGTCAAGAATCTCCAACTGAATTCACGTTTGATCCTAACAATCCAGTCCCAACTTTAGGTGGATGTATTCAAACTCCAAAAGTAGGAGGAATTGTTTCAGGTGGAGCTTTCGATCAAAAAGGTAGGCCCGATAAATTTTTCATGTGTAAAGACGACTTACCTTTCGCAGAAAGAGAAGACGTTATGGTGTTTGAGACTGAACCATTGCAGGAATCAATTGAAATTGTTGGTAATATCACTGTATCCCTTTCTGCAAGTTCTTCAGCTAAAGATACAGATTTCACAGCTAAACTAATTGATAAATATCCCCCTAGCGAAGACTTCCCTAAAGGATTTGCTATGAATTTATGTGATGGGATAATAAGAGCTCGATTCAGAAATGATAGGAGCAAAGAAGAATTAATGGTCCCTGATCAAATTTACAAATTTGAGATAAACCTTCAAGCAACTGGAAATGTTTTTAAAAAAGGTCATAGAATTCGACTTGATATTTCTTCAAGTAATTTCCCTCAATTTGACGTCAACCCAAATACTGGAGATCCATTATGGTCATCAAAATCAACGATGTCCGCTCAACAAACAATCTACCATGACGACAAAAACATATCTTTTATAACACTTCCGATTATTAAACAAAGCCCAGATCAGAAACAGATTCCAGAGCTATTCTTTGGGGATAATTCTGGTCGTCACACAGAAAAAACACCAGAAGAGCAAAAAGAAATAGACGAACACAACGAACGAATGAGCAAACTTTATGAAGATGAATGGAAGAGGCTTGATAACCTATAAAAAATAAGTGGGTAAGAGTATTAAAATGAGTTTAAACAAAAGTATATGAAACCACATTGGGAATTAGCATTTAAACCTGCATCACAATTACGTGAACTTATAATAAACAAACAAGTCTCTCCAGTCGATATCATCAAAGATTCACTTAAGAGGCTCGAGGAACTCAACCCAACTTTGAACGCTTTCTTGACTGTCACTCCTGAAATCGCAATAGAAGAGGCTCGCAAAGCAGAAAAAGCAATTATGTCTAAGCAAAATTTAGGATTGCTACACGGACTACCGATTGCGATAAAAGATCATATTTCCACTGCAGGTATAAGGACCACATCCGGTTCATTAATTTTCAAAAACAATATACCAAACAAAGACGATTTAATAGTTCAGCGCCTTAAGTCAGCTGGTTCAATCAGTCTTGGCAAAACCAACCTCCCTGAATTTGGAATGATAGCTGCAACCGAAAATTACCTTGGTAATGATTGTGTAAACCCATGGGATATTACTAGAATTTCAGGAGGGTCTAGTGGAGGTGCTGCAGCATCTGTTGCAGCAGGAATCACTCCTTTTTCACAAGGAAGTGATGGAGGAGGATCTATAAGAATCCCTGCTTCTTTATGCGGTAATTTTGGAATAAAACCTACGACAGGCAGAATACCCACAACAACTAAAGGGGTTATAAGGACACTCCCCCAATTCACTTTTTCAGCAATAAGTCCAGTCAGTAGGACCGTTAAAGATTCTGCTTTATTTCTGCAATCAGTTTCCGGCCCGTCTTTAGACGACCCAAATTGTATTATGACCCAACCCCCAAACTTACTTGATCATTTAGAAAAAGGGATACATGGTTATAAAATTGCTTGGAGTCCTAACCTTGGATCCGCCTTAGTAGATAAAGAAGTTGCAGAATCTACAGAAATCGCCGCTAAATCATTCCAGTCTTTTGGAGCAAATGTAGATCTCTTCCCCTTCTCGATCAACAACGAATCTTTGTTCAGATGCTTCAGCACTATAATGTATACGATGATGTATCAAGGTATGGGAAATACGTGGGAAAAACACGGTGCTAAAATGAAGCCGTGGCTACAAACAAGATTTGAATACGGGTCTAATGTTACAGGAAAAGATTTTGTATTAGCAATGGAAGAAATGGAAAAATGGAAACACACCATAGATTCAGTATTCGAAAACTATGACCTTTTATTAACACCTACAATATCTGTGCCAGCTTTCCAGTGTGGCAAATGGCCTACAGAAATCAATTCATCAAAAATAGATGAATTCTCGGTTAGTCAAAACGCTGGATTTTACCATTTCGCCTATCCATTTAATATGTCTGGTAACCCGGCTGCATCAATACCATGTGGGTTTTCTTCCGAAGGACTACCAATAGGTCTTCAGATAATAGGAAAACGAGGCGATGAACTAAGTGTACTAAAGGCATCAACTGAATACGAAAAAAGTCACCCCTGGGCAAAATTTATTCCACCAATATCGATTAAAACCATGGCTAAATGAACCAATCAAGTCTCTTCAATAATTGACCCTTCAATACCTCTATGGCCATCTCGATAGTGGAAATAATATACAACTAACACTTTCCCGTCATTTAATTCGACAGCCCAAGGATATCCACAATCTCTACTTTGCGAATCACTTCTTACAACTATATTAGGCGAAGAATCTATGTCACTTGCCTCTTCATTCAAAACACGTGCCAAACAACCCATCTGACCTTCCCAGCGAGTTCCTACTGTAACAAAAATACGACCATCCTTGAGTTTCAACATATGCCCGGGACTACCTTCAATAGATGTTTTTTTCCATTTAGACCAAGTATCTCCTCCATCATCAGAATATACTAAGGCTAAGAATTTAGCTGAATCATGGGTACCCCCAGGGTGACACCTGTACAAAGCAACAATTCTTCCACTAGGCGTGATTTGGATTGCTGGTTCGCTAAAATGAGCTATTGGATCTTGAATTATTCTTCCGCGATACTCCCAAGTATTCCCCATATCTTTTGACTCGCGTAACATGCCAAAATAAGGAGACTCTGCCGCCGCGTTTTCGGTTGCTTTACTTGGTAGCAACAATCTTCCACCACTTAAGTTTAATAATCCACTCCTGGAAACCCCAGAATGTTCAGCAGGGCTTCCCCACGTAGCATCAGGAATCTTCGGAAATCTTTTAGGCTCACTCCAACTTACGCCATGATTAACTGATTTAATCCAAAATGGTATCCCTGGCCTTGAAATCCAATTAGTTTCTTCAATCAACGTGTGTTTTTCTTGACTGAATGATGGAATTAGTTCTACTGTTGCTGCATGTACAAATATTGATCCATCTTCCAATGTATGAGTACCGAAATCAATAATCCCTCCATATTGGTCTGCAGTCACCAATTCACAGTCACCCCAAGTTTTTCCATCATCCAATGACCTGCAAAGATACAGATTGAATAATGGATTACTATGGTTAGAATGCCCTAAAAAAGGTGAACGGTGAAAAATTACAAGCAGATTCCCAGTAGAAGTCCTAACAACATTCGGATGAGCCGCATACATGTTTTTTTCCCTATAAACAGTAAAATGCTCCAGTACTTTCCAAGTCATAGATACCATCTCCGAAAATAAAAATGATTTTTGATAAATCTGGAATAAAACTAATTTGATTTGTCCTAGTTTACAATTACTTCAGCGTAAACTTCCAAACTTTCAAACTGATTAATATTTCCATCACTCCAAATAATCTTTAATTAACCCCCCACTAATTAAGGTTAATTCATTGATCCTTCTATAATCCTATTTAAAACTCCCGTTGATCTAGCATTATCAAGAGTACTAGATACAGCACTTAACATCCAATCCAGTTCTTTTTCACCATGCATGATTGAACAGGTGTATCGCCCTCCACCACCAACGACTTTGAATTTGTACATATTAGAACCTATTAAATCTTTTAGGGCCAAATTGCTACAAATGCTAGATTTATAATCAGTAACCGCACCAGAAGTGAAAAAGAATTCTATAATGGAGCCTAAACCTGTCATAACGTGAGGAAGTTCATATTGTTCAAAAATTTGTGACAAACCTGACCTAAGACCATCACCGTAATTATTTAATTTTTCGTAAGAACCATTCTTTTTCAATTCTTTCAAGCAATATAAAGCCGCAGTAGAACACAACGGGTTAGAGTGAAAACTACCAATCGAGAATATATGATTCCCATTTTCGGATGAAGGGTCTAAATACTTCATTAATGAATCTTTACCAACAATCGCTCCTATAGGATAACCTGCTCCTAAAGACTTACCATAGATTGACAAATCAGGAGTAACACCAAAATATTCTTGGGCGCCACCTAAAGAAACTCGAAAGCCAGTTATAACTTCGTCGAAAATCAATGGTATTTTGTATTTATCACAAATAACTTTTAGTCCTTTCAAAAACTCGGGTCGTGAATTAATGCCACGCATTACAGGTTCAACAATTATTCCAGCTAAATCATGTATATTTTCATCAATAATTTTTGATGTTATTTCAAGATTATTGTAAGGAGCTATCAACACTGTCTTCGCTTGAGATAGCGAAACACCTAGAGAATCAGGAGAAGCCTCCGGATATGGACACCATTCATTTGGTTTCCCATAATTTGTATTAAATATCAAATTATCAGCAAAACCATGATAAGCACCTTCAAATTTCAGTATTTTTTCCTTTCCAGTTGCTGCCCTTACCAATCTAATTGCCAATATTGACGCTTCAGTACCAGAATTAACAATTCTCACTTTATCGGCACAGGGCACAATCTCAACCATCAACTCAGCAAGTTCAATAGCAGGCTTTGTTATGTTAGTCAAAGCTGTACCTAAAGCAATCTGTTTTCTAACTGCTTCAGATATTACTTTATTAGAATGACCTAATATTAAAGATCCATGAGCTAAGGTAACATCCAACATTTTGACCCCATCAGTTGTGTAAACATAAGGGCCATAACCTTTTTCAATTATAAATTCCGGAATTCCAGGCAGGTTGGGACCCAGGGTAAAGTATGAAGCTCCAGGAATATATTTTGAAGCCTTAGTTATTAAATCAGAAGTATATTGATTCACTCATTTACCTTACATACCATTGAACTTCAAATTTGCGCTCAAAATCTGTAAATTGTAATGAATAAGGATCTATTTTCCTAATAAATCCTACTCCATTAGTTCTAACAACTGCCCAGCCAAAGTCCCAATTCTTACTTTCATATACTAATGGAATTTGAGGTTTAACTCTTATCAAAGGATGAGTAGAACCAATCATTAATTTTAGTTCAGTGTAATAATAACAAGAGTTTAAATGTATAAATACAACATGATCAATATCATCATAATCGGACTCCAAATCATCACATAACCCTTTTATCCCAACCTTAAACTCACATCCTTCTTTTGATGCTTCAGATAAATCTTTCAAAGAACCAAACAACCTTCTACCGCTACTATCATTAGTATAAATATGCCTCCAATCGTCTTTAACCATGAAATTATACATTTCAAAATCATATATGAAATTCTGACTGGGAGCATTTGAGTCCTCGTCGTTGGATTTAATTAAATGATATTTAGGCATATCACCATGCGAATACAAATGTCTTTCAGATTCTGTAACCCCATCTAAATAAGGCCTCGCAATGGCTTGAGTACCATCCTCGTTATACATAAAAAATGACATCGATGGCCTAGGTCCGAATCCATTATAAAAAGAAACTGGTTGTCTCAAATTCATAATACCTGCGACCCATCTATCTTCAACTAAATAAGTAACTCTAAATTCAGTAGCCTCTTCGACGATTTGGGAATCTTTAGAGCTAGTATCGACATGTTCGTTAAAGCGGAATTCGGTATATGTCTTTAAGTCGGCTCCTCTACGAATTGAATCACGTAAACTTTTTTGGGTTCCTTCATTTATTGTTCGGTCACCATTCAGTTTCAATACAGATTCCCATTTTGCCATATTTCACTCCCGAAATAATAATTTTGATTTCGTCTAGTATTAATTCAATCTATAGTCGGCAATTCATTACAAGAATAAATTTCAGAACTGGGTATCACCTCTGGGGATCGTGAATGATTCACTCTGTCTTTGGCCATTTTATCTCTACGGGATTTCGTAGCTTGTAAATCGATTTCAAGAGTATTATCATCAACAACTACTCCATACTGCGACTTGGCATGATATGTAGTAATTTTCTGTTGGATAATATCTTCATGCACAGCATTAATATCGCGTTCCAATGAATCACCATATCCACCAGCTCCAGCTTGTATACATCGATAAACATCTCCTTTATTCAACGTACGCAAAAATTTGGATGGGAGTATTTCCATATTTGAATCTGGATTCAAAATATTATATGACCTACTTCCGGGGCCACCACCTTGTGTACCCCATGGCAAAAATTTATTACGGTCTGATCTAATCTGCAGAATCGCCTCTTCATTAAGCAGTTCATACTCTCTGACCATTCCTAATCCACCTCGATATTTCCCTGCCCCACCTGTGTCTGAAACAAATCCATATCTATTAACTTTAAGCGGTTGATTTGCTTCTATAATTTCAACGGGTGTATTAGCCATATTATGAACAGGTGCTGCTGCTCCATCAGCACCATCTGAGTAAGGTCCTCCACCCCTAGGTCCATCATTGTTAAATTCTACAAACACAAAAGCTTTACCGCTTTTGTCATATCCCCCAAAACTAATACCAACTTCTCCACCTCCCCAAGCTGCCGGTACTTTATCAGGTAATGCTTTTGACATCGCGCCAAACACTGCTTGTGCAACTCTAAAACCTCCTAATCCTCTAGCAGCTACTGGAGCGGGATGTTTTGGGTTCACATAACATCCCTCTGGTGCTTTGACTTTGATTGGTTTAAAGAATCCCGCATTTGCTGTAATATCAGGATTAGTCAGATTTTTGAACACCGAATATACCGCTGATTTTGTAAATGGCAAATTAGGGTTTATAGAACCTTTAGCTTGTGGAGAAGTACCTGCAAAATCCACAAGCATTTCCTCACCTTCAATAGTCACTTTAACTTTAATTTTTATTGGATCTGGGTTTATACCATCATCATCAACATAGTCAGTGAATTCCCAACTACCATCTGGCAACAAATCTATCTCGGATTTAGTTAAACGCTCTGTATAATCAATAATATCCTTCATATATATCTTTAAGTCTTCAACATTATATTCTTCAACAAGTTGTAAAATATCTTTTTCTCCTTGTTTCAACGCTGAAATTTGGGCTAAAACATCGCCATGTACAGTATCAGGTACTCTTACATTTTTCCGTAATATCTGCCAAACAGCGTCATTCCTGACACCTTTATCGTATAATTTGATTGGAGGAATCCTTAAACCTTCTTGATAAATCTCAGTATTATCACAAGCGTTACCACCAGCGACTCTACCACCTATATCCGTATGGTGCGCGATTACGCAAGTCCATGCAATTAACGTCTGATTATAAAACACAGGTTTGAACAAAAATATATCAGGCAAATGACTCGCACCAGCATATGGATCATTGTTAGCAAAAATGTCGCCGGGCGAAACATCTGGGCCAAAATATTCCCTAACAGCATCTAATGCTGGCTGCATTGCTCCCATATGAAAAGGAAGAGTAAGTCCCTGAGAAACCTGCTCTCCATCCTCATTAAATATCGCAGTGGAAAAATCCATTCCATCTTTAACAACTGAAGATCTAGCTGTGCGTACAACTGTGACAGCCATGGTATCGGCAGCACTATATAAATAATTCCGGATAATGTCTCTTGTTACAGGATCTAGCCCTTCATATTCTCGAGTCACTTTGCCCCCTTTAACTAACAACAGTTTATCTTCGTTAAACTTTATCAACTACCAACATCAATCTTTAACCATTATTATATTTTGCAATTCGTCTATACTTACAGACCATCTCGGAGGAACAACGGTAGTAGAATCATATTCTTCTATTACCAAAGGTCCTTTAGAACCCTTGCTATCCAAATTTAATCTGGAGATTATAGGTGTCGCCACATATTTTAAGTCACTTCCAAAATAAACTTCCCTCGTCTTGTCACCACTTAATTCAAATAATGCTGACGAATCGAACTGCAAATGTTGAGGAATCCTTGAATGCTTGGAAATTCCTTTCGCTACAATTCTTATGCTGACTAATTGGATTGGTTCTTCAACTTTATATCCATATGTTTTATCATGCTCATCCATGAAACGTTGCCTAATGTTTTTTAAAGAATCTTTGTCAATTTTTTTGTCATTTATGTTTATTGTAAGTTCTGAAGTTTGAGCAGAATATTTAACATCAAGCTGCAAATTAAACATTTGATTTGATTTATTAAAACCTTCTTTATTTAAAAGGGTTTCACCTTCATTTTTAAGTTTATCCAAAATTGAATTTATATGTGAAAAATCAAGATTATCTAAAGATTCAAAATAGGTTTGTACAAAATGATGTTCTACATCTGCAAAAAGCAAACCAAAAGCGCTGAATACACCAGGTGAAGGAGGTATGATTATACGAGAAATACCTAACGTCTCTGATAATCCAGATGCGTGAATTGGCCCACCTCCTCCGAATGCCATCAAACTAAATTTCCTTGGATCACGACCGCGCTCACTTGAAACTGCTCTTAAAGCCCTACCCATGTTTGAATTTGCTAAAACATGAACACCCCAAGCTGCCTCAACATCCGTTACGCCTATTGATTTACCAACATTATCAGATATAGCGTCAAAAGCTTTTTGAGACTCTATTGGAAACCTCCCTCCTAACAAAGCTTTCGAATTCAAATATCCTAGTACAACATTAGCATCTGTTACTGTAGGATCAACACCCCCTAGTGAATAACATGCAGGTCCTGGTACCGCTCCAGAACTTTTCGGTCCAATTTGCAATCCTCCAGCCTTGTCCGTCCACGCAATACTACCTCCGCCTGCGCTTACCTCTGCTATATCTATTGCAGGCACTCTCAAAATGTAACCAGAACCTCTTAATAACCGATGTCCTACATTCATCCCTCCACCCACTTCGTATTCAGGTGCTAGAAGCATTTCGCCATCTTCTATGATAGATGCTTTCGCTGTCGTACCACCCATGTCGAAAGTGATTACATTATCTTGATTTAATTGCTTACCTATAATGAATGCACCTACAACTCCCGCAGCTGGACCAGATTCAATACAAAACATGGGTTTTTTCGTTGCAACTTCAACAGGAATTCGTCCACCATTCGATTGCATAATTGACACAGGAACTTTCACACCTATTGCTTTAAGTTGATCACTTAATTTCAGCAAATAACTCTCAACAACTGGTCTTACATACCCATTTATCACAGTTGTACTAGTTCGTTCATATTCTTTCATTTCTGGCAAAAGTTGACTTGAAATAGATAAATGAACATCTGGCAGGCGAGATTTAATTATATCTACAATCATTTCCTCGTGTTGAGAATTAGCATAAGAATGGAGGAGACATACAGCTACAGAATTTATAGATTCATTATCTATCAAATCAACTGCCAACCCCACATCTTTGACGTTCAAAGGTTTTAAGATTTCTCCTCTATGATTAATTCTTTCATCTACTTCTAACCGGAACCTACGCTCTACCAATGGAGCAGGCTTTTGATAGTAAAGATCATACAGTTTAGGGGTTCTTATACGAGAAAGTTCCAAAACATCTCGGAAACCTTTAGTAGTTATCAATGCCATACGCTCGCCCTTACCTTCCAGAATCGCATTAGTAGCAACAGTAAATCCATGATTTACTTCTACTATATTTTCTGGATTTATCGATAACTCAGTTATACCTGAATTAATTCCAGTGATAACTGCTCTACTATAATCATCAGGTGTACTTGATTCTTTTATAACTTTTACAGTGCCATCATCACCCAAAAATACAATATCGGTAAAAGTACCGCCTATGTCTATGCCTACTCTATAATATTTCAAATTTGTTACCTAACTATAATCGATAATGGGATCTACTATGAATAAGTCACAGTTCGTGCACTATTTATTAGAATTAAATCACTAAAGAATGCCCAGAGAGGGACTCGAACCCACACGCCCTTACGGGCAACAGATTTTAAGTCTGTCGTGTCTACCATTCCACCACCTGGGCATTTATATAACCTAACTAATTATACAGATATTAAAAATATTTTGACATCAACTAAAAATCAATATTTGTAACTACTAAAACCATTTCAAGTTTTAGCATTTTTCAACATTGATTCCCTAAACTTATAAGTAGTTTTCTCTGGTTCTACAGGAGCTACAGGCATATATTCACCTTCTTCTATTTTAGCTATAACCACCCAAGGACCTTCAGAAAAAAGCGCTTTAGAAAATGCGCTTTCTAATTGCTTTATATTCTCTACGGTTATTGTACGGCTAATACCACTACCTTTAGATATATCTTCCAAATTTGTCCTGTAATGGGTATGGCTGTATTGTCTCCCTACCTGCCCCCACATTTCATTATCCCAAATCACGACAATAAGATTGGCAGGACTTTCACGACCGATTGTTGCTAAAGAACCGAGATTCATTAATATAGATCCGTCACCATCAAAAGCTACAACTTTATTGTTGCAATTAAGCGAAATACCCAATGCAATTGAAGAACATAATCCCATAGAACCGTAGGTATAATAATTTTTTTCTCTATCTCCAGCATGCCACATTTCATCTGATGTAGGACCCAAATTACCGACAACTACTACTTCGTCATCCAAATCTCTGAGCAATTTCTTAATTGCCTCAAACCTAAGCATTTTTGCCTCCATGCAATAGAGGTGTTAAACACATCGCTAATGGCTGATGAGAGGCATAACATAATTTCAAAGCACCAATTATCTTTTCCTCCAACTTATAATCAGAATCGATGATATATGTTGCGATATTAAATTCATCAAAAATTCTCGGTGTGGACCTACCCATGAATACTTGAGAGATGTTAAATTCACCCACTTCACCTCTTAGGTTGATCAACATAGGTATCGGAATTCTCGCTGGCAAACATAAGCTAGCTAAAGCATTAATACTGTTGCCAACTCCACTTGATTGCATATACACAGCTGCTCTAACCCCACTAACATATGCACCAGATGCAATGCCTATTGCTTCTTCTTCTCTAGTCGCCGGCACTACAGTAAAATAATCATCTTCCTTAAGCAAATTAATCACTTTACTTAAACTCGAATCAGGAACGCCGCTAAGAAACGAGATTCCAGATTCTTTTAACCCATTAACGATTATTTGTGCCCAATCATTAATCATCTAATATACTCACTACCAGCCAATATTTTTCCTATAATAAATCGACTTATGATATTACCAACTAATTTAATACATTTATTATCGAACTTAAAGTATACTAATTTCATAAACTTATTAACTTTATTAGATATACTGAAATAATAATAACAACCTTCGCAAATGGCAAAAATCATAGTTGCAAGTTATTTGATATTAAGCTGTGCTTTATTTTTATACCACTCCAATATAAAAGCAGAAGCAAATGGTAGAATAACGAATTATCAAACTCAGACTATTGATGCATATACCATAAAACTTGGAACCATCCCTCCTTCACCTCAAATTGGTAAAACGCATTTTTCCATACAAATCATTGATTCAGACACGGAAAATCCCGTATATGACCTCAACATATATATCTCTCTGAAATCACCTGACGTCGATGATTGGACTCTTCCTCAAAAAGCATATATATCTACTATTGACCCTTCTGTTTATGAATTCAATCATAAATTTGAAGTTCCTGGGAATTGGCAAATTAAAGTACTGATAAATGACCAAAATTCCCAAAATAATGCCGTGTTCGGACTTTTTGTAAAACAATTTTCTCCGTTGCCAGGGATTTTGACATTAATTTTTTTGATTGTTTTGTTATCAACCTTTGCATATATCATACGAATTAAACTAAACCAAAAACGTATAAGTAATTAATCCAAATATTTTTTATCGGTTTGAATTAGCGTTCAATAATGATTTAATTAACAATAAGTAAAAAATAATATTTAAAATTCTTAACACACTAACAGGTGAACATAATGCCAATAAATAAAATCGTTATTAATAAGTTCAATTTTATTTTGATATCCGCCATATTACTGGTTGCATGTGGTTCGGCACCCAATCAAGAATTCGAATTAAACATTAAATCGAGAAAGGTAATTAACCAAGAATCACAAATACGAGTTAAAACTGGCGACCATGTAATCCTTAATTTCACTACCGATGAAGAAGGCAGTGCACATATAGACCAATATCCAAATGCTAAAACAAATATATCGCCAGGCGGTAATTGGAAAATAGAATTCGACGCGACTAAATCCGGTAGATTCGATTTAAAATTCGTCCCTGGAGGACGGATATCATTTGCAAACACTGGTGATGGTGCAACAGGAATAAATGCTTCTGGATCTCTATTCCGATCTCCAACAATGATAACGGACCAAACATTTACATACGAGGTGGGAGACGATTTAGATTTAAAAACAATAAAGTACTACAACCACATGAAAAGAAGTAACACTGGCAAACTTATTATTGATTCCAATTCAGACCTAAGCGGAACTTTCGAAATTGAAATCGTAGGCAAGGGGGCATTTGACCCAGACGAAGCCACAATAAAACCAGGAACCAAAGTCACATGGACTAATTACACTAAGGACAGGCAAATGGTATCTAGTGGTGAGGTACCTGAAGTAGTAGAGACAGAAGCTAATATCAAACTGCTCACTATTTTAATTGAATAACCTATAAATACCACTATAAACCTGTGCAAAAGTTTGACTCAACAAATCCCACAGATAATGCTATATGTCTAATTTGCAAAAATCCTAACCCCACAATAACCTTCCAGCAAAGAACAAAAAAACTAAAACGTAATCATTATAAATGTAAAATTTGCGATTGTATTTTTGTTCCAAACAAATACCACCTAAATGAAACTCTTCAAAAACAACGTTATATGGAGCATAATAACGACCCAAATGACTCTAGATACAGAAATTTTTTGTCTAAAGCGACCATCCCGTTACTTGAACAAATCAATAAAGGATCTGTTGGAATAGACTACGGTTCTGGCCCAGGACCTACAATATCTCCCATGCTAAAAGAACATGGTTTAACAACCGTAAATTTCGATCCGATTTTTGCGCCTGATGAAAAAGTCCTATCGGATCAATATGATTTCATTACATGCACCGAGGCTGCAGAACATTTTTCTATGCCACTAAAAGAATTTGGACTATTTCAAAAGCTACTAAAGCCGAATGGAGTGCTAGTAGTTATGACATCACTCCTTGATACTTGTAATGATTTCACCACTTGGGGTTATAATCACGATCCTACTCACATAGTTTTTTACAGTAGATCAACAATGCGCTGGATCGGACGAAGATTTAAATGGGAAATAAATTTCCCAAGTGACACTGTAACTTTGTTTAAAACTTCTAAATGATTTACAATCAATCACAGTTTCAAAACAGGTTCAACCATGGATCTAATCTGTAAATTATCGCTATTCAAATAGTTTTCATGGGGAGAAAACATACTCAAAGAATATTTATTTAATGATTCAACCTGTTCATCATTTTCGGGTTTAGCTGCAAATTTCATTGCAAGATATCTTCTCCCAGGAAATCCATTATAAACCGCATGCCATAAACATTGATTGAAAAATAAAACATCGCCTGGGTTTGACTCAACAAAATATGCCGGGAATTCTCTACCTTTTACACCGTATATATAATCAGCATCTTCTCCAGAGTCGGGAGGAGCATCGGTCCCATTTATTATGTCTCTATGCATTTCATAATTGTGAGAACCAGGTATTACTCGCAAACATCCTTTTTCTCTTGTAGTCTGATCCAAGTAAAACATAACTTTGAGCCTGCGGTGGTTAACTTGATTTTCATTCCCAGTTCTATCTGGGTGCCAACCATGTTCTGATTTGGTTGTTATATTACCTTCAGAACCTACCCACAAAAAATCATCGCCCAGCAATCTATTAACAGAGTTAAATATACGATCATCTACCACAAACTTGTCCATTTTTGAATTTAGCTCAAAAAAAGGTTGTAATTGCGAATATTTTTCACCTGTATTTCTACTATGTTCATCAAATATCTCTTGAGAATATAAACTAAGTTCATTAATTTCAGGTTCACTCAATAAATTTCTAATAAAAACAAAACCGAAAGTATCAAAGTGTGCAATTTGGTCTTTATTCAGCATATTAGACTCCTTACATGTATAAAATTCAAATTAATAAGATTATTTCAGACAAGGAATTTTACCAGCCCAAGGAGCAACTTCCTCTAGTTGATTAGCAATAGATAATAATAATCTTTCATCACCAAATCTTCCCATAAAGTGAATTCCTGTTGGAATATTATTTTTGTCCCAAACCACAGGAACTGACATCGCAGGTAGGCCTGTGAAATTCGCTATATAGGTAAAAGGTGAAAATTTCAACTGACGTCTCCTTAACTCAAAAGGATCGCCACTTGAATATTCCAATGAACCTCTTGGTATCGGCTTACTACCCAATGTTGTAGTCATTAAAACATCATATTCCTCATAAAACTCAGCTATACGTCTGCTAGCTATTTGCAAGGACTCTATACAAGTCAAGTATTCACTTGCTGATATAGTTTTTCCTTTTTGATACAAATCCCAAACTAGCGGTTCAAAAAACTTTTCTTCGGGTTTTTTGTTTAAAATCTTTGCCCATCCATCAACAGACCATGCTAGCCCGCATGACAAAGCCTTAGTGAAACTCAACCATGCTTCTTCAGCTTCATAAACAGGATAATCTTCTGCTATATCGTATCCTAAATCCTCACACAAGCTAATTGCTTCGTCTAATGCTTGATTCATGTCAGAATCAACCGAACCAGTCAGCAAATCTTTTTTGCTGAAAGCAATTTTTGTTTTTTTTGTTTCTTCATGGTCAAATTCCAAGAAAGATTTTTGAACACCTTCAATATAATATGGGTCTCCAAGAACATATCCAGAAGTAATATCTAAAACTGCTGCACTATCCCTTACTGATCGAGTCAAAACATGCTCAGAAACTAATCCACTAAATAAATCTCCAAATTTAGGGGCCAAAGAATTTCTACCTCTAGTTGGCTTCAATCCAAAAACCCCACAACATGCTGCAGGTATCCGTATTGAACCTCCCGCGTCATTACCATGCGCAATCGAAACCATTCTAGAAGCAACTGCTGCACCGGCTCCTCCACTTGAACCTCCAGTAGTTAAATCGGTATCCCAAGGATTTAAAGTTGGACCGAAACGCTTAGGCTCAACCACAGCACCAATAGCAAATTCAGGCGTATTGGTTTTTCCTATAATGACGAATCCTGCACTTTTGAATCTCTTTACTAGTTCGGAATCTTCTATTGAAACAAAATCGCCAAGAAATTGACTAGCGGCAGTGAAACGAACACCTGCATATTCCGCTAAAAAATCCTTTAATAGAAATGGTACTCCTGCAAATGGTAGCGAATAATCAATATTTTCAGCTGATTCAAAAGCTTGATCATACATTTCTGTAATGACTGCATTAATTTTAGGGTTAATCTCTTTTACCCTATTAATCGCACCTTCCAGTAAGTCAATGGGACTTACTTCTCTTGATTTTACATGCTTAGCCTGAGCAATAGCATCTTTATTTAATACATCTTCAATATGAGTCAAAACACACCTAAATATCCATAGTATCAAATCCAAGTTCAAGCAAACCTGAAACCATTCTTCTAATCCTAGGGTTATTACTTTCTATGTTCGAAATTGGGGGCCTCAACATAAATGTTGATTTATCGTATTGTTTTTTAACCGACTGTATTTGTTCTTCAGTTTTTGGTTTTTGGAAAAAATTGATTGCATGCTGATGACGTCCTGGTCTACCACCAAACGATGCATGTAATAAAGTTTCAACAAAAACAATCACATCTCCAGGTTCGCATTCAATTGGATAACATGGTATTTCTGATGCTTTTACTCCAAAAGGTCTGAAGGTTTCATGGTTTTCAGGATTATCCCGAATAATTGAATAATAATCGGGATCTCCAATTATATGAGAACCAGGCACGAACCTTAAGCACCCAGTATCTTTTTTCAAAGACTCAGTGTAAAACCCTATTTTTATCCATCTTAAAGGTTCCCATGCACCATATGGGCCATGCCATTGAGTGTCACCTACATGCAGGTTTCCTTCAGTAACATCAAGAACAAAATCTGGCCCGCATAATTCTTCTCCGATAGCATTTATACGCCCATCTCCTAATAATGAATGGAGAAAGGGCCGCCTTTCAAAAAAAGGCTGTACCGCTTGTCTTGTTTTACCGTCAAAATCCTTATATCCCCTAAGTTCACGCATTATATCTTCGGATTCTTTTGTCATAATATCCATCTCATCTGGTTTCATTAAACCACGTAGAACGATGAACCCAAATGTTTCGAAAAACCTGATTTGTTTTTCTGTAAATATCATTGCATTCCCCTATGTGTAACCATTTAAAATCAATTGACGCTATTTTTCAACTACATAACTCAATTAATGTTATTTTATTTCAAATTATTTTTATTAAAATCCATTGCAATAATCTTAGTAGGTTCCAACTTGATTAATACTAAATCTAAATCTGTGAGTATAACATTCTGATAATCACGTGCTTGTTGTTCTGTTTCATGATATTTAACAATTAATTCCCACTGTATTTTTTCACTTTCAGGGGTTTCTACTTCAATAAGTTCAGCTTTCCCATACACAACTAAAGTTCGCGAATCAGGAAAATCACCATCAATGCAGGCAGCTATATTTGAATTCTTTTTGATGTTTTTGTACTTTACACTGGATCTCTCGATTCCAAAATAAAATATTTTCTGATCATATAAAAACCATACGGTTGTGAGTTGCGGTATTTGATTTGGAGATACTGTGGCAAATGTAGCGGTCCTTGGTTCTGACAAAAACACTTCGATATCTTTCATCGTCATTTGCACCATGGTAAAAACTCCTAACCACATTATCACTTATTAAAGTTCTTGATGAATACCTATTTCATCAGCGTATACTCGAACTGGATCTGATATACGGTCTGGATTCTCATCGTGTATTGTAGCCAAAAGGTACCATGCACCTCTCAAAGGTACCAATTGAGCTGCATAAAAATAAGAGTCAAGAGGATGGATGATAATCTGGCCTGTACCGTATATTTTGTAAGGACCTAATGGATTGTTAGAAACCATGGCGAAATTAGATCTTTCAGGTATTTTGTTTTTAAATCTGGCTGCATAATCTTTTGATAAAAATTTTCCTAAAGTACAAAAAACCAAATACCAAAGCCCATTAATTTCATATATCTGGGGGCATTCCATCTCATCAGAAACGCTATCATGTTCTAAAGGAGGTAATACTTCCCACTCAAACATATCTTTACTCCTCGACAATCCTATTGTGCCTCTTTGAGACACATCTCCTTCTAATCTCCTTGCACATATAAGTTGATATACCTGTTCGCTAGAATCATAAAGATAAGGATCCCGCCAATGAGCCATATTTCTTAACCCACTACTTAACCCCTCATAATACCTTAAATCAGGTTCAGAAGTAGGATTATTGAAAAGTTTAGACCATTCGGTAAGATCATCCGAAACCGCCATACCTGTACGCTGAACACGATATTGATCCCAAATCGTATCCGTTGTACTTTCTTTAGTACTCGTAGCAGAATATGCCATCCAATATCTACCTTGATGCTCAATCGTACTTCCTGTACAAATGCGTAGATCATCCCATGAACCAATAGGTCCAGACCGCAAAACTGGCTCTAATCGGTCCCAGTTAATCAAATCCTTACTAATTGCATGACCAACAAAAGAATTGTAACTTCCATCTTCATTTTCTGGCCACGCTAGATAAAACATATGAACAGTATCTGTAGGATTATCTACAAAATACCAAGCATCACCAATCGCATGACCATCATGTGTAAACATATTTAAGCCTCACCCTAGACAAATCCATTACTAAATACAATGTAATTAAACTTCGATCAAATCCAAAATATTTCATGAAAGATTCAAATCCATTAATTCTTCACCCCAAACAATATCACCCTTAAAAATGCTAGTAATATCACTCAAAGCCTTTAACTGTTTAGATTTTTCGTCAAGCGTATGTATTTGGTGTACCAAAACTAATCTTCGAGAGTTAGAATCTCTAGCCATTTCTGCTGATGTGATACTTCCACACATATAATCTGCCTCTGGAGTATTTTCTATTTCCTCTTGTATATAGACACACAAACAAACAAGAGTATCAACATTATTTGCCAAATCCACAACTGACTCACAAGGTCTTGTATCACCGGTTATCACTATGCTTCCTTCGGATGAATCTACTCTATACGCAAGTGAATCCAGCCATGGTTCTACATGTTCTGCTGGTGCAGCTGTGACTTCCCAATCCTTTCCACTACAAATCTTACCTGGCCCTATATCTTTAGCCATTATTTCTGGCTTAGGTCGTGGCAATTTACCTCCTCTAATTTGATAAGAATTTAAGCTCAATGGGTGATTTATTCTAGCTATCCAATCGTGTGAAAACGCTCCATTTTTTTCATCCATCAACCGATGAGTCAATTGTTCTGTCAACTTTGGACCATATACATTAAGTTTGTTTTCAGTTCCAACCTCTAAATTCCATCTACTTAGCAAAAAACATGGATAATCTACATCATGATCAAAGTGATGGTGCGTAAAAAACAAGTTATCAATATTCACAGGACTTATACCCACCTTAGCCAATTTTTGAGTAGCAGATGGACCGCAATCAAACATCAGATATTCATCCCCTATCTTAAGTACATATGCCGACCCAAACCTATCGGCGGAAGGAAGAGGGGTTCCTGACCCCAAAATATATAATCTCAAATCTCTCTCCTGTCAAAATCCTTTAATGTTTCCATAATGTACTAAACCTATTTTCCGATAATTCAAAAAACAGTAAAATCAATAATTTTCAGGAGTTTTAGGAAGAAATGTTGATGAAAGATTTTTTTCCACAGCAAGAGATATTTGTTTAGACCGTTCTCTTGAACCGTTTTTTTTCAAATCTGATGAAATATCATAGCATTTAGGACAAGAGACATCTTTTTCATATTTAGATGAATCCCGGTCTTTTTCAGATATCGGGTGATTGCATCCTCTACAAAGATCATAGCTGCCTTTAGACAAATCGTGTCTTAAAGCTACTCTATTGTCAAAAACAAAACACTCTCCTATCCATTTAGTTTCATTTAATTCTGTATCTTCCAAATACTTCAATATACCGCCATCAAGCTGAAACACTTCATCAAATCCTTGTTCCTTCATATAGTATGATGCCTTCTCACATCTAATCCCTCCGGTACAATACATCGCAATTTTTTTGTCTTTATATTTTTTCAAATTCTTATCAATATATTTTTTCATTTCGGTGAAAGAATCTGTATTCGGAACAACAGCTTTATCAAACCTACCAATATCAGTTTCATACTGATTACGAACATCAACAACGATTACATCTGGTTGATTTATTAAATGATTCCAATCATAAGAATTCACAGAAACTGCTCTTTCTTTTTGAGCATCAATAGATTCATTAAGCATTGTAACAATTTCATTTTTTATTTTGATTTTTAACCTATAAAAAGGCATTTCACGAGTTTTTGAGTATTTCACATTTAAATCCGAGAATCCTAACTCCACAACAAATTTTTCAAATTCAGTTATGTTATTAGTTAATCCTGCCAAGGTACCATTGAGACCCTCACTAGCTATAATCACGCTTCCTCTAATTTTATTCGAACGGCAAAACTCTTCAATTTTTTTTGAAAGTTTTTCTAAGCCTTTCAAATTTATAAATTGATAAAAAGTGATTACTTTAAAATGTTCCAATTTTTAAAACCTTTTGATTTAAAGTAGTTTTTATATAAATCAATTGAACTTAACAGCTAATTCTATATCTGTAAGAATAATGTCTGATTCTATCAAAGGATTTC
>VFGY01000033.1 GCA_009392195.1 SAR202 cluster bacterium | reverse complement strand
ATATTAGATCATCAATTATCCATGCAATCACAGGTTTACCGTTTACCGGAATCATTCCCTGCGATAAATTAGTCGAAACAGGCATCAAATTGGTGTTAATTGGGCCAGCACTTAATATTATATTAGAGTATTTCATTTGATTTATTTTGTTTGTGCTAATCTGAGAACTCTATCAGCAAGTCTTTTGGTTGAGTTCCCGTCTGTGAACTGTATGTAATCTTTAACTAGTTGATTCCTTTGTTTAGAATACCAATTGGGGTTCTTAAGACATTTATTTATTATTGAATGGAAATGTTGTGATTTATCGACAATTGGTACTAAATTCAATTGTTTAATTCTGTCAAAATGTTTGCCTAAAACCCATTGGTTAAAGTATTGTGAAGTTCTTTCTGGTTGGAAATCATGGAATATTGGGAATAATGTTGGCCGGTTAAAAATAGCGGATTCCAATAAGACAGTAGATCCAGGACTAATAACTAAATCTGAATGGTTAATCATATTAGCCATCATAATCACTTCTTTTTTATCCATATACCAGCTTAAAGAAGGAATGAATTTATGTATGTATGAGATTTTAACCCAAGGAATCGAAGAATATTTTTGAAATAATTCAAGTTTGGACCAAGGATGTAATCTACATATTACTTGAGGTTCTCCTTTAATATCGCCATTCGTGATTTTATTTATTAGTAAATCCAACCAATAACTTTCATCAATGTTAAGTCCAAAATCTCCAATTGTTGCAAAAAATATGGTAGGTCTATTTGGATCTAGTTCAATATTTGCAAAATATTCATCCCTATCCATAATGATGTCTTGTTGAAAATATTGATCAAATTGGGGAGGCCCTGTCACAAATATATCATCAGGTTTATATTTTTCTATTTCTATCAATTCTTGTTTATTTATATCGTTCCAAACTGCGATTTTGTTCGTTCTGCTGTGGATACCCTTGTGGATGTTGTCCCAACTTTTGACAAAACCTATTGTTGGTATGTTTAATTTGTGAGCTGATGTAATCAGCTCTCTCTCATTTGCTAAATGTGCATTTGTAGTTAGAAGAACTTTTGAGCGGTCTGAAGTTAATTGGTTCAAATATGAAGGTTTTGCTGGATAAAATAAATTTTCTTCAAAGTTACAAAACTTTTTTAGTAAATAACTTGTTGCGATTTTGTTGAATCTTCTTCTCATCCAATAAGCACGTGATCTAGATGTGTTTGTGCCACAAGGATATAAATATCTGAAGTCGACATAGTTGTTTTTGTATGTGTTAGTAAAGGAATCTATTTCTGATGCTTCAGAATAAATAGTTGTTTGATATTCGTTATCTTTGAAATAATCTAGTAAATCATTATCTAATAAATCCCTCACAAGTCGCCCTTCGGTTATCGATAGGGATATATGATTTAAACTGTTGTTGGTTTTTTTCATATTCTATTTTTTTTTACATATTAGTATTGTCAACAAAAGTTCTGAACCATAGTTCAGTGTTTATCCATTGCCAAATAAAGAATGAGTTACTCCCTTGTCCGTTACAAAAATCATTGAATGTTTTATGGACTCCTTTGATATCAAAGAAACCTCTATTTTTGAATTGTTGCGAGTAGATTATTTCCTCAACGAAAGGTTTTAGAGACGATTTCATCCATTCTCTTTGAGGAGTTACAACAGGTCTTTTGGGTATATTTACCATGTTGCTTGGAAGTAGTGATTCCATAGATTTCCTGAATAAAAACTTATGCTGGCCTTTATGGATTTTAGCAGTTGCGGGTAACCCAAAAGCAAACTCAACAAGTCTGTGGTCTAAGAATGGTTCCCTTAACTCTCTGCTATGTGCCATAGATAAGCGGTCGTTAAAACGTAATACCCTTGGTAATTTTGTATGAAGCAAATCCCTGTAAAGGAAATTATTTAAATTATCTTTAAATAGGGTGGGGAAAGATGAACTGTTTGAATGAGATTTTTTTAATTCATTTGAGATACATTCTTCTTTCAAATAAGAAGTACCATCCTGATAGGTGTTAACAATACCACCTTCACTTATGATTTTTGACTGCTGTAGTAAATTATTTATGTCAGGATGCTTGGTATTAATTTCAGTCTTCATTTCATTTGATTTATTTTGGACAGATAAATCTGCAAGATAAGCTGGATAAAAATAATTATACCCTGCAAATAGTTCATCTACTCCTTGTCCTTCTAAAAGAACTGTCACGCCTATATTTTTTGCAAGTTTATGGAGTTTGAAATATGAAAGTGTAGATATACCCCCAAATGGTCCTTCTTGATGCCACATACATTTTGCTGTTAATTCGGGTACTTCTTCAGCACTTAAGCGAGAAGTGTGTAATGACACGTTAGTAGTTTTCAATACATCACTCGCAAATTGGAATTCATCATATTTAGCTTCTGTATATGATGCGGTGAAGGCATTTAATTCGTGATAGTCAGGTAACAGTGAAGTCATAGTAGCCGCTAATGAGGCCGAATCTATTCCGCCACTTAAATTTACACCTAATGGTACGTCGCTTCTCAATCTCAAACGGACTGAATCTTTTATTAAATGTTGCAAATATTCTAGTTGGTCTTTTTCATCTTTATTGGTTTCACCTTTAACTTTTTCATAAAGATTCCAGTAGGTTTTTTCATATGTCTTTTTATTTTTGTAAACTAAAGATTTTCCTGCACCAAGAGATTTAATGTTTTTAAAAAAAGAGTTGTCCGTATGGTCATAATAACCTTCGACCAGGTATTTAGACCAAGTATCCATATCAGGTACTGTAGGGTGGCCAGTTGCTAATATCCCTTTAATTTCAGAAGAAAATATAAAACATTGATTATGTATAGCATAATAAAATGGTTTTATCCCTAGTCTGTCTCTAGCACAAAACAATTTATTTTTTTTAGGTTCCCATATTGCGAAGGCGAACATTCCAATAAAATGGTCAACACAATCTTCACCCCATTTTTCATATGCAGCTAAGATGACTTCGGTATCGGTCTTGTTTGTATATTTATAGGAGAATAATTCTGATTTTAGTTCTAGAAAATTGTATATTTCTCCATTAAACACGATCCACAAGCTTTGGTCTGGATTTGGCATAGGTTGTTTGCCAGAAGATGAAAGGTCAATTATTTTTAAACGATTATGAATCAATCCGCATTGGCCGTTAGAATCAATGAATATACCTTCATCGTCAGGACCTCGATGGTGTTGTATATCCAACATGGCATTAAGTTGGGATTGCTCCCAATTATTGCCTATTATTCCTCCTATTCCGCACATGTTAACATTTCGCTTTTAAATTCAAATAATATTATTTTTTAGTTGATTTTTTCATCATCATTTCAGAAGTTATAAAATCTATTTCATCGTCGATGTTGTAAGAACGTTCTTGTGGCATTACGTATGGTGTAATCGAATTACCCCATATAGAATTTTGTTCAATTAAATTGTTTCTTTTCGTTATATAAATTGCGCCATTACGCATATATGCCGGTGGTTCGTATAATTGTCTAGGAGTACCTTCTTTTTCTTCTATTGAGAAGTGTGTCAAACGGTTGTTTTCAATTTTTTTCATTAAGATTGGGTGGTAGGAAAAAACTTGTACAACACTTATCACTGAGTCAGTGTTGGAGGTTTGGCTTAAATTTAAGCAGTTCAACATATCTTCGGTAGTGCGAAATGGTGCAGTTGGTTGAAGTAGCATGATTAAATCAATATTTATACCATCATCTTTTTCTACAAAATTGACTGCATGTTGTAAAACTGGGTAAGTAGGTGTTTTATCTTCAGCTAAATTGCTTGGTCTTATGAAAGGTACATCTGCACCATAGTGTTTTGCTACTTCTGCTATTTCTTCATCATCTGTGCTAACTATTATCTTGTGAAATTTTTCTTCGATTCTTTTTGCAGCTTCAATCGTATAAGCTATCAATGGCTTGCCGTTTAAGTTACGGATATTCTTTTTTGGAACGGACTTTGATCCTCCTCTAGCTGGAATAATGGCTAATATTTTAATATTTGATTTTTCCATTTGTTTAATAACTCAATTTTTTGTTAATTGAAGGAGATTTTTCTTCAAGCAAATTAGAGATGTTGATTCCTGCTGATCCATCACCATATAGAGTTTCTTGGGCGAAGTTACCATGGGATATTTGTTTTTCTACAGAATACAGGATTTGTTTAGATTGATATTTTGAATCAATAACGTTAAGTCCTTTCTCTCTTCCAATCTGCCGATTCCCGATGTTCACAACAGGAGTTCCTATATATGAACATTCTCTTATGCCTGCACTAGAATTTCCAACTAGGCATTTTGAATTAATTAGTAGTTTGATGAAATCTTCAGGAGATACATTTTTTAGGAAATATACGTTTTCCAATTTTTTATTTTCTCTATAAGTTCTGATTGATTTCGATATTTTGTCTGACCCAGCATCAACATTAGGCCAGAACCAGAATGTTGGTTGGTTCAGTTGTTGTATAGCAGATAAAGTTTGTCCAATTTGGTAACTAGTATCAGCATATTCAGTTGTAACAGGGTGCTGCAATACGACAATATATCCGCTTTTAGGATCGAATTTATTTCCTACTCCTCCATATGAATCAAAGGGGTTAAAATCTTTAAAAAGTGAATTTTCGATAACTGTTTTTACGATATCAATAGATGGGCATCCCGTGAGAAAAACTGAATCAATTGATTCACCCATTTTAATAAGGCGTTCCTTTGATTTTTTAGTGGCTACGAAATGGATATCGGACAATTTACTAACAGCATGGCGTACTTTCTCATCAATAGATCCACTGATCTCACCTCCTTGGACATGTGCTAGAGGGATATTTGAATAGGAAGCTGCTATAGCTGTTGCAATCGTTTCAAATCTATCTGCGACTGTTAATACGATATCAGGCTTAAGATTATTGAACGCAGTTGATAATTCAATTATACCTAATCCGGTTGATTTAGCTGAGGTTGAAAGATCTCCTCCTTCAATAACCATATGAATAATTTCAGTGGGTTGGAATCCATCTGCTTTTATCGTATCTATTACTGAACCATACCTTTCCAATAGCGCAGATGCTCCTAGTATTAGCTGAAGTTCTAGATTAGGATTTTGATTTATAGCAGTTAGAAGTGATTTGATTCTTGAATAACTCGGTCTTGCAGTAATTACCACACATATTTTTTTCATTAATTTAAACCTGCGTTCATAGATTTTATCCACTCAGACAATTTTTTTGCCATGAATACTTCAGTTTTGTGCATTGATTCATATGTTGCACCTCCTATGTGAGGAGTGATTATCAAGTTTTTGTGGGTTTTTGCATATTCAATTAAAGGGTGTGATTGCTTTATAGGACTTATATGTTCATTTGCTAAGACATCAAGCGCTGCACCTGATATTTGGGATGTTTCTAGGGCTGAAAGTAAATCTACTTCATTAATTATTTCACCTCTTGAAGTATTAATTATGATACTTGTTTTTTTCATTTTATCAATTTTAGATTTGTCTATTAAATTAG
>VFGY01000032.1 GCA_009392195.1 SAR202 cluster bacterium | reverse complement strand
TTAAATTCCTTACAGGAAAGATATAAAACACCAAGGGTGGGGAACTGCAAAACCTCTATTCGGCGGTTCGAATCCGCCCGTCGCCTCCAGCAATTTAGAGACGAATCAACCCGTATAAATTTAAACAAGTTCCCTCAAGGAAGAGATTTTAGAAAATTAATTAAATCAGTTATTTCCTGCTCATTCATTTTAAAAGATATATTATGGGTAGTTCCCATTTGAAACACGTCTTCTAAAGTTTCAGCACTACCGTCGTGAAAATATGGTGCAGTCATCCATATTCCTCTAAGAGTGGGCGTGTCAAATTTAGTTCCCCTTCCATGAGAATTTTTTTCTTTGCTGGCAACACCGGTACCCACATCATGCAATTTCATATCAATATAAAAAGGCTGTCTATGACACGAATTACATCCATGTTCAGCAAATACCGATTTACCCCTAATAATTGATTCAGCATCGTTATTGTAAGGAGACGAGCGTATTTCTAATGATTCCATATACGCAACTAAGGAATCGAGTTTGGCGGCTACACCAGCGTGTGTTGTACCAAGGGAATCATTAACTTTTCCAGAAATCAATCCGTCACCAAATTGAACTTCTCTAATTGTAATCTCCACATCGTGTAATTCGTCAAAATCTCCTGACCAATGAATAGGTAATGTGTCTTTGACTCCTAATAAGGATGGAGTATTACGTGGTCCGTCAGGAAAACCTAACCATGTACGAGAATCCATCATTCCATCAAAATGACAAGTGGCGCATGATATCCAGTTATCAGTGCTAAGTAAAGGTGATTCAGATGAATTGAACATACGTTTACCCTCAAGAACATGTTCATTTAAAGGTATATTTGTCAAAATAACCTCAGCGGAAACTCTCAATGTACTTGTATCAATCACCGATAGAGTTCCGTCAAGTACATTATTTACAAAAACATTAGCACCGTCTTCGGTAATAGCTATACCTTGCGGGTTTGCCCCAACTTCGATATGAGCCTTACCTTTATTGCTATCAAGACCAATTACAGAAACATTATCACTACCAGCATTGGCTAAATACGCGGTTTTATCATCTGGAGAAAGAACAACCGCAAACGGCATATTTACAGGTTCATCTGCAGTATCTAAAGTAATTCGATCAGAATTTAACAATGTAAATTGAGATAGATCAACAACATTAACTACAGGGAAAACAGTCGTATCAAAAAGTAAAGCTTCATTAGTAACGTTTGAACGAGTTTGAGGTATATAAGCTTTGGAAGCATCAGAGTTTAAAGATATAAATTGTGAAAGGTTTGTATCACGCCCTGTAGTAATCCTTTTAACAACAGCAAATGTAAGTAAATCAATAACACTAACACTTCCAGAAGAAAAATGAGTTACGAATAATCTTTTCCCAGTAGAATCTAATGCCATAGCTGAAGGAAATTCATCCACATTGACATTGCCCACGACAAGCCCAGTAGACAAATCTACTGCACTGATTCTTCCAATCCCAAATTCCGATACAAAAGCATAATCGCCATTATTAACAACTCCATAAGGCATGGACCCTACGGGATATTGAGCTAATTCTACTTCTTTGTCAATATCTACAATAGATATAGTATTATACCCTTGATTTGATACCACAATATTTTTCGAATCGGGTGTAAACGACAAAGTACGAGGAGCATCACCAACCTTAATTTCTGATTTAACCTTTAAAGATTGAGTATTGATTATGGTAATACTGTTACTATCAGGATTAGTCGCAGCTATATATGATTGGTCAGGTGACACAACAACTGAAGAAGATGAATAATGCCTTAATAAAGGGGGATCAGTAGTATATCCGTTTGGGGGCAATTTAACATCTTTTCCAGGAGTTGAATCTATACTGCAAGATAGGATTGATATAGAAATAATAAATGCAGTTAAAATAGAAGCCCACAAGAATATCCCAAAACTACTTGTCTTATAATAAATAACAGATGCCAAATTTATTACACCAATAAATCAGTTCTTATTTGATACGCCACACACATTTACGTCATCAAAGAGTACTTCGCTTTCATCTAAAACTTCAAACCATATTCTACCTGGAGGAAGCGGATTTGGATCCGTCTCTTCGATTTCCAAAACATCATCTACCGCCACACGTAATACGTTATCAATGCGACTAATTTCTACAATATGCCAATCTCCTGAAGAATGATTTATACTTGATGAAGCAAACATAGAATCATCAACAATTATGTGGGTCCCATGTTTAGAAAACGATATCAAATATCGTTTCCCATCTGATGCATGAAAATTAAGATGAGTGCCTGATTCATTTGTAAGTTTCAGCCGAATTCTCCAAACAACCTCATCCCATTTGTTTCCAGCAAAAGCATGCACATGACCAGATCCTCTTAGTACACTTGACCCACCATCATTTATAATAGTCCAAGCTGATTCATCACTAAATTCCCATTTTTGTGAACCACTTTCAAAATCATCCGAAAATAAAACTGTTTCTGTAGCCAAACAGCTAGTCTGGCCTGTTGGTAACCGGCTTTCTCGCTGATTAGGGGGAAGCCCGGTGCCAATAGGAACTCTTGCTCCATGGGTAGCTATAGATCCTGTTGCATGGTTCCCTTTTTTATCTCCCACATAGTATGTAACGGTGATTGTGTCGGACAAATCAGGATCGAAAGCTCCCACAAGGTGGTTCAAGTCTCTACCCTTTAATACCCAGTCAACCATTCCGTTTTCAACAACAAATTCTTTATTTAATAGTACTATTCCAGGAATAGTTACGATGATTTGTACTGTTGATGAATTCAAATTTGCTGGAACCACCGAACCAAATCTAGCTTGCGTTATACCTCCATACCAATTGGAAGATTTGGTTTTTACAAGGTCACTGCCGATATTCAATATATGTGTTTTTTCATCTATAACAACAAAAGTAAATGTTCGACCGTCAGGTGTTAAAGGTCCTCCTGTCGGGTACGGTTCTTGCACAGGGCCCGCACTTGTCATACCATCATGGGTTACAGACAATTCAACTGTCCAAAGTCCAGGTTTATCGACGGGAAAATCATGTGATGGGTTATAGTAATAACCCACAGAATTAGCTCTATCTTCGAAAACACGCGAGGTTCCATCTGGAGATATGACAGTATAATGTACTTTGCTATTAAGAGTAGGCATTACAGGGCCTGCCAATTTAAATATATCTCCCGTTTCCAAGATTGCCCCGGGCCTTACACCCAAAGGAACGAAGAACATATCTATATCCCTACCATGTATATTAAAAAGTGGTCCTCCATTAGGTCCACCAGCATTACCTTGGAATGGCGGCATAAAACGAGAACCTTGAGGATCATTTCTGTTTAACAAAACCCATCCAGAACCATATATCCCAAAAATTCCCTCTTTCAGTTTTTCGTCTCTTATTACAGCCCCACCATATAGAAATTTGAATTCTCCTGGTCTATCACCTTCATGTGGACTGTTCCCGGACTGCATATGATAAGCATCGTTGAAACGCCAATAGGATTTTCCAACATCTCCCCTTTGAATAGTTTCTCTGACTCTTACCCCTGGCCTTTGGGCTGAATTGTATGAATATGCTGTAATACCAATGTTGTCTTGATCCAATTCCGTTATAGTTGTCAATGGAATTTCACCGGCCTCTTTCAATTCATTTATATCAAAGCTGCCTCCGACAACTTGATTTGCTTGATTTATGGTCCTTATGACTAATGGATGTTCATTCAAAGCCTGAAAACTTAATCCAGTTATTACAGAGTCACCTGGTCCCATATCTTCAGCTTCACGGTTTGGCTCTGCATCTTCTATTCCCCAGAGAATATCTCCAGTAAAAAATGGGAATTGATGATGTCCTCCAGATGCGAAATCAGAACCAAAACCCCATGGCGGGGGTATAGATTCAAAATCGTCTGGACCTCTAAACCCATGAACAATAATGGGAGCATCTTCAGTTTCAATTACGCCTCCGTAAACCATTCGTCCCACCCATAATCGTCCATCTTTATCAAAATGCCGAGCTTCTACATGAACTTTATATTCACCAGGTCGTTGAAAAGAGAAAAACTTTCCATCTCCATCCCAATAACCAAATTCATTAGCGACACCTTCATATTCATGTAGACTTACCACATTAGCATCATCAACATGAGTGACTGTGAAATTAATATTTGCAGGTACTTTAGGGTATATATGTAAGCCAATCGGCAAATGATTTCCAATTTCAAATGGGGTCCCAGGTAACAACTCAGTTTCGATATCAAGACTGTTGGCAACGGTTAAATCATAAGTACCATTGATTTCAAATTTATACCCATTTCTGTCGGACACATAACCCGACAGTTTCAATACATAGTCTCCATCCAAAGGGAACTTATACGCTAGTCCATTTTCAAACCCTAATAACTGTGGTATTTCCCCAATATGGCCTCCACCTCCAGAAATAGAGTTATTACCAGGTAGAATTGGTGTTTTAACTCCGTAGGCACTTAGTGCAACCGGGCCAATTACATCTGTATCTCCATCAGGTCTTTTAACATCAATTTCAATTTGGCTATTGGCAAAATCAAATTCTATGAAAGGTACAGCTGCTGGTGCACGATCAGTAACTCCAAGTAAAGGAACATATGGATCCAATTGATGGCTCAAAGAATCACCATATGAGTCTACTCTAGAAATTACTGGGTTGTGATGCGTAATTGTTAGTGAGCTGATTCCTGTTTTAAATACATTCTCTCTAGAAAGAATTCCTCCACGTGCACCTTCTTGTAAATGATCAGCAAGTAATGTAGTCATCAATTTCATAGGTTTTGGGGATCCAACAGTAGCAATTGCGACGGCCACCATATTTTGTGGACCCATTCTCCCAAAAGCCATCAGTTTTTCATCATTTTCGATATCGTTCATTTTTTCAGGGAAATGTAAATTGAACCATATAATGTAAGTTCCAATAGGAGAACCAGTCTTTAACCAAGGGGTATCGGTGTTCATCTCACATACAAAATTTGAAACTGATTTCCCTTTTATCTGTTTCCAATGAAGCTGTTTCTGACCACAATTATCATTGAAAAAATTACTGTTTTCGCTGCCTGGAACAATAGGCAAACCAGTCCCTGTAAATATATTAGAAAAAAACAAATTCCCAGGTCCAACTTGCAATCCATTTTCATCTGCAATCATTTGACCCATTATGTTATACGAAATCTCATTTGGCAGAATCAAAGAATCAGTCAAAATGGAAATTTCGCCACGAATAGTTGCATTATCATTTGATTCAAAATCTATTTTTGAAATATTACCCTCAACTATCCATACAAACCCATCACCTGACCCTCTACCACCACCACCAAAACTATATCCGTTTTCAGTTTCTCTAACAGGAACACTTAAAATTATCCCTGGAGAATCACTGCCTTCGTTCAAAAGCTGTTCCGGTCCATTATCCAAATTAATCTGGCCACCTGTTACATCTTGTTTTATAAGAATATGCGTTCCATTAGTGGCAGAAACATTTGCTTCAAAAGCACCTGATGCATCAGCACGTAAAAACTCCACCACTCCTAATTCTAAATTCGCTACCATTACTGAAGCCCCCGAGAGCACAGCACCTCGATTCGCAATTATTGTGACATTCTCTTCAATTTGATCATATTCAAGTTTTATCTGGTTTGCGTCGGGGGGAGAAAGAACTCTTGTATTCTCTACAGCAGAAAGGGGGTTCCAATTAGCTCCAGATGTTTTAATAACAGGAATAAATGGTTTCACCGGTAAAGAATCTATAGGTTCTTCTATCTTAGAGGCTGCATTAGAGATAGACGATTTTGAATCACTACCTTGGTTTGGTGATATTTGTTGTTTATCCTGGACATTTGCGGAATCATCAATTTCAGTGGATTTATCAGAACAAGCTATAAGAATGAATAGCACCAAAATTACTATCCCAACAACTTTCTTATAAAAATTAATAGCAACCATAAAAGTATCTTTTCATTTAAATACATAAGGGTACTGACCCTTCGCAAGGTAGCCTAATTGTATGCCCGGTGTGAAAGTAATATCAATATTTAAATGCCAAAAAGACACGATTACAATCGACAATCTTCAAGTTTATAATCCGCTGCATATTATAGTAAAAATATTTAGCAGAACAATATTGTAAATGACAATGTTAGATTCTTGGTGGCAATGACACACCTACATGATTTCATACACGTGGCAGGTACTTGTGGCATTCATTCCAAAATGGGTGGTTCAATAACTTGGGTATCGATGACTTCTGGATGAATAACCATAACGAGTTTCTTAATGGTGAACTTATAAAACAAGTACATGAACAAGACAAATCGATTGTTAACCAAGCAACTGAAAATTACTCAGCTGAAAAAACTATAGAGTTTGAAGGATTAGCTGTTGGCAAACGGACCCTCCTTGTTCTTGAGGTGTGCCCATTCAATCGGTGAACAACGAATTTCACTTTGACTCTGTCATCGTCATATGTCATATCTGGATTTGTGTATAATGTTTTGAAATATATGGAGAACAGATATGGTTACATTTATAAAATGGTTAGTTCCCTTTTTGACCACGGCATTAACTATATCGATTGGGTTTTTAATTACTGTGGAATGGATGCAATCAGTAGATAATAGTCATGCTGGTCTTGGTATAGGAATGCTTTATTTGGTCCTTATACTTCCCTTATCATTAGGCGTAGGAGCTGTTGGTGGTGTAACACTTTCAGTTTTCGTAATCCCTCGAATCTTAAAAGAAAAACCACCTCCACCGAAAACACCACCTCAACTAATTTGTGGTAAATGTAACAATAAAAGTACGGATGTATGGCAATGGCAATATTGTAAGAAATGTGGAAATTCTCTGAAGAATGCTCTGGTATTCAATTCTGAAACTTCACTTAAGGATACTGAAATAAAACCCAAACCAAAGGGTGGTGACGAATTAGGGTTGTTCTAATCCGCCCGTCGCCTCCAGCAATTTAGATACGAATTTACCCATTAATAGCAGAAATCATTACTGCTTGTGTGGGTCTATATGTCCAATGGGTCAAAAATGGGATTGATTTTGAGCATTAAGTATTTTAGTGTGAGGAAGGAAAAGGCTCAAAGAGGTTGAATTAATGAAAGTAACGCTTATTAGTATACCCGTTTTAAATCAGGATAAAGCATTAAAATTTTACACTGAAAAACTAGGTTTTATAGTAAAAAAAGATGTTCCAATAGAAAATGGAAACAGATGGCTAACACTAGTTTCATGTGAATGGCAGGATGGTCCTGAACTATTATTGGAACCAGCACCCAAGAATTTTGAACCTTCTAAAGTTTACCAAGATGCGTTAATGGAAGCTGGAATTCCATACACTCAATTTGAGGTAGATAGTGTTGATACTGAATATGAAAGGCTCATAAAACTGGGGGTTAGTTTTAGCGTGAAACCAACAAAAATGGGAACTGTAAAAATTGCCGTTTTAAATGACACCTGTGGTAATAACATTCAAATTATCGAAAATCTGTAAGCTAAGAAATAAGCTAGCGGTTGCAATAAAAGTGCTAAAAGTAGTTAATGAAGATTTAGAGCATAACGATACCTTTGCAAGTTTTAAAATGCCAAAAGATTCTATTATTTATGAGTGACTAATTAACTACAGTAATTTTTGGGTTCTCAGTTTTACTCAGCCAGCCTTGTTTTGCACGAATGGGTTAACGTGATTATACTTGT
>VFGY01000031.1 GCA_009392195.1 SAR202 cluster bacterium | reverse complement strand
CCTTCTGCAGAGGCATCAATAGTGGAAAGAGGTATGTTAAGACCAGATGTTTGTGTGTTCCCAGTTAATAGAAGCCTATCTCCAACTGATGTATTAGATCCGCTACCCCCAATAAAGATTGGAACTAGTATTCCAATAAAGACACCTAGCACTATTCCTATGATTCCAAATTGAAAGACTCTTTCACGTAAATAACTCACTGTGGTTTCCTTTTTGTTTGATTTATTTAGTTTAGTGCCAATCTACGTTTGATTTTGGATTATAGATTCGTGTAATCTTTTGGTCAAGCATTATCTTTGTTCATAATTTTGGGGATTTATATTTAGTTTCTAATTTTGAAGCTGCATGTAGAAGCTTAGTTTCTTCAAAATGTCTCCCTACAAGCTGAATCCCTATAGGTAACCCATTATTGTTTAGCCCAAAAGGAAGACTCAAAGCAGGTGAGCCACTTAGGTCAAAAGGTATTGTTGCCCTCAATGAATTTCGACCAGGTACTTCTTGGTTATTAATTGATATTTTATTTTGATTGTGTGGATGCGCTGTTGTTGGACTTGTTGGACATAGCAATATATCAAATTTATCCATTATAGAAGTAATATCTTTTCTTAAATTTTCACAATGTTCGTATCCTTCAAGATACTCGTGTATTGTGGGCGTACGTTGGTTTAATCTTTGTTGCATTGAAGGTGCAAGGCTTTTTTCCTTTCCTTTAATAAAAGGATCAAGGTAATATGCCCCTTCTCCTAAGAAAAATGCCATAGAAATGCTTTGAGAAGGCCAAGAGTTCCAATGTGATAAATCAATTTCTTCAACGCTACAACCCAGAGCGGCAAACTGATATGCAGCTTCTCTAACGGAAGATTGTATGTCTTTTGAAACTGGTTCAAATGGTCCTTCTTGACAATAACCTATTTTTAATTTTGGAAGTTGTAAATCAAAATTTGGTAATTCAGGTTTATCTAAGGGTACTGAATATGGGTCTATGCCATCTCTGCCGGAAAGTATTTTTAATCCCAACGCAACATCTCTTACTGTCCTTGCCATTGGCCCTACGTGAAAATATCGCAATAAAACTTCTGGCCATTGACCGGTTAAAGGGATTCTTCCGTGGGTAGGTTTCAAACCTACTATCCCACAATAATGCGCTGGTTGTCTTATAGAACCGCCTACATCTGTTCCTAATCCTATAGGTGACATCCCACTTGCTATGGCAGCCGCCTCTCCACCGCTTGATCCTCCAGCTGTTTTTGTTAAATCCCAAGGATTATTTGTGGTGCCAAAAACCAAATTCCCAGTTTCCCACCATAATGCGAATTCTGGCATGTTGGATTTGCCTATAATGATTGCACCAGAGTTAAGCATTCTATTTACTGCAGTAGCATTTTTGCTTGGTATATTGTTAGAAAATAATTTCGAACCGCGGGTCGTAAGAATTCCTTCAGTGTCAAAGCAGTCTTTTACAGTAAAAGGCACTCCGTGTAAGGGTCCGCGTATGTTTCCTTTGAGTAGTGAAATTTCAGATTCCCTTGCTTTTTCCATTGAATTATCTGCGAGAGTAACTAACGCATTGATTTGAGGGTTTGTTTTTTCAATAACTTCAAGATGAGATTTCATAACTTCCACAGGAGATAATTGTTTAGTGACAATAAGATGAGCTAATTCTGTAGCATCAAATGATGTTATATCTGTTTGCATTTGTTTCTCTTTTTAGGATGAATTAAAACTTGTACTCATGTTATTTGCATTAAAGACATATGTGAAGTCTTCTTGTGAATTATTTTTCATACCAAGAATCAATTATTAATTTAGGATCTTCTATTTACAAAAATTAAATACTCATCTAGCCTATGTGTAAATTGGATTTCAGGAGATTGATGTGAAAAACAAAGTTAAGCAAAAACTCAAACAGGGTAAAGCAGTTATGGGTGCTATAGTAACTGTTAACGATCCTTTGACATTACATGTGATGGCTAATGCGGGTTTCGATTATTTGCTTGTAGATACTCAACATGCCGTTATTGGTACTGATACTCTTTTCAGCATAATTAAGGGTCTCAACCCAACTGAATCTGAAGTAATTGTGAGAGTTATTTGGAACGATAGGGCTTTGATAAATCAAGCGCTTGATTTTGGAGCAGATGGTGTTATTGTACCCTTTACTAATACAGCTGATGAAGTAGAACAAGCTATTACTGCAGCAAAATATCCACCTAGAGGAATCCGGAGTTGGGGCCCAAGGTATACAGATAGATATGGTAAAACTCCAGATGAATATTGGGAAAATGCCAATGACCAAACTTTAGTGTTTCCCCAGATAGAAACGGTTCAAGCTATGGAAAATCTAGATAGTATTTTGCAGGTAGACGGAGTTGATGGGATAATGATTGGGCCGAATGATTTAGGTATGTCTTTCGGGATGAACCCCGGGATAGGTAAAAAAGAAACTGAACCGATATTTCAACAAGTTTTAGATAAGTGTAAAGAATACAATGTTCCATGGGGAATGTTTACGGTAACTTTAGAAATTGCGGAACAATGGTTCAAAAAAGGTGGTCAAATTGGCGTTGTTGGTGGTGACTTTGGTTGGGTTGCGCAAGGTGCTGAAGATACATTGAAAGAAGTAAATTCATTATTGAAAAATATCAATAGATGAAAAATCCTTAATGGGAATGACTTTTTACTACCAATGGCCGTTATAGATTTGATAAAGTTGGTATAACACTTTTTATCCACCATTAAGGTGGCATACTGCGTCTATTTTTTAGTTATACAGGTTAAGTTAAAATTTCAGAAAGAAACTCAGGATTTCCTTTAACCCCTAAATTTAGATGGAAAAGTGCTCCCGCTCCACTTCCATTGTCTTTTTTGTTTTCTCCGCCGATAGTAGTAATAAACATGTCATCTAGGTTATCTCCTCCGAATGTAAGACTTGAAACCATGGAGGCTGGGAACTTTATAGATTGCTTTTGTACACCTGAAGAACTATATTGGTTTAAACTGTAACCACCTGCGCTTGCGGACCAAATGTCTCCATTTGAATCTACGGTCATGCCGTCTGGTAATCCTTCACCATCTGGTACAGTTATTAAACTCTTTTGGTTTGATATATTTCCTGTGTTTTTATCGTAATCGAAGGAATATATTGATTTATTACCGGAATCTGTGTAGTACATTGTTTTATGGTCTAGGCTGAACCCCATCCCATTCGGGATTTTAGTTCCTTGTAATACTTTGTTGATAGACATGTCTTTGTCAATTCTATATAAATTTCCTAGTTTTTCTCCGTTCAAAGCTAAGTCGGAATTTTGGTGCATGGTTCCTGCAAAAACTCTTCCTTCCGGATCGGTAACTACGTCATTAAATCTCATGCCTCTTTCTTCTAATATTTCGGATACAAGATATTCCATGGTATTGTTTTTAAGGGACGCAATAGAACCGTTTTCTAAAAACAGCAAGAATGACCCATCCTTTTGTATGGTAAATCCGCCTATTGTTTTGCCTTCGAAAAATTGGTCATGAGTGTTTGTTGAAGGTTCGTACCAGAACATTTTACCTCCAGTAATATCAACCCAATAAAGACGTTTTTCGTATGGATGCCATAAAGGACCTTCTCCTACTTCATTAAGATAATCAACTATTATTTTAGGTTCCATTTGGAAATCTCCTAGTAATCAAATTAATTCGAAATGCGTCGAGTTTAGCATTTGAGCAAGACCCGTTCAAGATAGGGGGATTTAACCCTCAATACTGTTGGTTTATGTTTTGGAGCGGGAGACGGGATTCGAACCCGCGACATCTACCTTGGCAAGGTAGTGCTCTACCGCTGAGCTACTCCCGCTATTCAGTTGTGTCAATATTCTAATAAGGTGTGCCGAGGGCCAGAATCGAACTGGCGACACCAGCATTTTCAGTGCTGTGCTCTACCGACTGAGCTACCTCGGCCTACGACCATGTTATGGGTTCTTGGTAATGTGTGTCAAGATTACTGTTAGGTGGTAAATTGATCGAAGCAACGAAGGTGTACAAGAAGATTACTGGTACATTATTTTACTTGTTTTAGCCTGCTTTTGAATTGAAATAATTTGTGCATTTAATTTTCACCGATTCGAATGTTTCGCTAATTGTACTTATTTTAATATCTGCGGCAATTAGTTTGTAGCTATTTAGATGAGATTTGTTTTTAATAGTTTCTTTTTGAGTGCATTCATTTGATTTATGTTGATTTGGTCTGTATACAACAAATTTTGTGGTTTTATTGTTTGCAAAAATTTCTTTATTTTGGTTCTTTACAAATTGGGGAAAGGGTAAAATTGTACCCTCAACGGTTTTGCTATTAGGCGGAGTTACTTGTGACATTATATTTTCAGGTTGGTGGATTAAATGTTTCAACTTATATTTATTAATCATGATGTCTGGTTTTAAAACACTAGTAATTTGAAAATGCTATTCTTATAAATATCTTGTAGTTAAAGCTATGGCGCTATACTTTTTAGGATGTTTATTTAGGCAATATCAGAAAATTAATTGCAAGTTTGATGTTGGTTTGTATTGAATCCAGATAATCCTTAGTGTAGATTATTTTCAAATTATTTTAATATTAAATAAACCAAATCATGATTGTAATAGGGAGGTAGCTATGGCTACTAATGGCAAAACATCTGTAGACAATAATTTAGTTGTTCTTCAATTATCTGGAGGAAATGATTATTTAAACACAATCGTTCCTTATACGAATGGTTTTTATAATGATTTCAGGACTAGCGTTAAGATAAATCCTGAAGAAGTTCTTCCTATAAACGACGAATTAGGTTTTCGGCCTGGTATGGAAGCTATTAAACGTTTATGGGATGAAGGTAAAGTAGCAATTATTCATGGTATTGGATATCCTCAGCCTAATAGGTCGCATTTCAGGTCGATGGATATTTGGCACACAGCTTTACCAGATGATGTTGGGACCGAAGGCTGGCTTGGTAGAGCTATAAGAGATATTGACCCGAAAAGCGATAATGTGCTCACGGGTGTTAATTTTGGTAGGGGCTTGCCAAGAGCATTGGGATGCAGAGGGGTGCCGGTAGCATCTGTAGGTGATTTAGAAACTTATGGATTGTTTCCAGATATACAGGATGATTTTTTGAGGAAATTTGCTCTTGACACTTTTGCAAAGATGTATGGAGGAGCTCAAGGTAAAGACTCTGTAATGGACTTTCTAGGGCAAACTGGTACAGACGCATTAAAAGGAGCTGATATTTTAAGAACAGCTCCAGCTATGTATGAATCTTCAGTGGAATATGCTAGTGACCCAATGGCACAAAGTTTAAAGAGCGCTGCACAAGTAATGTTTGCTGATTTAGGTACCAGGGTTTTCTATACTCAGCATGGTAGTTTTGACACTCATGCTGGTGAGTTGGAAACCCATGAAAAACTTTGGAAAGAAGTATCTGGAGCAGTTGGCGACTTTATGGACGATGTGCACGAACATGGTAAAGGTAAAGAAACAACTCTATTTTTGTTTTCCGAATTTGGTAGGAGAATTAAAGATAATGGTTCTGGTACTGATCATGGTTCAGGTGGGATAGCGATGATTATTGGAGATTCTGTAAAGGGTGGCATGTATGGCGAATATCCTTCGCTAAAACCTGAAGATCACCTGGACGGAGATTTACATTTCAATAATGACTTTAGGCAGACATATACAACGTTGCTTGAGGACTGGTTGCATTTAGATGCCCCAGAAATTGTGAATGGGAATTTTGATAAATTTGACTTTATAAAGAACGGACACTAATTATATTAGTTTTTATTGTTGGATAAGTTTTATAAGCAAATATCTCTTTGCAATCAGGGGGCATGATGGTATCAACTCAATCGGATTTACAACTAAAGGCTCATTTGTTTCGAAGAGCGGCATTTGGGACTACGGCAAGTCAACTAGAAATAATTGATTCGAAGTCGTATGGACAGATTGTTGATGATTTATTGGATCCTGATGCAGGAGATGGTATAGATTACGATGTCCTTTACAGGCATTGTCCTGATTTTTCAGGTGGCTTAGGTATGGCTGGAGCCCAATCGAGTTGGCTTTATCGTATGGTTGTTTCGGATACTCCATTGATTGAAAAAATGGCTTTGTTTTGGCATGGCGTTTTCGCAACTGGATATTCAAAATTAACTCAAGGCAAGATAATGAACAATCAAATTCAGATGTTTCGTCGGCTTGCTTTAGGCAATATGCATGATATTTTGATGGGGATTTCCACCGATCCTGCAATGATGATGTGGTTAGATAATGATGATAATCATAAGGGTGCAATTAACGAAAATTATGGAAGAGAGTTGTTGGAATTGTTTTCTATGGGTGTGGGCAATTACACCGAGGATGATATAAAAGAATGTGCTAGAGCTTTTACGGGTTGGACTATAAGAAATAAAGATTATGTTCGATTAAAAGCTCAAAATGATTCTCTTTGGCCTTATGGAAGAACTTCTTTTGAGTTTCAGTATATTGCAGACGACCATGACGATGGAGAAAAAACCTTCCTAGGCGAGAAAGGTAATTTCAACGGTGAAGATATAATTAGAATAATCTGCAAACAAGAGGCAACTGGGAGGTTTATATCTAGGCATCTTTATAGCTTCTTTGTCGCTGATGAACCCCCTGTTACTAAATGGCCATATGAGGAACCTAGGGATGGAAAAGCGATTGAAGCTCTTACAAAGGTTTATTTAGAAAGTGGCTACAATATCATGGAGGTTTTACGGTTTTTATTCAATTCAGAATTCTTTAAATCATCAAATATTAGAAACACTAAAATAAAAGGCCCAGCTGAACTGGTTGCAAGTATTTTGAGAGTGACGGGAGAAATAACTGGTCCTAATCCCTCAATGATGAAATATGCCTCTCAGGTCAACGTGATGGGGCAGGAACTAATCAACCCTCCATCTGTAGAGGGTTGGCACCAAGGATTGGAGTGGATTGATACTGGTACGACAGTTGAGCGAGTTAACTTTTCTTCAGCACAGATTGGAGATTCTACCAAGCCGGGAATCAAAAATGCCATATTAAGATTAATCGAATCTGAATGTACAGATCCTAGTGAATTCATTGATAGATGTACTGATGAATTGGGGTTCGTTTATTTAACGGATAAGAGTAGAAAAGAATTAATAAATTATTTGTCTGCTCAAAATAATGATGGGTTCAATTCACTGGAATTGGGTGAAAATGATGTTGCTAATATTTTACGCATGATTGCTTCTACTCCAGATTACCAGAGAGCATAATGTTCCTCTCGATTCTAGGCACGTATAAAAAGTATTAATTAAGGGAATTCTATGGTTAATGAAAGGCTTGATTACAATTTTGTTATTGGGGTAGCGGCCATGGAAGGTAGGGGTTTTTATTACCCAGTGGATGTTGCAGTTGCACCTGACGATAAATTGTTTGTTCTAGGTAGAGGACATGATGGGGATCCTAGAGGTGTCCAAATTTTAATGTGCGATATTGAAAGCGAATATTATGGGGTTTTTTCTTCTCACGGTTCAGATGATGGTCAGTTCATATGGCCGACTTCAATCTCGATTTCTGGAGATGGGTTAATTTATGTAACAGATGAATATCTAAATAGAATCAGCATTTTTGACCTTGACGGAAAATTCGTCAGAAAATGGGAGTCTGGAAATGGTTCTGGAGTTAAATTACTTAAACCGGCTGGGATTGCTACTGACAAAGAAAACTCTGTTTGGGTTGTAGATAATGGGGCTAGTAATATTAAAAAAGTTAGTCCCCAAGGAGAAACCTTACTTGAATTTGGTGAATTAGGTGATGGGCAAGGTCAGTTCAATATGCCTTGGGGTATAACGATTTCTAATTCAGGTGATGTTTATGTCGCTGATTGGGGTAATGATAGAATACAGAAATTCACAAATACTGGCGAATTTATCGGAGAATATGGGAATGATTATTCGAATTCAAATAATCTGAGAAGACCATCCGATATTAGTGTTGATTCTAATGGTTACATGTATGTAACTGACTGGGGTAATCATAGGCTTAAAGTTATAGCTGCAGATGGTAGTGCTATTCAGGATTTGCGAGGAGATGCAAGCATTTCGAAGTGGGCCCAAGATTTCTTAAATTCTAATCCAGATGAAAACGCAGCTAGGGCAGAATCTGATTTAGAACCAGAATTGGATACAGATAATTGGGATTTGAATGAACAGTCTTACCATACAGAGAAATTTTTCTGGTCACCAATTTCTGTAGAAAATTACCATGACGATTTAGTGATTGTGGTGGATAGAAATAGACATAGGATGCAGGTCCTTAAGATTAACGAGAATATTTGATTTTATTGAGGTGAGTATTGATGGAATGTGACAATTTAGTATTAGCACATTTGTTGAGAAGAGCAGGGTTCACTGCTAATAGGTCAGAATTAGATACATACCAGCAAATCGGGTATGAATCTACTGTTGAAAAATTATTGAATCCAGTAGGAACTGATTATCTTCCTGATGACATAATTAGAAGGTACCACGTTGATCAATCAGAATTGAGGGAGCTTTTTGGAGCTGCAGCTTATTGGATGTACAGAATGATAACAACTACTAGCCCTTTGGAAGAAAAAATAGCGTTGTTTTGGCATGGGTTATTTGCTACTGGATACTCTAAATTAAATCAAGCAAGGTCCTTGCTTAATCAAATTGATATGTTCAGGGAATATGGACTTGGGAAATTTGATGAAATACTTGTTCAACTTTCTAAAGATCCCGCAATGCTTGTGTGGTTAGATAATCAGGATAATCATAAAGGAGCGATAAATGAAAATTATGGAAGGGAACTCCTTGAGCTATTTTCTTTAGGAATAGGAGCATATACGGAAGACGATATAAAAGAGTGTGCGCGGGCATTTACTGGCTGGACGCTAGGTAATGCGGAATATATGAGCATGAGAGCTACTAAGGATTCGATATGGCCTTACGGTAGGATTGCATGGCACTTTGCTTATAATGAGGATGATCATGATGGCGAAGAAAAGGAGTTTCTTGGAGAAAAAGGTCGATTTGATGGAGAAGAAATTGTAAGTATTATCTGTAAAAACCCCGATGCTGCTAAGTTTATTTGCTCTCGTCTTTTCCAGTTTTTTGCTGCTGATGAGATAGATGACGATCTGAAAAGAAAAGTAGTAGATGAAATGGTAGATGAATATTTCAAATCAAATCATGAAATAAGATCCGTGTTGCGCTGCTTGTTTAATTCAGAATATTTCAAATCACGTGAATGTCGTTATGATCGGGTAAAAGGTCCAGTAGAATTAGTTGTTGGAGCTATAAAAATAGCTGGTTCTTATAACTCTCCAACATTAGATATTGAACAAGTTGCAAAAATATGTTTCTTCATGGGACAGGGGTTATTGCAGCCACCGACGGTGGAAGGATGGCATGAGGGAGTTGAGTGGATTGATAGTGGAGCTTTAGTAGAAAGAATCAATTTTGTAGTTCAAGAGCTAGGTAACACTGATAATCCAGGGATTAAGTATATATTGGATTGTTTGAAAAAATCTAATCAACATAGTTTTACCCCAGAACAACTTTTGGATTCTTGTTTGGATTTGGTGGGTCCTATAGAGGTGTCTGGTCAAACAAGAGAAGTTTTGATACAGCACGTCTCGAATGACGGAGATATTGATTTCTCAGATGAGAAAAACAAAGATAAAAACGATCAAAGGATAGGGGAACTATTAAGCCTTATCGGAGCATCGCCAGAATTTCAAATGGCGTAATGTTTCAGTACTTTTCTTAAAGTATATTATTTAAATTAGTTGAAGAAGTAGTAATGGAAAATAACATTGATAGAGTGAAATATTTCAAAACAATTGGGATTTGCAATAATGGATTTAATGGTAGAGGGTTCGCAAATCCTTACAGCGTTTCAGTAGCAAGTAACGGGAATATATATGTTGTAAACCGTTGTGATACCACTAGACGCGCAGCTATTAGGATTGGGTTTTTTGATTTAGAAGAAGAGTATATCGGAGAATTTGGAAGTGGTGGTGGATCTGAAGATGGACAATTTATGTTGCCAGTAGCTATTGCTTTTGATAACCAGGATAGATTACATGTTACTGATGAATATTTGCACAGGGTCTCAGTTTTTGATTTGTCTGGAAAATTTTTGTTTAAATGGGGGGATAAAGGGAATGGAGAGGGTGAATTTGATGGTCCTTCAGGTATAGCATTTGATTCAAATGATAATGCTTTTGTTGCGGACCAATTTAATCACAGAATACAAAAATATGATTCATCTGGCAATTTTATCCTTCAATGGGGCACGCAAGGCGATTCTATAGGAGAATTCAATATGCCTTGGGGTATTGGCGTTGATAAAGAAGACAATATTTACATCGCTGATTGGAGAAATGATCGTGTGCAAAAATTTGATAATAACGGAAATTTTATAATGATGTTCGGGTCCGAAAATAATCGGATAAATCCAATAACAAGACCTTCAGGAGTTGTGGTAGATAACTTAGGTGATGTGTATATATCGGATTGGGGTAATGAGCGTGTCCAAATATTTGACCAAGAAGGAGACCTTGTACAGATATTAAATGGAGAAGCTACATTATCTAAGTGGGCTAAAGATTTTTTTGATTCCAATCCAGATGAATGGGAGCATCGGGTTAATTCTGATTTGACGCCTGAATTGCCTGAGCATTTGAATAAATCTCGATATCAAATATCTTCCCAAACTGAACCATATTTTTGGGGGCCGGTTGGATTACATATAGATTCGAAGGGTTACTTTTACGTTGTTGAATCTAATAGACATCGCGTTCAGATATACGAAACAAATCCCTAAATGTAAAATCCAATTATTTTAAGATTCAATATGTTTTTTAAATGGAGGAAAAATTAATGACTTGGATAGATACTCACATTCATATATGGACTCAAGATACAAAAAAATATCCTGGGAGTGACTTAGAAGATTTTGAACCGAAAGAATTTATGCCAGAAGATATACTTAGGCATGCGAAGCCTTCTGGAGTAAGCCGGATAGTAATGGTTCAAATAGGGAACTATGGACCAGATAATAGTATATTGACTGATACTATAAAGAGATTCCCCGGTGTTTTTGGCGGGATAGGCCAAGTTGACCATGATGGTGAGACTATAGAATCTGATATGAAAGGGCTTTTGGAACAAGGTATAACCGGTTTTCGAATTGGAGCTGGGTCAGATGTTGAAACTTGGCTTCAACATCCCGGTTATGAACAGATGTTCAAAGTAGCTGCACAAACTGGTCAAGCTATTTGTCCTATAACTCATCCTCCAGGAGTACCTGAAATAGATCGGATGTGTGGCGAATATCCAGATACAACTGTTGTAATTGACCATATGACTAGATTGGCAGAGATGCAACCAGCAAATGACCATAATATTGATCAGCTTTGTGCCTTATCTCGATTTCCTAATGTCTATGTTAAAATCTCGAGGCTCCATTCACAAGGGAAGAAAACTCCTCCTTACGAAGATTTGATTCCTGTTGTAAATCGGATTATAGATGCATTTGGGCCAGACCGGCTTATGTGGGGAAGCGATTCTCCATATCAAGTTGTTTTAGCAACTTATGAAGACTCTATTTCTCTTGTTCGAGATAAACTGGGGTTGTCGGATACTGATAAACAGAAAATATTAAATGATACACCTGCTAAGTTGTTTTTCAAATAAATAATCTACTAAAAGCCCGTTTTAATCAGGATAATGCATCCATTGATTAGCTAGTCGTGGATAATCTTTCGTCATATCTTTTAATTTATTTTCAGGTATTATAGCAAAATGTCCGCTTGCTATTGCCGCTATAGAATTATCTTGTAATTTGATTGAGGATTCGATTAGAAGTAATTTGCCTATTTTTCGTTTGATTTCGCCGTATGAAGTAATTTTTTCGGTGATGATAATTGGTTTTTTGAATTTGACTTCCATTTTTGCAGTTAATACCCAGTAATTTTGTATTAGCGCGGCTCTATTCATGGTTTCGTCTAAGATAGTACTTATTATCCCTCCGTGCATATAATTTGGGAATCCTTGGAACCTTGAGTCAAATTCGAAACTTGTTTCGACTCCTTTATCTTTATGTTTGAAAAATAACTTTAACCCAGAACTGTTTTTGGGTCCGCAGGCAAAACAAAATCCGTAATCACTAAAGTCATTGAGAGATATTTGAGAATGGCAGTTATTAGTTGTCATTGATTAATCCTTTAATATTTAAGGTTCTTGAGATTTTGAGGTAAGTTGACTATGGCTCCTTGGGTTTCAGTAATGTAGGAAGCGATTTCACAGGATTTTGATAGGATATGGTTTAGGGGTAGGTTTTTAATTAGACCTGCTGTGAATGTAGCGAAAAATGCATCGCCAGCTCCTATTGTGTCTATTGTATTGGATTTAGGAGGTAGGGCAGTCATTGATGTTTGCTTATTTATTAGATTAACTTGTTTATCCCCATTTGTGATTAAAATGGTATTTATGTCATAAACACTTAATAGATCATCTGGTGAGTGTATTTTTAATAATTTACAAATATATTCAAATTCAACTTGATTCATTTTGACAAAATCAGATTGTTTTAAAGAATATTCTATAATGGGTTTTGTATGGTAGTCTTTGCGTAAATTTAAGTCAAACATTTTGGAGGATTTAAGTTTTAGTTTGAGAAGATTTTTCAGAGAGGTTTGGTTAAATGTTGTTCTTTGTGATAATGTTCCAAAATAAATACACTTAGCTTGATATTTTGATATATCATGTGGCAAATTTATTTTGTCCCAGGCAACTCCTTTATTTATTATGAATTCAGGATTTTCTGGAGTTCCACTTATTTGAGCAATTCCTGTCTTAATGTCACTAATAGCAATTGAAGAAAATATTAGGTTGTTTGATTCGATTTTTTCCAATGCTTGTCTACCAAGTTTATCTTTGCCTACTGAACTAATAAATAATACTTCCATTCCAAATTGTGACAAATACCAAGCATAGTTTAAAGGTGCACCTCCAAGTTGAGGCATGCCGTCGTATATATCATAAATTATTTCTCCAAATACGATGCAGTCTAAGGTTTTACATTTATTTTTAGTAAGCATATCCAACTCTTTTGGCTAGTTTAATGCCGAACAAAATTAATCATTTTTCAATTTAAACACATATTTATATACGTATTTTGTAATTGTAGGCTGTATTTGAACCAAAATACCTATTGTTTTAGTATTTATTTGTATTAGAATAAACAAAATTCAGATAGGGGGAATTTGTATGCAGGCTTATTGTTTAAAATGCCGAGAAAAAAGAGAGATTAGTGATCCTCAAAGCGTAACTTTGAAAAATGGACGTCCTGCTACTCAGGGCAAATGTCCAAATTGCGGAACTAAAATATTCCGAATTGGAAAAAGTTAAGCACTAGTTTTTCTAACTTTATTTAGAAAAAGAATAGACGATTTTAAAGAAGAATTTGAACAGTATACCTGTTCTTATTCTTCTTTACTTTTATGATATTCGCTAAACATAGTTGCTGAAGAGTGAGTTTACTGCGGGTTCATCTAAAAATGTATTAGCGAAAATGTTTCTTGGTTTTACGGTACTAGGATATTAATTTGTTCCTCGAGTGGATACGATTTCTACCGGGTATTTAAGAACCCGACTTTGTTTGTGGTGTTCTAAAAAGATTGTTAAATGTAACTCCCATTTTAATTTACTACCAACCGAATGTGGTGGTAAGTTATGGGGTATTTTGAGATTTATTGTGGTCTTAAAATGTTGATTTTTATCGATCTGAATGTTCTTGTGTGATTTCTCTTTTTGCTCCAAAAGTATTTTGGAGGTTTCTTTAATGACTTGAGTAGTTATAGGATCAAGAGGGATATCTTGTTGGTTTCTCGTTAAAATGCCTGGTCCAGCTTTAGGTACTTCTGATCGAGTGAATATTTCCGAAAAATTTTCGAAACAGACAATCGCCAAAGATAAATCTTGAACTAGTAAATCACGATTAGCGTTTATAGATATTTCGGTCATTATTGTTTCGCCAATCAAATATTTTTCCTTGTCCGTTTCTAATTTGAATTTGGCTGGCTCAAATAATCGATGAATGACAGATGACAAGAATGTTGATAAAGTTTGAATCAAATTGGATACTCTACAAATAAGTTAGTTAAAAGGATATATTAACAATAAAATTAATGGAAATATTTTAAAACGTTTTTAAGCCAAGCTATGGCCAAACATAGTCGAAAATTGGGTTGCTAAATATGGTTTCCTTAATCATTTGAATCAATAAATTGCCAATTAGGAGATATTATGGGGGAAAAACTGTTCGAAAATGTTGTTATAGGTCCGGGAGCAAAGATTGAGGATGATGTTTCGCTTGGATTTAAGGTAAATGAAAAATGCGGTCCTACAGTAATTGGTGACAATTGTTTCTTGAGAAAAGGTACTGTGATTTATGGTGATGTAAAAATCGGGCATTATTTTCAGAGTCAACATTATGTAGTTATAAGGTCTCGTGTTAAATTAGGGGATTATTGCAGTATATTGAATCACTCAACAATAGAAGGGATTGTGAGAATAGGAAGTGGTGTGCGGATTATGTCTAATGTTTATATACCTTCTAGGACATGGATAGGAGATAATGTTTTTATTGGGCCTGGGAGTACATTTACTAATGGGAAATATCCATTTAGAGGATATCCTGATGATTATCCTACCATTGGTGCAACTATCGAAGATGATGTTGTTATTGGAGGTGGCGTTACAGTTATGCCTTGGATTACAATAGGCGAAAGAAGCTTTGTAGCTGGTGGAGCAGTGGTAACTAAAGATGTTCCTCCAAGAAGTTTGGTTATGGGTGTTCCTGGTAAAATTTATCCTTTACCAACTAAGTTAGACGTTCCTAACAATAAGAAATACACTATGTCAAAATATGAATTATGGCATTCAGATTTGGAATATCCAGGGGACAATGATTGGCCTGAAAATTGGAGTGAAAAATTCTAAAACGCTGATTTAGCCCTGATATTATATATATTTAGTTTAACCCGATACAAAAAAAATCTCATCAGGTGATTTATTGGTTTTTAATATAAGAAAGATTCAGAATAAATTCTGCTTAGATTCATTATCTGAGATATTAGGTATTGATTACAGGTCACTGGCCTTGGTCAGAGTAGTCATGTCAATTATATTGATAATTGATTTGAGCATGCGAGCGACCGATTTAACTGCACATTATACTGATTTAGGGGTATTGCAACGTTTTGATGAAGTTAATGCTGTTGCAAATCAATTTTTTATCTCTTTTCACTTAGCTAATGGTAGTGAATTGTTTCAGATAATACTTTTTGCAATCAATATAGCTCTTGCTTTCTTGTTACTTGTCGGTTACCGAACGCGTATAACTACTATTTTACTTTTTCTTTTTACTGTTTCTCTTCATGCTAGAAACCCTCTCATTTTAAATGGAGGAGATGATATATTAAGGCTTTTCTTGTTTTGGTCAATATTTTTGCCGTTGGGTGCGATTTGGTCTATCGATTCAGCACTCGATACTGCAAAAAGACCTGAGGGTAAATACCATTTTTCTGTAGCTTCTTTTGGATTAATCTTACAAGTGGTAATAATTTACCTTGCAACCTTTTTATTTAAAACTCACCCTGTGTGGACAGAGGATTACTCGGCCGTTCACTATATATTGAATGCTGAGATATTCGTTTCAAGTTTAGGTTTGGTTTTGGCAAAAAATGAAGTAATTTTCCCGTTTTTGACTGTTTCCAGCCTTGGTTTAGAATTAATTGGACCGTTTTTAATTTTTGTACCTTGGTTTAACAAATATTGGAAGATTGTTGTTTCTTCTTCATTCATATTGATGCATTTAGGTTTTGCACTTTTTATGGCTTTAGGTTTGTTTCCTTACATTTCGATGATGTCATGGCTAATATTCATTCCTGCCGTATTTTGGGACAAATTGTCTGGATTTGGTAACAGAATAGTGCCGGAAAATTTGGTTTTATATTGTGAGAAAAGTCCATCATCTACTTATAAAATCGCTTTGTTACTTTGTTCCTTTCTAAGCTTTAGGAATCTTGAAATTAAGGAAGTAACTCCGAATAAAGCTGAAGAGTTGGGTGTTAAGGAGCATAGACAAATATTTGTGTTAGAAAATAATACAGGAAAATCATATTATGGATTCGATGTTATTAAAATGTTGGTTAAGATTTCTCCTCTAACTGCTGTTTTGTTGTTTTGGCTTCCCAAAAGTGTAAGGCAGTTTATTGTTTCGGAGATATGCGAGTTTATCAGATATACGAAAACCTTTGTGGTTTTCGCAATTTCTAAATTACAATTTAAACAAAATCGGTATATTTTGACAAAATTTGCAAGTGTATTGGCTGGTATATCTATCATATATATAATTTTTTGGAATATGGGAACTCTCGGTATTCGCTTTGAAAGTATGAAACCCTTTGCAACAGGGCCTTCATTTTTGTATATACCCGGCCACAGTCTGCATTTGTATCAAATATGGAATTTGTTTGCCCCTTATCCAATCATGGATGATGGTTGGTATGTAATAGAGGGTGAGTTGGTGAGCGGACCGAAAGTTGATGTATACAATAATGTAATCGGTGAAGTGGATTGGGACAAACCTGATGTTGTTTCTTCCACTTACAAAAATAATAGGTGGCGTAAATATTTAACGTCGATAAGACGTAAATCAGATACTACCCAAATGGAAAATTATGCCCAATATCTTTGTAGAGATTGGAATTCTTCACAAACCGATGGGAATCAATTAAATAGATTTGATATTTATTTTATGCTGGAACTTTCAAAGCCTCCAGATGAGCCAGTAGGTGAGATTGTTAAGACTCCGTTATGGAGCCATTGGTGTTTTGTAGTGCCAAATACTATTAGTGATTAACCGTATATAGATTGTTTAGGAGGTATGTAATGGGTTGGAATGCTGAGGATTTTGATTCTGATTGGCCATTTGATGAACAAGGGACTAAATTTGAATTACGGAATAATAAGACGGCCTTGTTAGTTATAGATATACAAAAAGGTGATTTAGTAAAAGATCCAACCTCTGAATATGGCGTCAAATACCCCTACATAGTTGAATATTGGAATAAACGGATTGCAGATTTTGTCTTGCCAAATACTAGCACGTTGATTTCATTTTTCCGTAAATTTGATTTGCCAGTTATTTACACCAGAAACGGAGCAATTACTAGAACCGGGAAGGAGATGTCTAGGAGGTTACGAGTTAAGCGGAAATTAAAACAAGCTGCTAGATATAGAGGAATAGATGCATATGAGATTGCTCAAGAAATTCAACCTGTAGAGAATGAGCTTGTTATCGATAAATTGACCTCTGGGGCTTTTAATTTCTCCATTCTAGATCATGCATTAAGAAATATGGGCATAGAAGATATAGTGATGACGGGCATATTAACTGATATGTGCGTCTTAGGCACCGCGCGAGTCGCATCTGAGATAGGATACAATTCACTGATATGCGAAGATGCATGTGCAACTTTAACCCAAAGAGCCCATATTGATGCACTGATGGTTCATGCTAGATGTTTCGGACGAGTAGAAACGGCTGATGACATAATTAATGAGTTAAGAGAATAACTTCAAATTTCCTAAGGGATTGCTTTACCTGATTTAACTCCAGTATATACTTGATTATCTATGGAAATATCTCCGTTTACGAGAACATAGGGGATTCCTGATGGATATTGTTTAGGATCATCATATGTAGATGTATCTATAACATTATTTTCATCAAATATAGTGATGTCAGCGAAGTATCCTTTGTGTAATTTCCCTCTATTAGCTAGACCAAATCTTGATGCAGGTCTCTCTGTCATTCTGTGTATTAAATCTTCAAGTGACATCGTATTGTATTTTCTGTGTAGCCTGCCCAATATTCTAGGGAAAGCCCCATATGATCTAGGATGGGGCATGCTTCCGGCAGGAGTTATGTCACTGCATACCATATAATCATCCCGTGCGAGAAGTTCCATGCAGTCTTTACTTACTTGACGCCACAATGATAAGTTTACCGGAGGAGGCATCACATATCCTAGTTCCAAGTTTTCCGATATAAGCAGATTGCATAGTGCTTCGCCAATGGAAATATTTTTCGATCTAGCTAAATCCGGTAATGTTTCCCCTTCTAATTCTGGGTGGTTTGGAGAATAAGAGAAAAGCATATCTTCCACACTTCTTGAATAATTTATACTTTGTTCTAGTTCGTCAACAATCTTTTTCTTATCAGATGGATTTTGCAATCTTTCTAACAATTTATCAGGGCCACCGTCTTGCGCCCAGCTAGGAACATAACTGATAGGTATTGTACTTCCAGAGGGATATGGATAAATGTCTAAAGTTATATCGCTTCCATTACGTTTCGATTCATCTATTAACTTCATATGAGACTCGATGTCTCCAGCGTTGGTTGGGTCAGTTCTATAATGGGCAATATGAAGCTTGACACCAGATTTTTCTGTTATTTCTAACGCTTCGGCAACACCTCCGCCTTTAAAGGCTCTTTCGGGATTAGCTCTTCTTGGTTCTGACATATATACGCCATTTAAGTCTTTTACCAAACTGCAAATTTCTATCAATTCATTTGTACTAGTCCAAGGTCCTGGATAATAACTAGAGCCCGTAGAAAAACCTACAGCTCCTTGTTCGAATCCCTGTTCAACGAGTTTTTTGTATTTTCCCATACTAGTATTATCTAGAGGAACATCTTTAAATCCAGCAACCTCGAGTCTTACTGTACCATTAGGTATTAAGTAAGCGGTGTTGATACTAACTTTTTTATGATAATGCTGCTTGAATGAGCTAACAGAACTCATATCTAAATTTGCTGGAGGGTATCCGAGCAATCCGCTAAGCCAGTGTCTATAGGTTAAATAATTATTTTGAGATAAAGGTGCATAAGACATACCGTCAATACCTAAAAGTTCTGTAGTAATACCTTGCCGCAACCCGTATTCATGATCTGGATTTATCAATAAATCTCCTTCTGAATGAGTATGTGTATCTATAAATCCAGGTGATACAATTAGATCAGTCGCGTCTATTATGCGCTTAGCTTCGACATTTTTGAGATTGGATATTGCTTCAATGCGTTCACCCTTTATTCCGATATCTGAATCGAATTTAGGTTTGCCAGTTCCGTCAATAATTGTTCCGTTTACTATAATGATGTCAAACATGATTTTTATTAAGCGTGAGTAATATTTTTGATATTTTTAAGAAATTAGATGTAGAGAATCTAAGGTATATTAGCGCTTGATAATACCCGGTTAATAGTAGTATCAACAAGATATTTATAGGTAAGGTTAAGCAACCTACAATTTTCATTTGTTAGACCTTATATACATGCATAAATAATTTGTGATTTATTGTGCCAGAATTAAAATGTGACGTAATTGTAGCATAATATCATTTGCTAAAATATTGGTATATTATTGAGATACTTAGGAATAAGATAAGCATGTACAATTTGGGGCTAATAAGTTTAAGGAAAAGTTATGGGTAATGGATATGAGACGGCAACTTTAGGTGGAGGTTGTTTTTGGTGTTTGGAGGCGGTGTACCTTAGAGTCAATGGTGTGACAGATGTGGTATCTGGATATACAGGAGGTAAGACTCCCCAACCGAGCTATGAAGATATTTGTACTGGTGATACAGGACATGCTGAAGTTGTACAGATAAAGTTCGATTTAGGTGTTATAGGATTTCAAGATGTGTTGGATATATTTTTCTCAATACATGATCCTACTACTTTAAATCGACAGGGAAATGATATAGGTACCCAATATAGGTCAGCGATTTTTTACCATGATGAAACCCAAATGCAAATATCTATAAATACAATCAAAAAATTAGATGAATATGGGTTATGGCCTAATCCAATTGTGACAGAAATCAAGAAATTAGGAATATTTTATCGAGCTGAAGATTATCACCAAAATTATTACCAAATGAACCCAAATAATCCCTATTGTCAGTTTGTGATCTCACCTAAATTAGCAAAATTTAAGGAGCAAACAGGATACCAATGACACACTCTAGAGTAAGAAAATCTAATACCAAAGGTGGATATTTGATGCCTGGATTGAGATATGGTTCAAGTCAGGTGGTTGTAGCTCATGACCAAGTTTTTGTTTTGGGCCAGACTGGTTTAACGCTTGACGGTAAAGGTTTTGTTGGTGAAGGAAATCCAGCTGAACAAGCTGAAAATGCTATGAGGAACGTTAAAATGTTGCTTGAAGAATCAGGTGCAAGTATGAGTGATATCTGTAAAATAATTCCATATACGACTGAGCGTTCGTATAGGAATGATGTTTATCCTGTTATTGCAAAGCACCTAGAAGGAGTAAATCCAGTATCAACAGGAATAGTGGTTAAATCTTTAGCTAAGCCATACTTGGATTTTGAGATTGACGTATGGGCGATACTGCCTCAAAAAATGGGTGACCAACACAAAAGGTTATCTTGTATTAATGCGAAGGATGGGTATTTAATGCCCAAATTGGAATTTCAAAACTCTAGAGTAATAAAAGCTAATGACAATATATTTTTACAAGGACAAACAGGATTAAGTTTAAATGGTAAAGAATTTATCGGAGAAGGTGATCCTGCCATTCAAACCGAACAGGCAATGCAAAATATAATAGAACTATTAAGCGAAGTTGGCTCATCAGTAGAAGATATATGTAAAATCACGGTTTATGTCACTGATTTATCGTATAGGTCTCAAGTTTATCCGGTTATCGCAAAACATCTTGGAGATATTGCGCCAGTTTCTACAGGCGTTGTTGTAAAAGGATTAGCTAAAAAAGAATTGGCCGTGGAGATAGACGTATTTGCATATTCCGCTTCTAGTAAGAAGCATGAAAGATATTTTCAATCTAAACCAAATTATTTACCAGGATTAAATTTCCCATTAAGTAAAGTGGTTAAGGCGGGCAAGTCGATATTTTTGCAAGGCCAAACAGGATTATCGTTGGAGACAGGTAAGCTAATTGGCAAAGGTGATGCTAAGTTACAGGCTGAAGTAGCGATGCAAAATGTAAAGGTTTTGTTGGAGAGGGTAGGTTCCAATATGAAAGATGTATGCAAAGTAATAACTTATGTTAAAAGTCAAGATACGAGGGACATTGTTTATCCTGTCATCGCCAAATATCTCAATGGAGTGTATCCCGCATCGACTGGGTTAGTCGTTGAATCTTTGGCAAGCGAAGAGTTGGATTTTGAAATAGATGTATTTGCAGTAGAAAGTTGAAACTCAGCTTATTGCATCAATTATTTGTTGTGCGTGGCCTTCAGGTTTAACTTTACCCCATATTTTTTCAATATTACCATTTTCATCTATGAGAAAAGTCATTCTTTTCATACCAATCGTCACTTTACCGTACATGTTTTTCTCACCCCAAGCACCGTAATTTGTAGATACGGTGTTATCTTCATCAGCTAAAAGCTCGAAGTTAAGGTCAAATTTATTGATGAATTTATCATGAGATTCCAAATTGTCTGGGCTAACCCCAAATATTTTGGTGCCTTTATCCGAGATTTCTTTGGATCTATCACGGAATTCACATGCTTCTATAGTGCAACCAGGAGTGTCATCTTTTGGATAAAAGAAAATCACTACCTTTTGTCCTTTAAGTGAATTTAAGCTAACCTTTTGTCCACTTGAACTAGGTAAAGAAAAATCTGGAGCAACATCACCCGCTGTTAATTTCATCTGGAATCCTTGTAAAGTTTAATAAATTTATTTTAATATGCTGTATCATGTTGTGTCTATGAGAAGCATATTCTGCTTGCTTTGTACCTTGTATTAAAATGTAATTAAATTCCATTTAATCTTATGTATTCATGATTGTTGAATCTCGTTGACTTATATGATTTCACATTAGAAACTGAAGATAGAGAACAATATTAAAATAAACATAACTAAATTGAAAATATAGGAGTGAAAATTGAAACTAACTTTAGATCAAGCAGAAAAAATCATATCTTTTTCCAAAGAGAAAATCACTGAGCTAGGTGTTAAAATGAGCGTTACTGTCACAGATGATAGGGGTGATTTGATTGCTATGATTCGGTGTGATGGTGCTTCATGGCGAACTCCAACGATTTCTAGAGGTAAAGCTGTAGCAGCAGCTTGTTTTGGGTTGTCAACAAAGGAACTTGAAAGCCGTGCAGGGTCTCCAATTTTTCAGGCGTTTACTGTTGCTGAAAATGGGATGTTTATAATGGGACAAGGTGCTTTACCTGTTTATATTGAAGGTGAATTGGTCGGAGCTGTAGGAGCTAGTGGTGGAACACCTGTTGAAGATGAAGAAGTTGTTGGATATGCCATATCAAAGGCTGGGTTATCATACAAATAACTGTACCAAAGTAATTTATGTGTCGTTAGCAATTTTCTCTCGGATAATGTTGGAATTTGGTACGTTGCTTACTGTTCTCCATACGGGTTTTTGGTTAATAAATAATATGAAAGTGGGCACAGATCTGACGTTATATTCATTCCATATATGTTTACCAACACTTGACTTAACGTCGACTCTTAGAACCCTGATTTCATTAGAAAGGTTGGTTTCAAGCCTGCTCACGGCAGGCTTTGCAGCAGTGCATGCTAGTCACCAGTCTGAATAAACATATATCAATATTGGACCGTTTTTTGTAAAAGCTAGGTTCAAATTATCAATAGTTTCTAATTTGCTATTTTTTGTAGAAGTTAGAAAAAGTAACCCGCTAATGAATATTATTGATATTACAGTACTAAATACTGTCCACTTGTATCCGAGATGTTTCCCTATGAGCAAATTAAAAATGATTGATAATAGGACAAATACTATCACCAAAGAATTTTGATTGATCAAGTTAAACATGTGAGACTTTCGTATATGGGCCTAATTTTAAATTGGATAGCTTTTTGCTGAAATCATTCTTCTTCAATTACTACAGCTGTGCCATATGCGAGAATCTCACTAGCTGCTTGAGATACCATAGAAGTCATGAATCTTAGATTGATAACGGCGTTTGCATCCATATCTTCTGCTTTTGAAACCATTCGTGACAATGCTTCCTCTCTAGATTGTCCAAGGAGTTGGGTATATTCAGTTATTTCTCCACCAACTAAGTTTTTGAAAGCTGCAATTATATCTCTTCCAACGTTTTTTGCTCTAACTGTACTTCCACTGACAACTCCGATGACTTTTGTAACCTTGTATCCTTCAAGGGTGGGGGTTGTGACTATTTTCAATTTTTCACCTCGTTTATTTTACTGTCAGGCTTATTTTTTATATTTTCTCGTATAATTCCTGCAAATATTGTTAATATTCCGAGTACAACAAGTGGTATTGCAATCTTATAGATGAAATGAACGTTTTCGGAAAAAAACAAACCTACAATGCCATAGTATAGTGATATTGCTATCAATATACCCAGTCCCGTAAGTGTTGTGACTATTCCTATCTTGGTGATTACCTTCAAAATCCCACCTCTCTTTATTCATGTTTCATTTGTTATTTATGAAAGAAGAACAAATCATGATATTGTTTTAGAAAGTATGTTACATTAGATAAATTAAGAAGTCATATATTCATATATTGATAGTGATATTTTTGCTAGTTTGGTATCTATGTCTGGCTCATTTGTAACATTCTTTGCCATGAGTGCAATTGTGTACGGACCTTTTGGAGACCAAACTGTTCCTACGTCAGACCTAACGCTATAAACTCCACCAGTTTTGTTAGCTATTTTGATGTTTTTAGGTATGTAATGTGGAATTATAGTTTTCAGCTTTTGGCTTTTCAAAATTGATAAAACTGAATTAGTCGAAGATTCGGATAGAATTTTTCCAGTTGTCAATAATTTCATGAGTGTTACCATTTCATATGCAGTAGATACGTTTGATTTATCCTCATTCAAGGCAGAACAATTATTTGGTGGTATGTAATGTCCGTCTATTATTCTAGCAAGGTCTTCATAGGTAGCTTCTTGTGGTGGCTCAATACCTGCTAGACTAGATAAGAGATCTTGACATGACATTGGAGTAAAAGTTTTCGATAAGTTATTCTGACGCATAAGAGAATTGATTTTATCTTTGCCTAACATATTAAATAGAATATCAGTTGCAGTGTTATCACTAATAATTATCATCAGCATAGCCAAGTCGAAAAGTGTAGGTTGGATGCCAGGTGTAAGTTCTCTTAGTACTCCAGAACCTCCTGTTTTTAAATCTTGTGCCAGTGTGATTCTTTGGTCCATATCTATATTCCCAAGGTCAACTTGTTTATATAGCGTGATTAGTAAAGGTATTTTAAATACACTGGCCATAAAAAATGATTCATTTTCATTTATATAAATGTTTTTATCATTTTTGAGGTTTAGCGCTGCAACTCCAACTTCACCATTTATTTCTGAAACTAAAGACTTGATTTCACTTAAGTTTTGGTTATTGGATTTGCTCATGCTGCCCAAAATTTCCACCAACGAGATTTATCGGATATTTTATTTATATCGGACTGTAGTTTTGGAATAATCTTGTAAAGCTCTTCGATTTGGTTGATTTGAGATTCGATCTGTTTTTTTTGTGACTCAATTTGTTGGTCTTTTAAATCGAACTGTTTTTTCAATAATTCCATATCTAGAATGTTTGGAGGGAGATTGCTGGCATTGTTTTCAGTATTTAATTCCTCTGGGTTTTGTGTAGTAGGAGATATATCGTCATTTATATCTATCAGGTATATGAATCCTTGTGGTGTTTTACCTTTTGTTGCTTGGACTTGGCCTTTTGCTATTCTCCGACGAATAGTCTTTTCAGATACCCCTAGGATCTCAGCAGCTTGTTTTATTTTTATTCTTGACAATTTATCGATACTCCTTTCGAAGTTAAGCTAAATTTATAATATTGATTAATACCATTGGAAGATAGAAAAAAAAACTATTTTTGGGGTTAACAATTTAATATAAATAAGAAGATTATTTGCAACTTTCCGATGATTGCAAATGACATAAGAAACATATAAAATGACAAAAAAATATTCAAAAATGCAATTATGGAGGGTTGGTCATGGGAAGACGGCCAATAGATGTTTATACAAGATCAAGAATTGGGGTCTTGCGTGGTGAAGGTAAGAAACTTGACGAAATTTGGTTTTTGGTCAAAGACGGCAGTACCGGATTGCCTGAACGTCGTACTGTAGCTAGGTATTTAAAAATGTACGATGAAAATATACAAGAGGAATCGAGCTGGAATTGGTTGGCAGACACTCCGACAAATAAAATCTCAGACCTACAATTTTTGTTGGAATGTAAACATGCCTGGGATACGAAATTGATAACCGATACTCAAATAGGGCAGTTTAGTGAAAGGATTGCAAAGTGGTGTTGGTTGATAAATCGGACTTACCGGAAATTTTCTTACAATGATCTATTTAGCATAGCTTCTTTATATGCACATGAAGAACGTATAGCTAGCATTGAAAAACTAAATACGCAAAGCAATAGTCATATAATTAATCCAAATCTAAAAATTAACAATGTATTGAATTTTTTAAATGGTTTGTTAGTCTACAACCCTTGGAAAAGCAAACAAAGACGTTTGGAATTTATAGAAGCAGTGAATTCTGGAACGATTGAATTCCCCTATTTATCTGGAGACTGGTCTATTTTTGCCCATTGCATTGGCGTTGATAATGAGATGTTTAATTGGCAATCTCCAAAAAAAATAGTGCCTTTCCCTCCACCGGTTTTTGGCAGCAAAACTCATTGGTATATGCAACTAAAAAAGCTAATTGGATAAAATTTCGCAGATGTATAATATGATTAAATCTATTCGAATCAAATATATATGGGAGCAAAGGCTATGAAAACCACTGAGATAAAGAAATTGATTAAAGGTCCGATAGCTACGGTCCCAACACCCTTTGATGAAAATTTTGAAATTGATTATGGACGCATGGCTGAATTGGCTGAAATGTGGGTTGAACAAGGTCTTGTTAAAGGTAAAGCGGTCATTAAAGTCGCCGCTGCAATGGGAGAAGGTCCAATGTTGTCTGATTCAGAATGGCCTGCTTTATTACGAACCGTGGTTCAGGCTGCGAAAGGAGATGCGGCTGTAATGTGCGGATTACATTTTAAAGATACAAAAAGAACGATAGAGGATGCAAAAAAAGCACAGGATATGGGAGCAATTGGCTTACAAGTCTGCCCTCCAATTTTTAATTTACCAAGTCAAAAAGATATTGCTGATTATTTCTGTGATTTGTCTAAAGCGATTGATATAGGGGTTATGGTGTATGTAACACAAGGAATGGATTGCCCGATTAGTTTGGATACCTACAGAGAGATGGCTGATTTTGAAAATATTGTTGCTATAAAATGGAGCAATAAAGTTATTAATGCCGAATACGAAGATATTTTCGAATTATCAGATTCATTCAATATAATCGATAATACAAGCCAACCCATTTTATGTCACAAAAATGGTGGTGATGGTTATATTAACTTAACAGCCGAAGTATATCCCCCCCACGATTTAAAGATTTGGAACCTAATGGAAAATGGAGATTACTCTGAAGCACAGGATTTATTTGATTCAGTGAATAATCCCTTACGTGATTTTTATGGAAAAACGGCTGTTAGATCAGGAGGACAGGGAAGAGTTAAAAAAGGGTTGATGCATGTTATGGGTAATTCTGTAGGATCGTCTAGACCTCCATCGAAGCCACTAAATCTAGAAGAACTTAACGAATTGAGAGAAATAGTTCGTGGCTTTGGTTGGCCGGTCAAATAATTAATTATTCGAAATATAAAATATTTAAATCCCATGGTTCAATTTCTATATTGATTGAATTTGAGTTAGGTTTATTTGAACTGGCATTGCCTAGTTTGTCTTCAATATGAGTATATTTCCAGTTTGGTTTGATAGTTGTTGTAGCTTGGGTTCTTTCGATATTAAATAGGAATACTAAATGTCCACCCATTTTAGATTTTCTAACTAATGAGATTAATTTATCTCCTGCCATTTCCAATGGTATATGAATATTGTTTTCATTAACTATTCCGAGAAGTAAATCTTTAGAACCTATATCCCTAAATCCTTCAGAAAAGGTTGTTGAATACCATGTGAACCGCTTGTCTTGTGTTTGTATGGCTATTGGATTATTTTTGTAAGTAGCGATTGTTTTAGTTTTGCCTTTAGGTTCAAGTACAGCATATCCAAACGAAGAAGTTAATTGTATATCACCATATTTTGTCTGTAGAAAATGATTTTCTCTATCAATTTCTTCATCTGTTACTCTAGAGAAATCGCTGATTCTAACTCCAAATTGGTTGCTGAAATTTTCTGGAGGTTTGTAGCTGGATAATCCATTTTCTGCATAAAGACCAAAATTTCCTTCTGCAACTAATGATGTTGATTCATTTTGGTTTAAGGTTGTAGTAATACGATTAGCGACCTCATTGGTCATAAGGGCTAAATTAGGCATTATGACTAATTTGTAATCAGACCAATCCATTTTTGGGGTTACAATGTCAATGGGAATTCCATGTTCCCATAGTGTTCTATAAGTGCCCCTTATGTCACTAAGAAATCGTTCTCCTTCATCATTATATGAAAAAAGTTCGTGCGAAAATTGGTGGTTTACCAAAGCTACTTCAGATTTAGGTATAGATAAAGGTAGATGTTTGCTCAAATTATCTATTTGCCCAATGGCGTTTGATACGGCTTTGAACCTTTCAGTTGGATTTCCGTCTAGGCTAATTAAATTGTATCCAGGGGATTCAAATGATACATAATCTGGTCGATATTGCCAAAACATTGCTCCCGATGCTCCGTGCGCTAATGTCATCCACAATAGAATAAGTAGTTCTTTAGGGTCAGTTTGTTTTTTCCATGTTACTCCGCCTTTAGACATCCCTGAATATATTTCTTCGTTCCACCAACGTCCATTTTTACCAAGGCATCTCGCCCAATCAAAAACAAAAGCACGTTCTGCTATTTTGTATGGGTTATTTGATGTTAATAGATTATTTGATGCCATTGACATGCCCCAGCTATCTGCATATTGAGCGCATATTTCGTCCCAAGGACGAGGTTGTGAACCGTGGGTTCTAGTTTCATGAATGGTATCGAGTTTTCTTGTTTCATCAATCATCCATTTTAATTGTTCTGATAAGTTTTCATAATGGAAACGTCGGTAAAGGAGCATTTCTAGCACATTATTATTTGATCTTGGGACATCTACATGATTCCAATCTTGATACTTTCTAAGGGTCTTGGTGTTGTATTCGCTTAAGGTGAAATTTGATTTTAGCCATTCAAAATATTTTTTTATTGAATTGTCACAATAACATGGAGATTGATCTCCTTGTTCAGACCACATTGAGGGCAAAGCAATACCATCCCAAAGTCCCCATACATGTAATGCAGGGTGATCTTTATATCGATTTATCACATGATGTAATAATGCTCCTCCATGTTTTTTCCATGCTGGATGGTCATAGCAATGTATGACTCCACCTTGTGGATATGCAGGATGAGCATGTGGCATTATTTTTTGACCTAGATGATTTACAGTATTCATGTCAGGGTATTTTTTAATCAACCATTCAGGACAGGCTCCATGTGTCGCAAGCATAATGTCTAGCCAAACGTATAAACCATTTTTTTGAGCTAAATCGAAAAATAAATCGTAGTCTGACATGTCATATTTTCCTGGAGCTGGCTCCATCCAATTCCAATATGAAGCACTTCGAATAATAGTAAATCCCGATTCCTTTATTCTTTTAAAGTCTTTTTCCCAAACATCTGGACTAGGTGATCCACCACGGTAATATTCAACTCCAATAGGAAAAGTTTTTGTTGGGTGGGGGAACAAATTTTCTTTATAAGACATCGCTAAGCCTCAAGCATGTATAATTAAACGACTTTAGCATAAATCAGGTATTATTTACGGAAAAGATAAACTAAATTTACGTCTTTATTGAGAAATTGGAGGGAAAATGAGTATTAATTTAAATCAAAAACCTAGAGGAGCTTTACTGTCGTTACCAACTTTTAAGGATTCTGATTTCAACCTTTTGCTAGATAGACAGCGTATTCATATCGAGTGGTTACTAGACAATGGATTTACAGCGGATGTTGGAACGTTGGCAATTGCTGGGGGAATGGGAGAAGGATATTTCTTAGATGATGAAGAATGGAGGAAACTAGTAGACACGTTGGCATCTGCAACAGGTGGTTCAGTTCCAACATGTGTAGGAATTTATGAAATGAGTGCTAGATCTGCGGCAAAAAAAGCCCAATATGCTGCAACGGCTGGCATCGATTTCATTCAACTTACTCCTCCACATTATCTTTTGCCTAACGAAGATGAAATTTTCGCTCACTATAAATACATCAATGATTCCGCTGAGATTGGAATAATTTCCTATAATACTCCATGGGCAATGCCAAATCCTGGATATGAATTTACCAGAAGCCTATTTGAGAGATTTTCAGATCTAGGAAACATGGTGGGTATTAAATGGTCTGGATTTAACACTAAACATGTTTTGCAAATGATAAGACTTTTTAAAGATAGGTTTAATTTTTTAGACAATAATCGTATATTTAGTCATGGTGCCAGAATGGGGTCGGTGGGATTCACAGAATTTTATGGTAACGTGGCTCCTAGACTTACGGTAAAGTTATGGGATTTATATAGGAATAAGCTATATAACGAATTAGACGAATTTGAACTCAAATTGGAGTTTGATCCTGAAACAAAACTAATTGGGCATACTAAATCTCCCGCTAATTTTATGGGTGAGGGTACTGCTTCGAACATGATTTTGTCAGCCATGGGAATGGATATTGGTCCGCCGTTTCCTGCTCAAATGAAAATAGAAGGTGAAAATCTAGAAGTATACAAACGATTTATACACAAGAGTGGACTTTTAGAGTGGGTTGATTGGGACCAAAAGATTTTTAATTAGGCTTACATGACTGATTTTGATTTATCTTGTTCCCTCTAGGTACTTTTGTGGGTTATGGGTGGTTAGATTTTCTATATCGGTATTTGTAGCACCTAATTGACGTAAGTATGGGAGGACATTTCTAGTAATGAACAGATAATTATCTGGATTATATGCTTCTCTAGCTGCTCTAAATTCTGGAGAATGCAGCCCAATTGATGAATCCCAATCATGAGCCAACATTATACGGTGACCCCACCCAAGTTCTATTAGGGATTTGATGATTTTAGTTCTTTGTTTCCATAAAGGGGTTCCTAATTGTCCTCCTGGGTATCTATCCATTCCTAGCCAAACCCCTTGCTCGAGTAACCCTGTTAGATATTGAATGTCAGTTGAATCATTACTGTGTCCAATACATACTAAATTCATATCTAGATTTTCTTCTTTAAAAATTCGTACTTGCTCTTCACCTATACGGTCTGGGGCCCAAGTGTGAGTCATGATGGGAACACCTGTCGATTTTGAAGCTCTAGCGGCCGCTCGTAACACCAACTCTTCTTGTGGTTTGACCCCACCTTTGTCACTAGCTACTTTGATTATAGATGCTTTTACTTCAGTTCCTTCTATGCCTTCTTCAATTTCACGTATATATAGAGTTGCTATTTTGTTAGGGTGTAATCCCTCAAAAAAGCGAGGTACATCAAGCCAGGTTCCAGTACAAGTTATTATATTGATACCAGACCTTTTCGAAACTTCCTGCTGAAGCTTAATGTTCCGACCTTGATCGTGCGGTGCGACATCCATTATTGTTTTTAACCCTTCATCCTTAGCTTCTAAAAGGTCAATTGAAGCTCGTTCGAGTGTAGCTTCTATGTCAAGAAATTCTGGGAAAGTAAAAGGAGAACCACCGAAGCCATTACAAATGTGTTCATGACTTAAAGTGAATCCAAGGTTTGAACTATCTATCGGGCCAAGTACTGTATTTATTTTTGTCATGTTCAAAAATGTTTATATTGGTTGATAACGTATTTTATATATTAAGTTGACTTGATAAATTGATCTCTTCTATCGATATCATCTTGAGATAAAAAGGGTTCAATCTTGGTAATAAATTCATTTAGGGTTTGTTCTTTATCTTTGCTGGTTGTATCTATTACAAACTTGTTGCGAATTTGAGAATTTGAAAATTCGTGTTCAAACTTTTGAAGTAATATTTCAATATCAGATGATTTGATTACTTGATGTGGATGGGGATTGCTTCGCATTCTCTCTTTGATCGTTTCTATTGATGCTTTTAGTAGAACCAACACGAAATCTGAAGCGTATTGAAGTAGAGCACGTTCAACAGTTTTCGTTAAAATTGTTCTTGGTGCCGGTTGTCCTTCTCTACCATATCCGAAATACATTGGTCCATAAACCGCATCCTCCAAATGCATACCTATAGCTAAATAATCCGGATAGAATCCTTGTTTTTCCTCTTCTCCTTTTTTGAAAGCACCTGGTTGTATGTGGTAATAGATGTTATGTCTTTGCATTTGTTCTTTCATTTTAGGATTTAAATTAATTAATTCATTCTGTTCTTGGTCTGTAGCGTACGAATCGGTATCTATTGGCCAGTGTCCTGTGACGTGAGGTATTTTCCAGTGGTCATGAAATAGTCCGAAATCAGCTCCCATATTATTTTGACCCCACTCAAAAATATTTTGTGCTAATGTTGTTGTTCCAGTGTATTCACAGCCGAGTAAAAGAATTTTCATGATTCCCTCTAAGTTATTTTCAGATAATAATTATCATAAAAAGTACGATTTAATATTAATATATAAGGTGTCTTATTGACCTACAATAACCTGATAGTATTTTATGGGTACAGTATATGTCCATTTTTTTATTAATTGTAGTTTGTGGTAGAACTTGTATAAACACATTAATTTAATTGGGTCGCGACTCGAATTTATACAGGTATAGTGAAAGAAAAAGTAGTGCCGTTTCCCGCTGAACTTATAACTGAAATGTTACCACCGTGTGCTTCTACCAGACTTTTTACTATTGCGAGTCCTAAACCACTGCCTCCTGAAGTTCTAGACCTAGAACTATCTACTCTGTAAAACCTATCGAATATATATTTTTGATCTTCTTCACTAATCCCGTTTCCTGAGTCACTAACTGAAACTTGGCAATAATTATCACTACGAGATACATCTATTTGGATAGGACTTGAATCTGCTTGTTTCAAGGCATTTACAATGAGGTTAGATAGTACTTGTTTTATCCGATGTTGATCGACAAACAAAGTGGTATTTAGAGGATTTTTAAAAACTATTTCACTCGCGGATTCTTCAGCTATTGGACTTAGATCTTCAATCACGTCGTTTACCAATTCTTCTAAGTTTATATTTTCTTTTTTCAAATCTAATTGTTTTGATTCAGCCAGGGATAATAATCTTAAATCTTCTACAATCCTATTAAGTGTTTTTGTTTGGTCCAAAGCTCTAATCAATTCTTTTTGATTCGTTTCTATTACACCTTCAGCCATTCCTTCCATAGTTGCTTGGATAACCGCTAAAGGGGTTCGTAGTTCATGGGCAACATCGGCAAATAGTCTCCTGCGCTGATTTTCATTCATCTCTAATTGTTCTGACATTGTATTAAATGATTTAGTTAGTTGACCTAATTCATCAGTACTTTGGGGTTCGATTTTTTGTTTGAATTGCCCTATAGAGAACATTTCAGTTGCTTTAATAAGGTTTCTCATTGGTGCTGTTATCCTTCTTGAAAGGACTAGCCCTATAATGATTGCAAATCCGCTTGAAGTAAAAGCGGTAATTATCAACCCAATATTGAAACGATTTACAAAACCTTCTTCAATATTACTTTCGAAAGCTTTGCCAATAAATAGGAATCCAATAAACTGGTTTCCATGGTACATTTCCAAAGATGAAAGTTTTAATTTTTCTGTAATCTTGTTATTTAAGGTTACATTATTTAAATCTTGGTTTGCGTTCCAACTTAAGGCTCCAGAAATAGTAACTCCCGTCATATCTCTAGAATCTATATCTACAGTAGTTAACGTAGCTTTTTTGATTGAATCAAATATTACAATTTCATTTTCATCGGTAAGAATTAATCTCTGTCCTCTCAAAAATAACGGTAGATTTAAAGGACCCATACGGCGATAAGTGTTAATGCCAGCTCTTCCCAATCCTCCTCTAATGTTCGATCTAGATTCTATTGCAAATTCAACTTCTCCTTTCAATAATTGGTCAACATTATCCCAGCTTCCTGTTGTTGCATAATAAGATTGTAGTATAGGAGCAATTTGTATTGCTTGGTTTTCGGCAACATTATCAACATAGACGTTGAGTTGGGTGCCGAAATAAAAATTGACAAAAACGCCCATTGTTACTGCTGTGACAGTAACTACAATAACCAGAGAGCCTATTATTTTCCAATATATACTTATTGATTATTTCCCGGAAGATTCTATTTTGTAGCCGACTCCAAAAACAGTTTTGATATAAGTGGGGTTGTTAGAATCGGGTTCGATTTTTTTTCTTAGATTTCTTACATGTGCATCAATCGTACGTTCAAACCCTTCGTATGTGTATCCTAAAACTCTGTCTATAATTTGGTCCCTCGTGAACACTTGTCCCGGAGATTCCATAAGGGTAATGAGTATATCGAATTCGGTTTTGGTTAGCTGAATCTCAGACTCACCACGCATTACGGATCTTGTATTTTTGTCGACCGTAATCTCATCAATGATTATTTTTGATTTTAGTTCTTGTTGATTTTGATTTCCTCTTCGCATTATAGCTTTTAAGCGTGCCACAACTTCTCTCGGGCTAAATGGTTTGGTAACATAATCGTCTGCACCTAGTTCAAGACCCACTATTTTATCTGTTTCATCTGACCTTGCGGTTAATAGGATGATTGGAATTGACGACACGGAGCGGATTTTTTTAACAACTTCAAATCCATCGAGTTCTGGCATCATAACGTCAATAAGAGCCGCTTGTGGTTTTTCGGCTTCAAATATATTAATTGCAGATTTACCATTGTTAGCGGTAACAGTAGAGTATCCAGACTGTTGAAGGTATCTCTCTAATGTATAAAGTAAATCAGGATCATCGTCTACTAGTAGTAATTTTACAGACATAATTTATTTCTTTGATAAGTATTAACTATGAATTTTTCGGTAAATTTTATCAATAAGATATTAAGAAAGTATGAATATATTTAAAATAAATTGTTTATTCTAAAGGAGATTTTATACAATCACCAGTTAGTATAAGAGCCATCAGATTTTTGCAGGTGTGGTGCCTCCCAAAATTTGAAATTATATTCAATTAGAGCTTCTTCGTTAATTTCTATTCCAAGCCCTGGTTCATCGCTAACAACATATTTGCCATTTTTAACTTCAGGTTTCTTGGGGAAAATAGCCGAATCAAATATGTCTGTACCATCTGGAGTTGCGCGGGCTTCTAACCATGCGAAATTAGCCGTAGCTGCAGCCATTTGTATTGACGCTGCAGTGCATATAGGTCCAAGTGGGTTATGTGGCATCATATCAATATAATGGGCTTCAGCCCATCCAGTAACTTTGGCGCTTTCTGTAAATCCTCCTACGTTGCATATGTCAATACGAGCAAATTGAGTTAGGTTTTCTTCAATATAAGGGATGAATTGCCATTTTGATGACATCTCTTCTCCAATCGCAAATGGAATTTCGGTCATGCTTCTTAAAGATTTATATGCTTGAGGGGATTCGTCTCTTATTGGTTCTTCAATGAAATCTAATGTGCCGGCTGGTAATTTTTGGCAAAATGATGCTGCTTCCGCTATGCTGAGTCTATGGTGATAATCTATACCTAATACAATGCTGGTACCTAACTTTTTTCTTGCTTCAATCATCCATAGAGCAGTTTCTGATATCGACTCTCTAGGTTCAAAAACATTAATGTTTTTAGGGTCTGTATTTTGTTTCCAACTAAGTCGGATTGCCTGCCACCCACTGTCTATGAATTCTTGTGCTTGTTTTATCATGTTTTCACCCATAGGTTTATCTGTTGTGCCGAAGCAAGGTACATGATTTCTTTGCTTGCCTCCTAATAATTCATATATTGGCATGTTTAACGATTTTGCTTTGATGTCATGTAGTGCTATATCGATTGCAGATATTGCTGCGGTTAAAACTCGTCCTCCCTCAAAGTATTGGCTTCTGTACATCCGCTGCCAGTGAGAAGCTATTTGCATGGGGTTTTGCCCGATAAGGTATTCTCTATAATGCTTGATAGCTCCTTCTACAGCTAATTCTCTACTAGATATTCCAGATTCACCCCAACCGTTAATACCTTCATCAGTCTCTATTTTTACAATCATTAAATTTCGCCCACCGTCCCATATTGGATATGGTTTAATTGCTGTGATTTTCATGTTGGCTCCAATTAGTCATTATTATTAATTTCTTCAGTAATGTTGCGTAACCGGTTCGATAAGATTATACAGTGTGGAGATTGTTTTTTTTGCAGGTTTTAACATTTAATGCCTTTAAATTTAAATGATTGGATATAGACTTGATATAAATGTAATATTAGAACTATTATGACAAGTCAGTACAATTGATGGAGGATTTAATGGTAGTTAACGAATTAGCAGGTAAATCTATGGAATGGAGGTGTGTGGGTCCGTTTAGAGGCGGCAGGGTAGTAGCTGTGGCAGGTCATCCTAATGAAGATAATGTGTTTTATTTTGGAGCTGTTGCAGGTGGGGTATGGAAAACACATGATGGTGGTTCTTACTGGGAAAATATTACAGATGGGTTTCTAGATACTGCATCTATTGGTGCGCTAGCTGTTTCGAATTCAGATCCAAACACCATTTATGTAGGTACCGGAGAAGCTTGCATACGTGTTGATGTAACCCATGGGGATGGCGTTTATAAATCTACTGATTCTGGAGCTAGTTGGAAACACTTGGGGTTGTCTGATTCTAGACATATTTCAAGAGTAAGAATTCATCCTGAAAATCCTGACTTGGTATATGTAGCTGCTTTGGGTCACGCTTTTGGTAATAATAATGAGAGAGGGATATTTAGGTCTATTGATGGTGGTGAAACTTGGGATAATATTTTGTTCATTAATGATGAAACCGGTGCAGCTGATTTGTGTATGGATCCGAATAACCCAAGAATCTTGTATGCTGCTATGTGGGAAGGTAAACGCTCTTTTTGGGAAATGAAAAGTGGTGGGAAGAAAAGTGGTTTATATAGGTCTTTGGATGGAGGAGATACTTGGGAAAACTTGACTGCAAGTTCTGGATTGCCCAAAGGAATGATGGGCAGAATAGGTGTATCTGCTTCAGGTGCTTTGCCAGGACGGATTTGGGCTTTGATTGAATCTGAAAATGGCGGATTATTTAGGTCCGATGATTATGGGAAAAATTGGCAACTTGTTAATGATAATGAAGATGTAAGAAGTCGTCCCTGGTATTACACTCATGTTTTCGCTGATCCCAAAGATAGTGAGACTGTATGGGTGCTTGCCGCTGGCGCATGGAAATCAACCGATGGAGGGCAAATTTTCAAGAAGATGAATATGCCCCATGGCGATAACCATGATATTTGGATAGATCCTGATAATACACAACGTATGATAGAAGGAAATGATGGTGGTGCTTGTGTGTCTTTTAATGGTGGGGAAACTTGGTCGACTATTTATAACCAACCTACTTCTGAAATGTATTATGTGGCAACTGACTATCAATTTCCATACAGACTTTACGGTACACAACAGGATAACAGTGCCGTAAGTGTCCCTAGTAGATCAATATTTGGGTCGATTCCTTGGAGCGAGTGTTATGTCGTTGGGTTGTCAGAAAGTGGTAAGATAGCTGTCAAAACAGGCGATTCAAATATCATATACTCAGCATATCCCGGGGGTACTTTACAAAGGTATGATCATAAAACCGGTCAGGTGAGAGTAATTATGGTTTGGCCTGAATATTCGCAAAATTCCGCCGCAGCAGAATATAAATATCGGTTCGGTTGGGAATTTCCAATTATTGCTTCAATACATGATCCAAATACATTGTATGTTTCAGGAAATGTTGTTTTTAAATCTACAGACGAAGGTACTACTTGGGAACCTATCAGTGAAGATTTAACCTATGATGATAAGTCTAAGCAGCAAATATCAGGGCCTATAACATCTGAGGGTCCTTGGGCAGAAATTTATTGCACTGTATACACGTTGGCTGAATCACCACACTCTAAAGGTGTTTTGTGGGCAGGTACAGATGACGGATTGATTTATGTTACTAAAAATGATGGTAAATCTTGGGATAATATAACCCCTCCCGGATTGCCTAAATTTACAATGGTTAGTTGCATAGAACCTTCTTCTCATGATCCTGGTGTTGCATATGTGGCTGCTACTGGATATAAAAATGATGATAATACTCCATATCTGTATAAAACTAGCAATTACGGTAAAGATTGGGAGGTGATAGTAGATGGTATTCCGTCAGAGGATTTTACTAGGGTTATACGGGAAGACCCTTCCAAGCAAGGATTACTTTATGCAGGAACTGAGACTGGTGTTTATATTTCTTTAGATGATGGCAAGAAGTGGGAATCTTTAACATTTAATTTGCCAGTGGTGCCAATCTATGATTTGAAAATAAAAGATGGCGATTTAATAGCCGCAACTCATGGCAGATCATTTTGGATTTTGGATGATATTTCAGCATTATCTGAATTACCCAATAAAAACCTTAGTGAGTCTTTTTTGTTTAATCCAAGGAAATACACTAGAGTTTTAGAACAGATTGGTTCCAGAATTGAAGCTCAAGGGGAAGGGAAGCATTATATGTCGATTATTTTAGGTGAACCAGCGACTTACACGGAGTCAGCAAATGGAGGTGGTAATAAATATCTTAATGCAGGTACTAATCCTCCAGATGGAGCTATTATTTATTACTACCTTAATGAAGATGTAAGCGATGAAATTAAGGTAGATATAACTGATTCGAAAAATAAACTATTGAAATCGTTTTCTTCGATTTCCTGTAGTGAGTTATCGTCTAAAAAGGGAATAAATAGATTGGTATGGGACCTGCGCGATGAAGAAGTTAAGGAGTTAGATGACTCGGTCGGTGGAGCGAGCCCATTTGGAGCACAAAATACAGGTATATTACTTCCTCCTGGAGATTACAAGTTAAAAATGACTTCTAAAGGATTTGAATCATCAGCGGTTTTACAGGTTGTTAAGGATCCGCGAACTGATGCTTCAACAGAGGACTTAAATGAGCAATATAGACTTCAAGATAAAATAAGAGAGAAATATTCCGAAACTTATGAAAACGTACAAAAATTAAGGTCTGTCAGGAAGCAACTTAACGATTGGCTAACTAAGGCTAAAGGTTTAAAAGATGAAAATAAGCTAGCCGAAAAAATTAACCAAATAGAAACTGCCCTTGCAGATATTGAAAATCATTTCGTTCCGTTTAAATCTGCTGGTACGCAACCGAGGGGGATTCCAGTTGGCCTTTACTTTAAGTTAAAGGAATTGATGGGAGTTGTAGCTAGTGGTGATTACGCACCGACTGCTCCTTCTTACGAATTGCTAGAGGATTTGAGCACAAGGTTAGAAGAAAAATTCAACGAGTTGGATAAGATTTATAAAGAACAAATTAAAGAAGTAGTAGATCTTATAGGTCAAATGGGCATTCCAACAATAAAAATTGAATGACTATCTTGTCCTCAGAAATTGGCTTTAATTTAGGTTC
>VFGY01000030.1 GCA_009392195.1 SAR202 cluster bacterium | reverse complement strand
TTGAAGGAGCATTAACAAGTGATGACTCCGATAGTTCTGTAAGAACCTTTGATATAACAAAGTAATTTCATTTTTGTTAGTGAAGTTAATTAAATGGAGAAATTGTTTTGGAAAAAGATCAGGCGAACTTGGTTTGGATAGATTTAGAGATGACCGGTTTGGGTGATGAGCATCTTATTTTGGAAATAGCGACTTTAGTTACTGATGGTAATTTGAACATATTGGCCGAAGGGCCTGAAATAGCGGTTTATCGTTCGCCTGGTGAGTTGAAATCTATGGAAGACTGGTCTGCAGAACACCACAAATCTTCTGGATTACTCGATAGAGTGGGTAAATCTTCAATTCTTATAGGACAGGCAGAATCGATGACCATAGACTTTTTGTCTAATTGGGTTCGTAAAGGTCAATCTCCATTGTGTGGGAATTCTGTGCACACTGATAGAAGGTTTATAAGAAAAGAGATGCCCAATCTTGAAAGCTTTTTGCATTATAGAATAATTGATGTTTCTACAATTAAAGGACTGGCTAAACATTGGTACCCATCTTTAACCCCACCTGAAAAAAAGAGTGCGCATTTAGCAATGTCCGATATTAAGGAAAGTGTAGATGAATTAAAATGGTTCAGAGAAACCATCTTTAAAGCTGAAATTGATGAATAATTAACCTGACGAAAGAGGAAATTAGATGAACAAAGGTATATATCCTGATTGGGATCATTTTATAGAAACAAAACAATCTCCTTATTTTAATAGTAGGCCAGAATTCCCAATGCTCAATGAAGATACCCCAACTTTCATGGGAGTGGAAAAAGGGAATTCGATAAATGATATAAAAGGAGCAGATGCTGTGATTATAGGAGCACCTTATGTAGCGACTTCGGGTGAAGAATATATGGGTGTTTCAAAGTATGAATGGATTGCTGCTCCCAAAAGAGTAAGGCAGCAATCTATCCGATACAGGTCCGGTTATATACAAGATTTCGATCTTGATTTGTTCGATAAATTAAACATAATTGACTATGGAGATGCCGATATACCATTGGAAGTTATGGAAAATCAATCTGCCGAAAATATTCTTAAAGCGCAACAAGCTGTTGAGAAAAAAGTGTCTGAAGTATTATCAGTTAATGCTGTTCCAATAGTTATAGGACAAAATTCCCCATGTGGTTCCTATGCTATTGCTAAGCCCATAGCAGAGAGTACTAATGGACCTGTTGGTTGTATAAGCTTGGATACCCACTGGGATGCAGAAACGGTAGATTTTTTGACGAATGATCCTAGGATTGCGGGTAGTGAGAGCTGGAAACACAAGATGTATGAATTTCATGAAAATATGCATCCTCGAAATCTAGTGGAGATAGGCGAACGCGGTATGTTGGAAGATAAAGAAATAATTCGAAACTATTTAAAACAAGGTACGCGATTTATTTCTTCATGGGAATTAAGAACTTCTCTTGGGATCGATGGATTAATAAAAGAACTTGATCGTGCATATCAAGGTACTAAGTCTGTTTATGTCCATTTTGACATGGATGTAATAGGAGGAGCAGGACCGGCACCAGGTGATATATTAGGTGAGGCATCTGAACCTATTGGGTTAACCGACTATGAAGTGATAAGGATTGCACACGAAATTGGCAAGAAAGGTTTGGGAGGACTATCTTTTATATGCATACCTCCAGGATCTCCATTGGTGTATCGCTGTATAGTGTATGTCATAATGTACCTTTTAGCAGGGATAGCGTTAGAAAAGTGATTTTTTCAATTTCAACAAATTGTGAAGATTCAAAGTTGCCTAAGTTATTAATTTAATTCATGGCTTTGTAAATTATCTAAAATGAGGGTTTAATATGAATTCCAAAGTATTTGATTTGTATTCATTTACGAGAGAAGAATTATCTAATTATATTGAAATGGGTCATTTCAAAAGTGTAATAATTCCAACTGGAAGTACTGAACAACATTTGGACCATCTAGCGGTGAATATGGATATAGAAATGAGCAGATATATTGCTACAAAATCAGCAGGAGAATTGTATCCTAATACATTAATCACATCACCAATTTCTATAGGGATAGCAGAACACCATATGTATTTCCCTGGTACCATCAGTGCTAAGCCGGGTAGTTGGCTATCGATAATATTTGATTTGATAGAAAGTATATTGAGGCATGGAATCAAAAAAATATTGATATTGAATGGTCATGGCGGAAATGTAGCTCCGATTCAAGGGGTATTAGAACAGTGGCAACTTAATTTAATTTCTACCCAAAACCCTTTAGTGAAATCGAATTTATCGTCTGATATAAAAGATCATTATCAGTATGTAGATGCAGTGCTAAATGATAAGAAAAATGATGTAGATATTAGATTTAACAGTTATTGGGATTATATCCCTGAAAATTTAGCTAATTCCATTTTGGAAACTAAAGAATATCCGGGACATGCTGCTGAATTTGAAACCTCTTTAGCTATGTATGCTATCCCCTATGTGGTTAGATTTAATAAGGTATATTCTTCTAATGAAATTGGAATAAAGAAAGCATCATTTGAAAAGGGAAGGCAGTTGGCATCTGAAGCAATTAGAGGTACGATTACAACTGTAAAAGATATGCTTGATGAAAATAATTGACAAAACTGTATTGGAATCAGTTCGAATTTTTCCATAACAAGGTAAATTCCGAATTACCACATTTTTCACAAGACTGACCGTTTTGGTGTAAACCATTTCCACAATTGAGGCAGAATTGCCTAGTGCTTGATTTTTGATTGGATTTTCTTTCAGAAGATTTCAGTGAATCTTTGAATTCAATTGGTACTTGAGTATTTTTGTTTTTTGAATGGAGGGACATTTAATATTTATTGGTCGTTATTATGCTATTTATGGTTTTACTAATCAATGGTGCCGAAGGTGGGAGTCGAACCCACACATCCATTACAGATACTGGTGTTTGAGACCAGCGCGTCTACCATTCCGCCACTTCGGCTTATAAAACAAGTATTCTACTCTATTTTAAATTAAAATCCTCAATGTACAACAGGTTACATCTTAATTTTTTTATTTCCTGAAATAAATGATTCTGGCTCTTTTTGAAATGCATGATTACAACCTGGACCACAAAAATAATAGGTGACGCTTTTGTATGAGAATGTCCCACCATGCGGGTTGGATACATTAACTTTCATATCACATACAGGATCTATAGATTGCTTTTCTTTTTTAGAAAAGAACGGTATTTTCATTCTTAGTCCTTTGCTTGGATTTTCCGACAATAAATTTATTCTTGAAGAATTTATTATAACGCTAATTGAACTAGCAGCCATTGCTAATGCTGCAATTATAGGATTAATCAAGCCATTATCAGTTATTATTAAATTAGAATCTATCTCGACATCAAAATTATGAAATACGAGATGCATTAACCCTGCTGCAATCGGCAATAATGCCAAATTATAAATTGATGCCCACAACAAATTTTGTTTTATTATTTTCATTGTGGTTTGACTAATCAGAAGGCCATGTGCAATTTTACTTAATTTGTTATTAGTGAGTGTGATTCCTGATGCTTGTATTGCCACATCTGTACCTGAGCCCATAGCTATGGAAATATCAGCTTGAGTGAGTGATGGAGCGTCGTTTATTCCATCTCCAATCATGCATACAGTTTTACCTTTGTTTTGTAATTTTTGTATCGAATCAAGTTTTTCTTTTGGAGATAATTCACTCATATATCTGGTCATTCCTATTGAATCAGCGACTTGTTTTGTTACGTGTTGATTGTCTCCGCTTATTAACATGGTTTCTTTTCCAAGTATATGTAATGACTTTATGAGATCTTGTGCATCAGTTTTGATCGTATCAGCGAAACTAAACATAGCAACTAATTTATTTTCTATTGCAAGCAAAATCGTACTCATTCCATTTTTGTTCGCATCTTCAATTTTGTGTTGCCATTCTTTTGTGACCATCTTTGGTTCGAACAATTTGATTTGCCCAACCATGACTTTTTGGGAATTGATTTTGGCTACTACGCCTTCTCCTGGAATTGCTGTGAATTCAGTAGGTTCAATTATAGATAAATTCTTGGATTTACAGATTGAGTTTAAAATTTTACCGAAAGGGTGTTCGGATCTAGATTCAGCTGATCCAGCATAAATTATAGCTTCATTTTCAGATATATTTAATGTGGATATATTTTTCAAGTGTGGTTTTCCTAAAGTTACGGTACCAGTTTTGTCAAATACGAATATATCCATAGTATTCAAGTTTTCTAAAGCTGATGTATCGCTGAAAATAATTCCTGCGGCTGTTGCTTTAGCTGAACCAATCATAATAGCTATTGGTGTAGCAAGTCCCAATGCACATGGACAGGCTATTATTAATACTGAAACCGTGGCTAAAATAGCATCTTCGTATTTAGGTTCGTTAGGGAGGAATATCCATATTAAGCCAACTATTATCGAAATAGATATTATTATTGGAACAAATAGATTAGACACTTTATCGACGAATTTTTGTATAGGTACTTTGGATTGTTGTATTTTTGTTAGCTGTTCTATTATTTCTGCAAATAAACTGTTTTCACTAGATTTAGTGACTCTATAAACAAAAGAACCTGTGGTGTTTAATGTTCCGGAAAACAAGTGGGACCCTGGTATTTTTTCTATATCGATGCTTTCTCCTGTTATTGCTGATTCGTTGACCCAGCTATGTCCAGATATGAGTTCACCATCTGTAGGGATCCGTTCTCCAGGTTTTATTAGTACTTCGTCATCAACCAATAGTGAATCGATTTCAACTTGAGCTTGTTGGTTGTTTTGGGTGACTGTCGCTGTGCTAGGCTGCATGGACATTAAAGTATTTACAACATTTACAGCTTTAAATTTGGATTTTTCCTCTATGTAACGACCAATTAAAACTATGCCTATTATTGCTGTGGAAGCTTCAAAGAAAACTGTATTTTTTGTTGATGGATTAACAATAGTTATTAGTACACTATATAAATATGCGGTTGTTGTTCCAATGGCAATTAGCGTTTGCATATTTGACCTGTAATTTTTCAAAGCTTTCCAGGAACTAACATAAAAGTAACTGCCGGCCCATATCTGTACAGGAGTGGCAAGAATCAAAAATATATATGCTATAGGGAAATTGAATAAATATTCAATATGAGAGTGGTTAAGTACATTTATTATTACTGCTGATATTATTGCAGTTGATGCTTTAATTAGGGTGTACTTTTGAACCGGAGGAATTATGTTTCTAGTTGATTTCGAGATACGATATGTACCGTACCCTACATCAGTGATTGAGTCTGATATTTCTGGCTCAGATAGTATCCCATTTATCACAGTTACTGCTACTTGATTGGTAGCTAAATTCACGCTAGATTTAATAACCCCGTTTAAGTTCGATATGGAATTTTCTATGTGTATCACGCAAGATGCGCAAGTCATACCAGTTATGCCTAAAGTAATCGTGTTAGTAGGTATCTGGTAGCCCCATTTGGAAAATTCATCAAGAATTGATTCCGTAGCACTATCATTATCTATTTGGAACTCAATTGTCGAGGTGTTGGCTGAAGATTTTAGGTTCGAGACTTTTTCCAATGAATTCAACTTAGAGGTTAATTGAGGAAAATTCTCTTGTTGAAATACCGCTTTTGGTAAGGGTATTTTTATGAGTTTAGACATGTCACCTAATTGTTATTGTAGCATTACCTTCAGTTGTTGTTATCCCATCAGAATTTTCTATCCATATATCGCAGTAGATTTTTTTATCTATATTGGACGGAATGATTTTAGTTATTGTTCCTTTACATATCATTTCACAGCCTTCAAAATCTATTGCGTTATACCTTACAAACAACTCATCTAATATTGCGGATTGATCCATGGAATTTGTCAGCATTTGGCCTAGGAAAGCAGCTTTTAACGCTCCGTGTACAATGACTTTTGGGAATCCTATTGATTGGGCGAATTGTTGGTCATAATGGATTTGATAGAAATCTCTCGATGCGCCAGCATACATAACAAGTTGCCTCGTTGATGGTTGTTTAAGTTGTTCTGGTATATTGTCGCCTACTTTAAGAGAATCTAAGTCTGCAATCTTATAAATTTCATTATTTTTACTAGTATTATAATATCTTTTATCTGAAGAATTTATATTAGAATTTGGTGAACGGTTGTAATGTATTATGGTACTGAATTGAGTGCACGTTAGTTCATCTTTTTGATTAACATAAATTAATTTCGATGTAACAATACACATTTCTCCTAAACTGCCGTTCCTTATTTTGACTTCTGATATATCTCCAGAAACTGTAATTGTATCTCCAATGTTAATGTCGATGAAATATTTCCATTCGCTACTTCCATCAAGTCGGTTAGAATATGGATTGTGAATTGGTTGTTCCAAATCACCTGGGATTAAATAGCGTGTGAAAGTTGGAGGTGTTTTTAATTCGTGATTCGAACATTGGATTTGTTCATCATAGATTATCGATTTATTGAAAGCTAATATCGCCCCTTTTTCAATGAGGTAGGTTTTAGGTACATATTTGATACCAGTTATGCTATGGATATGTTTCATTTAATTTTTTTATTGTTTTTTGATAGGAGCTATACTACCTAAAAATCGTTTCACTCCTGCACCGTCTTTAAATACTATTGTTAATTCTACATCGTTTGAAGTGGGTTTTATTTCCATTACAAGCCCTTCTCCAAAAGCCTCATGAATAATTTTATCTCCCTTATCGATATCTAAAGATTTTGATGTAGTTTCTTGAAGCTTAGTATTGCTAATGTCATGATTGTTTCTAGTATTTGTATTTGATTCAACATCAAATACAGGTAAATTCAAATTACGCGAATCTTCAAATGGATAGCGTATTAAATGGTCTGGAATTTCAGATAAAAATCTTGATGGAATGGTAGGTCCAAAATTATTTCCGAAACCTCTTTTAAATGCCCTTACTAAATACAATATTTGTTTTGCTCTTGTCATTCCAACATAACATAGACGTCGTTCTTCTTCCATTTCTTGCTCATCTTCCATTGACCGTGAATGCGGAAGTAGACCTTCTTCCATTCCAATCATGAAAACAACAGGGAATTCTAATCCTTTTGATTGGTGGAGGGTGATTAAAGTCAATTTTTCTTCTTCATCAGATAAATTATCAGTATCAGTCATTAAAGATATTGATTCTAAAAATTCTCCAATCCCTTGCTCCGGATTTTGCTCTTGAAATTCATTAGCTATATTCATAAATTCTTGAATGTTTTCCCAACGTTCCTGACCTCTATCTGGTTTATTTACAATATGTTTTTGATAGCCTGAAAAACTTAGAACAAATTTTATAAAGTCAATTAGTGACTTGTTTTGAATATTATCAGCTATTTGGTCTACCATATTTTTGAAAGTGGTTAGTGCTTTGATTGCTCTTTGGTTTAACCCTGTGTTGTTGGTTTCACTCTGTATGACTTCGCTTATAGTTTGATATAAGCTTGATTCTCTATTTTTTGACACCCATAGAAGATGGTCAATAGTTTTGGTTCCAATCCCTCTTGGAGGATTGTTTATTATTCGCATTAAACTGACGTTATCAGACTTATTTATGGATACTCTTAGGTAAGCTATTGTGTCTTTGATTTCTTGTCGTTGATAAAATTTTAAAGTTCCAACAATTTGATATGGCGTTTCCGTCTGTAAGCATATTTCTTCCAAAGACCTCGATTGCGCATTAACTCTGTACATTACTGCACAATCTCCTAGGGTTAGTGGGTAATTAGCAATTATATTCCTTATTTGCTGAATTACGAACATAGCTTCTTCTTTATCGTTATAAGCTTCGTAAATTGAAACACGGGTTCCCTTGTTATTATTGGTCCATAAATCCTTTTCCACCCGATTTTTATTTTGAGTTATTATTGATTGTGCTGCGTTTAATATAGTTTTAGTAGACCTATAGTTTTCTTCCAAAGCGATGATTTTGGCTTTAGGGAAGTCAGACTGAAAACTCAGAATGTTACGTATATCGGCGTTCCTCCATGAATAAATTGATTGGTCAGGGTCTCCAACGACACAAATGTTTTGATGTGTAGCAGTCAGAGTTTTAGCTATTTCATACTGAGAGGTATTGGTGTCTTGGAATTCATCAACAAGAACTTGTTTAAATCGTTCTTGGTATGTTTCTTTAATATCTTTTCTTGTGTTAAATAATTTAACTGTCAACATAAGTAAATCGTCAAAATCAACAGCCGGAGTATTAATTAGTTGAGCTTGATATTTCTCGTAGATTCTATGCACAATTTCTTCAAAGTAATTAGTTTTAGATATTTTGAAACCTTCTGCATCTATCAATTTACTTTTTGATTTTGAAATTGTAGATAAGATAGCTCTTGGAGGATATCTATCTGGGTCGATATTAAGTTCTTCCATTATCATTTTCATGCAAGCTATCTGGTCAGTATCGTCATATATTACAAATCTTCTATCTAACCCGATTTTGTCGCCATCTCTCCTGAGTGCTAATGCACAAAAAGAATGAAATGTTCCTACAAACATGCTATTGTCTGGATTTGGTATTATTTCCTCAATACGTTGTTTCATTTCTTTAGCCGCTTTATTGGTGAATGTCAAAGCAGCAATCTGGTAAGGATGAACGTTGTTATTGATGATTAGGTTTGCGATTCTAGAGGTGATAACTCTAGTTTTCCCACTGCCAGGTCCTGCAACTACTAGAACCGGACCATTTGTATGTTCAACTGCTTCACGTTGATTTTTATTAAGAGAAGACAAAAAATCTTGTTCGATATTCATGTATTTATAGTATGAATATTTCTGGTTTTTACAAACCGATTTAATGCTTGTTTTTAATTGGAAGTGAACAGATTAATTGATTATTTTGCTGATGGGTTCGATATTAACATATTTGGAGAATGAATCAGTAAAAACATCAATTTTTTGAGCGTGATTAAAATTTACTGTGGTGTGGACATTATTTAAAAGGGACATTATTTCCTGTGTCGATTTTTCTACCACGTAAACAGGTATATTTTTTTCTTCTGCTTCATATTTAACATATTCTATGGGGTCAATTCCATTAGTGAGTATCAAACATTCTGGATCTGTTTCTAAAGCTGCCATTTGCAAATCTGGTCTATCTCCTCTTATCACAGCCGCTTTTTGATTTCTGGTCGCGAAATATGACTTCCCTGGGTCTAACCCCATTCCCCCTACAAGAAAATAATCAATTAATTTATCTGTTGGTTCGATATCGGTGACTAATTTTGCTTCAAGATACTTTGCTAATTCAATTAGACTTATTGCCATGAGGGATTTGTTTTCTGGGATTATTCCTAAGCAATTAACGTCATTTTGTAATAACTGTGGTAAGACTTTTTCATTTAATTCATTTTTTCGGTATCGTAACTGTTTATTTATTATAATTCCAATAATTTTGTCACTAAAGTTATTGGTCAATTTTCTTAATGAGAGATTCGGCATATCGGAAGTATGTTCTGATACAATCAGTATTTTCGCATCTAATTCTGTGACTATCGTATCTAAGCCATTATTCAGGGAGGATGCTATTTCTATAGCTAAAATATTGTTCCTAGCGGTCGTTTTTTTGACTATAGATTTTAGATTTTGAATATCGGTTTTTTTAATTGGGCTAGAATCTATTGCAATGCTAGTAGGCTCTTTACTTTGTGGTTGGAGGTTTGTGTATATTTCGTTCTCCACTTCACTATTTTCGGTAAGCGAATGTAATTTGATGAGATTTAATTCTAAACCGGCTTTTTCGAATTGTATTTTTAAGGCTGATGCGGTGGCTGTTTTTCCAGATCCATCGCTATCTGAGATTATTGCTATAACTGACATGTTGTAGGTGATCCTTAATACTAATGAACTAAGATTATAACAAATTCCTTTGCTTCTAAGTATCTGTGTTGTAGGAAAAACAAATTGTTTTTGTGTTAATCTAGAATTGTGGGTAGCTATGTGCATCAATTTTAGTTTTTCTAAATATTTTTTTGTGACAATAACCGCAATCGGTTCACTGGTGATTTTGGGATGTTTTTCAAGCGTGGTTATTCTTGAAGAAGATAAAAGGATTCAAGAGTTAAATAAGGTATTGATGTGTCCTGTGTGTCCTGGTGAATCAATTGACCAATCTCAAAATGAGCTTTCGTCTCAGATGCGAGCTATAGTTGAAGAGAAGGTACGTGAAGGGTGGACTGACAAACAAATAAAAGATTACTTTGTTCAAAGATATGGACCGAGGGTAGTTATGAACCCTCCGTTCAGCGGTTTTTCTATAATAGCGTGGATAATACCTCCTTTTATACTAGTCTCATCTGCTATCCTATTTGTATTCTATATAAGGTCCAAATTACGAGTTGAATAGCTAAGTATATGATAGTTGATATTGGTAATTTTTCTTTAATTTTAAGCTGTGTACTATGTACTTATATAGCCTTCTGTTTAATTCTAGGCAAGGCATTAGGTATTAACGTTCTAATTGCTAGTGGCAAGTCAGCACTATATGGTGTGCCAATTTTGGTTGCCATAGCAACTTTTGCATTAGTATATGCGTTTGTAAATAATGATTTTTCAGTGAAATATGTTGCTGAAAATAGTAATTTGGAAATGCCTAGAGTTTACACATGGGTCGCTTTTTATGCAGGAAACGCAGGCTCTTTGTTATTTATATGCTTAGTGTTTTCAATTCTGTCTATTGTCGTTTCCAATCATATTTTTAAACGAGCGCCAATTATTGCTTCTTACAGCATGGGTACTATGATAATCATATTGACGTTTTTTTTGGCTGTAACTGCCTTCTTGGCTGAACCGTTTCAACGTTTAGCAAATATACCTGTAAACGGTGAAGGTATAAATCCTTTATTAGTACATTTTGGAATGTTTGTGCACCCTCCTATGCAAATGGGAGGGTTAATAGCGGTATGTATACCGTTTAGTTTGGGAATAGGAGCTATGCTTTCAGGTAAACATGGTATAGATACATGGATAGAGGTCGGTAGGTTTTGGGGTATGCTTTCTTGGTGTATTTTGACAATTGGTTTAATTTTGGGGTCATGGTGGGCATATACAATACTCGGTTGGGGAGGGTATTGGGCTTGGGATCCAGTTGAAAATTCAGCGTTAATGCCTTGGCTTGTTTTAACTGCATTTATTCATTCAATAATTGTTCAAAAAAGACGTGGTATGTTCAGGATGTGGAATATAATTTTGGTAATTCTAGCTTTCACATTGGCGGAACTTGGTATGTTTATAAATAGAGGTGGGCCGGTACCATCTGTGCATTCTTTTGCACAATCAACAATGGGATGGGTGTTTTTATCTTTCATGGTATTTACTATGATTGCATCTCTTTTGATTTTTGCATCTAGAGTCAAGATTTTTAGCAGTGATAGGAATCTTGAATCGGCTATTTGTAGGGAAAGCGCATTTTTAGCTCAAAACGTACTTTTTGTGATTGTAGCTATGGTCACCCTCTGGGGAACCTTGTATCCTGTTTTTGCTGATGTTGCCAGTGATACTGACCTAACAGTAGGCAAACCATTTTTTGATTTAGTGAATGGTCCACTATTGCTACTGATTGTTATGTTAATGTCGGTTGGACCGGTATTACCATGGCGAAAAACAACTGCGTCTCAGGCATTCAGGCTATTAATATACCCATTTGTTAGTAGCTTAATTCTTATAGCATTCCTGATAGCTATTGGCATAACCCAATTACCTGCTATTGTAGGAATCTGGACATGTGTCATGGCAATTTTTACTATTTCGCAAGAATGGATAAAAGGTTCTATTGCGAGACATAAAAGAGGAGAAAATTACGCTGTTGCTATTATAAAAATTTTGAATTCCAACAGGACTAGATACGGAGGATATATAGTTCATTTGGGCATTGCTATGTTAGCTATTGGGGCAATAGGATCCTCATTTTATGATGTCCAAAAAGATTTTGTTCTGATTCCTGGTGAATCCGCTAGAATAGGTGATTATGAATTTAATTACCTAAATATTAAAGAATCGAATTTTGGTGATAGAATTGAGAAATCTGCTGAATTTCAGGTATATAAAAAACAAAATGATTTAGGTGGTATGGTTGCTACAAGGACATACTATCCCTCTCACAATATAGCTGCGACAAGGGCTGCGATCAGGTCAAATCCAATAGAGGATTTCTATATTGTACCCTCTGAATTTGATGATGCTGGTAAAGCTGTTTTTAGAGTTTATGTAAATCCTTTGGTTTGGTGGATGTGGGCAGCTGGTCCAGTGATGATGTTAGGTGCGTTGATTGCAGTGTCTCACAAAATTAATTATCAGCAACATGTGGGAACAAGAGGTGGATAGAAATGGATAATCAATTGATAGTTTTGGTTGTAGCATTGATTTTAGTAAGTTTTTGTCTTGTACTAGCAATTCGTCCGTTTTTGTATGGGTTTTCCAATTCAGACAAGAGTGGCAATGATGAAATTGATGACTTGATAATGCAGATATCAAATGTTGTTCAAGAAGGAATAAGTAATGTTGATTTAGAAGTCATGGTTGGCAATATGACTCAATTAGAGGGACAAGAATTAAAAAGACTTTATGTCGAGGAATCGAAGATTGCTTTAAATAGTTTAGAGGATACGATTAGAGTGGAAAAGTTACAACAGATGGATCTATTAGAAAAAAAATTGTTTCCCAATGAAGAAAATTAAAGCATTTTTTTTACTAACAATAATTTTATTAGTATATGAGTATGAATTTATAACTTATGCTGACGAAAATACGGGTTCTATTGTCATATTGGGTGCTCTTATAAACAATACTAATCCTGAAACAGATCTATCAAGTATAGAAGTATTTATGAGTGTGCCAGATGCCACTAAGCCCCCGTCAGTAGCGGTTACTGGAACTGATGGAGGGTTTCGGTTTGTTTCTGAAGAGCCTGTTTTGAATGAAAACTTGTATGTATTCACTGTTGTTTATGAAAATGCTGTATACGGTACATCTGTAACTGGAGAACAAATTTTTTCAAATAAACCAATACTGATTGAGGTTTATAACTCAACAAGTGATCAAAATGTTTTACGTGTACTAAATCATTCTGTATTTATTGGTGCGATAGATAAAATCAACATGAGGATAAGGGTTTTAGAAATGCAAACCCTATACAATGACTCGTTTTCGACTTACATACCTGGGGATTCTCCGATGAGTTTAGTTAGATTCGGATTACCTTCGGGTTTTGAAAAATTAAGTTTAGATACTGTTCTGAAATTCTCTGAAGTTTTTGAAGTAAATAATGGTTTTGCACTTAATACTAGTGTTCCTCCCGGTGAACACGAAGTACTTTATAGTTATGATCTGAATTATAAAAACAAGGAACTTTTTATGGGAAGGTCCTTACCTTATCCTATTGAGATTTTTCGCATGATGGTGCCTGCAAATATTGGAGAATTAGATTTTAAAGGTGATGGTAGTAAGACGATAGTTGATGTGCAAGGTGAAACTTATCAATTGCTGGAAAAAAAAGAACTTCTTAGTACAGATGAAATAAACATAGTTTATAGAGGACTACCTGAGCCATCAATTTATCAACGATTTACGAATTTATTGAGTTACAAAAACTTGATTAAAATGGCGCCTCTATTTTTGGCGGTTTCTTTGTTTTTGATAGTTGTATTTTCTGTTTGGTATTACAAATATGTACATATTAGTAAGAGGCAAAGATTGGAAGGATTAAGTGATAAGATTGAGATACTTAAAGCCATCAGGATTAATAGAGAGAAACTAAAAACTGGTGAATTAGATAAAGTTGAATTTGAAAAAATAGAGAACGAATTAACTGACAAGTGGATTACTTAGTAGTAGATACATACTTTTTAATTTATTAGTAATTAGCTAAAACATTTTGGAAATCTGGGAATCAAATGTATATATTTGTTAATAAAGATTTGTATAATTGAAAAACTAAAAAAGAACATTCTTCGGTGGTGAATTTATGGAAGATTTAGAATTTAAAGTAGAAAATTGGATACGTTCAAAATGCCAAGGATCCATACCAGACTTAGGACATCCCAAGTATGAAGTAATAGTTGCTGATGATAAAATCCTTGATTGGGTTCCTATCTGGATACTAAAGTATAAAGCTTCAGTGATAATTTTTGCTCGAGAAGAATGGGGGAATGATTTAAAAGAGCTTATTAAAGTAACAGATAAAGATATGCTTTTTTCTATTTATGGAACTTTTGAATTAGGGAGAGTGACCCTACCCGATGGAGTAAATATAATGGGGCCTTCTTATTACCTTTTTGGGGATAAAGAAAAGTGCAGATTAGATTTGGATAAAAGAGTGTTTATGCCGGATAAAGAAGAACTGGCTTCTGTAGACAAGGATATTTTCTGGCATTGTTATCTGGACGATCCAATTTCTGCTTTTGCGGTTGAAAGTGAAGGAAAGATAGCCGCATTAGCAACTGTGACAGATAAGGGTGAAAATGTATATGAAATAGGTATGGAAGTAGAACGTTCTGCTCAAGGTTCAGGGATGGGAAGAGCTGTTGTAAATGGAGCTGCGCAATGGATTTTGGATAGAGGAGGTACTCCTTTAGCAACTGTTGGATCTTTTAACGTTCCGTCTGCGAGAACTTTAAGGTCGGTAGGGTTGACTTATTATTTGACTGATATGGTTGGCGGTACAGGCGATTTTATTGTTCCGCCTCAAGCACTTGGCACTCCAATCAAGGATATCGATATATATAATCTTTATCCTGATTGGGCAATGAATCCAAAGATTAAATCTAAAAAATGATCGTTATCTGGGTTTTAAATGTATTGTCGAAGTAATTTTAAAAGATAAATACAAGGAGTTTTTAAATGGATTCAAAATGGCAAGAAAGATTAGTTGGGCCCATAGTGTCTTTACCGACTTTTAACGACGATAAATATAATTTGCTTTTGGATCGTCAAAGAATACATATAAGATGGTTAATGGAACAAGGCATATCTGAAGGGAATGGGGTCTTATTGATATCCGGAGGAGTTGGGGAAACCTATATGCTTAATGATGATGAGTATTTTAAATTAGTCGATTTATTGGTTGCTGAAGTGAAGGGGACTGTTCCAACCATGGTAATGATTAGTGAAACCGGTGCACGAAGAGCAGCTATGAAAGCAAAATATGCTGCTGATGCAGGAATTGATTATGCTTTATTGTCGCCGCCACACTATTCTTCTCCAACTGAAGAAGATATATTTTTGCATCATGAATATGTTAATGGGGAAGCCGATATAGGGATAATGGTGTATAACAGTTTTTGGATAATGCCAAATGGGTATGAATTTAGTGCGGGTCTATTTGATAGACTAGCCACTCTTGAAAATGTCATATCAGTTAAATGGAGTTCATCTAATTTTAATAACTATATAGGTATGGTAAAACATTTTAAAGATAGATTTACATTCATAGATAACATGTCCATGTATTCATTAGGTCATAGAGCTGGCATGAAGGGTTTTATAGATATGCTTGGTAATGCTGTACCAAGATTATCTCTTCATCTTTGGGATTTATTGAAGCAGGAAAAATATGATGAATATGATCGTTTGTGGTTTGAAACCAAAGGTGAGCCTATGCAAAAACCTAATTTGGCTACTGACCCTAGTTGGTCAAGTGTAGGTGATGCATGGCACGCACTGACATATCTGAAATTGTTAGGACTTGATGCAGGCCCTGCAATGCCAGGGCAGGCTCCTCCCCCTCAGGAATACGTTGACCATGTAAACAATATATTAGAAGAGGGAGGTATGAAGGAATGGTCGGATTGGAATAAAGATCTTTTCAATTAAAATACTATTCTTCTAGTTTTTCGTATTTTTCAATAAATTCATACCATGAGTATTTGCTTGGAGGAGATGTTGGCTCTCTCATATAGCTATTTTTAAAAACCCCTTTTCTTTTAAGGATTTCTTTTGTCATATGGAGTTGTGGTAGATCGCATCGAAAAATTGAAGCGTATTTGTTGAATTCTTTTTCAGCTGCCGATAACAATTTTTCCTCAAACAGATCTATAACGTTTCGAAACATTGGTATATAGCCGAAATGTGGCATAGTTCCCTTTGAACCTGCAGATAGTTCTTCTAAAATATATGCTCCACTAGCCCCTCCAAAAATTGACATGTTCTCGCTGCAGGAGGTAATCCAATTTTTAACTCTGGTAGCAGGAGGCTGAGTTTCTATTTTTGCATAGGAGATGTTTTTGCATTTTTCAGATAATATATTGCCTAATTCTTCAGGAATTGGGGAATGTCCTGCATCCTGAATAAATATAGGTATGGTAACATTACTGTCGATTTCTGAAAAATAATTTTCTATTGCCTCATTAGGTAACCCAGGAGGCGGCAGACACATAATTGCATCGGCTCCGTTCTTTTCGGCTTGTTTGCTATATTGTATTGCAGCGAAAGTACTGTTTGCTCCAGTGTTAATTACAATAGGAACTCTATTTTTAGCTTGGTTAACTATTGTTTTTGTTACTGTGTTTCTTTCTGAATCAGTTAACTTAATAATTTCGCTTCCAAAGGCTAGGCCTATACCATCAACACCTTTTTTAATTCCATATTCAACTTCGTTTTCCAAATCTTCTAGGTCAATATTGCCACTTTGGTCAAATGGCATTGCTAATATTGGATATAAGCCTTCCATTTTTGTCATTTTGAATATTCCAAATCACCAATTTAATTAGCGGGGCATCATTAATTGCCTCTAAGATGCCCCACTTTGAGCTGAAATTAAATTATTGAAGGCGCTCTGTCCATAAGTTTTTTAATTTTTTGAGTAATTTCGTCTGTTACTACACTATCAACTGATGGATATCTAGATGGTCCAGATGGTCTGCCCATATATTTCATGAATGGTTTAACAAATACACCTTCTCCTGCGGTTCTTGATCCTATGTCACCAAGGATTTCAGAATAATCATTGTCAAAATCATCTAATACTTTTCCTGCTTCATCATAATTTCCTGCGGTCATAAGCTCGTGTACTTTCCATGAGTGCTGAGGGAAAAAATTAGGCACATGACTTATCCATGCTTTAGCTCCGAGTTGGTGTCCATGCACAGTTAAAGGACCGTTGTTTGCTACTGCAGCTTTTGGCGCAAAATATTTCAATCCCGCTAGATAGTTAGCGACATTTGGAGAGGCCCATTTTACAGCTACTGTATTTTTAACTTTAAGAATTTCTTCTGCTACATCCATTGTCATATCGTATTTTGAACCACTATACCAATGGCTATATGCCGCAAAACCTACATCCGTATGCTTAGCAACTTCGTTAACCCATGCGATTATGTCGCCTTTTTTTACATCATAATAATAAGCACTACTCATCTGGACGATATCTATTCCGACTTCTTCGCACCACTGGCACAATTCTATTGTTGTTCTAATATCAGTACTTTGTACACTCGCAAATGTTGGGATATTATTTGGAACTGCTACATCAGCTATGGCTTTTATAGCAGCCTTTCTTTCTTCAGTATTTAACACGGTGAAATCTCCACCTGAACCAACTGCTATAAATACTGTATTTCCAGGTTTTGCACCTTGGTCTACAATCCATTGGACGTTTGCTTGTGTGGCATCAATATCTACTGATAGATCATCTTTGAAAATAGTTGCCAAAGGTATAACCACCCCATCCATTTTTTTCTTAGCTTCTTCGATTGTTATCATTTAATTCTCCTAATTGAAATTTTAAATAACGAAATTTAAGTTCTTATTTTGATGCTTCAAGGGCTTCTTTAGCTGTCAATGCTACAGGCCACCCGAAGCTTAAAAGAGTTTCTCTTAATTGGTTGAAATCGGATTCATTCAGTGGTTTAGAAGGAGGTCTAGATGAACCGCAAGCTTGACCCATTAGAGCCATCATTCCCTTTTTGACCCTTCCTTGACCACCAGAGCGTTCGTCAATTATATCGCTTAATTTCCTTAATGGCTCGTTCACGGATTCGTGTAATTTGCGAGCTTCATCATATTGTTTAGATTCCATTAATTCCCACACTTTAAGGTCATGTTTCGGATATGATTCTGCAGTAAGATTAATATATCCTCTGCCTCCTAATTGGTGACAGTTTATTGGGTCACCACCATTATCAATAACGTTAAAGTGTTCAGAAAACTTAGACATTTCGTCATATGCAACGTCTTCTGGGTTACTCCATTTTATCGACACTATATTTTCAAAATCAAACATTTTTAGGATAGTATCAACTTCTATTCTTCCACCAGAAAGCCAATGTGTGTGATAAACCATTATTCCAATGTCAATCGCGTTAGATAAATCACTGAAATAATCTAATATGTCCTGTTGAGAAGGGAGATTAAAAACTGGAGGACAAACTTGTAATCCATTTGCACCCATATCTTGCGCTTTTTTTGCGTCCTCAATAGTGCGTTTTGTGTCTTTGTAATGTAGCCCACAGACTACGCTTGCCTTACCCCCAGTAGCCTGTACTACTGTCCTCAATAATGAAGGCCATTCTGCATCGCTTAACATTGGTCCTTCACCCATTGCAGCAGCGACCTTAATTACGGCTTTACCTTTAATCAATCCTTGCTCAACCCACCCTTGTGCTAATTCATACATACGACCATGGTCTATTTCATAGTCACTATCAAATGCAGTCGGTACAGTGGCTATTGGTCCTTGTATATAAGATTTAAGTTCATTTCTGTCCATGCGACGACCCTCCCTTAGGTTCTTAGAAAATAATCACGTTAAATCAAATCCAACTAATTATATGTGGGCATCAATAATAAGGTCAACGTTCAATAAACTACTGTTGGACATAATTCTTATAGAGGTAGAGCAATAGTCTGTCTGTTTTGAGAACTTCTAGTAACAGCTTCAGTAAATTCCATGTATTTGAGGCCATCTTCAAATGTGGTATGAGAGACTTTTTCTGTTCCGTTTATAGCATTTATAAATTCTTGTTCAACCCTCCAATAACCTTTTTTATCATCTGGAATTGGTATTTCTTTGAGAGCTTTATCTCCTTTTTGACCTCCAAATAGTTTGCCAGATGTATAGTTATTAAACCCTGTACAAAGTAAAGTGCCCTTGCTACCAAAAATCCATAGTTCTTCTTCTGGTGCAAATCCTGTTATCTCGCTAATTCTAATATGTGTTAAAGCACCAGAGGACATTTCACTTAATATTTCAACATGGTCTGGTATAGTGGTAATCTTTTTTGTGTTATTTCCGGTTAATCTTTGCTTATTGTACACACGGGTAATCGCTGTAACGTTGGCAGCTGGCCCAAGTAATCGCATTATACATTCGTACCATGCTCCCATTAGCATTATGTTATACCCACTTAGATCTCGATCGTGTCTCCACATGAATGGAGCGGAATTATCAATTAAACTACTAGTTGCATTATTGGCTTGAAATCCTGGTATGCCAGAAAGGTCAGCTGATAAAATATCTCCCAAGTAATCGTTATCGATTAAATCCAAAACGGTTTTTTCAACAGTATCAATAAAAGGAGCTGGCACTATTTGAGTTACTAATTCAGGTTTAAGATAAGAGGCATCAAGCATGTTTCTAGCTTGTGTAGCGTCCATTGACATTCTTGCTTCTGTCAGCACATGTTTACCTGCGTTTAATGCTTCCGTTACAAGTATTTCATGCATGTATGGCCAAGTACCTATGCATATGGCATCTATATCAGGAGATTCCATTAATTCTTGCCAGTTTTTGTAAGCTTTAGGGATATTAAATTCTTTAGCAACTTTTTGGCTAGATTCAATTGATCGATTGGCTACAGCGGTTATTTCTACGTCTTTAATCTTTTGGAATTCAGGGATGTGTTTAGATTTCGTGTTTGCACCTGCTCCAATGATTCCTAGTTTAATTTTATTGTTACTCACATGTTCCTCCGAATTTTATATGAATGAGTTGATTTTATAACAGTTTTGGAAGATTATTACCGGGTTATATTAATGCCAGTGAGTTCGGTTTCTACTTTGAACAAATGGCCGTCGGTCGTGGTTATATACAAAGTAGACATTTTGTCTCCCCCAAAAGCACAATTAGTTGGTCTATTAGCGGGTACTGGATGACTATCCAAAATATCCCCTTTTGGAGAAAACACATAAATCATTGGCCCAGGTCCACCTAATTCCCACCCAGCTGTAGCTACGATGTTTCCATTAATATCCAAGCACATTCCATCTATTCCTCTATCGGGACCAAAATCGTGTAAAACTTCACTATCTCCTAATGATTTATCCGGATTCACTTTATAAGTTCTTAATTGTCTATATTCGTCTTCTCTTCTACCACTTTGGGCAACATATAGATAATCGTAGTTCAAACTAAATAACAACCCGTTGGGTCTAGTAGTGTCAAAAGTTACCCGAGTTATTTGCCATTTGGAATTATCGGGTTTTGTTAGTCTATATACTGAATCATGAGTTAATTCTTTATTTGAATTATCTTCACTCCATTTACCTGCAGCTGCTTCATAAAATGGGTCTGTAAACCATATATCGTCATCTTTATCACAAACAAGGTCATTTGGTATATTCAAGCTAACACCTTCATAGTTGTCAGCTAATATGTGGGTTTCATTTTTTGCGTACTTGACCACTCTTCTTGCATCACCTTCACACGCATAAAGGTTGTTGTCATGGTCTAGCGTTAGTCCATTAGCATAATTGGTGTGTTCTTTTACAATTGAAATTTCTCCTGTTGCAGGTGTGTATTGTCTAATTGTACTGGATGGTATGTGAGTAAAAATAAGTTTTTCTCCAAGCCATACAGGACCTTCAGATACACCACCGTAAGGGCCGGCAATTAACTCAAATTCCCAATTCATATATTTGTTCCTTTGTTGTTATCCAATTAGATATAGTTACATATATTCTATTTGTGTTCAATATCTATACTTTTAGTTTGATAAAGATATTGATTATGTCCTTCGTTTAAGATTGGATTTATATAAATCATCAAAGGTCTAAGTAATAGTAGTAATCATAGTTTCGTTTTACAGCGATAGTAAATTATAATATTGGTCATTATATGGAGGTTGGCTATGATTTCTGTTTACGACGGACATGCTTATTGTTTTCCTAGTCTGCATGGTTCAGGCGGCTTTGAAGAGAAAGAAGTATTTGAAAAACATCAACAAGTTGCTATATCTCAGCATTTTCAACCAGTATGGACAGATCACGATAGAGCCTTAGTTCCTGACGTTTCAAAAATTAGTCCAGCAGATAAATGGAATATTGATTCTGTTAAAGATATAGATTTCGGTCCGACACATAGAGGCAGATATGAATGGTCTTACCAAGGAGTGAGGTACGTTAAACAATATATGCCCCCTTCTGTTACAAATATGTCTTATGATGCAGATGATTTAGTTGCCGAAATGGATTATGCGGGTGTTGACCGAGCTCTTTTACACAGAACCCCTTATTTGGGTCTTGGGAACAAATATATATACGATTGTGTTCAAAGGTTTCCTGATAGATTGCAAGGTTTAGCCCATGTTCCTGAATGGCAGATTGCAGACAAAATAGACGATTCAATAAAAATGCTTGAGTTCGCTATATCTGAATTGGGTTTGAAAGGTTTGCAATTTTTGCCCGACCATATGACTTTATACAACAAGGCAGAAGATTGGGATAGCAATAAATTTGATCCTTTTTGGAGGTCATTGGAGAAGCTTAATGTCCCTTTGTTTATCACTCCTGGGTATACATCTTTAGCTGGTAAATCTGATTTAGTTGAAAATTTGAATTACCAACTTCAAAAGGTTGGGAATTGGATGAAAAAATATCCTTCCATCAAAGTTATATGGACTCACGGGTTGGCTTGGAGGTTATTTATTGACAGAGATGGATTGTCGATACCAAGTTCGGTTTATAAAGCCGCACCCTTAGACAACCCTAATTTTTATTTGCAGTTATTATTCCCCATATTTTTAGGAGGCGTTTGGGATTTTCCAATGAAGCCGGTTTTACCTACTTTGAAGGAATTGAATGAAAGGGTAGGAGCAGATAGGCTTATATGGGGTACAGATATGCCTATGGTTATGAGGTACTATACTTACAAACAATGTTTGGATCAAATTAAAGAATATGGTAAAGAAGTGTTGTCAGAAAAAGAAATAGAAATGATTTGTGGTGGTAATATGTATGAAATAATGGATTCAATAAACTAGATAAAAGGGTTGTCGTTTGAAAATATTAGGAATTGAAACCTCTTGCGATGATACTGGAGTCGCAATAGTTGAAGACGGTAGAAATTGTTTGGCCAATGTAATTGCTTCCCAAGAAGAAATGCATGCTAAATATGGAGGTATAGTTCCAGAAATAGCGTCTAGACAACATTTGTTTTCGATACTTCCAGCAATATCCTCGGTTTTGGAGAAAACAGGAATAGAATATGATCAGCTAGATGCAGTTGCAGTTACTAATGGACCAGGATTAGCAGGTTCGCTACTTGTTGGAGTTAACTTTGCAAAGGGGATTGCTTTTTCAAAAAATATAATGATAGCTAGTATAAATCATCTTGAAGGGCACATATATTCTGCTTGGTTGGGTGATGTAGATCCTGAGATAGATCCTGGGTTTCCACTTTTGTGCTTAATTGCTTCTGGTGGACATACCGAATTGGTCTTGATGAATGGACATGGTAATTATGAAACTTTAGCAAGGACTCGAGATGATGCTGTTGGTGAAGCTTTTGATAAAGGTGCTCGTTTATTTGGTATGGGGTTCCCTGGTGGACCTGAAATAGAAAAGTTAGCTTCTCGTGCGACTGGGGCTGATACGAAATTTACACGTCCTGTTGTTAAAAACTCGTTAGATTTTAGTTTTAGTGGTTTGAAGACTGCTCTATTAAGAAGATTGGAAACTAAAATGCAATCAGAAGAATTTGAACCAGAGAATATACCTTTTGGGTTAAGAGCCAATATTGCTAAAGAATATCAAGATGCTCTAGTAGATTCTTTGGTCAGTCGTACTTTATCAATTGCTAAAGAAAGAAAAGTAAAAGGAATAATAGTATGTGGTGGAGTAGCAGCTAATTCATTATTGAGGGACAAAATATATTCGGATTCACCTTTTCCAGTCATTATACCTGAGAAAAAATATTGTACTGATAATGGAGCTATGATTGGAGCAGCTGCATGGTATAAATTAAGAGTTAAACCTGAACACCAATGGGATATGGATATTGTTCCTTCATTAAGGATAAATTAGGAGTAAATGATTTATCTTAAAGCAAATACATGATTTTGCGATTTGGATTCATTTAGCAGGTTTGATTTCAGTGTATATATCATCTTTGTTAATTTAACAGCATCTTCAATTGCTTCGTCATTTAAGAGGATGGTGAGGTTAGAATTACCAAGTGAAATTGAAAAAATTTTGCTATTATGCCTTGTAGAATGCTCAACAATAAAATATATAGTTAATCCAATAGCAATCAAGCAAATTAATGGAGTCCATATAGGTTGATTCCAGAATAAGCTTAAAATTGCGACCAATGTTGAAAGTGAAGCCCAAATTAATCCTGAAAAGCGCTTCTTTTGGTCGTTAAGAAATTCTATAGAATTAATACTTGAAATGGGTATCAAAGTGGTTTTTGAAGTTTCGTTATCTTCTTGTGTATATAGTAATCTTTCTGGGGTTATGTAAATCAAACGCGTATAGCCATTAGGATTGTCTACAAAACCTGAATCAGGATGGTATATACAACTAATTTTTTCATTGTCCAATAAATGAGATTCAATGGGAGTTTTTAACGTTTCCACCGTGTTCCTCTTAGATAGTATAGTTGCTGATATTATACAAGGATAATTGAAATTTGTTCATTATTAAATAAATTTACAATTAGAATGTAAATGGTCAGGTGTTGAAATTGTGTTGTATGTGGTTATTGTGCTATTCTCATTTCGCCTCTAAATTTATTTATATTAGGCAAATATTGAATTGGTAGTGTGATTATGGAAAACCCTATAGTTAAACCGGTTGGTACTGATGTTTTGCAATTAGATACTCCCGCAGTTGTATTAGATTTAGATGATTTAGATTTTAATATTCAAAATATGGCTTCTTTTTTTAACGATCGTAATAAACCAAAATTAAGGCCATACGTGAGTGTACATAGATCTCCAGCAATAGCACATAAACAGATGTCTGCAGGAGGTACCGTCGGTGGAATTTGTGTTTCCACTTTAGATCAAGCCGAGGTTTTTGCTGATTCTGGAATTAACGATATCCTATTAGTGAATTTTGTAATAACGAAAAGAAAAATAGATAGGTTGATAGCATTATCAAAACGAATTTGTATATCCGTGGTGGTTGAAACGATTGATAACTTAAACTCGTTATCAGATGCATTTTCATCTAATGGTGTGTCTATTGATGTTTTCATGTTGATTAATTCTGGGGGAGAATTTGGTTGTTTGCCGGATGAGAGGAGTATTGATCTCGCTCAGGCAATTGATTCGGCGTCTTCGGTTAATTTCAAAGGGATTGTTGGATTTTATGAAGGATTTAGTAGTTATTTCCCAATAGATGATTTTGAAGAGCATAAAAAGAATGTTTGCAAAATTGTTGAAGTAAAAACAAAAATTGAACAAAAAGGTATAGAAATAGCAGAATTTTGCATAGGTTCCACATTTGATTATGAATGGGCTGCTAGCATCAATGGCGTTACCCAGATATTGGCTGGGTCATATGCATTGATGGATTCTAATTTGGCTAGATTAGAATCTAAATTTGTTCCAGCAGCTAGAGTTTTGGGTACGGTAACCGGTACCCCAGAAAAAAACATTGTTATAACAGATTCTGGACAGAAATCTATAGGAGCTGATGTTGGGGTTGCTATAGTTAGCGACTGGCAGGGTCTAACACTCAGCAGTCTTAGTGCTGAACACGGTACTGTCTTAGTTGAAGATTCTTGTATTAAATACCCCAAAATCAAAGACAAAATATGGGTTGTACCTTGGGATATTGGCGGTTGTCTTAATTCTCATGATTATATAAATGGAGTAAGAGGAGGAAAATTAGAGGTCGTGTGGGAAATAGCTGCTCGAGGGAATTATAGATGATCGTAATAATCATGCATGTCATTAATCTAGGAGTAGAGTTATGAAAAAATATCATCCAGCAGCCGGCACTAATTTATCCGATCTTGATACGCCGGTGTTGTTTTTAGACATAGAGGCTGTAGAAAAAAATTACAAAGCTGTTGCTGAAACTTATAAGAACACAACTTGTAAAATGAGACAGCATACCAAAAATATTAAATCGCCGTTATTGGCACTTATGCAAATATGGGCAGGAGGTACAGTAGGTGGGGTGTGTACAGCAAAAGTAGCAGAAGCAGAGGCAATGGTGCATTCAGGAGTTACCGATATATTAATTCCTAACCAAGTAGTAACTAGAGATAAAATAGCTAGGATGTGTTCGTTATCACGTCTAGGTGACATAAAAGTTTGTATCGATAGTCTGGAAAACCTTGAAGACATATCACAAATAGCAACTGAACATAAATCTCGTATTGGTGTGTTGATTGAAATTGATACTCAAATGAGCAGGGCTGGTGTAAGGGATAGTTCCAAAGCTGTGGAATTAGCAAAATTAGCTGTCAAATTGCCAGGAGTAGATTTCAGGGGTGTAATGAGCCATCAAGCGCTAAGAGGGTATAAAGGAGAAGAGGATAGAATTGAAACGGCTAGGGTAGCTATTCAAATTTGTCTTGATGCAAAGGAAGCTATTGAGGCTGAAGGAATAGATGTAGAAATTGTGTCTAGTGGTGAAACGTTTTCTCATGATATTGCCTGTAATATGGATGGGGTTACTGAAGTAGAGGGGGGAACATATGCTTTGATGGGAACTATTTATGGGTTTATGGAAAAATTTGCTATAGCAAATAAAGTATTAAGCACCATTATAAGTAAGCCAGATGATAAAACTGCTATAGGAGATGTTGGTTTTAGAGGTTTATCATGGATGAAGGATAATCTCCCATCCGTAGAGGGTTACGATAATATACGGGTGAAAACGTTGCTAGAAGATCATATAGTTTTGGAGTCCGATGATACTATGCCTTTAGAAATAGGGCAGCAATTTGTTGTATTACCTTACTATCAGGACATAATGGTGAATAGATGGGATGATTTTATTGTAGTTAGGAATGGTGTTGTTGAAGATGTTTGGGATATTCCTGGCAGGGGCGGATTTCATTAGGGTAGGACTAGGATATTTAGTGAATCATAGGGGAACATTCATACATTAATGACTACTTTATATTAGCGTAAAAGCCTAATTTAGGATTACCCGCCTACGTTTTTATTTGAAACATACGTATAAGCTGATTTAGCGGCGATTGCACCTTGAGCTGCTGCAGTGATTGTTTGTTTCAGGTCGCCTGAAGCATCAGTAAGATCTCCAGCAGCCAAAATACCTGCAACGTTAGTTTCCATTTCATTATTTACAATAACTTCATTTTTTTCGTTCAGGTTAATTCCCAATTGAATAGGTATTTCGACTCTTGGATCGGCACCAATTTCGATGAATAATCCATCTACATTTAAATTAGTTGAATTGTTGTATGGTTTATCAATCGAGATTTCATTTAGTCCGTCATCTCCCAATAAAGAAGTAACATTTGTATCTAGTAATTGAATGATGTTTTTTGAGTCATTTAGTAATTTAAGGTTGACAGGCTCAGGTCTAGTAAACTTGTTTCTTCTATAAATTAAATAAACTGTTGAAGCATATTTTGATAATAGTACAGCTCCTTCTATAGCTGCATTACCACCACCAACTATTGCTACTATATTTTCTCGGTGTAAAGGAGCGTCACACGTTGAACAAAACGAAACACCTTTACCTGTCCATTCATCTTCATTTTGCAATCCTAGTTTTCTTCGTTCTCTTCCAATGCCTAGTATTACAGAACTTGCAATATATTTTTCTCCCGATTCGGTCTCTATTTGAAAATCATTTGAATCTTTTTTTACAGCACTAACTTTATCATCCAATATAGGAACATCATAAGAAGCTACTTGTTCGCGAAATTTCATCATCAGGTCAAACCCATCTATTTCTGAATATCCGGGATAATTTTCAATTAGTCCACCTGTAGCAGTTTCTCCCCCAAATGTTTCACCTACAATAATAGATTTCATCTGATATCTTGCTGTATAGAGTCCAGCTGCAAAAGCTGCTGCACCTTGACCGGCAATTAATACATCATAATTTTTTGTTTCAGTTGTCAATTAGGTCTCCTAAAATTTGTTGGTATATTCTGAAAATTAGTGAAATAATCTTCCACCATCTATAACTAGTGTTTGGCCTGTAGTAGTATCAGTTTTACAAAATGTAACTACTTGCTCTGCTATATCATTTTTATCGGCAGCTTTTTTCAAAACAGCTCCAGTCCTTGCCTGTTCTTTATATTCCTCTGCTAAGTTATCTGACATTCTAGTTCCTTCTAAATATCCTGGAGCTACGCAATTGACTAGTATATTGTCGGGTGCCAATGCTACTGCCATACCTTTTGTTAATTGGATTAATCCTGCTTTAGACACTCCGTATGCTATTGAAGAACCGACTGGTGCCATTCCTGCAACAGAAGCAATATTGATAATTCGTCCAGATCCTTGTGATTTCATTGGACCTGAAACCGCTTTTATAAATAACATAGGACCTGTGAGGTTTATGTTTATTATTTTGTGCCATTGTTCGTAGGTGAGTGCATTTAAATCATGGAATGGTATCCATATATTGTATGCTGCATCATTTACCAATATGTCTATTTGATTGAAATCTTTGATTACTTTTTCAACTGTACGAGATACTTGGTCCGGATTTGTCACGTCACATTGGTATGTCGCAGAATTGTAACCTTTGCTATTTAGTTCATCTGAAAGTATTTTCGCATCTTGATAATGATTATTATATAAAATCGCTAGAGTTACGCCTTGTTTAGCTAAAGAATTACAAATACATTTACCTAGACCGCCACTACCACCTGTAACTATCGCTACTTTTCCTTTAAGATTCACGAATATATTCTCCTTTCCATACTCATGATTTGATAATATTTGTGATTATAACATGTGAAAAAAAATGCTTTAATAGTTTTACTATATTGAATCAATGTATGAATATAAATGACAAAATCTTTGCTTTTCTTTATGACTTGGTGAACCAATCTGTAGAACCTAATTTAATAGATTTTAGGAAAATGACAGCTGGATATGCTTCTGGTAATGTATTGGAAATAGGGGCGGGAACTGGTGCAAACTTTAGGTTTTATAAACCCGATACCCAATTGACTGTTTTAGAAAAAAATGAATATATGTTTCCAAAGATTATTGATTCTGCAATTAGATGCGAGATTGATGTGACGTCAGTCAGAGGCACATCTTATAACATTCCTTTCGCCGATAATTCTTTTGATTCTATAGTTACAACTTTGGTGCTTTGTACTGTGGATGATTTAGAATCGACTATATTAGAGATTAAGAGAGTATTAAAGCCAGGCGGCGCGTTTTATTTTTACGAACATGTTAAATCTAAAGAAAGAATTAGGGGAAAGTTTGAAGATTATATTAATCCAATGTGGCGCTATTTAACAAATGGGTGTAATTTGAACAGAGATTTGGCCGAAGTAATTTCTGGTTCTGGTTTTACGAAAATATATCTGCAAACTCACCAATTATCTGTTGGATTGCCAATCACAATACCTAACATAGTAGGGAATGCTGTTTTGTAGATAAATAATCGGGTGGCTTTTAAGTTAACATCCACCGGCTACTGCAGGGACTAAGCTGACTTCATTACCGTTTTGCAGGGTTGTATCAATCCCGTTAAGGAATCTTACATCTTCCCCGTTGACGTAAACGTTAACAAAATTACGTAGATTACCTTCATCATCGCATAATCTTTTTTTCATGCCAGGAAAATTGTCTTCAAGATCATCTACCATGTCTTTTATTGTGGTAGATGATAATGTAACCTTATCCTCTCCATTGGTTAATCTCCTTAGTGGTGTAGGTATCCTTACTGAAATTTCCATCAATCTCCTCCAAATCAATTCTTGTTAATTTTGTAAAATTTATTTGATTACGTCTACGTCTACTCCAACGGATTTAATCCATTCTAAAGAAGCTGATATTTCTTTATCATCACCGTTTAAGTCTAGAATCACCCAGCCTGTATCTTGTCTTACATTTGCTCTTTTTATATTCGTTATTACTTTAAACTTATGACCTAGTTGATATATCACTGGTTCTGATATTAAATTGGTTTGAAACTTAAGTCGTATTTGTTTGGTTGGCATTTGAGTTAAAACTTTACAGTTTGGTTACTTTAAATTCAATGTTTTTTTCAAATCTCCATAATCAGGTTTAGAATAAATGGATTCAACCGTACTTTCAACTACTTCAAACGTTTTTAATCCGTTACCCGTTATATATGCTACAGCTAATTCATCGGGTTTAATAATCCCATTTTCTGCTAACTCTTTCACGGCTGATATTACTACTCCGCCAGCTGTTTCAGTAAATATACCCTCGGTTTCAGCTAATAGCTGTATGCCCTCAATTACTTTGGGGTCGCTAATTGCTACTGCTGCGCCACTCGTTTCTTTTAAGGTTTCTAAAGCATATGAACCCGCTGCCGGATTTCCTATTGCCAAAGATTTAACTATAGTATCTGGTTTTACGGGAGTGACTTGGGATTCATTGTTATTATATGCTTTGACTATTGGCGAACATCCCAATGCTTGTGCTAGATGCATTTTACTATTAACTTTTTCTAGTAAACCTACTTCTTCCATTTCTTGGAAGCCTTTCCATATTTTCGTATGGAGTTCCCCAGAAGCTGCGGGTACGATACAGTGGTCAGGAACTGACCAGTCGAGCTGTTCTGCTACTTCATATCCAAGGGTTTTACTGCCTTCAGCGTAAAAAGGACGCATGTTTATGTTTACAAATGCCCAAGGGTTATTATCAGCTATTTCACTACCCAATCTGTTAACTTCGTCATATGTGCCGTGAATTGCTACAAGAGTTGGTCCGTATATAGATGAATTGACGATTTTCGCCTGTTCAAGATTTGAAGGAAATAATACCACCGTTTCCATTCCGGCTTTCGCCCCATGTGCTGCTACGGCGCCCATAAGATTGCCTGTAGAAACGCATGCAAGTGTTTTAAATTCAAATTCTACTGCTTTTGTTGTGGCAACCGATACCACCCGGTCTTTAAATGAGTAGGTAGGATTAACGCTGTCATTTTTAATGTATAAATTATTTAACCCAAGATGATTTCCCAAATTAGTAGCTTTGGTCAGTGGTGTGAATCCTGTACCAATATCAATTATATTTTGATTTTCGATAGGTAATAAATCTTTGTATCTCCATATTGTTAATGGCCCTGATTTGATTTTATCTTTAGAGATGTTCTTTCTAATCAAATCATAATCATAATCGACTTCTAGGGGACCAAAACAGAACTCGCATACATTGATAGGTTCTATTGGGTATTCCTCGCCACACTCTCTACATTTTAAAGATTTAACACGCGACAATTCAAATAGCCTTATATATTAGTTGGGTCAATAAAATAATGTTCAATCATTTCGAACTATATAATTATACTGTACATTTTATTTTCTACAACATATGAAATTTATGACTCTATCGAGTTACATTCAAAAATTTTGTCAATAAAATATAATACAGTGAATGCTATGCATAAAATACCGTTATTTCCTCTAAATACAGTTTTATTTCCAAAAGGCTCTATCCCTCTTCATGTATTTGAAGATAGATATAAATGTATGATTAAGTATTGTATTGATAGTAAAAGTCCTTTTGGAGTAATTTTAATCAGAATGGGTTCTGAAGTTGGAGATTCAGCGACTCCTTATGATGTTGGAACTACCGCTAATATAGTAGATGTAAATAAAATTGAAAATGGAAGATTGTTTATCACTGCAATTGGAGATAAGGTTTTCCGAATCAAAAATTTAATTGAAAAAAAAGCTTTTCTTGAAGCGAATGTGGAATTTTTGGTTGATTATGAAAATACAGAAAAAGATATATCCGAAACTATGATTTCGAAATTAACTGAATTAATAACACGGAATCACAGATTACTCTTAGGCTTAAAAGGAGAATTTTTTCAAGATAGCAAAATCCCAACCGATTTATTTGAACTTTCATATTTTGCCCCATCATGTTTGCTGTCGATTGAAAATATAGAATTACAAAGTTTATTGGAGGAATCTTCAACTAAAAAACGGCTAGTGAAAAGTATTGAATTGCTTAAAAAGAATGAATCTTTTCTTGATGAATTGCTTTTAAAAAGGTTTAATCTTGGTGATTCGAATATGAACTGAATTCAAATCTTGAATTCAGTCAATATCTGGGTTAGCTGTAATTAATTCGGATAACAATTTTATGCCTTGATCGATTTGTTGAGGTTGGTTATATCCGAAGCATAGTCTTGCACAATTTTTACCAATTTTAGAATCCGGATGAAACATTGTACCCGGTTGGTAACTCAAATTATGTTTTTGGGCTACTGGCAATAGTTTCAATAAATCGAACTTAGGGTTTAATTCCAACCATATGTACAATCCACCTTCGGGATGGCTCCACTTAGCTTCTTCGTCAAACTTAAAATATTGAGTTAAAGCTTTCAACATAGCATCTCTTTTGATTTTTAAAATATCGTTTCGACTGTTAATATCTCTATTCAAATTTGTATTAGAATACCGGTGAATCGCAATTGCAGCAAATTGGTTGACACCGCCTCCGCTTTTCACGATTCTGAGTTTTTCCAGTATGGTATCAGGTGCAACGATATATCCCATTCTAGTTCCAGGACCAATGATTTTTGAAAATGATCCAACGTAAATCACAGATTTTGATGAATCTAGTGAATATATTGAAGGGTAATTATTTTTTTCATAATTTAAGTCAACATAGCAATCATCTTCCAAAATAGGTATTTGGAATTGTTGCGTTATAGACAAAATATCAATGCGTCTTGATTCAGGAACACAAAAACCTAGTGGATTTTGAAAAGTAGGAATGGTATACAATAATTTAATTTTTTTACCTACACGTTGGATTTCTTTTATTTTTTTTTCCAAGTCTGAAGGAATAATTCCTGAGTCATCGCAGTCGACTCCAATAATGTTTGCGCTGAACCTTTTGAAAATTCTTAAGGTGCCGCTATAACAATATTTTTCTGTTAGCACAACGTCATCTGGGTCAATAAGCACTTCTGACAGCATATAAATTGATTCTAGAGATCCGTCCGTTAGAATCATTTGGTCTGGGCTAACAGGAATCCCTCTTTCCTTAGAAAGTTTGCTTGAAATAAATTCCCTTAGTGGAGGATAACCATCAGGATGAGGGTAATATGCTAGGTCTTTGCCTTCTTCTTCTAGTCCTAAGCTTAGAGAGCTTATCAATTCCGATATTGGAATTGATTCAGGGTCAGGATATGCTACGCCGAAATCAAATTTTGGTTTTGGATGTTCTTTGGGAGGAATTAAATCAGGTATAGAATTTGATATTAAATTTTCGAAGTTGAAATTTGTTTTATAGTTCAATTTTCTACCTTGATTCTTAAGCGTTTATTTATTTTACCTTTACTTTCGTGACCTACAACAACGATTTTTCCTACTTCTTTTGTATTATTCACATGGGTTCCCCCATCTGCTTGTAAATCTAATCCGGTTATATTAACCGTACGAATTTGCTTTATCGCATCGGGGAGTAAATTTATTTTGGTTCTAATAAGGTCCGGTATTTTAAAGGCTTCTTCTCTGTCCATTATCTTGATTTCTATATCAAGTTTGTTTCGTACTTCTTTATTAACACTCGCTTCTACTTCTTTTACAAATTCTGATGACAAGGTATCTAATTCAAAATCCATTCTTGCTGAAAGCGGTTTCATATCCCCGCCCGTAACCAATGCTTTGTAATCGCGCCATACAACTCCGCAAAGAATGTGTAAGGCTGTGTGAGTACGCATTAAGTTATATCTATATTCCCAGTCGATTATGCCTTGGATTTTCTCGTGTATTTGAATATTGTGAGAATCTATTTTATGAATGTAGTTTTCACCATTTTTGATGATGCCATTTACTGGATATTCAATATTTCCAAATACTATTGAACCTTTGTCGGAAGGTTGGCCGCCTCCACCGGGATAAAAAGCTGTTTTGTCTAAAACTATCCCTGTGTCTGTTATGGCAGTAACTGTGGCTTCAAATTCCTTTATGTAGCTGTTTTCGTGGCATATTAATTTGGTCATTATTTCCTCAATAAGCATTTATATCGCTTAGGATAATTGCATTGCTAACCTATATTGTCGTTTACTGTATTTAACAAGGTTTTATAATCACTAGACACCTCAATTGGGGAATTATCTAGTTGTATATTTATTCCTGATAGAGACCGATCGTGATAACCGGATTTAAAGTCTGTGAATTTTAATCCATTAGCAGTTGAAAGAACGATTACTTTTTCGTTTTTTTGTATAGTGCCTGAATCTAAGAGTTGCATTAAGGATGCTAAAGCAACTCCTGTTTGTGGACAACAATATAGACCAGTTCGGTCAGCTTTTGCTGCTGCTGCGGATAACTCTGATTCACTTATAGCTGTTACGACCGAATCAAATTCTTTAAGTATTGGTATTGCTCTTGGTGCACTGACTGGGTTTCCAATTTGGATAGCACTTGCAAGTGTTGGTTTGGATTTAATTGCTTCAAATCTTTGATAGTTTGTTTCATAACTTTTAAACAATGGAGCTGCGTTAGCAGATTGTGCCGCAACTAATCTTGGTAATGAAGATATCAATCCCAGTTCATGCATCATTTTGAATCCAAGACCGACAGCTGTAACGTTACCTAAATTACCGCTTGGTACAATCACCCAATCAGGAACTGCCCAATCATCTTGTTGTACGATTTCTATGCTAATAGTTTTTTGTCCTTCTATACGTAAGGGATTGATAGAATTGGCTAAATAAAAACTTTTGTCATTGCTTAACATTCTTGCCAAATTCATACAACCATCAAAATCGGTATCTACCGCCAGAGTAATGGCTCCGTTTGATAGTGGTTGAATTAATTGGGAAATAGATATTTTACCTTTTGGTAGCAGTACTACTGTTGGTATTCCTGCTGCAGCACAATATGCTGCTAGGGAAGCTGATGTATCTCCAGTTGAAGCACAAATCACTGCTTTTATTTCAATACCATTTGATATCATTTGCTTTACATTAGATATCAGTACAGTCATCCCCAAGTCTTTAAATGATCCGGTATGACTGTTGCCGCATTGTTTTATCCAAAGGTCTGACATACCTAATTCTCTTCCGAATCGTTCAGCCCAGAATAAATTAGTGCCTCCTTCATATAGAGACACGATGTTTTCTATTTCTATATCTGGATGTACCCATTCTTTTTTCCCCCACACGCCGCTACCAAATGGATAAGCTGTTTTCATGTATCTTTCATCAAAAAGTCTCATCCATGCTGATGCACTCCGTCTGTTTAGATTATTAAGGTTGTGGGATACTTCAAGTAAGCTATTGCACCTGATACATCTATATACGATTTCATTTAAGTCGTAAGTTTCTCTACAATCTTGAGATATGCATTTAAAGGAAGTTGTAGCGCTCATTTGTAATTGGTATGAATTATTTTAGTTTCTTGATATCTTTTGATATATTTTATTTAAGCCTAAGAGATTATTTATAATCACAAAAACATAAATTAATTTCAACTAAAACTTTTTCAGTTATGGGCTATTTTGAATGGGAGTCAGTATATTGAGAACATATGACGTAATTATTATAGGTGGCGGTATAGTGGGATTGTCTACTGCTATGAAAATGTCCTCTGAATATCCCAACTTAGATATAGCAGTTATAGAGAAAGAAGATGGGTTTGCTGAGCACCAGACAGGGCATAACAGTGGTGTGATTCATGCAGGTATTTATTACAAACCCGGTTCTAAAAAAGGAAATTTTTGTTATGCAGGTAACAAAGAATTACGAAAATATTGCGATATCAAAGGTATTGAATATGAACTTTGTGGCAAATTGATTGTCGCTACAGACATTAAAGAATTAGAAATGTTGAAAGATTTGCATAGTCGTGGTGTAGCAAATGGGGTTGATGGTTTAAAAATGATTGATAAAAATGAAATAAAAGACATTGAACCCCATGCAAGTGGCCTCGGAGCTTTGCATTCACCCAATACTGGTATAGTTGACTATAAACTTGTTGCTAAAGCTTATGCTGAAGACGCTGAACAGCAAGGGGTGGATCTTTTTACTTCCTGTAAGTTTCTTGGATATAAATTTCAGAATGGCAAGACTTATTTGAATACCACTGATGGTGATTTTGAGACAGAATGGACTATAAACTGTGCAGGGTTATATGCTGATAAAATAGCGAATAAAATGGATGTGTCCTCTGATACTAGAATAATTCCGTTTAGAGGCGAATTTTTTTCTATCATACCTGAAAAATCTTCAATGATAAAAGGATTGATTTACCCAGTCCCTCAACCTGAATTACCATTTTTAGGGGTGCATTTTACAAAAAGAGTTGATGGTACTATTGAAGCAGGTCCAAATGCCGTTCTTGCATTTGCCAGACAAGGGTATAAAAAAACAGACTTTAGTATGGCTGATTTATTCGAATATTTGAGATTTCCCGGGTTTTGGAGGATGTCAGCAACTCATTGGAAAACCGGTATTGATGAACAGTATCGGTCTTTATTTAAAAAAGTATTTGCTAAATCTTTACAGAAGTTAGTTCCTGACATTAAGGAAGAGGATTTATCTAACCCGAGTGCAGGAGTAAGAGCGCAAGCAGTTAGCTTTAAAGGTGAAATTGTACAAGATTTCAAGATACTTTCAGGTCCTAAATCTATTCATGTATTAAATGCGCCATCGCCAGCAGCAACTGCGAGTTTAATAATCGGTGAAGAAATAGTTCAAAATGCAAAAAGCAACTTTGACATTTGATTAAGCATTGTTATCGGCTATAAGCTTATATTAAAATCATAGTTTATATTACAAACATGTAATTGATTTGATGCGGGAGTAGCTCAACTGGAAGAGTTCCACCCTTCCAAGGTGGATGTTGCGGGTTCGAATCCCGTCTCCCGCTCCAATTATACGTAACAGTACTTTATATTTAATTTACATTAGACCAAGTATGTTTTATAAATAATAGTAATTGCAATAGTAATGCTGTGTTATAATTTTGTATTAGAATATTGTATAGCTTCAAATACAGGAGTATGTAGAATTGAATTTTAATTTGTCAAAAATAATATCGGGACAAAAAGACGATATAAAAAAGAATGGGATACAAGGGTATTTAACCGAAAAAGGTGCTTATATATTCGCTATTTTAATTGGGATTGGGTTTTTTTGGTGGTTATACGGTTTAGTAGGAGTATATGCACTAGTAGCTTTGTTTGCTGTTTCAATAATCATTACAATTATAAAAATAGGAATAGTTTTTTTTCTATAGTTACGATTTTAAAGAATTATATTAGGTGTAAATACATCTATAAGAGAGTAATAGTATTAAACCCAAAATAGAAATATTAGATGCGGGTTTAATAGATAATAGAGATAGTGCTTTTCCTCAAGCGATTCAATTACCAAATGGTGATTTGCTATGCTCTTTCAATGTTGGTGGAGGTCCTAATGTTTTGGGTGGTACTGATTGGTCCAGGTCAACTGATGGCGGGAAAAATTGGGAATTGCAAGGTACTATCTTAGACGAAGATTCGAACCTTAAGTCTACAAATGCTTTGAAGCTATCTTTAAGTGCTGACGGTAAGACTATATTTGCCTATGGTGCTAGGAATTATAGAGATATAAATTCCAGGTTCGGAGAAGGTAAAGACGAACCAGTTTTTTGTTCTTCCCATGATGGTGGTAATAATTGGAGTAATCCTAAGGTTATAGACTTGCCATTTGATTGTCCTTTGGAAATATCGCATGGGATTTTACCGTTGAACTCTGGTAAACTTTTAGCCCCAGCGGCGCTTCTGACATCTCCAGAAAAATTGGGCGATAAAGTTATTGCGGCAGTTTCTTACGATCAAGGTGAAAGTTGGCCTGAAATCGTGACTTTGTTCCAAGATCCTTCTGGACTAAATGGATATTTTGAACAGAAGTTAGCTGAAATATCTCCAGGAGAATTAATTGCGACTGCTTGGACTGTAACACTAGGTGATGTCAGAGATTTGGAAAATAGTTATGTGGTTTCTAATGATAATGGGAATTCTTGGAGTGAACCGATGAAAACAGGGATAATGGGTCAGACTATGACTCCCGTTCCATTATCTGCAGATAGATTTTTGATTCTTTATAACAGAAGATATGGTGATCAGGGAATTGTAATGAACTTGGTAGAATCAAAAGGTCAAAAGTGGGAAATTGTTTTTGAAGGGTTGCTTTACGATGCTTTGGCTCAAAAAGAAAGACCTAGTGATTTAACTTCAGGAGTTGATGAGTTTTATGGCTTTGAATTCGGGTTCCCTACAGCTATACGCTTATCAGATGGAAATATTCTAGCAACTTATTGGATGAAGAAAGATGGTAGGTTTGGAATTATGTGGACCAAATTGCGGGTTGACTGGTGACATAATACTTCTAAGTAAACCTTTTTTATACATTATCTGGTTAACATAAATATAGCTGTCCCAGCAAGAAAGATTCCTAGTACTTTATACGTGTTGATTTCTTCCCCTAATAAGGCCATTCCTAGTATACTTGCTATAGCAAAGCTCATTGAAAAAATAGGTAAAACGATTGATATAGGACCTTTGCTTAAAGCCGTATAGTAGCTGGCAATACCAATCACCAGAGTTACCCCCGCTAATGATAAGAAAACTAACGGCCAACCAACAGGCCATTTGGAGAACAGAGATCCTTTAAAAAAAGCAATGGCAATGCCCCCTACTACCAATATTACGTTTGTTAAGATTAATGCTATTTCAGTATTTGAGTTTTTTAATCCGGCTTTAAGCAAAACTGCTGTAATTCCATAAAAAACCATACCTATTAGTGCCCAGATTAGATAATTCATGTTATTCCTTTTGAAATATTGGGTGAAATTCTAGGGGTAGTTTCATTTTGTCTTGGCTGAATTCCTGGATATTATCATTTTCGATAATAGTTATTTTTCTATTCCCTAAAGTAAACCAATTATTATTGTCAGCTATACATGCAGCTTGTGAGTCTAGCCCTAAAATAGTAATATCACGATTCCGCGAAATGTTTAATAAATTGTCTATGTCATTATTATTTTCAAAATGGGGGACTATAATAGTATTTGGAATTAGATTTAATCCATCTACTATTTTGTCCAACAGCATATATTCACCCATAACCATGGCACCAGCACTTGAACCAATCAATAGTGACCCACAGGACAATACTTTTTTTATTTCAGTAATTGCTTTGGAATTCTGCAATATTGTATTTAGGTATTTGGGGTTGCCTCCGGTTAAATATATTACATTGGAATCATTTATTGGTCTCAAAAAACGTTCATCATTACTCTGTTTTTTGGTTATCAATTTTAACGCCGAAACGTCCACACCAATTTTGTTGAAATGGTTTATTCCATTGAGGGTAGCTAGGTCGGGATTTTCATTAGCCGCTGCTGTCGGTAGAATTAGAACTTTGGCTTTGTATATAGGAGATGAATTGCAAAACTGTGTATCAATGTCTAGACAATTTTCTTGGAATTCGTTTCCTCCAAATATACCTATTTTAGGGGTTGGTTTTGACATGAATCAGGTATGTGTCAAAACTTTTTGATTATGCTATCTCTACAATCATTTCTATTTCTACAGGGATATCAAAGGGTAGATTAACAAGTCCTACAGCAGATCTGGCGTGTTTTCCTTTTTCGCCAAAAACATTTGTCATTAATTCAGAAAATCCATTAATGACCTTAGGTTGTTGGTTGAATTCTGGTGTTGAATTGACCATTCCCAGCACTTTCACTATTTTATTTACTCGGTCTAGGTCTGATATTGCAGATTTTAGAGTTGCTAACAAATTTAACCCTACCAATCTTGCTGCATCGTAACCTTCTTCAACAGTTAATGATTCACCTAATTTCCCTTGGTATTGTTTTTCTCCAGTTATTAGAGCAGGTCCATGGCCTGAAAGAAAAACCAAATTGCCAGTTTTAACATATGGTAAATATGCACCTACTGGTTTAGTTAATTCAGGTAGTTTCATATTAAGTTCTTTTAGTTTTTGTTCGACCTTTGACATTATTACTCCCGAATCTATTTAATTGTTAATATATTTGCTGGATTTTCAGTGATGATTTTATTGATTACTTCAGAAGGTATTCCAGATTTAGCCATTCTAGGCAATATATTTTCTATTATATGACCATATCCATGCCCTCCATAGGTTGCAGTTCTATGTTTAGAAAATATATCTTGGGCTATTACTATTTTGCTTTCATATCCGAGTTCGATTAATTTTGATATGTAATTAATTCTTTGCGAATCATTTACCATGTCTATTTTGTCAGAAAGAGGATAATAAGAAACTTCCCATCCAAACAAATCATATTCCAAGTAACATCCAGATTTAGCAAGCTTATCTACTACTGTTATATCCTGTATTGTTCGTTCGATATGGCCTATTATCACCCGTGAAACGTCTGCACCTGATTTAGATAAAATATCAAGTATCTCAAATGGACTATCTTGGTGTCTTCCTGGATGTATTAAAATTGCAGCACCGGTTTGTTGCTGTGCTTTGGCCACTGCTTTTAATACTTTGGATTCATTTTTAGTTAAAGGCCATGAACATCCTATTTCTCCGATAATTCCAGCCTTTATACCGGTTTCACCTATTCCGGTTTGAACTTCTTTTGTGATTTGTTCTTCTAGTTGAGACATAGTTTTATCGTTCATGTTATCTGGGTGTACTGCATCAACGTAATAACCTGCTCCGGTTATTATATTTACATTGGTTAATCGAGATATTTTTGCTAAAGCTTGAGGGTCTCTTCCTATACCTATGGTCGTAACTTCTACAATACTATCGCCTCCAACTGCTTTATATTTCAATATTTCGTTAACGGCTAATGATTCATCATTTAATTCTAAATTATCGATGTTCCGAAATGGGTCATATTTAATCCAACCCAAGTTATCTAATCTAAGTGGCTGATTGGCTTTAAATTGCTCACTAGCTTCTTCTGGCTTTGTGAACATGCATAGGAAATCTATAAAAATGTGTTCATGGGTACTGGTTTTACCTAAATCTGAAGGGTTAATAGTTCCCGTAACCGTTTGTATTTTTCCAACTTGGTCATTATTTGACATATTATTGCTCTTAGATCTTATATTTGAAGCAAAAGATTATCCTTGTTATATGTAATAGTCAATGATAATTCTGGTTATTGAAGGATAATATACCCTAAAATGTAATTATGGATTTTAGGGGGAGAGGATTAAATGATAATCGATGTACATACCCATACTCCAAGTCATTACAAAAGTATCGATAAAGAAGAAGAAAAATACGATACAAAAATGAGGCCAGACCGAGCAATTAAGATGACCAATAGCGTGGAAGAATATTTACAGGATATGGCTCCTGTAAATATTGCAATTGTTTTTGGAATAGCTAGGCATCCATTAAAAAATGATGCTCTTGACCATCTGGATTTTGTACATGATGTAAATGATAGGACAGCTGAGGTTGTATCATTGGGGTCTGGTAAACTGATTGGTTTTATGTCAGTTCATCCAGATAGTGATAACGTGTTGGACGAGATCTATAGATGTAAAACAGATTTAAATTTGCGTGGTATAAAATTAGGACCGAACTATCAGAATTTTGATCCATTAGGTTTAAACGCCAAATCGTTATATTCTTATGCAGAGCAGAATAATATTCCTATAATTTTTCATCAGGGGACAGCACCAATGGCAAATTCCCCTTTAAGGTATTCTTATCCTATTTATATGGATGAGATAGCACTCCAGTTTCCTGATTTAAAAATTGTGATGGCGCATATGGGCCATCCCTGGCACGAAGATTGTATTGCTGTAATCAGGAAACATAAAAATGTTTATGCTGATATATCAGGTCAATTTTATCGTCCTTGGTCAGCTTACAATGGATTTCGTTTAGCGTTTGAATGGAATGTGATGCATAAATTGTTGTTCGCTTCAGATTGGCCAGTTACGACTCCATCTGAAACAATATCATTTTTGAATGGTTTACCGTCTTATTGTAGAAAGCATAATTTACCGGGGATTCCATTTTCAGAGATAAACGGAATTATGAACAGGAATTCCTTGGAACTGTTGGAGATAGATGTCTAACTAGATTGAGATTTGAATGAGCGAATCAGATTTTAGGGGCTTTTGCCCACTGGTTCCCAAGCTGGAAATCCATTCATGGAATTATTTGAAGTTACTTGAGTACTGACTCCTGTATTTACATCAATTATCCAAATTTGTTTTTTTGCATTGTTAGTTAAAGATGAATACACGATGGAGTTTCCGTCAGGGGACCAACTAGGACGTTCATCCGGGCCAAGCCCTGGACTATTAATTAATGGTTTAAATGCTTTACCGTCTCTATTTAAAGTATAGAGTATGGGCGTCATTTTTTGTTTATCCAAAAAATTTGAAGTCAGTGCAATTTTGTTTCCATTAGAAGACCATACTGGCCAACCTAAAAACAAACCTGTAAATACGAGGTCTTTATTAAGTTTAAAGATAGTAGTCAATTCGAAAGTTTCAGGATTTATTTGGTAAATGACATTTTCTGACGTGAAAAGTATTCCTTCTTTTTTGTTTGACCATGTAGGCCATCTAGAAGATTTGAGGTGCTTTGTTAAGTTGTATTGGTTAGAACCATCAGCATTCATGATCCATATACAATTTTCTCCACTTCTATTTGATACAAATGCTATTTTTTCTCCATTTGGAGACCAAGAAGGACTGTGGTTTGATCTCGAACCTGAGGTAAGTTGTTTTATGTTTGTGCCGTCAGTGCTAATTGTATATATGTTTTTATTACCATCTCGGTCAGAATAGAAAACTATGTTTTTTCCATCAGGTGACCATGAAGGATGAGAGTCTAAAGAGGGGTTTTCAGTAATATTTTTCAATTCGCTGCCGTCTGGATTCATAATCCAGATATCCCAATTTGAATCTTTATCAGATACAAAAGCTATGCGGGCGGTATGGTTGTTATCGGTTTCATTTAATTGGTTTTGCGGTTGATTATTATCTGAACAAGATATTTGAATTAAGCAAACAAAAATTATGGTGGTTAGAGTTAAGAATTTAAGGATATAAGTTTCGCAGGTATTGATGATAGATATCACTTTAAGCCTATCTATGTTTATGAATCGGGTGAATCTACTTCAATAAGATCAAATGGATATTTGAGTATCGAAGACGAAGTGTTTGAATCTATATAATAAACCCAATCATTAATTCTGTTTTTTATATAATACCCGCCGTTTTGTTGCTGGCTATCTTCAAATAAAAATAAGTCAACCGAGTCATTTCCTGAATTGGGTTTGGCTATCACTGTTATTGCAATTGTGGGATTTAATAGGTCTAAATTATTTACATTTTTAGGATTGGGGAAATCACTTGTTACTAGTTGGGAAAATTCTGAAAGCAATTTATTTGCTATGTTCACATCGGCAATGCTAGGACCCGTTTCCTCTATTATGATCCATTGATTGTTGGGTAAGATTTTTAATTGGAATTCTGTTTGAGGGTATCTATATAATATAGATTCGATTTCGTCCATAGGAATTTTAAGAATAGTCGGTTCTGCCCACATTTCAGGCTTTGGATTAAATCGATCAGGGTATTGGCAAAACACTCCATATACTTCTTTGGAACCGGGTTCTCTTATATAGCACATCCTAGACAAAGATGTCCAAGGGGTATATATATTTTCTTCATCAGGCATAGGTGCGTATACTTTGTCACCAATTAGAAATTTTTCCACTAAGGTTTGATTGTTATAAAATTCAACTGCAGTTGAATTTGATTCTGATACGCCCATGAGGGAATGGTTGGATTCATTGTTGGATATCAGTCTTGCTTTGGGGAAATTTGATATCACTTCCCACATTTCTTCGAACCCATCAAACACAACGGGATAATTGCCTACTTTCCAATTAAGATTGTTTTTGGTAAGAGTAGTTTGATTTACCCCATCTGTAATTATGATTTTATCTACTATGTCACGGTTAAGAGGACTTATATTTTCCATTGTAATAATGGTTTCATTTTCTGAGAAACCAAGCCTCGACAATGTGGCTATTATAGCAATCACTGCAATTGTAGAGATTATATATATTATCTGTCTAAGATTCATCGGAGTATGATCTCCTATTGATACTTTTACGGTATATATATCTCCATATTCCTAGGGCTACTATAATTAGAGGCAAGCCAGCGATATTGATATATTGGACAAGATTTCTGTGATTATCAGAATTAAACGTTAATTGCCTAACGGATTTGCCTTTTCCACGTATAGAAATTAGTGCGTTTTCTTGTGTTAACCAATCTATCCAGTTTGCCCCTAGTTCGGTATGTCCTCTGTAACCATTGTTAGTAACCATGTATTCACTTAGCCAATCGGAGTCAGTTGCTACGATAATGCGGAAAGGTTTTTGTAACTCTTTAGCACAGTTTGGTTCTAGTGGGGGACACCGTTTGCCTGTAATCGCCACTGCTATTAATTTTGACTCGGATAGAGAATCTCCTATTGAGGACTCTGGGTTTTGTTGCGGGAATAGGTCACTGTATATTGTTCCGCTAACTGAATTTTTAGTTGTTAGGATTAAATTGGTGAATTCTGGTGAGTATATATTTGCCGATGCAGATATTAATTCTAGGGAGCTTGACCATGGTATAACTACTGTTTCAACGCCACCAGATATATTAGAATTTTTAGTGTCGGCTCTAACCCAAAATGGATATTGTAAAGCTACAGGAGTTCCATTTCTTGAAGCGAATTGAACTTTAGCATTTGAAGTAGGATCGTAAACAATATCGTAATTTATTTGGACCCCGTATTCTCTAAGGTATTGTTCAAGTGTTGGATTTTCTCCGAGCACCTCAAGAGTTTGTGGGTTGATTTGTATAGGGTCAACTAAAATCAGAGCTTTTCCTCCTGATGATAGGAATTCGTTGATTGTATCTTGTTCGGGCAAAGATATTTGAGTTTGAGGGCCAGCTATAACTAATACATCTGTTAGGGATAAATCTAGGTATTGGCCTGACCCCACCTGTTCTGTTGTTTCTACGCTATGATGCCTTTCCAATATATCCCTAAAACTTTGCATTTCAGCGTCACGCTGTTTTTCTTGGTGGCCTGTTAGGAAACTGATAGATTTTGGTGATTTTTGTGTCATTCTATATAAATTAGCCATCAGTCTATATTCAATCCCATCCAGTGAATCTATGTACGCGATAGCCTCTTTTTTATTCGCATATGTCATGTATAAGCCCAAATATCCATTTGTAACCTTTAATTCTCCTTGAGTTTCAATTTGAAACTGCTTAGGCACTATAAAATGATTTTCGGCATCGATTTTGTCTTCTGGATTTTCATCAGGATACGATCTTATTATTTTTACTTTTCCGTTAGATTTAACGGATATATCGTCAAGCATATGATTAACTTCTCTCGTTATAGGAGCAATTTGCACTGGTGGCTGTTTTGATTGAAATATGGTTATAGTTACAATGTCATCTAATCCAGACACAATTTGTTCAGTAGCATTGCTTAGGGTGTATAACTGTGATGCAGTTAAGTCGATTCTTCCACCTATATGTCTTCCAAACCATCCAATAGACAGGCTTATTAACACTAGGCATAAAACGGTTATTTGTAGGTTTCTATATGATGTTGATTTGTGGCTTAAAGTTTTACTTTTTAATGAAAGATAGGTGGCTGTAAGAAACGTAGATATTGTCGCAGCAAAATAAATTATGTCTTTTAATTGCAACACGCCTCTAACCATTCCGGTGAAATGTGTCAAAGGACTTAATTCACTTAAGAGATTTGCTGCAAATGTAGGGATTGCTAAAGTAATAATCGGCATTCCAAATATCATTAAGAGCAATATTAATGAAAGTCCAATTATAAAAGCAACAATTTGGTTTTTGGTTAGGCTTGAAGTGAAAATCCCTATAGATACGAACGAACCTGTTAACAACACTATACCTATGTATTGTGCAATTATAGCTCCAATATCTAGGTCGCCTGCAGATAATAGTGATATTGGTAAAGCGATTGTTATTATTATTCCAATACTAGAAAAAATTAAACCGGCAAGAAACTTTGAAATAACTATATGCCATCCAACAATTGGATGTGTTAATAAAATTTCAAGAGTTCCGTCTCGTTGTTCTTCTGCGAGTAATCGCATAGTTGTAGCTGAGACTAAAATAGAAAGGAACCATGGCATAATTTGAAATAAGGGTATTAGGGATGCTTCTCCAATAGTAAAAGCGTTTCTGAAGAAGAAATAGCAAGTACCTATCACAAATATTACCAACAAAACAAACCCAGTGGGTTGATCAAAATATGATCTAATATCTTTTTTTACTAGATGTATGATTGAATTCATTTTAGATACTTATTTTTGCCAATTGGATGTCATTTATTCAAGATTGGTGTGTTCTGAAGTTAGAGAATAAAACATGTCTTGTAGACGGGTAACAATTTGGTGAAGTTCCCATAAGGTCCAATTTTGATTTTTACAGAGTTCAAACAATATTGGTCTTATATCATCTTTCCCTTCATAGCTTATTCTAAACTTTTCAATTGTCCCGGACTTGGAAATTTTTGTTATTCCTTTAACGTTATTAATTTTAGAGAGTTCTTCTTCTATGTTGGTGCCACTTATCTCAACTTCGACTTCTTTTTTTTCTAAAGAGGTGTTTTGTAAGTCTGAAATTGTACCATTTGCTACTAAATTCCCTTTGCTGATAATCAATATACGATCACACGTTTCTTCTACTTCTTGAAGGACGTGGGTACTTAAAAGAACGGTTCTATCTGTACTCAGCGATCTTATTAATTCTCTTATTGGTACTCTTTGGTTTGGATCTAGACCTTCTGTTGGCTCATCCATTATTAAAATTGAAGGTTCATGCAGTAGAGCAGCTGCAAGTCCTACTCTTTGTTTGTAACCTTTTGAGCATTGATTTACTTGATTGTAGTAGACTCTTTGTAAACCTGTTTCTTCAACTGCGTTAGATACATTAGTCTTTAATCTAGAATTATCTAATTTACGGATTTTACCAATCAATTCAAGGTATTCTTTTACTATCATATCTCCGTACAGAGGATTATTTTCAGGCAGATAACCTATTTTGCTACGTGCCTCCACGTCATTTGTTAAATTGTTTATCCCTTCAATAAATATTTCACCCTTATCGGGGGTGTAGAATGATGTGAGCATTCTCATTGTGGTAGTTTTGCCTGAACCGTTAGGGCCAAGAAAGCCTACTACTTCCCCTTTGGGAACCGAAAAAGAGACGTTATTAACTGCTACGTTCAAGTCAAACGTTTTAGTGATTTCGTGTACAGATATTGCTTCCACTATATTATTGTTCATTTATATACAAATTTTAGATTTTCTATTAATCAAATAGTAGATATGGGAAATTGATATTGTCAATAATTAATTAGTATGGATAAAAATAATTCATTTAGTGAATTAATCGTGAGTTTTAATTTTAGTATGTAACTTATTATTTTATATGACCAACGAGTTAAAGGTGTTTCAATTAGAATTATTGCTTAATACCATTATTAATATGGGTAATGTTAAACATATTATTACTAACCATAAAATTAGTCTTGGGTTTATTTGCATAGTTTATTAGACATATTAATGAATAAATTTTAACATTTGCGGGGTTGGATTTAAATTCAATTATGTATTATAAATTGGTGGCTTTTGATATAGATGGAACTATTAGAAGTATGCACGACCCAGTCTCTGACAAGAATACTTCTGTTATCAATCGGTTAATAGATAGTGGGATAATTGTTACGATTGCCACAGGACGTATGTTTTTGTCAGCGTCTATGGCTCTAAAAGGACTAAATATCATTCATCCTATAATCTCTTACCAAGGAGCGCATATTGCAGATATGTATACGGGTAGGGTTTTTTGGCATATGCCCCTTACTCAAGAACTAGCAGAACACACTCTAGATTTATTAACGGATTGGGATGTGCAACCGGTTTTTTATCATGATGGACAGATTTATGTGGAAAATTTGACTGATTGGGCTAAGGGTTATTCTGAGCGTAATTCTGGGAAAGTGAATCTTGTAAAGGACCTATATAAAATTACCAATTTATGCCCAACTCGTATTGTCGCTGTAGGTGCTGAAAAAACTATTGCTGAACTAGAACACCATTTAAAGTCAGGTGACGAATCTACATTACATATCACACGTTCGTTACCTAATTTCTGTGAAATTTTACACCCTTTAGCCGGTAAACATAAAGCATTGGAGTGGCTAGCGAATTATTATGGTGTATCAAGGGAACAAACTATCGCTTTTGGGAATGGTTATAATGATGTTGATATGTTGAAATGGGCGGGAATGGGTATAGCAGTTCAAAATTCAGTTAAAGAAATACTTGAAGTGAGTGACCGAGTTTCTTTATCTATGGAAGAAAATGGACCTGCTATCATGTTAGAGGAACTTATGACTGGAGGATTTTTTGGAAAAAGCAATTAGGCCTAAGATTGTTGTCCTAGGGGGATTAAATATTAATTTGATTGCAGTTGGTGAAAGAATGTCTGAATTAGGAGAGACATTGCGTGGTGAAAATTTCTATTCGGTTCCTGGGGGAAAGGGAGCAAACCAAGCGGTTGGGTGCTCAAGACTAGGTGCTGAAGTTACTATGCTTGGAAGAGTAGGTGATGATATTTTTGGAGATGAACTATTGGTCAAGCTAAGTAATGAGAAAGTTCGGATAGAAAACGTGTCGATCGAGGAGTCATCATCGACTGGAGTTGCAGTAATTTTTCTAGATAAAATACGTCAAAATAGAATAATAGCTGTTTACGGGGCAAATGCTAAATGTGGTGATAAAGAAATAGATTCTTTCAGCCGGATAATACAAGATTCAGATTGTGTAATGTTACAGCATGAAATCCCTTTGGAGGTATCTATTGAAGTTGCTAAAATAGCTAGATTAAAAGGGAAACTTGTAGTTTGGGACCCGGCACCAGCTATGGAGTTGCCGGATGAAGCTTATAGGTTTGCTCAAATAATGGTTCCTAACCAAACAGAGGCGCAATATTTAACTGGCGTAGAGGTAGTAGACGTTGAATCTGCAGAATCAGCTGCAAATAATCTGCTTAGCAAGGGTGTCGAAATAGTTGTAATCAAAATGGGTGCGGATGGAGCATATTTTTCTACAGGACGTAATAAGGGTTATATTCCGGCTTTTGATGTTGATGTTAGAGATACTGTTGCAGCCGGTGATGCTTTTGGCGCAGGGTTTGCTGTTTCTTATTCTAGTACAAATAACCTTGAGAAATCTGTGAAATTTGGAGTCGCCTCAGGAAGTTTATCTGTTACTGTGGAAGGTGCAATGGATTCTATGCCATTGCTAAAACCGGTCTTAGAATTGTTGAAAAAAGGTTAATAAGCTAATAACTGATTCAGTTATAAAGGAAAGTTTTAATGAAACATAAAATAATAGCTGGAGATCAATATTTAGAAGCAGATTTACCCGAAAATATTCGTGAAATAAATCCGCCTTTACCTTTATCTAAAATCCCTGATATTCGAGAAAAGTTAGATTATGCTTTAAACAACCCTATTGCCCACCAGCCTTTATCGAAATTAGTTAATTCTTCTTCGAAAGTAGTTATTGCATTTGATGATGCTTCAGGTTCTTATTTTGAAACGAACTTGCCAGATATTCGCAGAGTTGCAATCGAATATATATTTGAACAGCTTAAAAAAATCGGAGTTAAAGATAGTAATGTGGTTTTGCTTTGTGCTCAGGGTTTGCATAGAAAATTGACAAGGATTGAGATGGAGACTTTTCTAGGTCGCAAGCTTGTGATGCAATTTGGATATAATCGGTTGTACTGTCACGATGCAGAAGATCCCAGTCAGTTAATCCATTTGGGATTTACAGATAGAGGATTCGACGTGGAAGTAAATAAGGCAATAGTCGAAGCTGATCAATTTATATATTTAAATACGATGTGGGCACCATTTAATGGAGGTTGGAAATCGACTGCAGTAGGACTAGGAACATTTAAAAGTATAAGGCATCATCATAGACCATGGCCATCAGCAACCGGCCAATCGGTGGACGACCCAAAGAATTCATCTTTCAAAAAACTTGTTTGGGAACAAGGTTCCGTCATACAAAAACATTTGGAAAAAACAGGCAAAAGAATTTTGGCTATTGAAACGGTATATGACAATAAAGAAACAGATAAAAACGTGGTCGCAATTAATGCAGGACATCCTACTGAAGTTCATAAATTTACACTTTCTGAAATTGAGAAACAATTAATAGTAGAGGTTAAAGGACAATCTGACATTTTGCTTGCCGGTATATCGAATCGGGAATGTTATTCTAAATTTTCGATGATAAATCCTATTTTAATATCAAATGCTGCTATGGCCGGTACAGTAATGCAATTTCAAAATAAGCCCGTTGTGAAAAATGGAGGTATTGCTATTTTAGTACATCCTTTTGAAGCTAAATTTGACACCAGTAAATTTGCTCCATATGTAGAATTTTATAATAAGTTGTTGACAGGGACTTTGGATCCATATGAGATATGGGAAAATCATGTAGAAGATTTTGCACATCGACCAGAATTCATACACGGATATAGACATTCATATGCTTACCACGGTGCTCACCCATTTTTTATGTGGAATAGTACTTCGCTCCCTAGGTCATATTTATCTGATATATATTTTGCAGGTGTAAAAGATTTTGATGCAGTTAAGCGTTGTGGATTCAAGCCATTTAGTACTGTAGAGAAAGCATTAAAAGCTGCTGAGTTTCAATTGGGGAAATCACCTTCAATTACTCTGTTGAACAGACCGCCGACTTTTATCCCTAAAGTGAATTGATTTTTATTGTAGGGTTGTCGAATTCAGGGTGTCTATTTTTGACTCTAATTCGCTAAGTTGATCGTATTGTTCGTTTACAAGCGAGTAGCATCTTTTGACGTAAAGGTCCGCAAGTTCTTCTGATTTTTTATCTGCTGACTTGATAGCGAAGATCAATTTTTCTATATTGTGATTAGGCGGTAAGTAGTTAGATAATATGGTTAGTTCGGTTTCCGAATCTTTAATAGCCTGCTCATCTTGACCTTCAATACCAAATCTTAACTTACCTACTAACCGGCCAAGTTCTGTTAATTTATCGTTAGGTGACATTAATTGGTAGAGTACGTCGTTAATTGGAATTCCGGAATCTGATTCAGATTGGTCTTTATTTGTGTCAATGACTGTTGTGTTATACAAACTTGTATATTGACCAACCAAGTCGTTTATTTTCTCCATGCATTCGGTTGGGTTGGTTAAATTGATTTCTCCGCCAAATAAAAGGTCATCTTTTCTTAAATCTGCAAGACAGGTTATTTCTGCCTCATTTTCCATTTCTTCTGGTATTGGAGGAAATGCAAAAGCAGATAAATTTTGTTCATCCATATTCCCAACTTGGCTCATCAAAAATGGAGGGACATATTTTGATATTTCAACTGATATTGGAAGTACGACGATGTACGTAGCAGCTACTGTTTTGTTGTCAACGTTGCTGCGAAAATAAACTAGGGCATGACCCTTCGGATTTAGGCTATCGCCTTTTTCGAATATTAAATCCATAATTATGTTCATTATAAACCAAAAATGCCTTTTTGGGGACGAAAAATTAGTTCAATTAAGTTAAGCTACGAAGCGCATAGTGACTAGTGGCTTTAAAAGAGATTACAATTAAAAAATGGTTCGGATAATTGATTTATAAAAACATAATCAGACCTTTATTGTTTAGTTTGAATCCTGAAAAAGCACATAAGGTATATGAGCTATTTGTAGAATATCTCCCTTTTGTTTTTTTGCCATTCAGAGTGAAATCTTCGAATAATCTAGCAGCCCAAAAGTTGGTTTCAGGTATAAATGTTGACAATAGAGTTGGGTTAGCAGCAGGATTTGATAAGAATGCAAAAGTATTCCATTCCATAGCGTCATTTGGCTTTGGTTACATTATTGTAGGAACAGTGACATTGCTTCCTAAGGAAGGGAATGCTAAGCCACGTTTTAGAAGATTATCTCAATACCAAGCTTTAGTAAATTCTATGGGGTTTCCTAACGACGGCGTTGATAAGGTGGTCCAAAGACTTTGTTCCTATAGACCTAAATTGCGTAATACTGCATTAGTAGTTAGCATTTCTGGTACAACAGTGCACGAAATATCTGAATGTTTGAAAATGGTAGAACCTTTTTGTGATGCTATTGAACTAAACCTTAGTTCCCCAAATACTAAGGGGATTAAAGTTTTTCATCAAAAAGAAAATTTGCGTGAATTGCTCAAAGAATTAAATGAATTGAGATCAAAGCCTCTATGGGTCAAATTACCTTCTTACGGCACTGCTCAGGTAAATGGAGTTTATGGAGATGACTATCAAAAGTCAAAGCAGCTTGTGCTTAATTTAGCGCAGTTTAGTGTCGAATTTGGAGTTGATGCTTTAACTGTTGCAAACAGCCGTTCTATAAACGATTCACAAATGGCTACAGGATTTGGAGGACTTAGTGGGAAAATATTGATTGAAGATACTATTACAATGATCAAAGATGTAAGAAACCATGTTGGAGATTTAATACCGTTAAATGGTTGTGGTGGTATATTCGACGCGAGTGATGCTGAAAGAGTAATAAAAGCAGGCGCTACTACTGTCCAAGTTTACAGTGGATTGATATATGAGGGGCCTACAGTTGCAAAAAACATATCTAAATCTATCGGGTAATTAGTGGGTTTTATGAGTCAAGTTAATCAAATAAAAATGATGCCAGAAGATGTATCAGCTAAGATAGCTGCTGGTGAGGTGATTGAAAATCCTGCGTCTGTAATTAAAGAATTGGTAGAAAATTCTATAGATGCTAATTCAACTCAGATTATTGTCGAGATAGAGGATGGTGGAATTAAATTGATGAGGGTTTCGGATAATGGAACAGGCGTTTCAAAAGATCAAGTAGGACTTGCTTTTCAAAGGTTCGCAACTAGTAAGATTATCGATTGGGAACAATTTGACAATATAGAAACTTTAGGTTTTAGAGGTGAGGCTTTACCAAGTATTGCAGCTGTATCCGACGTAGATATGATGACCAAGACTCAGGAAGATGAATTTGGTATTAAATTCCAAATAAAAAATGGAATTATAGAAAACAAAAAAAATGTTGGTTTAAGTTCCGGCACCACAATAGAAGTTGGTAATCTGTTTAAATATTTACCTGCAAGAAGAAAGTTTTTAAAAGGTATATCAACTGAATCATCTAGAATTTCAGTAGTTTTAAATAATTATGCTTTAGCTAATCCATCGATTAAATTTCGATTGATATCAAACGGTAAACAGGTTTTTGCTACTAATGGTTCAGGTGACCTTAGAGAAGTGGTTTTAACTTTACTAGGACTTAACGTAGCGGAATCAATGCTTGAAATTGAAACTCATCCGATTGAAAACATAAATGGGGTTAGTGTTAGCGGTTTAATTGGGTCTGGTGAAATACATCGGAAGACTAGAAAAAATATGTATGTTTTTGTTAATGGAAGATGGATAAATAACAGAAGCCTTTCTTATACAATACAGCAAGCATACAGAGGATTTCTGCCAGATGGACTTTTCCCTGTGCTAGTACTAAACATTGTAGTGCCTTTTGATAAAGTAGATGTAAATGTACATCCATCAAAAAAAGAAGTGAGGTTTATGGAAGAAAAAGAGGTTTTCGGGTCAGTGCAAAAAATTATTAGAAATGTACTTGTGAATAGGAATCCAGTACCTGTGATCAATGCTTATAGAGGAGGAGGTCAAAAGTTACCTGTATCTGGTTCAATATCAAAATATCCTGGGTCTTTTGACAAAAATAGAGTTTTATCATCAAGTGGTACAGAGTTTAATAGTGCAAATTTGTTTGGAGATGATTCTGCTTTTGAAGAAGCGGCTTATAAAGGAAGTATAAGGAAATTACTTCCAATCCTAAGACCTATCGGCCAGATGAATCTAACATATGTTATTTCAGAAGGTCCTGATGGGTTATATTTGATTGATCAACATGCAGCTCATGAAAGAGTTTTATATGAAAAAGTCAAAAAAGGTGACCATGAAGATGTCAAAGCTTCTCAAATTCTAATTGAGCCTATAATTATAGATTTAAGTACTGAGCAATCTAGAATAATTGAACTATTTAAGGATGAATTTATCGATTTCGGATTTGATTTTGAACCGTTTGGTCCTGGTAAACACCTTTTAAGATCCATTCCTAAAATGTTGTTGAATAAGTCAAATGAAAAGGCCGTGTCAGAATTGATCAATGATATTGATGAAGAAACAGGCATAGGTGAAATTAAAGATAAATTTGCCGCAACAATAGCATGCCACTTTTCAATTAGGGCAGGTAAAGCCTTAGTAGAAAAAGAAATAACATCTCTGATACAAGATTTAGAGGAATGTGATAACCCAAATATGTGTCCGCATGGAAGACCCACGATGTTGAAATTAAGCTTAAATCGGATTGAAAGTCACTTCGGTAGAACTTAAACTTGTTGTGAAACCCGTCGCACACTTTGGGGTATGTTAATTGATTTTATTAATAATAAGTATAAAATCAATTAGTTTGTGCGACGGGTTTCTGCGAAAGTAAACCAACGTATATAATTCTAAATCAGAACGTATGTTCTGTCAAGCATTATGTATTTGAAAGCTTTACACTGATTGGTTTAGCTAGCTATAATTTTGTTCGAAAGTTTATGTTATTATCAACTTGATAAACTGGGAGAGGCAATTGGCTATTGTACCAATATACGAGTTTCCACATGAAGTGTTAAGAAAAAAGGCTCGTAAAGTTAAAAAATTAGATGACTCTATTCATCGTATAGCAGATGATTTAATTGATACCATGCAGAACGCACAAGGTGTTGGATTGGCCGCTAATCAGATAGGAATATTGAAAAGAATTATAGCTATCCAGCTTCCTGAAGAAGACCCGAGAATTTATATAAATCCCGAAATAATAGCTAAAGAGGGTGAAAGAGAAGTTCCTGAAGCATGTTTAAGCGTCCCTGGGTATACAGGAATTATAACAAGATCTATTTGGGTTAAAGCTAAAGCATGGGACAGAGAATGGAAAGATGTACGTATAAGAGCAGATGGATTGTTAGCACAAGCTTTAGAGCATGAAATAGACCATTTGAATGGGATATTGTATATGGATCATTTAAGTGAACATCAAAAATTGCAAAAAGTTGAGCCTGAAACTAATCTAGAAGAAATACAGGAAGAGGATTAGAGTCGATTTTTATTTATGAATGTTTCTAACCAAAATTTGGATGAGGGGAAAATAACCGAGATAAATTCACTGATTGGGAAAACATGTGAAGCATTAAATGTTGAAGCGTATATAGTGGGTGGTTTTATTAGAGATCGTATTATTGGTATACCTATAAATGATATAGATATTGTTGTTTCAGATAAACCTGAAGAAATAGTAAAAATCGTTTCAGAAGAATTATCAGGCACTTATTTTTTAATAAATTCTGACCATGCTATGTACAGGATTAATGCCCAGTTAGGTTATTCAATGCTAAATATTGATATTGGCCTATTTGAGGAGTCTATTTATGATGACTTGTCTAATAGGGATTTCACTATAAACGCTATTGCGATTGGTTTAGATTCCAAATTCAGTACTCTTGAAGTTGACAAACTTATTGACCCATATTGCGGTGTTGCAGATATAAAAAATAAAGTTATAAAAACAACAACCAAGCATAGTTTTCTCGGCGATCCATTAAGACTGTTGAGGTGCATACGATTATATGCTGAATTAGGTTTTGAAATTGACAAACAAACCATACAATTGCTTAAGTCAAATGTTTGCAAAATAAATGATGTTAGTGGAGAACGTATTCGAGAAGAATTGTTTAAAATATTGTCTTTACCAAATGTACTAGATTATCTTAATATTCTGGACGATGTAGGTATATTGTGTGAATTAATACCAGAATTGGAAGAAACGCGAAATGTAATCCAACCCAAAGAACATTATTGGGATGTTTTTGAACATTTAATCAATTCTGCTTCAATGGCTGGGAAAATGTTCGAAAATACTAATGGAATAGATTTTGTTAGGAAGAATGTTCCAAGATTCCCTGAAATGGAAACATTTTTTAAAGAAAAAATAAGTGACGGCCAAACAAGATTAACATTTTTAAAATTTACTGCTTTATTGCATGATATTGGTAAGCCTAAGACTAGAACTATTGATTCGTCTGGGAAAATTCGGTTTTTGACTCATTCTGAGGTTGGAAGTAATATAGCAGATGGTATAATGAATCGTTTGAGAATAAGTAATAAAGGTATCGGCATTGTGAAGACCATGATAGAAAATCATTTGAGGCCGGCTCAAATGTCTCAGTCTGGAGAGTTGCCAACGGATAAAGCGATATATAGGTATTTCAGAGATGTAGGTGAAGTAGCGGTTGATACACTGTATTTAGATTTATCTGATTATTTGGCGATGCGCGGGCCTAACTTAACCGAAGAAGAATGGGAAGAACATTGTGAGCGTACTGATTACATTATAAAACGCAATATGTTGGTTCAGAAAAGACAGGAAGAAAAGGATTCAGTTTTATTGAATGGCGATGAAATTATGGAAAATTTTGACCTATGTCCGGGTCCAAAAATCGGAACACTTATTGCTAAAATAAAAGAAGCTCAGGCTATGGGTCATATTAAATCAAGGGACGAAGCTTTAATATTTTTAGAGAGTAATATAAATTGAGGTTAGTTAGTGCGTAGGTATATACGAAGTTTATTAATTATCGTGGTTTTAATTGCAGTAGCGTCTGCAATATTGTTAAACAAAACTATAACTATTAGAGATCTTACTATTGGAAGTGACTCCATTCTTGGATTAAATCTTGGATTGGATCTTCAAGGAGGAAGTGACTTAAGGTTCCAAGCTGTAGATCCTCAAACAGGAGAGCCGTTCACTCCAACTAAAGATGAAATGAATGCTTTGATACGTAGTATTGAAGAACGCATTAATCGTAGTGGTTTAGGTAGGCCTGCTATTCAGCAATTAGGAGAGAATAGACTCTTGGTTCAATTACCTGGTGTGGAAGATTTAGATAGGGCCAAGTCACTTATAGGCGAGACGGCCCAGCTTGAGTATAAAAAGAGAACATTGAATGTTCCTGCATCTTTAAATATTTCAGACCAGGTGTTAGCGATAGAAGTTAAAACTATTGGTGGAACTACCTCGACAGAAGATACGCTAGAAGCTAATGAAACTGATAGTACTGAAGAAACTAGTGAAAATTCAACATCGACTGAAACCCAAATATCTGAAAATATAGATGATTCACAGGCAATACCTGCTTTGATAATTGAATTCACAGAAACTGGCTCTTTGCAATTTGATGAGATGATTGAAAGAATGCGTCTTAGTTTATCTCCGGTTATTGGAACAGAACAAGAAATTGATGGCGAGATAGTACCAGGTAGTGGAGATATATATCCAAACTACATAGAAGTTACTGTGTTGAATACTGATTCAAAAGCTACTTCTACTCCAGTAACGTTATCATACTCTCCGGTCGCGATTTTACCTAATGGAACCAAGTTATCTATGGGTGGTGAGCCGTATGTCAAAAGGATTGGTTCAACAAATAGATTTGCTTTGAATTTAAACGCGGCAGGTGTTGATGTTGAGTTAGCAAGTTCACTATTTACGGAAGATAAATATGATTCTTTGAATTTTGTAGAAATCGTTGGTAGAGTAGATGATCCCGTTGGATTGACTGGTAAAGATATGTCAAGGGCTTACCCAAGTACTCATCAAACAACTGGTTTGCCAATTGTAAATATAGAGTTTAATTCTGAAGGTGCTAAAACATTCGGTGAAGTTACAACAGATATGTATAGTACCGGTGATTTATTAGTTATCGAATTAGACGACAAAGAGTTAATATCTTCTAGGGTGCAATCACCGATTACAGCTGGAGTTGGTTTTATTGAAGGGCCTGATTTTACTATGACCAGAGTTAGAGATTTATCGTTACTTATAGAGTCAGGCCGGCTGCCTTTCCCTATCGAATTAATACAAGAGCGTGATGTTGATGCGATACTTGGAGCTGATTCACTTGCCAAAAGCCTGATAGCAGGTTTAACCGGATTAGCGTTAGTTTTATTATTTATGCTGCTATATTATCGACTACCTGGGCTAATAGCTAGTTTAGCGTTATTAATATACGCAACTTTGTTGTTAGCTTTATTTAAGTTGATAGGAGTAACACTTGAATTGTCTGGGGTTGCGGCCACTATTCTTTCAATAGGAATGGCTGTAGATGCAAATATACTTATATTTGAGCGGATGAAAGAAGAGCTTAACGCAGGTAGAACTCTGTTATCGTCTATAAATATTGGATTTAGTAGGGCATGGCCAGCGATTAGGGATGGAAATGTTTCCACTTTGATTACATGCGGAATATTATTCTGGTTTGCGGATACTCTTGGAGCGACGATGGTTCAGAGTTTTGCAGCAACCTTGGCATTAGGTGTGGTAGTCAGTTTGTTTACAGCTATTACCGTGAGTCGTACCTTACTACGTATAATCGCAGTAAGTTCTTTAAATAAATTTTCTTTTTTGTTTTTACCAACGGGAAAACCATCATCTTAAAATGATAACTAGATTGTAAAGGGGATAAATTTGGGAGTTTTACGAAAACGTATTTGGTTTCTCATTATTTCACTGAGTATGATAATACCAGGGGTGATTTTTCTAATTATATCTGGTGGATTAAGAACCGGAATTGATTTTACAGGTGGCTCAAGTATGCAGCTTCAGTTTAGTGAAGATGTTACCCAAGAGGATTTGAGAACCATACTTGAACAGGAAGGATACATTAATGCAGTAGTGCAGGGCATGGGAGAAAATGTTTATTTTTTGCGAACTGTTACTGTGGATGAAGAAAATAAAGCTCGATTACTCAAATCTTTAGAACAAACGCTTTCACCTTCAGGAGTTCAATTGCTCTCATTTGATACAGTTTCTCCTTTAGTTGCAGACGAGATAGTTAGGGCTGCAATATGGGCTGTTGTTGCTGCTGCTATAGGTATATTTTTGTATTTATGGTGGGCATTTAGGAATGTTCCGAGTCCTATTCGGTATGGGTGTGCTGCAATTGTTGCGCTAATCCATGATGTAGTAATAGTAATTGGTGTATTTGCTATTTTAGGTTATCTTTGGGAAATTGAAGTAAATAGCATGTTTTTGATAGCTGTACTAACCATAATCGGTTATAGTGTCAACGATACGATTGTTGTTTTTGATAGATTGAGAGAAAATATTATTTTGTATCCAAATCGACAGTTCGACAATAATGTTTCTTTTAGTATTTTCGAAACTCTTGGAAGGTCTTTAAATACAAGTTTTACCCTGCTGTTTACGCTATTAGCGTTGATATTATTTGGTGGCCAAACAATTAGAGAATTTTTGTGGGTTTTATTGATTGGAGTAATTGTTGGTACTTATAGCTCAATAGGGGTAGCTACGCAAGTTTTGGTGGTATGGGAAAAAGGTTTAATAAAGAAGATGTTTAGAAGAGAGTCGGTTCGTTCACCAGCTTGAGCACAAGTGAATTAAGGGTGAAGCAGTCATTTATTTGTATTACATAGCTGATAAAAAGGTGATTTGTAATGAGTAAAACTCTTAGTGGGAAAGTGCAGACTGTTTTAGGTCTTATAAGTCCAGATGAATTAGGTGTGACATCTATGCATGAGCACTTAATTATAGATTTTACTGTAGTATTTCAGAAGCCAGATGACTTAATAGGAATATCAAAATCTTATCAGCCCGTTACAATGCAAAATCTTGGATGGGTGCGTTATGATCCCTTCAGAAGCTTTACAAACTTAAGCTTGAAAGATGAAGAAACAGCTATAGATGAAGTGAAAAAGTTCGTGGCTGCTGGAGGACAAAGTATAGTAGATACTACGAGTGTAGGTATACAAAGGAGTCCAGAATCCCTTGCTTTGATTTCAAGAATGTCGGGTGCAAATATCGTTATGGGGTCCGGCTATTATATAGCAGCATCTCACCCTGCTTCTGTTGCGCAAAAGACTGAGAATGATATCGCAGACGAAATAGTTTCAGATATTATAGATGGTGCTCAAAATACCGAGATAAAAAGCGGTTTTATTGGAGAAATTGGTTGTTCTTGGCCTCTCAATAAAAATGAAAAAAAGATTTTAAGAGCTAGCGCAATTGCACAAAGTAAAACAGGAGCATCTATAGTGATTCATCCGGGGCGAGATGTACAAGCACCATTTGAGATTATAGATATTCTAGGCGATGCTGGAGCTGATATTAGTCGTGTAGTAATGGGTCATATTGGTAGGACTTACTCTGATATTGAATTAGTCATTGAATTAGCTCGTTTAGGATGTTACTTGTCATATGACCAATTTGGATGGGAAAACTCATATTTTTCTTATGGCTCAATGGATTTCCCTTCTGATGCTATGAGGATTGGATATATTAAGAGGCTTGTAGATGATGGTTTTGTGGACCAGATTGTTATAGGCCAAGATATTGCGTGCAAACATTTATTGCAAAAATATGGTGGATATGGGTATGCGCATTTGGTAGATAATGTGATTCCAAGATTGCTATCAGCAGGATTAACTCAAGACCAAGTTGACATCATTACCAAAATGAATCCTGCTAACGTTCTTACATTCAATTGAAATTTAAAAATGGTAGTTTATTTTTCTTTTTCTTTGAATTGACTGAGAACGATAAAAAGTACAAATATCGCAAAAATTAAAATAACTACTATTGGTATATTTTCCATGTTTACACTTTATATTTTTTGTAGAGCTTATGTTAAACTTTCTTATATCAAAACAGATATTTAATATATATGATTTTTTTAAGCCAACTATTTAAAAGTCCCATAGAAACGGGAGCTATTGCTCCTACCTCTGAAAAATTATCAAAATTGATTGTTGATATGGCAAATTTGAGTGAAAAAAAATTCGTTGTCGAATTAGGTCCAGGGACTGGAGTGTTTACTAAAGAAATAATGAAGAATATTCCTAAAAAAAGTGAGTTTTTCTCATTAGAAATAAATGATGAATTTGTGAAAGAAACTAAATCTAATAATCCTGAAGCCACGGTTTATCATGCATCGGCAAAAGAAATAAAAAAGTATCTAAGGCAGCATAATCAAGATAAATCTGATTGCATAATTTCTGGATTGCCTTGGGGTGCACTTGCTGAAGATATTCAGATAGATTTACTTAATGAAATATATGATTCTTTAGAACTTGGAGGGGTGTTTTTAACCATAGCCCTGTTACAGGGACTGATGTTTCCTCCAGGTATGCGGTTTAAAAAAGCTATAAGCAGTAAATTCAAAAAAGTTGAAAGATCGAAGATTGTATGGAATAATCTGCCACCTGGATTTGTTTATCACTGTATTAAATAACTTTTCGATATATATCGTTGGTTTAATCGTAGAACAAATGACCGTTATATTGATGCATCCCTTTCGTAAATACCAGTAATCCGCATACTATTAATGTATATAAACCATCCATGTCGGGATAGGAATATTCTAAAGGGAACAAACTGTATTTATAATTTGCAATGCTTGAAGATAAAGTTATTAAAATCACAAGTAATGTTCCTAATAGTGCAAAGTTACGGGTTTTGAAAAAGATAATTAGTATGAACGGAAACATAAATATGAAACTGAGTGGATTGATTGCGCAAGATATACCTAGGAATTTGGCTAGTCCGGTGCCACCTTTGAACCTAAAAAATATTGGGAAAAATGTTCCTGATAATATCAAACATGCAAAGATGATTTGATGAATTATGCCGTAATTAGAAAATTTAGTTGTGGCAAATATACAAATCGTAAAAACTGAAAAAGAAGTAAATAAATCTCCAGCAAATACTGCTATAGCACCTTTTGCACCAAACTCTCTTGAAAAATTGGCAGCTCCAGGGTTGCCTGTTCCAAATTCAGTTATATCTTTTTTATAAAATTTTGTGATTATTTTCGCCCATACAAGTGAACCGCTCAAATAAGCCGCTAGACTCAAGATTAAAAATACAAATAATTCCAAATGTTTCTCCTGCTTTTTCCTGATGCACGTTTTTTATCCATCTTAATAAGATAAAGTACTCACACCCACTTTAGAGTGTAGAGGTTAGAATTTTTAAGCATTACCCTTAAAACAACCCACTCCGGTATATCTCGTTTGTTTGATTTGGTCCATAGATATTCATGTTCAATAGAGTTTCCTTTAAAAAACTCGCTGTCATTTTTACCGAATCCGTTTATAACTTCGCCGGTTTCGTTGAGAATTTCTATAGCTATGTAACCATCTTCATTACATTGTCCGTTTAAAATCAAATGTTTATTTGCTGTTTGTAATAGTTTAGTGACTAAAATACCCTCTCGTAGATTGTTTGCTTTAAGACAAATGTATCTATCGTAGTCAATCTCTGCTATTCCTATCCCATGAGAAACTAATGAAGTATCCTTTGCTTCCGGGGTATCTAAATTCTCTCTTGGTCCAGTTATCCACCAATCGTGATGGGTGTTAGAACCTCCATAAAAAATCATGATTTTATCGCCGTTTTTTATAGGGGTGCTAGGAACTGCTACTTGGTATTGATCCCAACTTTCTGAAGGGCCATTATCTAGAAACGGTTGGCGTTTATTCGTTCGGTGCCATTTATGCCCATCTCGACTGAATACCAGTTGCACATCCAGAGTATTGTCGACTTGATGAAAAACATTAGCTAATCCTACGTAAAGATCAAGTTCACGGGATGGATGTAAAGATGTTTCTACTCTTGTTGATGAAATCATCCAAGAGCTCATTGAATAAAATGAATCGTCTAGATTGTCGTTTGTTGAGTCTGCAGCTAGTATCTCTGTTAATTCTGTCCAGTTAAATAAATCGTAACTGTAAGTTCTGAATACCCTTCGCTTGTTGTTTTGAGCGATATTGTTTGGGAAATAAGGAATACTCCAGTTTTTGTTGTCGGGATAAAAGTTCCCATAATCTATTTTCCATGCGTCAGGATGGCGAGTATTGAGTACGTATCTGCCGAACTTTGGGTCGAAAGAAATAACTACAACATCACCCAGTTTTGGTCCTAGTCCACCAAAGTTTAAAATCTGAGGGTCGATTTCCCAGTTAATGCCATCTGGAGAGAAAGCTAATCTCATAGGGCTACCTAAGTTTTCAAACCGACCTGCGTTGTCATGGATTAGAAATTCATCTCTGTCATTAGGGAGTATGTGTTGAAAAATCATTTTGAATTTCTTAGATGGATTTTTTTCTAATGGGTCTTCTAATACGCTTGGGCAATGAATACTTCCAAAATCAGTGTCATTTTCAAAAGAAGGTCCTAAAACGATGTTTGTTTTTTCCCCTTTATGTAAAAACAAGTTTAATGCGGGTTTGACCCATTTGACGCCATCTTTGGATTTAGCATAACAAAGTCTGCTTCTAGCAACTGATGGGTCATGGATATCTGCTTTGCTATCAACTAAACCTATTGGATTTACGTCCCAATCTTCATACCAGCAATGGAATTCTCCAGTTTGTGAATCTTTTATTATTGTCCAAACAGAATTAGCTATGTAAGGTAATCTCTCCCAAGGTTTATCTTTAGCTATGACGGGTTTTTTATATTTATTTGGTGTTTCAACCGCTCTTTTTAAATCTTGAACGAATTCGATAGAATGATTATCGAAAAAGAATATTTTTTCTTCTGGGATATTTTTATTAGGATTCATTAGTTGAATTTAATCTCCGTTAATGATTTGATTTTATTAAATCGTTTCATATTAAAATGTCTCATAGTAATTTGCAAAATTTAATTTATACTGAAGGGTACTATTCATTAGGAGGAAAATACATCTAGGTTATGCTGTGTTGGGGAAAAATTAAAAAACATTTAATATATAACGACAAAATCATGCAGGATTTAATCGAATTATATGGAAAACCTAGTTTATTGAATTCGTTAATTCCAGAGAATAATTTATTTGATAGCTTAGTTAATTCAATAATTTCTCAGCAATTATCTGTTCAAGTAGTAAAAAATATAAAAAGAAAACTATATGAATTAGGTAAAGCTGAAAAATTCAAACCTGATTTGTTCATTACATCACCTTATGAAGAGTTAAGAAATTGTGGATTGTCTAAAGCAAAATGTGATTATACAAAAGGATTAGCATTGAGAATCAAAGAATATCCTGAATTTTTGCAAGATATGATTAACAAAACGGATGAAGAAGTCATAAGCGATCTTGTGACTATTAAAGGTATAGGTGACTGGACCGCGCAAATGTTTTTGCTTTTTGCACTTAAGCGTATGGATATATTTTCACCCAAAGATGCGGGCTTAATGAGAGGTGTTAAGTTAACTTACTTCAATGGAGTTTCACCAACGCATCAAGAATTAAAAAATGTCACCGATAAATGGATTCCATATAGAAGCATAGGTTCATGGTATATGTGGCAAGTTGCTAATGCCCAACCTTCTATTAGAGGGAATTCAAATACCTAAGCTATTTTCCTAACTGGACTATTTCCCTAGGGAATCCCATTAAAAACTCAATCCCGTTGTTAGTTACTCGGAATTGATCTCCTAGCGGGACGAACATTTTCCCCGAATTTGGTAGAGAAAAGGCTGAGTGTACTATTATTGTGTTATTTTCTTGCAGAAGGTCTTTATTACTCTCAGCTGGGATCGGTTTTTCGCTATAATCTAGTCCGCACCCATGTCCTACCCTACCTCCCATTAATGACCAATTATGCTGAGAGGCATTTTCTCGGATTCTTTTTGCTATCTTTCCTACTTGGATACCAGGTTTGATAATGTCCAAGCCCGCATCTTGGGCATTTTTTGCTATATTAAATATGTCCCTATGGTATTTAGGAATATCTCCATTCAAAACCCCAATCCTCATACCATGGCTCCAGTATCCTTTATAGACTATATAGGAGCACACATTAATAAAATCTCCAGATTCTAATATACGTAGATGTGGTTTAATGTCTAAGTTACATACTTCCCAAGTGGTTGGTGGGCCTGATGACATCCAATATTTAGCGTGGTCTGCTCCCAATTCTCTTGCAGATTTTTCCATTTCTGCTACAAGTTCAATGCCGTGTATTCCAGGTCTAGCTTGAGATCGTAAAGTTTCGAATCCTATATCGCCTAAATGAGCCGCATGTTTTATCATTTTTATTTCTTCTGGTGATTTTACTGAACGTAGCTCAGCAACTATATCTATATTAGGTATTACAAAATTTTCCTTAAAATTTTCTTTTAAGTGTTGGTATATAGATATAGACATGTTATTGGTGCCAACAACTGCAATTTTTTTATTCGATATCTTATTCTCTTTTAATATTGAAAGGGTTTCTTCCGCGAACGATTTTATTACACTAATATTTGTTTTACTTTTTGTATCAACTGCTACAGCATTAGGGTCAACTGCTTGTACCATTCTTAGGTCTTTGATATGTGATACTTCTTGTATTTGTTGTCGCATATAAGGTAGGCCCGCAAATAACATGCAGACTTCTCCTTCAGCAGGAACCACAACAAAAACATCAGATATCCTGTCATGATTCGCCCATCCTGACAAATATGAAACGTGTCCTGTGAGCCCCCATTTGTGTTCAGGAGGGGTAGAATAAGCCAATAACGCTCCAATATTATTTTCTTTTAGGTAGTTTTTAATGTGTTTATACCTAGTTTCAAATAACTCGGGTTTGATGTAATTAGGAAATTTATTCATAAAATTTGTTCCCACTTAATGATTCAAACTCTAACCATTTCATGAAATTTTAGCAATTGATTTTGGTTGTGATAATTATACTTATCAGCCAAGTTTTTAATAGGTCTGGAACTAAAATTATTCTATAAATATGGAGTTGTGGATAATAATAGGTTATATTTTATAAAAATTTTATATAAAGATTTACATGTATTGAATTAAAAATATTAATACCAACGTGATTTTAGGAAATAAAAAAGATAACAAAATTAATATTCGGCTAGGTAATCAGGCTGATCGCAAAACCATTTATAGTATTAGGCATTCGGTTTATGCTACGGAATTATCTCAGCATTCAGAAAATGATCGATTAAGTTTAACTGACGCTTTAGATGAATTTAACGTTTATATAGTTGCTGAGGTTGATGATAAAATTGTTGGTTTTATAAGTATAACTCCACCTGATGAAAATACTTATTCGATTGATAAATATCTTTCACGTGATTCTTTGCCTTTTGATATCGATGGTGGCACTTTTGAAATTAGGATACTAACCGTAGACAAGAATTCTAGAGGAAGCAAGATAGCAGCTTTATTGATGTATGCTAGTTTTAGATGGATTGAATCTAAGGGCGGTACTAGAGTAGTTGTTATCGGTAGGGTTGAATTAATAGACTTATATTTAAAAATTGGTTTAAAGAATACCGGAATACAAGTGAATTCCGGGGCCTTAACTTTTGAATTGATGACCGTTACTATAAATGATGCTCGCGATAACCTTAGAAAATATGAGGCCGTTTTAAAAAATATTTTCAATAGAGTCAATTGGGAACTGGGTGTGTCTATAACAAAATCTGCTCCTAGCTTTCATGGTGGTGCATTTTTTAATGCAATCGGTACGGATTTTAGTTCTTTACAAAAAAGTAAAGAAATTATCAATGCAGATGTTTTGGATGCTTGGTTTCCACCATCACCTAAAGTTATGGATGCTTTACAAGAGTATTTACCTTGGTTAGTTAGAACATCTCCACCTACAGAGAGTGATGGGCTAATAAGAACTATCGCGTCTGTTAGAAAAATTGATGTAGAATCCGTTTTACCTGGGGCTGGTTCTTCTGATTTGATATACCTTGCTTTACCGAATTGGTTAGATCAAAATTCCAAAGTTCTTATTCTTGATCCTACTTATGGTGAATATGCCCATGTTCTAGAAAACGTTGTGAATTGCAAAGTAGATAGGTTTTTATTGGACGCTCAATATGGGTATGCATTTGATCCAAATTCTTTAGAACCATATTTTAAAAACGAATATGATTTAATTATTTTAGTAAACCCAAATAACCCTGCTGGTACTTATATTGAGCGAGATGTATTGGAAAAAGTTTTGGAAAAGGTTCCAACAACGACTCGGGTTTGGATTGATGAAACTTATATTGAATATGTTGGTTCGGAACATTCTATGGAGCGGTTTGCGGTAAATACCCAGAATGTATTTGTATGCAAATCAATGTCCAAAGTTTATGCGTTAAGTGGATTAAGGGTAGGGTATTTGTGTGGGTCTTTAGAAGCTATAGAATCTTTGCGTCGTCTCACTCCACCTTGGAATGTTGGTTTGCAAGCACAAGTTGCAGGTGTGAAAGCTTTACAAGACCCAGAGTATTATGAATCTCGGTATAAGCAAACACACCAATTAAGATCTAAACTTTCAACTGATTTGATGGAAATAGCAAACTTAGATGTGATAAATGGTTTTGCTAATTTCCTACTTTGCAAAATTCCAGATACAGGACTAACGACTACAGAATTAATGGAAAAATCTCGTAGAAGAGGTTTATATATTCGTAATGTGGCTACAACATCACCTAGACTTGGTGAAAGGATGTTCAGGGTTGCAGTTAAAGATGAATTCACTAACGATAGGATTGTAAGTATATTGGCTAAGGAGATTAATGGTTGATTAAATGAATTTAACAGCTAATTCTATATCTGTAAGAATAATGTCTGATTCTATCAAAGGATTTC
>VFGY01000029.1 GCA_009392195.1 SAR202 cluster bacterium | reverse complement strand
AGTAGGAATAGCAGTAGGAATAGCAGTAGGAATAGCAGTAGGAATAGCAGTAGGAGTAGGAGTAGGTAGTATAGAAGATGCAGTATCTTGAGTAGCGGTTGCTTCAGATGTTGTTGAACTGCAAGAAATAATAAATAAACCCAAGGAAATTAACACGAATATGGTTTTGTAAAAATTATAATTAAACATCAATACATCTCCAATAATATTTTTATCCATATATTTAAACTTTAAACATGTTAATCCATAGCAAAAACAAAGTCAAAAAGATCAAAGACCTTAATTCATAATATCTTAAGAGAATATTAGTATATTTAAATAAAATAAGTCTGGCATTATCATATGTATCAAGCCAGTTAAATAGTTTGAATTATTTATTGTTATTTTAGACTCTGTTAGATACTATCGGGAGTAAATTCAAAAAAGTGTGGATTACGTGAGGGTAGGAGTGTAATATTTAAACTTTATTTTTAGATTATTTATATGTTATTTTTTAACTAAAAGGATTCAAATGAATCAATATGTAGGACGAAATGATTTTAAATTCAAGGTTGATGAGAATTGGGCAAAATTGCCTGATGGGTGGACATTCAAGGAAGTCGGGGGAGTAGGTATTGATTCTCAAGATCGTGTTTATGTGTTCAATCGTGGTAAACATCCTATGATTGTATTTGATAAAGATGGAAATTTTTTGAAATCTTGGGGAGAAGGTTTATATCCAAGGGCTCATGGAGTGACTATGGGGCCTGATGATAGTATATATTTAACTGATGATGGAAATCATTCTGTAAGAAAATGCAATTTAAATGGAGAAATACTCATGACTTTAGGTACTCCGGGTAAGTCCTCTAATTTTATGAGTGGAGAACCATTTAATCGATGTACTCATGTAGCATTAGATCCAAATAATGGGGATATATATGTTTCAGATGGATATGGTAATGCAAAAGTACATAAATATTCACCAGATGGGAAGTATCTATTTTCTTGGGGAAAATCTGGTACAGGGCCAGGTGAATTTAATTTAGTACATAATCTTGCAACTGATATAAATGGATATGTTTATGTTGCCGACAGGGAGAATCATCGAGTTCAAATATTTGATAAAAATGGTAATTATGAAACTCAATGGCAAAATCTACATCGTCCTTGTGGAATTTTTATTGATAAAAAAGATCCTCAAATTTGTTATATAGCAGAATTAGGTGCTACTATGGCTGTAAATATTAATTATCCTAATATTGGACCAAGAGTTTTAATACTTGATTTAAATGGAAATATTATTGGAAAATTAGGAAATGAATCTAGTGGGGAAGTTGAAGAAATTACGGATACTTTGAAAGTTAAAATAGGATTAAAGCCTACAGAGTTTACTGCGCCTCATACTATTTCAGTTGATTCATTTGGAGATATATATGTTGGAGAAGTTTCATGGACAAATTCTGGTCAACATTTGACCCCTCCTAGAGAAATTAAATCATTTCAAAAATTAATTAAATTATGATGAAAGGACTTTGGAAGTGGAAAAGAATTTTCAAATTCAAGGTATGACTTGCCAAAGTTGTGCTAATACAATTCAAGATGGATTAGGTAAGTCTTCAAAAATAAAATCTGCAAAAGTGGTATTAGAGACCAATCAATTGACTATTATTTCTGATGAAGATTTTAGTTCTGATGAAATTGATAGTATGCTTTCAACTTTAGGTAACTATAATGTTAAAAAAACTAAGAAAAATTTATTGTCTAGAATTATTATTTATTTAGAATCAAGGAAGCCAATATTGGTTGCATTATTTATCGTAATCATTTCGTCTTTGTCTCTGCAAACTAGCTATGGTACATTTGATGTTAATAATTGGTTTACAACTTATATGGGAATGTTTTTTGTAGTATTTTCTTTTTTAAAATTACTTAACGTAAAAGGGTTTAGTATGACTTTTAAAAGATACGATGTTATTGCGAAAAGGGTTCCTGGTTTTTCTTTGACATATCCATTTCTAGAATTGATTTTAGGAGTGGCATTTCTAACAAAAACATTACTTCTTGCTTCAAATATAATTACTTTGATTTTAATGGTCTCACAATCAATTGGGGTTTCAATTGTACTTAAGAGGAAACAACAGATACAGTGTGCATGTTTGGGATCTTCAATTAATTTGCCAATTTCTTTTCTTACTCTTTTAGAAAATATACTTATGATTTTCATGTCAGCTTATATGATTAATCAAATGATTTGATAAATCATATTTTTTATATAAATTAAATTGATCACTTTAGAAACTCAATTTTTAACTCAAATATACATTTTAGCTATTTTTTGAATATAAATTCCCTATTAAGAAACCAAATAATCCAGGCATGAAAATTAACCCTCCCAATCCATAAAATCTCCATTTGATTTCTAGTGTTTCCCAAAAAAATTGGGAAGATATAAATATATATAAAATTAATATTCCACCATATGTTGCCGCGATAAGAGCTCCACTGATTTGAATTTTTAAGGGATTTTTTGTTTGAAAAAACCAATGGAGAATTGGAATTAAAATTACACTATATATAAAGCCTGTTAAGATAATTAAAATCATTTTGTTTTGATCGCCAAGTAATGCATGTATTGAAAGTAGTAAAAAAGATGTTAAATATATTATTACAATTTGTTTTTTCGAAATATTGAATTTTAAAATGTATAAAAAAACTATATTTGTTAATAATGCTTGAAAAAAAAGTGATCCTGCAGCCAGCTCTTGTTTCCAATCTGTGAAAAAGAATTCATATACTGATAGAAATGGATTCATAAATTGGGTGATAAACATAATTAAAGAGTAAATTGATGCTATTGAAATTATGGTAGAAAAATCAAGAGATTTTTTTGAAGGCTGTGAAGCTATTATGTGAGCTAGCATTAAAAATCCTCCTATAAATAAAAATAGGTGAGAAGGGCTAATAAGTGCCTCAATGCCTTCCTCAATTCCAAGGATGGTATGCCAAATTGCATCAGATACTCCACCAATTCCAAATATAGTGATTCCTAGAAATCCCATATCCCATGAGCTATTTTTAGATATATATTTCTCCAAAAGAATTGAAATAGTTAGGATTACATATCCTGAATATAAAACAGCATGCCAAGGAGTGAAGAAGGAATTTAAATCTCCTCCAATATATGTGTGTGCACTTGCATCTAACCAGCAACCTGATAAAAACAATAGTGCACCTAGACCTATTAGCAGTCTAATTGATTTGCTTTGGTTATTAATATTGTATAAGTTGAATTTCATGATTTATTTTAAAATCATACTATCATGTTTCTAACTTGGTAAGTTGTTTTTTAATTAATGGAATGTATAATCTCGTTATGATTTTACAAAATGATTGGGAATAAAATTTTGATTTTTAACAAATTCAGATAGGATAGGCTATGCAAAGAGCAGCATTTGTTTTGAAAGTAAAAAAAAATTTAATTAATGAATATAAAATTCATCATCAGAATGTTTGGTCTGAGATGAAAGAAGCATTAAGTAGAAATGGCTGGAAAAATTATTCGCTATTTTTGGCTTCAGATGGATCACTTTTTGGGTATTGTGAACCTGAAATTTCATTTGAAGATTCTTTAATTGGTATGTCTAAGGAAGAAATAAATACCGATTGGCAAAAATTGATGTCTAAGTATTTCGAAATTCCAGAAGGCTTTCAAGCAGATCAATCATTGATTAAGCTTGAAGAAATATTTCATATTGATTGATTAGATTGGAGAAAATTTTATGCGTTTGAAATCAAAAAGAATTATAGTTACTGGTGGAGCTTCTGGAATAGGAAGTGCAATTTGTTCGATTTTTGCTTCTGAAGGAGCAAAAATAGTCATAGCTGATATTGACGGAAATGGTGCGCAAAATACGGCTTCTTTAATTAATAAAGATAATGAAAAAGCTTTGGCAGTTTGTTCTGATATTTCCTCTGAAAAAAGTGTAAAGATTTTGATTCAAAAATCAGTGGAATTTTTAGGTGGTATAGATATTTTAATTAATGATGCAGCAGCTTTTATTTTTGGTAGTGTTGAAGAAATTACCAAATCCGATTGGGAGAAAGTTTTTGGAGTAAATGTTATAGGCTCTTCTAATATGATTAAATATGCGTTGCCATATTTAAAAAAATCTCATAATTCTAGTATTGTGAATATTGCTTCTGTAAGTAGTTTTATAGCACAACCCTCTTTCATACCTTATAACGCATCTAAAGGAGCTTTATTGCAATTAACAAGATGTTTAGCTTTAGATTTAGCAAAGTATGATATTCGTGTTAATGCAGTTTCTCCTGGAGCAATTTATACGCCTGCTACTGAAAGACATATTGAATTTGAAGGAGTAGATAGAGATGAGTTTTTAAAGAGTGTTGCAGAAACTAGCTTTTTAAAACGTCTTGGTAAGCCTGAAGAAGTTGCTAAAGCAGCTCTATTCTTAGCATCAGATGAAGCATCATTTATTACTGGTACCCAATTGGTAGTTGATGGAGGAGCTACTGTATGAATTCAAATAAATTCAAATTTGTAGATGCTCATGTTCATTTTTATGATATGAATCACCCAACCTTATATTATGCACATTGGCAACCAGGTCAAGATCATCCTGTACTTGGTTCTCAAGTAAAAAAATTGGCTGAGAAAAATTATCTTGCTGATGATTATATTTTAGATTCCAAGCCTAGTGGAGTAACCAAATCTGTCCACGTTCAAGCAGCTATAGGCTCTAAAGATCCTGTTGAGGAAACCAAATGGTTACAGTCTGAATTTGAAAGGACGGGAATGCCAAATGGGATTGTTGGTCATGTTGATTTAAGGTCTAAAGATGCAAGATCAGTTATAGAAAAGCATTTATATTACAAAAATTTCAAAGGAATTAGAGATTTTTCATATGGTGAATATCTTATTAATAGTGAATTTAGGAATGGTTTTTCTTTATTAGAAGAATATGGGTTAGTTTCAAGTATTTCTGCTCAATGGAAGGATATGGATGGTTTACTTGATCTTGCATTAAATTTTCCAAATATTTTGATTGTTTTAGATCATGCTGGATTTCCAGAAAAACGTACTAAAGAATATTACAATAATTGGCGCAATGGGATGGCAAAAATTTCTGATTTAGAGAATATAATATGTAAGATTTCGGGCTTAGGTATGGGAGATAATAATTGGACAATTGAATCAATCACACCTTATGTGGAAACATGTTTGGAATTATTTGGTATTGAAAGATCTTTATTTTCAACTAATTGGCCAATAGATAGTTTGTGGAGTGATTTCAGAACAATTGTTAATGCCTATAGAGAGATTACTAAGAATTATTCAAATAATGAAAAAGATGCTTTGTTTTGGAGGAATTCTGAACGAATTTATAAGATTTAAATCGAAATTATGTGGAGTTAATTTTACGATAACTTTGTGGAGAATAGAATTTGGATAAATTATTAAAAGATGAAAATGTAGTAGATATTGGTTCTAGATTAGAATTATTTGTAGACAATTTTTTGATTCATCAACTCAGAGGTGTTTCAAGAAATTTACATTCTCCAGTTACTCAAGAGATTGTTTTGAATTTTGATGATCCATGGGATGGTTCTTTGAGTGCTTATTCAAGTATTTTCCAAGATGGAGAAAAATATAAAATGTACTATAGAGGTAGACCAATGCCTCAACAACTTTCATCTATGACATCTAAAGAGATGTGGGAATGGATTCCGGATAATTGGAGTGGGGGTTCTGTTACTTGCTACGCTGAGAGTCAAGATGGTGTGAATTGGGTAAAACCTAATTTAGGTTTATTTAAAAGTACAGTGACGGGTGATAAAAACAATAATATTGTTTTAGTAACTGATCAAAATAAATGGCCTAATGCTACAGATAATTTTGTCGCTTTTCTAGATAAAAATCCTAATGTTGAACCTGATGCAAAATATAAAGGCATAGGCAGGCATTTTGTTGGAGGTGGATACCATACTGGAAATAAAGCTTTTAAATCTTCAGATGGAATTAACTGGTCATTAATTCAACAGGAATTAATTAATGTGGATAAAGGACATACGCATGACGCACAAAATATAGTTTTTTGGGATTCTTTTAGAAATCGGTATGTAGAATATCATAGGAAATTTCGTGATGGAATTCGAGAAACCAGGACATCTACATCGATTGATTTTTTAAATTGGACAGATCAAGTGCACGTTGAATTTGGAAATGTTCCAAAAGAACATTTTAATAATTTACTTGTTTTACCATATGATAGAGCGCCACATATTTTTTTAGGTTTTGGAAGTAGATTAAATACCGCCAGAGATGATTTTTTGAATAGTCCAACGGAAGGAATTGAGGATGGTGTGTTTTTATCTTCAAGAGATGGTGTAAATTTTGACAGGAGTTTTATGGAAGGTTGGATTCGCCCTGGATTAGACATTCATAATTGGATTCATCTGGGAACTTCTCCTTCTTGGGGTTTATTGCAAACAAATACAAATGAATTGTCCTTATATTGGCAAAATGGTTATCACCAGGCTGATCATATTTGTCATTTACGTAGAGGTACATTAAGGCTTGATGGATTTGTTTCTATGAATGCTTCTTATATGGGGGGGATTTTTACTACAAAGAAAATCAAGTTTGTTGGTAGATATTTGTTTATAAATTTTTCTACTTCTGTAGTGGGTACAATTAGGATAGAATTACAAAATTTTGAAGGTAATCCTATCATTGGTTATTCTATGGATGATTGTCTTGACATCTATGGAGACTCTACGGATTATATTGTGAAATGGAAAAATAATTTTGATTTGGGATTTTTAGCAGGACAAGTAATTATATTGAAAATTTATATTAAAGATGGAGATTTATATTCTATTCAATTCAAAGAATGATTATTATTGAACTGAATTTTTATTAAAATGATGAAATATATATTTTATAAATTTAAAGGATTTTTATCCGCGATAATATCTCTAATATTTTTTGTGGGTATTCTAATTTGGGTTTTAACTGAAACTGCTCAAGCATTTTAATCAAAAAATTAAAAATTACTAAGGCAATCCGAATCTATGAAAAGACTAGTTATTAGAGGATCTAAGGATGCATATTTTGAAGATATATCAATTCCTACTTGTCCTAAAGATGGAGTTGTAGCAAAGTCATTATTTACTGCTGTTAGTACCGGGACAGAGGTAAGGGTATATAGATGGTTACCAGTAGATGATAACGGAGAATATTCTCATCCAAAATTGAAGTTTACTGGAAAACCTTTAACTAATGGATATTGTATGGTTGGAGAAATTATTGAAGTTGGATCAGAGGTTCAAGATTTTGATATAGGAGATGTAGTTTATATGGGAGAACCTCATCAAGAGTATGGTTCTTCTAGAGTGGAAAATATATTTAAGATACCTACAGGGGTTTCTTCTGAAGAAGCTGCATTTATGAATGTTTTACATGTAGCTCAAGGAGCTATTAGAGATGGTAATCCTAGTCCTGGTGAGAATGTATTGATATTAGGTTTGGGTGTAATTGGTCTTTCAGCAGTAGCATTTTCGAATGCATTTGGATTCAATACTATAGCTATGGATTTAAATGATAAACGTGTAGATATAGCAAGAGAAATGGGAGCTGGTTTAGCAATTAGCCCATCAACTGAAGGATATGCAGAAAAAATCAAAGATTTTTTCAATGGTAAAGAACCTGATCTTGTTATAGAAGCAGCATCATCTTGGCGCGCTATTAAGACGGGTTTAGATTTAGTAAGACCAGGAGGGACAATAATTGTAGTTGCTACTCATACAGACAAGCCTGATTTTGATCCTGTAGGTCATCCTTATCTTTCTAAAAAGTTAACAATAAAAACTTCATATGGTCCAGAATTACCAGGTTCAAGGTGGGATAAAGAAAAATCTAGGGATTTCACTTTTGATTTATTGCGTAACAAAAAAATCAACATAAAGCCTATGATAACTGATACAATATCTTGGAATCAGATACCAGATATATATGATAGATTAGATAGAGAAGAGCCTGGTATTGCAGGTGTTTTAGTTAAATGGTAGTTTGATTTTAGGAGTTTAATTATGGTTGATAAGAATTTCTCTTGTGGCAAATGCAAAAATGGACAATTTAAAACTGGTGAATTAAGAACTACTGGTTCAGGTCTTTCTAGATTTTTTAATTTGCAGAACCAAAAATATAATACAGTTAGTTGTGAAAGTTGTGGTTTTACAGAATTGTATAGGACAGATAGTGGTGGATTGGGGAATGTGTTAGATTTCTTTTCGGGATGATAGTTTTTAGAGGTAATAAGAAGCTTTGCTAAAAATTTATAAATAGATTCAAAAGTTTGAATTTTTAGATTTATTTTTCAACTCTTTTTCTCTCTGATTTGATTTTAATATTTTTTTTCTAATTCTAAATACTTTAGGGGTTACTTCTATTAGTTCATCATTGGAAATAAAAGATAAAGATTCATCCAAGCTAAATTCTACATGGATATTAATATGTTCCACAATATCAGAAGTTGAAGATCTCTGATTAGTCAGTTTTTTTTCTTTGCAAACATTCACGTTTAGGTCGGATGGCTTATTTTGTTTGCCAATAATCATACCTTCATAAACAAGAGTTTGTGGAGATATAAATAGTTCTCCATGCTCTTGAATTGACCTTATAGAATATGCTGTAGCAGTTCCTGTTTCAGTAGAAATTATTGCACCAGATCTACTAGTTTTTAATTCACCCTTAAGTGGCTTTGGTTCAATTATTTCAGTATTCATAAAACCGTTTCCTCGGGTAATCCTAAGGAAGAAATTTCTTAACCCAATTAATCCTCTAGTTGGGATCTGGTATATATGACGTATTGAATCATTATTATCGTCATTTTTAATATCTACTAATGTTGCTAATCTTTTGGATAATTCTTCTGTTAATGGCCCGATGTATTCATTTTTCGTATCTATAGTTAACAGTTCATAAGGTTCATAAAGTATATTATTTTTTGTATGAGTTATTACATTAGGCTTTGAAACTTGAAATTCTAATTTTTCTCTACGCATATTTTCTATTAAAACTGATAAATGTAACTCTCCTCTTCCTGACACGAAAAATTCATCAGGGTGGGAAGTTTTTTCAATTTTTAGACTTACGTTTGTTTTCAGTTCATCAACTAATCGATTCCACAATATTCTGGAAGTTGCATGTTTGCCATCTTGTCCTGCAAATGGAGATGTGTTTACACCGAATGTCATTTTTACAGTTGGTTTTTCGATACTAATTCTATTTAATGGTTTTGGATTATCTATTGATGAGATAGTATCTCCTATAGCAAAGTCATTTGTTCCAGAGATAGCAGCAATATCTCCGGCTATTACGTGGTCTGTTTCCTGTCTTCTTAAGTTTGAAAAAGTAAATAATTTGTCAATTTGAAATTCTTTTACTTCGTTATTTTGACCAATTAATGTAGCATGCATTGATTTATGTAATGTTCCATTAAAAACCCGTCCAATAGCTATGGAGCCAAGGTGATTATCGTAATCAAGGGCTGTGGTTAACATTTGAAGATTAGCATTTTGGTTGGCGTTTGGAGGAGGAATATTTTCAATTATTGTCTCGAATAATGGTTTCATATCCACTTTAGGGTCATTTAAATTTTTTATTGAATATCCTTGAACTGCAGATGAATAAACAATGGGAAAATCTAATTGTTTTTCTTCAGTAGCTAAGTCTAAGAATAGGTCTTGAATACTTTCTATAGTATTGCTTATATTGGCAGAGTCTCTATCAATTTTATTTATTACCACAACTGTATGTAATCCATTTTTGAGTGCTTCAGCAAGAACATATCTAGTTTGAGGCATAGGGCCATCAAAAGCGTCTACAACAAGCAAGCAGCCATCTGCCATATTGATTGTTCTTTGTATTTCACCACTAAAATCAACATGTCCTGGCGTATCAATAATGTTAATTTTTACGTCGTTGAAATTAATGGAAGTATGTTTGGCAAGAATTGTAATACCTCGTTCACGTTCTTGAGGATTTGAATCCATAATTAATTGACCGGGGTTATCCCTTGGATCAAATACATTTGAAAATTTCAACATTGAATCAACTAATGTTGTTTTCCCGTGGTCAACGTGAGCAATTATAGCTATATTTCTAATATTATTTTTATAGATAGATTTCATGTATTTATGATATTTTGATCAGTATTGAAGTATAGATTTTATAATTTTAGCGATACAGTTTATATAACTTTTTAGTTATTATTTAATGCAATGATATATAAATGCTGGAGGAAAATTTTTCCAGATTATCGGTGTTTTTTTGACGGTGTCAAATTTTGATTCTATTAATTTGTAGAATCTTTTACTAGGTGCGAAAAGAACGCTTTGAGCAAAAGAAATTGTAATAAAATCCCCTTTTTGTTCTAGGGAATTGTATATTGCTTCTAATAATTCATCTTGAAGATTATTGCTAAAAGCTCCCCAAGGTAATTCTGAAATAATGCAATCACTATATTCAAAATCATTTTCGTGTAAATAATTTTTTAAATCTTTTGCAGATCCGTGATAAATTTTTGTTCCAGGACAATTTTCCTTAGTTTCTTTCACGAAATTTTCATTAATTTCTACTCCAAAAAAAAATGTATTGGTAGAAAGATTTTTAATAATTTCTTGAGTGACTACTCCATTACCAGTACCAAGTTCAACGACACATTTTTTAATTTTTAAATTTGGTAAATTAACTATTGATTTGGAAAGTGTTTTTGAAGAAGGGATCAATGATCCAACTTCTATTGGATGTAAAAAAAATTGTTTGATAAAATTCATTGTGTACTCAAAATTATTAATTTAGTTTAAATACTATTAGTGGTTCAGTTTCAGCGATATGTTCAAGTATATTATCAACAGAATTATAGAATGCAGTTAAGTTGTCCAAACATTTTTCAGGATGTCTTAAATTATAGAAATTCGATAATTTAAGTATGCGTTCACTAATTAAGTTTTCTTTATCCATATTTCCCTTTCATTTTTCATTTGTCAGATTTATAAATCCCTCTATATTTTAAAGGTAATAAGTTTGCAATTTGATTCATAATAAATTCTGTAAGTTTTTCTGACTTTTCTTGAATTGATTGTTGATTTTTTAAATTTTCATCATATTGAATTAATTTTCCAATTTTTACATTCAGTGTTCCTCTTGGTTTGAAAACTGTTGTCCAGCTGATTAAATTTTCTGTTCCTGTTATTGCTATTGGTAGGATTGGTGCGTTTGATTTTAGAGCAATTCTAGCAGCACCTAGAAAGGGTTTGCCTAATCCACCTGGATTCCTTTTCCCTTCTGGGAAAATGACTATCGCTTCACCTGATTTAAGTTTTTTTAAAGCCCACTTATATGCTGACACATCACTTTTACCTTTATGTAAAGGAAATCCTCCATATGCTCTCAAAAATATTTTTGCTATCTGGGGGCCATTAAACAGTTCTGATTTTGCTAAAAACCAAGCTCTCCTTTTTGAAATACTAGCAGCAACAAGTGGAGGGTCAAAATTACTTTGATGGTTGCAAACAATAATTAGAGGACCATGCTTAGGAATATTTTGGGTGCCTTCCACCTTCCAGGTTGATTGTACACGTAAATTGAGCCTTAGGATGAAATTTGATATGTAATAAATTATTTTCATTTTAATTATTCATATTTTGTTTTGCGATGTTAATTATTTTATTGACAGTATTTGAAATTGAAGAAGAATCTGTTTCAATAATTTTTGCATCATTAGCTATGATGAGGGGGGAATTTTGTCTGGTAGAGTCTATGGTGTCTCTTCTTTTTAGATCTAATAGTATGTCATTTTCAGTGGTACATATTTTTGATGTTTTTAATTCATGAAATTTTCTTGCAGCACGAACTTCAAGGGATGCTGTTAAAAATATTTTAATTTTTGCTTCTGGTAAAACAACTGTACCTATGTCTCGGCCCACCATAACTATTGATTTGTTTTTGGCAATTTGTTTTTGTTTAGCCACCATTGTTTTTCTGACTTTTTTACAATTTGAAACTAATGAGACATTATATTCTACGTCTTGTCTTTTTAGGAATTTAGTGACGTTAATTTCATTAATTAAAAGTTGAGACTCTTGATTTTTTTGGTCTGTTAAGAAGTCAATTTTTAGTTTTTCTACAAATTTAGATAACGTGGATTGGTTGTTAATAGGGATTTTGTTTTCAATAGCACTGTAAGTAATTCCTCTGTACATAATTCCTGTGTCAACAAACAGGCAACCAATAATTTTTGATAGTGCTTGCCCCACAACTGTTTTGCCAGAGGCAGCAGGTCCGTCGATTGCGATTTGAATTGGTATAGATTTTGCAGATGACTTAGTTGTTTTATAGGTCAAATTTTATCCTCTGCCCATAAAAGGCATTTCACTTGCCATAATTGTAATAAATGGAACATTTGTATCTAGCGGTAGATTAGCAATATGTAGCAAAGATTTAGCAACATGTTTTACATTGAATGTGGGTTCAATCTCTGTGTTTCCATTTGCTTGTAAAACCCCATTTTTCATTCTTTCTGTCATGTCGGTTCCGGCATTTCCTATGTCTATTTGGCTACAAACAATTTTGTGTTTTCTACCGTCAAGACAAATTGACTTTGTTAAACCTGTGATTGCATGTTTTGTTGCTGTGTAAGGTGCTGAATATAGTCTGGGAGAATGAGCTGAGATGGAGCCATTATTAATTATTCTTCCGCCAGAAGGATTTTGTGATTTCATGATTTTGATTGCTTCTTGGCTACATAGGAAAGTTCCAGTAAGGTTTGTTGAGACTACATCTTGCCATTTTTCAAAAGGTAATTCTTCAAAAGGTATTGGTGGTGCACCAATACCTGCATTATTGAATAATACGTCTAATCTTTTAAAGTGTTTTTTTACTTTTTCAAATAGTTCTGTTATGGATTTTTGATCGGTAATATCTGTTTGAACAGTAATTGCATTTGAGGAATATTGCTTTGATAGATGAATTGTTTCATCAAGTGTTATTTGGTTTCGTCCAGCTAGAGCGACTTTGTAATTGTTTTTCAAGAAAATCAGTGCAGTTTCTCGCCCGATTCCGCTACCTGCACCTGTTATGACGGCGACTTTTTGTGTTGGTATATCCATATAATCTCCTTTGATAGCATTTGCTAAGATTATATTAGCATAAATTGAGCTAAATATTTTATTGATATGTAATTTTTTACTTATGTAAGTATGAGGTATTTAATTAGAACTTCAAAGATTAAAATATTGTGATAAGAATTTATCAAATTTTAATATTCATTTAATAAATTAATAGTAGTATAATCTATTATAATTGCCTGTAATTGTTATTTAATATTTTTTAATAGGAATTTAGGATTGTGATTATTAAATATTGTATAAATCGTTAAAGGAGATGGAAATTGACCTATATAATAGCTGAGCCTTGTGTTGGGATTAAAGATGCAGCTTGTGTGGATGTTTGTCCAGTAGATTGTATTTATTCTGAAGATGACGATAATATGTTTTATATTAATCCAGAAGAATGTATTGATTGTGCAGCTTGTGAACCAGTATGTCCTGTTGTTGCAATATTTGCTGAAGATGATACTCCTGAACAATGGGAAAGTTATAAAGATTTAAACTATGAGTATTTTGGTATGGAAAGGGAATAAATAAAAATATAAACTTTCTATCCATATTATTGATTTTTGGGATAAATTACGGGTAGTTTTTTCAATATCAAATCATTTTTATTTGTTTATTATTTTATTATTTATTTGCTTAGCTAAGGGAGCTATCTCTGTGGATAATACTAAAAATTCTTCTAGACATATTTCAAAAAAAACTTTAAAAACTTCATCTGGTGAATATTTTTATTACCCTATTAGTTCTTTAGAAAATGATGGTTTAATTAATATAAATAAAACTCCTTATTCTATTAGAGTTTTACTTGAGAATGTTTTAAGAAATTCTGATGTGGGACCTGCTACTTTAGATCATGTAAAGCTAGTGTCTTCATGGAGGCCTAATCAACAGCCTAGAAGTGAATTTCCTTATATGCCAGGAAGGGTTGTTTTACAAGATTTCACAGGAGTTCCTGTTGCTGTAGATTTGGCTGCTATGAGAGATGCTGTTGCTGACTTAGGTGGAGATTCTTCAATGATTAATCCTATTGTAAGGTCAGACATGGTTATTGATCATTCAGTCCAAGTAGATCATTTTTCGGTTCCTAATGCATTGAATTTGAATATTAAAAAAGAATTTGATAGAAATACCGAAAGGTATCAATTGTTAAAATGGGCTCAAAATGCATTTGATAATTTTAATATTGTACCTCCTGGCACGGGAATTGTTCATCAAGTAAATTTGGAATATTTGGCTGATGTAATTTTGGCGGAAGTCGATCAAGATGATCGGAGGATAGCATTTTTAGATACTTGTGTTGGAACTGACTCACATACCACTATGGTAAATGGACTAGGGGTACTTGGTTGGGGTGTTGGTGGAATAGAAGCCGAAGCTGTAATGTTAGGACAGCCATATTATATGTTAGTACCTGAAGTTGTAGGAGTGAAATTAACTGGTCAGTTACCAGATGGTTCCACTGCCACAGATTTAGTCTTGTCATTAGTTGAAATGTTACGCTCTGTTGGAGTTGTTGAAAAATTTGTTGAATTTTATGGACCTGGTTTAAGAAATTTACCATTAGCAGATCGTGCTACTATTGCAAATATGGCTCCTGAATATGGGGCTACATGTGGATTCTTTCCTATAGACCATCAGACTTTGAAATATCTTAGAGACACCGGAAGAGATCCTAAAGAGTTAGAATTAGTCGAGTTATATTCTAAGGCTAATAATTTTTTCTATGATTCTGAAAATGATCCAGAATATACAATGAATTTAGTTTTTGATATTTCTGGAGTAACTCCTTCTTTAGCTGGCCCTAAAAGACCACAAGATAAGATTGCATTGGATAAAGTTTCGGATAACTTTAAAGAATCTTTTGAAAATTTATCTGATAATAAGAATGCGATTCATATTTCAGATAGCCAATCAGAAATAGGGGATTCTTCGGTTGTTATTGCTGCTATCACAAGTTGTACAAACACTTCAAATCCTTCCGTAATGATTGGTGCTGGACTCCTTGCTAGAAATGCTAGAAATAAAGGGTTAGAAACAAAACCATGGGTCAAGTCAAGCTTAGCTCCTGGGTCTACTGTAGTGACAAAATATCTTGAAGCTGCTGGATTAGATAAAGATCTTGATTATCTAGGTTTTAATACAGTAGGTTATGGATGTACTACATGTATAGGTAACTCTGGACCTTTACCTCCGCAAGTTTCAGATTCTATTTTGAAAAATGATTTAACTGTAGCTGCAGTACTAAGTGGTAATAGAAATTTTGAAGGTAGAGTTCATCCTGAAGTAAAGGCAAATTACTTAGCTTCACCGATGTTAGTTGTAGCATATGCTTTAGCAGGAAGTGTTAGTATTAATTTGAAGAAAGATCCTATTGGTAAGGATCAACTTGGACAAGATGTTTTTTTGAGAGATATTTGGCCTTCTCAAAATGATATTTCTGATGCAATTTCATCTTTTTTAACTCCTCAAATTTTTAGAGATCAATATGATAAGGTTGTAGATGGCCCTGATGAATGGCAAAAATTAACTACTTCTGAATCACTTAATTTTTCATGGGATAAAGGTTCTACATATATTCAAAAACCGCCGTATTTTAATGATTTTTCTAAAGATTTACCTGTGAAATCAGAAATTTCAAATGCTAGGGTTTTGGTTTATTTGGAAGATTCTGTAACTACTGATCATATTTCTCCAGCAGGTTCGATTCCTCCAAGTGCTCCAGCAGGTCAATTTTTATTAGGAAATGATGTTGCCCAACAGGAATTTAACTCATTTGGATCTAGACGAGGAAATCATGATGTTATGGCACGTGGAACTTTTGCCAATATTCGTTTGAGAAATAAGCTAGCTTCTGGAATGGAGGGTGATTGGACAACACATTTACCATCTAATGAAGTAATGAGGATTTTTGATGCTTCAGAAAGATATAGAGCTGAAGAAGTGCCTTTGATTATTATTGCGGGCAAAGAATATGGTACTGGTAGCTCTAGGGATTGGGCAGCTAAAGGTCCAATGTTGTTAGGTGTTCGTGCTGTGATTGCAGAAAGTTTTGAAAGAATACATAGGTCAAATTTAATTGGCATGGGAATATTACCATTAGTCTTCAAAGAAGGTGAATCTGCAATATCCTTGGGATTAGATGGTACTGAAATATTTCATATTCCTGGAGTTGAAAAGGGAGTTATTCCTGGTTCTAAAATTAAAATTTCATCTATTTCTGGAACAGGTAAGTTAACTAAATTTGAAGTTTTAACAAGAATAGATACTGAAATTGAAAACCAATATTACATACATGGTGGACTTCTGCCGTATGTATTAAGACAAATGGTTACAAAATAGAGATTAAATCGAAGCTGATTTAGTCTTCCTATCCAACTTGTAATGAGTTCTCAGGCAACGAGAACAAACTTTCATTTTTGTTGGCACACCATTTACATCTATAGTAGATGTATTAATGTTTAGTTTCCACATATGTTTTGTATGTCTTTTAGAATGGCTAACTCTGTTCCCAGATTGGGGCGTTTTGTCACATAATTCACATTTAGACATATTTTTCCTCTTAAATCTAAGTCTTTGGAAGAATAATTTCTTTTAAAAAAAATTGTTTGATATACTATCACGATATCATACAAAGAATTTCTAAACAACTTATATTTTGTTGATCTATGAATTTTTTTTTGGAGAGGTTTTAAATATGATTGATGGTTTGAAATTTAAAAACCAGTTAATTTCTGCTAATGAGTTATTACTTCAGAATATTGATATCGTTAATTCGTTGAATGTTTTTCCTGTGCCAGATGGTGATACAGGAACTAATATGAGTTTAACTATGCAAGATGGAATTAAAAATATCGCTAATTTAGATACAAAATCAGTGGGTATAGTAGCGCAAGATTTTTATAAAGGGGTGTTTTATGGAGCTAGAGGAAATAGTGGAGTCATTCTTTCTCAATTTTTCAGAGGTTTTTCTGAAAGTTTAAAATCTGTAAAAATTTTAGATTCTAATAATTTGTGCGCCTCATTTTTATTAGCCAAAAAATTTGCTTATCAAGGGATAGTAGATCCTGTTGAAGGAACGATGTTAACCTTGATAAATGATATTTCAGATTTTTGTAATATAAAAGAAAATCAAGAAATAGAATTAGTTGATTTGTTGTACAACATTTCAGAGTTAGCTAGATCTTCAGTTTTGAAAACTCCAACTTTATTACCAATTTTAGAAGAAGCAGGTGTTGTTGATTCAGGAGCTTATGGTTTAGAAATAATTTTGAACGCTATGTATAAAAGTGCTGCAAATTTACAAATCAAATTTGAGCATATTGAGAATTATGGGAAAAAAACTATAAATAATAATGCTATTTCTAAACAATTTTTGGATAAAGTTGAACATGAAGAATTTGGATATTGTACACAATTATTAATTAGTGGTAGTAATTTATCTGAAGATGATATAAAAAAACAGATTGTACCGTTAGGAAAGTCAGCTGTATTGATTGGCGATGAAAATTTAATGAAAATTCATATTCATGCTGAAGATCCAGGTTCTGTACTAACTGTAGCTGGCAAATTTGGGCAATTATCTGAAATAGACATTGCAAATATGGATCAACAGCATTCAAATTTTGATAAAAATTCAAGAAAAACTAGCACTGAATTGAATTTTGGGGAGGTATCTGTTCTATCTGTTGTACAAGGAAATGGATTTGAAAGAATTTTCAGGGATCTGGGTGTTCATAATATTATTAATTGTAAAAATACTATGAACCCAAGTGTTTCTGAAATAAGTGATGTTGTTGATCAGTCTGAATCAAATTCTATAATTATTTTACCGAATAATAAAAATGTTATTCCTGCTGCTATTCAGGTAGCAAAAATTTCTGATAAAGATGTTAGGGTAATAGAATCAGTTTCAATGACTCAAGGGATTGCTTCAATGCTTTCTTTTCGGAAAGATTTGAATATAGATGAGAGTTTTGAATTACTTGATAGTGCAATTCTGGAAATTCAATATGGTGAAATTTCTATTTCTCAACGATCTGCTAGATTTGGTGATATAGTAGTTGAAAAGGGTGAGTTTATTGGCTTTTTAAATGGGCAATTATTATTTAGTGATAAATCTCTATTTGTTGTTTTTGATAAATTACTTAAACATTTAGAAACACAAGAAATTGAATTAGTAACTTTGTACAACGGTATCGATTTTGCAGACTACGAATCAGAAGAATTAGTCAATTGTTTAGAACAAACTTGGGAGGATGTTGATTTTGAAGTTCATAGAGGTGAACAACCAAATTATCATATAATATTTTCAGTAGAATAAAAAAACATTAAAGGAGAAGTAATATGTCGGTAAAAATTGTTAGCGATAGCGCTTGTGATATACCAAAAGAATTAGCAGAAGAATTGGATATTCATGTGGTCCCTTTGTATGTAAATTTTGGAGAAGAATCTTTACGAGATGGCATAGATATTAATGCGGAGAATTTTTATCAAAGATTAACTTCAGATCCGATTCATCCATTCACTTCACAACCTTCTCCGGGTGATTTTTTGGATATTTATCAGAAACTTGATAGCGATAATGATGGAATAATTTCTATTCACTTATCCGCTAAATTAAGTGGCACTTTTAAATCTGCATCTATTGCTTCAGAAGATCAATCATTGAAATCAAAAATTTCAGTGATAGATACAGGCCATGTCAGTATGTCTAGTGGATTATGTGTTATAGAAGCAGCAAGGTTAGCAAAAAATGGAGCTGATTTTGACACAATTGTTAAAGCTACAAATGATTTTGCTAGCAGAGCTCATTTTGTTGGCCTTCTTGATACTTTAGTGTACCTTGAAAAAGGAGGCAGGATCGGTAAAGCAAGATCTATGTTAGGTTCTTTATTGAATATTAAGCCAATGATTACAGTTGAGAATGGAGAATCAAAGGAGTTTGGTAAGGCAAGAACTTTCAAAAAAGGGATTGCTAAATTAACTGATTATTGTAATCAATTTGGCAAATTACATAGTTTATCAGTTGTATATAGTACAGATTCAGATTTAGCTTTAGAATTTAGTCACAATTTGAGTTCACTCATCAATTCTAAGCCAATTATTAGTAGGATAGGTCCTGTCACAGGAACTCATTCAGGTCCTGGTACTATCGGGGTGGGTTTTATTTCTAATATTTAATTTTGAGGTTCAAAAATTTTGGTATTTTTGTTTTCGATTTGAGGCATTTGATGTTAGATCAAGATAAATTATTTTCTGTCAAAATTGGAACTTTAATTGATATATTAAATAAAGAAATTGTTACCGAATGTAGAGACTTGAATGTTGTAGGTGGATTGGATAAATTTTTATTAAATAATGCTTATTATTTTAAACCTGTTTTAGGAAATATTAAGGCGTATTCTAGATTAGACATATTTAACAGAGAAAAATGGATTCAGGGAATTTTAAAAAGTCTTTCACTTTATAATCACTTAGAGTTTTTATTTGAAAGCGATAAACTCCGTAAAGAGTTTTTAAATCAAAAAATTGATCAAATATCTAAAATTAATTTTCCTCGAAAATCAAAGATTGATAGTATTCGGTTATTTTCTGAATTAGGTATCAAGACGATTTATGATCTCATCACGTATTTTCCTTATAGGTATAATGATTTTAGCGATATACGTAAGATTGCTGATTTGAAATATGGAGAATTTCAAACTGTTTTTGTAGAAGTTATGGATGTTTTTACTGTTGGTAAAAATATTAAACGCCCAATAATTAAAACTGTTTTATTTGATAACACAGGTACTATTGAAGTTATTTGGTTCAATCAGTCCTATATTAGAAATATTATGAAAGTTGGGTCTAAGTTTTTTATTAGTGGCAAGCCAAGCGATTTTAACGGTAAATTAGTTTTTGAGAATCCAGAATATGAGAACTTCAAAGATCCAGAAGAATTGATTCACACAGGTAGATTAGTACCAGTTTATCCATTAACAGATGGAGTTAACCAGAAATCTTTAAGGAGAATTATTGCTAGTGCTGTTAATGAATTTTCAGTATATTTGCCAGATCCAATTCAACAATCTTTATTGGAGCGTTTGGATTTAATTTCGTTAAATGATTCTATATTAAGAATTCATTATCCTAATTCTGTATTTGATATATCAAAATCTAAAAGACGTTTATCTTTTGGAGAATTATTTAATATTCAATTAGCTGTTTTACAACGTAAAAAAGATTTAATTCAATCTTCTCCAAAAATAGAATTAGAATTAAATTTTATTTCAGATTTTGAAAAGATTTTACCATTTAGTTTGACAAATTCACAAAGAAATACGATCAGAGAAATTTTTAATGACATGGGATCTGGAGTTTCAATGAGCAGATTGTTACAAGGGGATGTAGGTAGTGGGAAAACTGTAGTAGCTTTAGCTGCAATGTTTGGTGTAGTTCAAAAAGGTTTTCAGTGTGCTTTGATGGCACCAACAGAATTATTAGCTGAACAACATTTTAATACTATTATGAAAATGTTGTTCAATAATAAATTACTTGTTGATGAAGATTATTATAAACAAATAGAAGTTAGGTTTTTAGGTAAATCGTTAAAAATAGGGTTGTTGATTGGTGGCCTTTCGCAACAACATAAGATTTCAATTCAAAAATTATTATCAAATGGTGAAATTGACTTGGTTGTGGGTACACATGCATTGATTCAAGATCAAGTTAAAATTCCAAAATTAGCTCTTGCTATTATTGATGAACAGCATAGATTTGGAGTTGAACAAAGGCAATTATTGGTGGAGCATGAATTTAACCCACATTTTTTAATGATGTCAGCTACTCCTATACCTAGATCTTTGGCGTTCACTGTATTTGGAGATTTAGATATATCAGTAATTAATGAGATGCCAATTGGCAGACAAGCAATTAAAACTATTTTGATTCCTGAGGGAAATAGAAATCATGGATATGAATTACTTGATTTGGAAATCAAAAAAGGACGACAAGGTTTCGTCGTATGTCCATTAATCGAGGAATCTGATAAATTGTTTACTTCTTCAGCTATCGAAGTATTTAATAGATTGTCAAATTCTGTTTTTTCAAAATATGAAATCGAATTAATTCACGGGCGATTGAGCTACAAAGAAAAAGAAAAAATCATGAAAAGATTTTCTTCAGGAGAGATAGATATTTTGGTGTCTACAACCGTTATTGAAGTAGGAATAGATGTTCCAAATGCTTCTGTTATGTTAATTGAAGGTGCAGAGAGGTTTGGGTTAGCTCAATTACATCAATTAAGAGGACGTGTAGGTAGAGGGAAATTTGAAAGTTTGTGTTTATTGATTTCAATGAATTCTGGAGAAGATGCTTTAGAAAGAATGAAGGTTTTAGAAACTGTAGATGATGGATTTGAATTAGCTGAACATGATTTAAGGATTAGAGGTCCTGGAGATTTTGTTGGAACGCGTCAAAGTGGTTTAACTGATTTGAAAATTGCAGATTTGATGGATCATGAATTGATTAATCTAGCTAGAAATGAAGCACTAGATTTACTTTCTTCAGACCATGATTTATCTCATGTCCCTCATCGATTACTACGAGATGAAGTAAAGTTAATTATTGACAGATTGAAAGTTTGATTTTGTTGGAATTATTCTGAGAGGAAAAAAATGTTTTCAGAGGATATTAATTTAGAAGTTTTAAATTATACAAATGCCAAATATCAAAATTTAAAGCCTAGTCTAACTTTTTCTGCTCAAACTATTCCTCAGGCTGAGTCTTGGCAAAAGATAATGAGATCTCAATTAATAGAATTGATTGGAGATTTACCAAAGTATAGAGGTGAGTTGAATTCAAAGGTTATTAAAATTGAAGATTTTGGTACTTATACCAGAGAAACAATACTATTTGATAGTGCAGAAAATATGAAAGTGTTTGCTTTTTTATTGGTGCCCAAATTCTCTGGCAATGTGAAAATGCCTGTGATTATGTGCGTTCATGGGCATGGAAGAGGTGTTAATGATGTCGTTGGGATACAAAATGGCATAACTTATGGTAATTTTAATGGTATTCATAAAAATTATGCAGTACAAGCTGTGAATCAAGGTTATGTAGTGCTAGCGATCGAGCAATTTGGTTTTGGTAGAAGAAGAACGACAGATCATTTAGATTCAGCTAATGAATCTCAAAGTTCTTGTAATTTGCTTTCAGGGACTGCGTTTTTATTAGGTGAAACAATGATTAAATGGCGTGTAATAGATGTTATGTCTGCAATTGATTATTTAGAAACTAGAAAAGAAATTGATTTTGATAGAATTGCTGTAATGGGTCTATCAGGAGGAGGAACTACGTCTTTTTTTTCATCTGCTTTGGACGAAAGAATCAAATTAGCAATTATTTCAGGATATTTTTGTACTTTTAAGGATAGCATATTTAATATTAATCACTGTATAGACAATTATATTCCTGGAATATTAAAATATGCCGAAATGTATGATATAGCAGGATTGATTGCGCCAAGAGGGCTTTTTATAGAATCTGCAACTAATGATCCTATTTTTCCAATTGATGCAACAAAATATGCGATTGAAAAAGCTGAACAAATATTTACTTGTTTTGGTGCGAAAAATTCGTTTTCTTATGAGATTTTTGAAGGCGAACATGAATTTTATGGTAAAGGAGCATTTGAATTTGCAAAATCATTTTTATGAATATTTGTCACTAAAATGTCAAATCATAATTCTATATTTAAGTTAGGTATCTTTTTAACCGGAAATGCGTTTTGTAATTATTATAGAGATATCGTTGACACTTTTCTTGTTTGACGGATATCATGATATAGTTTGGCAAAATTATAGGGATAAAAAACAAACTTATGGCGTCATATACTAAAGCTGAAGCTCAAGATTGGGCGAAAGAAAATTTGAAAGGCCAATGGTCTACTTTAGTCACCCCTTTCAATAAAGATTTATCTTTAAATCAAGAAGGCCTGATTAAGAATATAAATCATATTAGAAAATTAGGCACTAAAGGTGTTGGTTGCGCATGGGGTATGGGGGAATTTTGGAGTCTTTCTTTTGAGGAACGCTTGAGGGTTTTTGATCTAGTTAGTGATGCTGCAAAAGGAATGTTTATAGGGGCTCATGTTTCACATACTAGTTTAAGTGAAGTACAAAAATTCACTGATTATGCAGAGCATTGTGGATTTGATATTATCATGATTGCGGCTCCGTATTTTGTTACCAAAACAGAAGATCAAGTTGTGGAGTTTGTTACAGAAATTGCAAAAACTACTTCAATGGCAATTATGTTTTATAATTCACCACAATTTGGAGTTGTTTTGGGAGTTGAAAAGCTTAAAGAACTTTGCAAGTTGCCCAATGTGGTTGGTGTTAAAGAAGCAAGTTTTAATCAAAGTTTGTCTATAAATGCACATCAAATTTTAGGTAAAGATCATGTGATTAGTACTCCGGATGAATGGATATTTTTCAAAGGTAAAGAATTAGGCTTTAATCAGCAAGTAATGTTTGCTAATACCTCTGATTGGAGGTTTGATCGTCCTGGAAATTCTAATTATGTGGAATTTATAAATCGTGCAGTTGTTGGTGATTTGGATGAAAAATTTTATAATTTACATATTAAAAATATTAAAGAAATATCTGATAAGTGGTGGCAATATACTGTAAAAAAATTTAATGGTGTTTTGCCAGTTTCAATGTGTAAGTATTGGGGAGAATTAATGGGGCTCGCTTCTGGAGGTGTGAGGTTACCTTTAGTAGATTTGAATAATCAAGAAAAATCAAAGCTCAAAGAAGATTTACAGATTATTATTGATAAATAATTTTTTTGGTGGAATATTAATTTATAGTTTATAGGTGAATTTATGTTATTAATGGTTAGTGTTCAGGATTTACAAGAAGCAAAACATGCTATAAAGGGAGAGGCTGATATTGTTGATGTAAAGAATTTGCAAGAAGCATTGGTTGGTTCTGCGCATCCTGTTTTGGTTAAACAAGTTAGAGATTTAGTTCCATTAGAGCAACATGCTAGCGTAACTTTAGGAGTTGTACCTAAGCAAGTAGGTACTGTAGCTATGGCTGTGTACACAGCTGGGATACTTAACGCTACTTCTGTCAAAGTTGGCTTTATGAATACGGAATATTCATTAGCTAAGGAAATATTACTAGCTTCAAAAGAAGCTTTAGAAGGGTCTGAAACAAAACTCATAGGATCTTTATTTGCAGATAGTGAAATTTCTGATGGTATTGATCCTGGATTGATGCAAGACTTGGCTGTAGATGGTAATTGTGATGGCTGGTTGATTGATACTATAACAAAAGATGGACGTAATTTATTTGATTTTATGGAAGAATCTCAGTTGAGAGATTTAGTTTTTTCGGGTAAGAAAATGGGTATTAGTACTGCTTTATCTGGTCATTTGAAATTACAAAATCTAGATGAAATCTCTAGAATAAATCCAGATATAGTTGGGGTTCGAGGTGCCGTTTGCGCTAAACAAGATCGTTCTAAGGGTGTGTATTGGGAATCAGTAAAAGAATTTAAACGTCAATTGAATTTGAGACAAACTGGGGAAATAAATGTACTTGAAAATGTACAAAATAAAAGTATTGATAATTTGAATTTTGAAAATTGGATTGTGGTTGATGGAACAGGTAAAAATTGTGCCTCTATTTTATCTGAACTGGATCAAAGGATCCTTGAAAATGGTGTGAATTTGATTGAAGCTATTATCCCAGATATTCTTAACACTTACGATGTAGTCATTTGGGCTGAACAAAATGGACACAGTATTATTAATCAAAGAAAAGATAATTCTACAAATTCAATTAGAATTTTGATTAAACCTTAATTTTTGCAACTATTCTATTTTAGCTTTGGATTTTGTGTATTGTTACTTTTATATGATACGATAAGCCAATAGGATGTGTGATTATTAGATCTTAAGAGTTTTTTATGGAAAATGTCGTAGAGTTAATTAGAGATGTGTTATTGATTATATTAATGATTACAGCATTAATATTGATGCTTGTGGTTTATTTTAAGATTTCTAATATTCTTAGATCAGTTAGGCGCACAATCTCGGCATTGGAAAAAACTACAACTACAGTGTCAGATAAATTTATAGGTAAATCAGGTTTATCTTCAAAAGTTGTGTCTGTAATTTCTAAATTTGTGAAGTTATAGCATTTAAGTATTTAGAAATAGTTTTAGGAGGTTTTTTTATGAGTAAGGATAACGGCAGTTCTTTTATTACTGGTTTCCTAGTTGGTGGAATTGTAGGTGTAGCTGTGGGTATATTATTTGCTTCTTCTGAAGATTCTTCGACTAGAGAAAAAATGAGTAATAAAGCAACTGAATTTAAAAATAAAGCGAATAATTTTTCTGATAGATTAGAGGAAAATATTAGACCTTCTGTAGAAGTAATACGAGAACAAGTGATTCCGAAAGCTGAATCTTTAGTATCTAATATCAGAAATTTATCTACATCCCAAAATGGTTCATCAGAAAATGAAACATCAACTGGAAAAAATCAAGATTAATTATTTTTCTTGCTATATATACGTGGGATAAGATCCAAAAATTTTAATTTCTGACACAAGTTTTTTGATTGCAGTAATTGTTTCTTGGATTAATTTTTCGTGTTGATGGCCTTCAAGATCTATTAGAAAAACATATTGGCCTAAAGTATTTTTTGATGGCCTAGATTCGATTTTTGTTAGGTTTATTTCTCTTTTTGCGAATTCTCCAAGAACTTTATATAAGCTACCAGGTGCGTCTTGTGAAAAAGAAAAACATAGGGATGTTTTGTCATTTCCTGATGGAGTAGTTTTTTCGTGTGATAAAACGATAAATCTAGTTGAGTTGTTCATGTTGTCTTGAATATTTTTTTCTACAATATGACCATCATAAATTTCAGCAGATATATCTGTTCCGATTGCAGCAATATTTTCGGCACAATGAGATACAAATTTTACTGCTTCAGAGGTACTCATTGATGCTGTGAGTTTGGAATTTGGATATTTTTTAAGTAAATATTTTTTGCATTGCCCTAAAGCTTGAGGGTGTGAAAAAATTTCTGAAAAATGTTGTGAATTTGAAGAATTTTTGTTGGTGATCAAGCAATGTGATATATTTAGGATTATTTCTTTCTGAATTGATAGATTTGATTCATGAATTAATAGATCCAATGTATCAGTAACTGGGCCGTCTATACTGTTTTCAATAGGAACAATGCCTTCATATGTTTTTTTGTTTTCTACCATTGAAAAAATTTCATTAATTGAAGAGCACATTTCTAGCTTGGAATTTGGATTGTATTTGATTGCAGCTTGTTCAGTATTAGTTCCAGTTGGGCCTAAAAAAGCTAAATATTTTGTTTTCAGGGTGATTACTCCTATCTATATTGAATTAAGCAAGGCTTGTTCTTGATTAGTCTTAGTTACAAAAATTATTTTATGACCAGGTTCAATTATTGACTCAGGCGTAGGAATAAAAGGTATACCTGATACTGGGATAATAAGTGAAATAAAACTTTCATTTGGTAGATCAATTTCAGAAATTTTTTTGTTTGATATATAATTTTCAGCTGTGATATTAACTGATAATAGTAAATTGCCCATTTCGGAAAATAGTGTGGATGCTGGAGATATTTTATTTGCATACAATAAATTTTTCATTTGATCAGCAATTATTTTGTCTATAGTTAAAAAGTTATTTATGCCTACTGATTTGAATAATTCTATATTTTCATTTTTGTTAATTGTAGTAAATACATTTTTTAAATTGAAGTGATCTTTAGTAATTTGACATGCAACGAAATTTACGGGGTCATTTGTTGTTGTTGAAATAAAATTCGTTGCTCTGGATATTCCAGAAGATTCCAAAAGTTTTGGATTAGTTCCGTCACCATTAATAACAATATTGCCTAAATCATTCTCTATTTGTTTGCATTTGTATTCAGATTTTTCAATTATAGTCACTTCATATTTTAAAGATAGGAGCCATTTTGATATCGAATAGCCAATTTTCCCTCCGCCTAAAATTATGGTATACAAATTATTGCCTATCTAATGTATTTAATATTTGATCAGTAATTAAATTTGAAGTATTAATGCATTGAAGTTCCATTGAAGAGTAAATTGTTGCTAGATTTTCGTTATTGAGAACACATATTGATTTGTCTTTAGACAAATGAAATATATTTTGTACAATCTGGACAGCCATTAAATTTACGGGATCATTTTTTGTTACAGAAAAAAATAGATCGGTATCTTGTATGTTAGCATTTTCAAGATCCGTTATTAAAGAATCACTTTTTTGATTGAATTTGATTTTATCTTCTTTGAGGAAGTGTTTCATGTTTGATTCAGTTATTTTTTGAAGATTACATATTATTGAAATCGAAGAACTTTTTTCTATGAATTTGCGAATTATTGCAGTAGTTAAATTGTTAAATCCCAATATTATTATTCGAAATTTTTTATTATCACTATTTAGTTGTTTTTCTTCTATCATCTGTTAAGTATAGCGATAATTTGTCAAAAATTCACTCTTGGATCAATAATACAGAACATTGAGAATTTTCTAAAACGTATTTAATTGTTTTGCTTAAACTTGATCGGTTCTGTTCATTTTTTTTAGAAATTATTATGACTTCAGTAGATTGATTAGAAGCTTCTGATATTATAGCAGGACCTGCATTACGAGCTTGAAGTAATACAGATTTATGATTGTATGTTTGTATCTGATGTTTTTTTAGTATATTGGATAATATTTTGTCTCCGGAGCTTGTTTTTTCAGGGAGTTCAATATCTATAGGTTTGTCTAAGTCGATTTCCAATACATGGACAAACGTTATAACCCCTGATTTTTTTTCAATAAGATTTTTTGCAATGGAAATTGATTTTATATCATTTGTTTTGCCAGATAAAGCTACTAAAATTGATTGAAATTTTGCTTCCTTTTTGTCAAAGAATTGATGGAATAATTTATTAATTATTTCGAAAATATTTTTAGGTAAGTTAATAAATAAAAATTTAGCAACAATCATCATAAGTATTTATTCTGGTAAATCATCGATTAATTCATCTTTGCCAGCCAATATAATGGTGTCGCCATCTAGTAATTTATCATCACTATCGGGGTTTAAAGTGATATCTTTACCTCTTTGCAGAGCTAAAACAGCTAATCCATATTTATTTCTTGGTCCTGAAAACCCCATTTCGTTAAGGGTTTTATTAGTGAAACTTTTGGGTACTTTAATTTTGCTTAGTCCAAAATTTGGGGTGATTTCAAGATATTCTTGTACATTTGGATTAAATAAATTATGAGCAATTCTAATACCCATTTCAGATTCAGCCTGTACTACTTTATCAACACCTAATCTAGTTAAAGTATTTGTGTGGAGCTCATCTCTAGCTCTAGCTACTATATATTTTATCCCCATAGTTTTAAGTAGTACAGATGTCATTACACTTGCAACTATGTCAGTACCAATCGCTATTACTGCAGCATCATAATCTTGTACGCCCAATTCACGAAGAACATTTTCATTAGTGGCGTCTCCAGTGACTGGATGAGTTACTTGCCCAGTAATTAATTGAGTACGGTCAACATTTTTATCAATTGCTAATACATCATGTCCTAAATTATATAGAGAAGTGGATACTTTGGATCCAAATCTCCCTAAACCTATTACTATTACTTGTTTTCTCATTTTCAGTCCTATTTAGATTGGATAATACATGAATTATACATGATTTATTTTTTAATTAGTTTTTTGAAATTATTAAAGTTAGCCAATTGTAATTCTTTCTTCAGCATAGTGGTAAATGGATGTGGAATTTTCTCTAGATGTGATTGATGCTAAGCTAAAAGGTAAAATTCTTCCGGTAAACATAGATATAATAAAAATAGTTTTTCCATAATTTGAAATTTTATCTACAATATTTGTTGTTGCACCTACAGTTCCGAAAGCAGAAGTTGTGTCAAAAAGTAACTGTGAGAAATTTATTTGGTGAGGGTCGAATGTCATTAGAAATATTAGTAATATTAGAGTAAAAATCGAAATGCTAGATATTGAAAGAGCTTGATATAATTGTTTTATAGGTATTTGTCTGGCGAAAATAGAAGTTTCAAATTTGCCCTTCATATTGCAATAAATTGAGATTGCAATTATTGCGAAAGTGTTTATTTTTATTCCTCCGGATACCGACGCCGCTCCGCCACCTATTATCATTAAGAAGCTATAGAAGAAATTTGTTGAAGTGTTTGCTTGAGAGTGGTCAATTACGGAAAATCCTGCAGTTCTACCACTAATTGATTGAAAAAAAGAAACAGAAATTTTGTTATAAATATTCAAATCGCCAATTGTTTTTGAATTGTTAAATTCTGAAAAAAAGAAAATTGTTGCTCCAAGTAGAATAAAAAATAGACTTCCAATCAAAACAATTTTTGAATTTAAGGAAATTAAAGAAATTCTTTTAAATTGAAATGAGTCTATGAAAACCCAATAGCCAATTGATCCTAGAAAGATTAGGAGTGATGTGATTGATAAAATAAAGTGATCTTGTTGAAAATGTTCAAGGCTATTAGAATCATTAAAGAAAACAAATCCTGCATTGTTGAATGATGAAACTGAATGTGCAATTGAAAGAAAAATAGATTCTGTTGGAGGTAGAATTGTAGAAAATTTTGTATAAAGGATAATTGCACCAATTAACTGGATGGTTGTCACAACACCTACAATTTTTAACGTCAAGTTTACTAAACTTCCCATTTCGTTGATCTGAAGTGTATTTGCTACAACTATTCTTTGTGATAGAGATACTTTTTGGCGCATCAAAATTAAAAAAAATGTTGCTAGTGTCATAATACCCAAGCCACCTATGTAGATTAAAATTACTATAGTGGCTTTTCCGATCCAGGACCAATAAATTGTAGAGTTTTGAGTTGTTAAACCAGTTACTGTAGTTGCTGAAGTGGATGTGAATATAGCATCAAGTATAGGTGTAAATTCACCAGTTGTATTAGAAAATGGCATCAATAATATAAATGCTCCAATGGTCATAATAATTAAAATTGTGCTAGTAATTAATATCGGAGCAGTAATATTTGAAGGACTACTTTTTCTGTTTGATCCTATATCAATTTTTACAGGACTAATTTGTTGTTTTCTGGGATGCCTGATTACTTGGTCGCCAGGTTTAGGTTGCCATTTTGAGCTCAATTAGTCTTTCCTACACTTTTTCTCAGTGATTTATTGTAATAAGAGAAAATAATAAATTTATCTAAAGATTGATTGATATATTAAGGATGTTAACATTACTTTAAGGAAATTATTAATACTTATCTAATAAAACCAGATGAATTTATTCTAATTTATTGTTAAATTTCAGATGATATTACTAGATATAGATGTTTAGATATATCTATTAGAGGTGAAATTTTGTGAAAAATACTGAAGAGCTTCAAATTCGTAATATAGTAAAAAATTTGTATGAATCTTCGGTAGATGCTTCCTATTCTTTGGCTATAACAGGTGGAGGAATTAAAGTAGTTGATTGGCTCCTAAGTGTTCCAGGTGCTTCGAATAAAATCTTAGAAGTTGTTTTACCTTATTCTGGGACATCTCTAAATAAATATTTGGGTAGCTCAATTCAAAAATCTGTAAGTTTAGAAACTGCTTCGAAGCTAGCTAATAAATCTTATGAAGAAGCATTATGTAATAATCCTGATAAAAATAATTTAGTAGGTATTGGAGTAACTGCTTCTCTAGAGACTAACAGATTTAAAAGAAGCCAAAATAAATTTTATATGGTCGCAAAATCACATGAAAAACTATTTGGGTATTCTTTAGTTTTTGAAAAAGGATCAAGGGATAGGGTGCTTGAAGATCAAATTACTAGTAAAGTTATAATTTCTTTGATGTATGAAGTTTTAGATTTAAAAAACGATTTTAAAATTAATTTGTTTAGGAAAGAAAAATTGATTAGATATTCTAAATTGGAAAAGTTAATTGATCAATTAATACAAGCGAAGAAAGATTATGTTTTTATTGATCAATCAGGCTTGGCTACAGATGATATAGATTTTTCAGGTGTGTTGATTCCCGGTTCATTTAATCCTTTGCATCGAGGTCATATTGGTATATTGGAATATGGCTTGAAAGCTTTTGGGCATTTTGATGTTTTTTTTGAACTTTCTATATCGAATGTGGATAAACCCAGTTTGAATAGAGACGAATTGATCGATAGAGTAAGACAATTTAGAGGTTTGAGTGGAATTATAATTACTCGGTCTACTACGTTTTTACAAAAATCCAAGCTTTTTCCTGGTTGTAAGTTTATTGTTGGTATTGATACTATGGAACGTATATGGGATGAAAAATATTATCAATCTAAAAAAGATTTGCAAGATACAATTTCTGATTTCAATGAATTAGGTGTAAAGTTTTTTGTTGTTGGTAGATCTAATGAAAGTGGTGATTTTAAATCTCTTTCAAATATTGAAATAGATGAAAGATTTGAAAAATTAGTTTCAGAAATTCCGGAAAAGGACTTTAGGGTTGATATCTCCTCAAAGGATTTAAGATAACACAGGTTAAAATGTTTAAAGATTTACGTGAATATATTGAATTTCTAAAATTAAAAGATGATTTAGTGGTTATTGATGAACTTGTTGATCAAGATTTAGAAATTACCGAAATCACAGACCGAGTTGTGAAAACAGGAGGCCCAGCACTTTTTTTCTCTAATGTTAAAAATAATGATGTGCCTTTAGCTATTAATATTTTTGGAAGCCAAAAAAGAATGTGTTGGGCTTTAGGTGTGAATGATTTAGATGAATTGGGTGACAAGGTAGATAAAATTTTAGGTATGGTCTCTAAACCTCCCACTAATATATTTGATAAAGTTAGTGCATTAACTAAAATTGCTTCGGTTGCTAAATCTCAACCCAAAATTATTTCTCCAAAAAACCGTAAAGCACCTTGCCAGGAAGTTGTTTTTTTGGGTGAGTCTGTTGATTTGAATATGTTCCCTGCAATGAAATGTTGGCCTGATGATGCTGGTCGTTTTATTACTTTGCCTTTAGTGATTACTAAAGATCCTAAAACTGGCATAAGGAATGTAGGTACTTATAGAATGCAAATTTTTGATAAAAATACTACTGGTATGCACTGGCAAACTCATAAAGTTGCTGCTCAACATTATCAAGATTCTGGGCAAATTGGGAATGAAAAATTAGAAGCAGCTGTCGTAATTGGTGCTGATCCAGTTACTACTTGGTCAGGGTCATTACCTGTACCTCCTAGTATAGATGAATTTATGGTTGCGGGATTTTTGAGAGGTAAACCAGTAGAGTTAGTAAAATGTAAAACAATAGATATTGAAGTGCCTGCAAATTCAGAAATTGTTTTAGAAGGCTATTTAAATTTAGGTGAATTACGTAAAGAAGGACCTTTTGGGGATCACACTGGATATTATTCTGAGGAAGATGAGTATCCTGTTTTTCATGTTACTGCTATTACTCATCGAAAAGATCCTATTTATCTTTCTACAATGGTAGGAATACCCCCTACAGAAGATTATTTTATGGGATTGGCTAGTACCAGATTAATGTTGCCAGCATTAAGAATGGTTTTGCCTGAAATTGTGGATATTAGTATGCCAGCGGAAGGAATTTTTCATAATTTATTAATTATATCTATTAAAAAATCTTATCTAGGGCATGCTCAAAAAGTGATGAATGCTATTTGGGGTTTAGGTCTGTTAATGTTAACTAAGACAATTGTTGTTGTTGATCATGACGTAGATTTAAAGGATTATTCTCAGGTTGCATGGAGAGTTTTATCGAATTTGGATCCCGAAAAAGATATCTTGATATCTCAGGGGCCACTTGATGATTTGGACCATGCTTCAAATACACCAAGATATGGAAGTAAAATAGGAATTGATGCTACTGCTAAAAGTAAAATTGATGGTAGATCAAGGCCTTGGCCTTCTGATATATTGATGTCAAAATCAATTAAAGATTTAGTTGATAGTAAGTGGTCTAAATACAATATTTCTAATTAAAGTGTTTAATAAATTTATCGATTATTTAAAATCTATCAGGTTTGAAGAGACTATATTTTCTTTGCCTTTTGCTTTTGTCGGAGCAATTCTTTCACGTAGCTCTTTTTTACAATTTGAAACAATTACATTGATAATTTTAGCTATGATTGGTGCACGAACTTTTGGCATGTCCGCAAACAGAGTGATTGATTTAAAAATTGATTCTTTAAATCCTAGAACATCTTCTAGACATTTGCCAGCTGGATTAATTCATCCTAGTGAGTTGGTAGTTGTTGGATTAATTGGTTTGGCATGTTTATTTTTTGCTTCATGGAAATTAAATTTTTTGTCATTTATTTTGTCGCCAATTGCGGGTTTTTATTTGGCGATATATCCTTTTAGTAAAAGATTCACATGGCTGTCGAGTTTAATCTTAGGTGGAGCTTTAGCTTTAGCGCCTGCTGGAGGATGGATTGGTGCCGCAGGGACTTTTTCTTATGCTACTGTGATTTTGTCTACAGGAGTAGTTTTTTGGGCAACAGCTTTCGACATAATTTATCATACTCAAGATAGAGAATTTTACATTAAACATGGTTTGTATTCTTTTGCTCAAAAATTTGGTTTGGCTCGTTCTTTTACAATTGCTAAATTTTTCGATTTAATAGCAATTTTGTCATTTATTAGCTTAGGATTCGTACTTGAATTATCGTATGTTTATTTTTTGGGATGTTTTATATCTAGCTTGGGTATTTTATTAAGATATTATTTTGTGACTCCATTAGATTTATCAAAAATTCCAAAAGTTTTTATGTTTACAAATGGATATTTTTCTTTTGTATTTTTTATTTTTACAATTTTGACTGTTACTTAAATATTTCATCGAGTAAAATATCTATTATTAAACTATCGATTATGGAGGAACAATTGGATAATAAAAAACCTGTTGTTGTAGGAATTACCGGTGCAAGTGGTGTCGTTTTGGCTAAATCCACTATAGATCGCTTTTTGGAATTGGATGTTCCAGTTATTCTGACGGCATCTTCCGCTTCTAGAATTGTTTGGGAAAAAGAGATGGAAACATCGTTTGGTGAAGAATTAGAGAAATGGTCTTCTAGTCAAAATTTTAAATTTCATCAAATAGGAGAGCTAACAGCTCCGATTGCTAGTGGGACTTTTCCAACTAGAGGTATGGTTATTATACCAGCTAGCATGTCAACAGTTGGCGCTTTAGCACAAGGTTTATCTGATAATCTTTTGCGAAGGGCAGCTGATGTCAGTTTTAAAGAAAAAAGGACTGTTGTGGTAGTTCCCAGAGAAACTCCATTGCATGCGGTTCATCTAAGGAACTTATCTGATTTGGCATTTATGGGGGCTACAATTCTTCCTCCTAATCCTGCTTTTTATCTTTTTCAAAAATCTGTAAATGATGTTGTGGACTTTATAGTTGAACGGGTCATGGTTTTATTTGGAGTTGTATCCGAATTGCCAGAAGGAATGCAATATAAAAAAGATTTGTTTGGTGATAAATGATTAATTCATATGACGCAGTTGAAGCTATTAACGAAGTTCGTGCAGATGCAATTGTGGTAAGTATTATGACTCCAAATAGATATTTCGAAAAATTGTCAAAAAACAAAGATTTAGATCTTCCGGTTTTTGGTGCAATGGGTAAAGCTTCCGATATAGCATTGGGGCTTTCAATCGCTCGGCCAGATAAAAAAGTTTTTGTTTTAGATGGAGATGGTTCTTTGCTAATGAATGCTGGTTCGTTAGTTACTATTGCTGCTCAAAAACCAAAGAATTTTTTCCATTTTGTTTTTAATGATGGTATTTATTCGACAACTGGAGGGCAACCAATTCCAGGTTCAAAAATCATTGATTTCCCCGGATTAGCGAAATCATGTGGATACGAAAAATGTTTTCAATTTGAAGAAATTGAAGAATTTGTGGCAAAATTACCTTTAGTTTTGCAAATGAAAGGTCCCGTATTTCTTAATTTGAAGGTTTTTAATGATTCTAGAGACCCAGGAATGTATATGCGTGACATTGCGAAAGTTATGAAAGATCTTCGAGCGGTTTTGGATTGAAATTAGGAATTATTTTTTGATTTAATGAAGTTTACAAGAATATAAACAAGTGGAGTGTCAATAATAGCTATAGCTACTTTAATTAAATAAGTTATCCAAATCATATTCCAGATTTCATTTGTTGAATATGTACCTATAAACGCTAGTAGCACAAATATGGTAGTGTCAATTCCTTGAGAAACTATTGTAGAAGCATTATTTCTTATCCACAAGAATCTTTGTTTTGTAATATTTTTCCACATTTCGAAAGCAAAAACATCGTGATGTTGGCTTATTAAATATGCAATCATGGAAGCAAAAATGATTCTCGGAACGGAGCCCAGTATTTTGTTATATGATTCTTGGTCATTCCAGTAAGATGCTTCTGGAATTATGCCAACTAAAAATAAAATACTTATCATTAGTAAATTAGATATAAATCCAAGCCAAATTATTTTTGTTGTAATTTTTCTACCATATATTTCGGATAAGACATCAGATATTAAGAATGTTAAGGGGTATGCAATGATACCAGCATCAATTCCTTCTGTGCCTATAGCAATAATTTTTACAGCTGAAATATTTGCGGTAAGTAATAATGTGGTGAATATAACTGATAGAGAAATTAGATACATTTTTGATTGATTAGTTTTTTGTTTTTGGGAATATTTTAAATATTTATTTTAACATATTTTTAAACAATAAAAATTTTTAGAGAAAATAATTTGTCCTCCAGATATCCAGTATGATTTTGTTGCTTTTTGTTGTCAAAATATTATAAATTTGTTTATATGCAACATTAGGTATTGTTAATTTTTGTAGTATTTAATTATTCGTAAAAGTATTTGAATGTCTAATTTTTTAAATGTAACGAGTCAAATTGATCAATTTTTTAGAGAGTTAATGGAATTAATTCCTCAATTTTACGTTGATGGTTTTGGTAAGAATTCTATTGGCTTAGTTCCGGGCAGATTAGAAACTGAAGATGTTCAAATCGGTTTGGATGAATTTTGTGAAAATTTATTGATAGAAAAATTACGCGCATCAAACTGCTCACTGAGGTTGTTTTCTGAGCACACTCAACTTAATATTGGTGATTCATCTGAGATAAATTATTTTATTACTTGTGATCCTTTTGATGGGTCTGGTCATTATATGCGAGGATTACCTGCTGAATGGTGGACTGTTTTAACTGTGTGGGATCCAAAATCATTAGTTCCTGTTTGGGCTTGTGCGGCTGATTTTATTAGGAAAGAGATATATTTTGCAGACTCAAATGGAGTAAAATTAGAAATATATTCTACCGGTGAAATTATTAATCTGCAATCGTCTAAAGATACTAAAGTTTCTAATGACTCAATAATTGCGTGCTATATTATGAGTCCTAAGTATTTAAGATTGCTAGGAAACAAATTAAATAATTTTACAAAAATCATGGAAAGTCAATTTCCCAAAATGCGTTTTTGGCCTGATGGAGGAGCTTGTAGTTATCCGTGGCTTTCTAGAGGCATGACCAATGCATATGTAATGTTTGATGAACCTAGGACTGAGATTGATCCTGGGTTGGGGTTTGTGTGGGCTTCAGGTTTGAAAGTATATTCAGTCTCTAAGTCCGGCAACTTGGAGGAATATGTTTTTGATCCTAACAAGTCTTCTGAGAGCATACCATGGTTCATTGCGTCTTGTACTGAAGATTTTGCAAAAGATATTGTTGATTTAATTTTTGGATATAATGAAAACTCACAATAAACTGTTCATTATGATTTGCAGGTTTATGTTCATAGAACAACTTTTTGATGATTTTTGGTTTATTGATTAAACCTTTTGCTCAATAAACCTTGACTCTACGATGTAATCATTCATATAATTCTTGTCTGGCCTTTTTATTACGCTTTGTAAAGAGTTTCTTTTCATGGGTCTTTTCTGTTTGCGTAATTCGAGCCAATAGTCGGAATTTTCCGATTTGTACTTTAACAATTTAATCCTGCGTAATTTTCAAATTCGTATTACCTATGCGAATTTGGATTTTTGTCTCATGTTTTTTGCAATTAAGCATGAGATACAGTTATATCATACGAGTCGTTGTATGTTATGACTTTTAATTAGTAACCGATCCACAATGTGGGTCAAGTTATTAAGGGTTTATGGTGGATGCCTTGGGTCCAAAAGCCGATGAAGGGCGTGGCAAGACTGCGAAAAGCCTCGGTATGCTGTCTAGCAAGCTTAACCGTGGATTCCCCAATGGGGCAACCCTATCCGGGTTATACCGGATAACTTTTTAAGAGGTAACCAGGCGAACTGAAACATCTAAGTACCCTGAGGAAATGAAATCAAACGAGATTCCCTGAGTAGTGGCGAACGAAAGGGGAGTAGCCTAAACCAAGTGGGTTTAGTGGTCTAAGGACTTATATCCATTTGGTGTTGTAACGCGCACATGTCTTTGCCTTAGAGAAGATATAAGAGTAAAAAACCTTTGTTTTAGCAAAAAGAATCTGGAATGAACTACCAAAGAAGGTGACAGTCCTGTATGCGAAAAGACATTGGCTCTTAGTGTGTCGTTGAGTACCACGGGACACGTGAAATCTTGTGGGAATCTGGGGGGACCACCCTCCAAGGCTAAATACTTTTGGACACCGATAGTGAACTAGTACCGTGAGGGAAAGGTGAAAAGTACCCCGAGAGGGGAGTGAAATAGACCTGAAACCATTTAACCTACAAGCCGTGGAAGCTCTATATGAGTGACCGCGTGCCTATTGAAGAATGAGCCGGCGAGTTAATTTATGCAGCTTGGTTAAGGGACACAAGTTCCGTAGCCGTAGCGAAAGCGAGTCTGAATAGGGCGTTGACTGGGTGAAATTAATGCCATTGCTTCGAATAAATATCAAGGATTTTCGGATTTGAGATATGATTTTGATTTAATGGTTGATTTTTCGTTATCCCCGGTGTGTTGTATGGATTAGACCCGAAACCGAGTGAGCTACCTATGGCCAGGTTGAAGCTTAGATAGTATCTGAGTGGAGGACCGAACCCGTGTATGGTACAAAATGCTGGGATGAGCTGTGGGTAGAGGTGAAATGCCAATCGAACTCGGAGATAGCTGGTTCTCCCCGAAATGTATTTAGGTACAGCCTTAATATATAGTCTTGGGGGGGTAGAGCTCTGGATGAGCTAGGGGGTGTAAGCTTACTAAACTCAACCAAACTCCAAATACCTCGAGATGTTTATTAGGAGTGAGACAGTGGGGGATAAGCTCCATTGTCGAAAGGGAAACAGCCCAGATCGCAGGCTAAGGCCCCTAAATGTGAACTAAGTGTGAAAGGAAGTTAGATTGGCGAGACAGCTAGGAGGTTGGCTTAGAGGCAGCCATCCTTTGAAGAGTGCGTAACAGCTCACTAGCAGACTGGTTTTGCGCCGAAAATGTAACGGGGCTAAGTTCACTGCCGAAGCCGCGACTTTAATCATTTATTTGATTAAGGGGTAGGGGAGCGTTGCCAAAGCATTGAAGCTATGTACGTGAGTAATAGTGGAGTTTTGGGAAGTGAGAATGCCGGCATGAGTAGCGACAATCTTGGTGAGAATCCAAGACACCGAAAACCCAAGGTTTCCTACGCAACGTTGATCAGCGTAGGGTAAGTCGGGCCTAAGCTGTAGCGTATAGCGAAAGCGATGGACAGCAGGTCAAAATTCCTGCACCGTTGTTATGGCGTTTTAAGGCAAAGGGGGGACACGGAAAGGTAGGTAGATCGTACCTATTGGACATGGTACGTTATGTTCTGAAGGCCATGCCTAGACAGGGAAATCCGTTTAGGCGTTATGAGCTGAGGGAATGATAAAACTTAAGGGCTTTTGCCCTTGAGGATTCTATTGATCCTATGCCGTCAAGAAAATCCTCGTTGCTAGACATTTCAGCGTCCGTACCGCAAACCGACACAGGTGGGTGGGGGTAAGTATCCCAAGGTGAACGAGAGAACCTTCGTTAAGGAATTCGACAACTTAACTCTGTAACTTCGGAATAAAGAGTGCCCGTTTGGTAGTATTTACTTGCTAAATATGGCTAAAACGGGTCGCAGTGAACAGGCTCAGGCGACTGTTTATCAAAAACATAGGTCTCTGCTAAAGCGAAAGCTGATGTATAGGGGCTGACGCCTGCCCAGTGCCGGAAGGTTAAGGGAAAGGGTTCGTTTCAATTCGTTGAAACAAAGCTCTGCACTGAAGCCCCGGTGAACGGCGGCCGTAACTATAACGGTCCTAAGGTAGCGAAATCCCTTGTCGGGTAAGTTCCGACCTGCACGAATGGCGTCACGATCTGAGCGTTGTCTCAACGAAGGACTCGGTGAAATTGCATGGCCGGTAAAGATGCCGGCTACCCGCAACAGGACAAAAAGACCCCGTGGAGCTTTACTGTAGCTTGGTAATGGATTGCATTTATTAATGTGTAGGATAGGCGGGAGACTTTGAAGCATCAGCGCTAGCTGGTGTGGAGTCAACCTTGAAATACCGCCCTTTACTAAATTCGATTCTAACCTCGTAGAAAACGAGGGACATTGCCAGGTGGGCAGTTTGACTGGGGCGGTCGCCTCCTAAAGAGTAACGGAGGCGTCCAAAGGTTCCCTCAGGGTGAATGGAAACCACCTATAGAGTGCATTGGCATAAGGGAGCTTGACTGTGAGACCTACAAGTCGAGCAGAGACGAAAGTCGGGCAAAGTGATCCCACGGTTCCGAGTGGAAGGGCCGTGGCTTATCGGATAAAAGCTACCCCGGGGATAACAGGCTTATCTCGCCCAAGAGTTCACATCGACGGCGAGGTTTGGCACCTCGATGTCGGCTCGTCGCATCCTGGGGCTGAAGAAGGTCCCAAGGGTCCGTCTGTTCGCCGGTGAAAGCGGCACGCGAGCTGGGTTCAGAACGTCGTGAGACAGTTCGGTCTCAATCCGCAGTGGGCGTAGGAAATTTGAAGGGAGCTTTCCCTAGTACGAGAGGACCGGGAAGGACTGACCTCTGGTGTATCGGTTGTTCTGCCAGGAGCATTGCCGGGTAGCCATGTCGGGATGTGATAAGCGCTGAAAGCATATAAGCGCGAAGCCAACCCTAAGATAAGATTTCCCAAACCCAAATTTATTTGGAGAGTAAGGTCCCCTGTAGACTACAGGGTTGATAGGCCGCATGTGTAAGTTTGGCAACAAATTCAGCTAAGCGGTACTAATAGACCGAGGACTTGACCCACATTAAGGCCAAGTTATTGCCTATTCATTACAAGATTAAATTTTAGCCGACGTTATTTGAAACGGCGCGGGGTGGAGCAGCGGCAGCTCGTTGGGCTCATAACCCAAAGGTCGCCGGTTCGAGTCCGGCCCCCGCTACCAAAAACTAATTGTCAATACATTAATTGTAGTTTGATAAGTAGGAGAATAACCAACTTGTTAACGTCAGAACAGATTATGCATTTTGAAATTTTTGGATTTCTTGTTGTTGAAAACCTATTCTCCAGTAATGAAATGGATAGAATCACATCAATTTTTGAAAAAAATATGTTGGAAGATCGAAATGGAAGGTCATTTGATGGGGAGGAACGGCAATCGATTTTCGGTATGGTTGAGCGTAATCCTGAATTGGTTGATTTGGTGGTTGATACTAGAATATATGATTCCATTGCCCAGATTCTTGGCCCAGGATTTATTTGGACGGCTTCAGATGGCAATTTTTGGGTAGGAGATACACAATGGCACCCTGATAGACATGACCGAATATGGCCATTAATCAAAGTAGCAATGTATTTGGATCCGGTCACCAAAGACACGGGATGTTTAAGGGTTATACCGGGTTCTCACAAGATGCCTTTTCACTCTGATTTAATGCCTCTTGAAAAATGGCGTACCGAAAAAAATAACAATGCTGAAGAAATGCTATCCAATTCAAATAATTCAAATGACGTTAGCTTTGGTTTAGAAGGGAAAGATGTTCCTTGTGTTCCTTTGGAGACCACTCCGGGTGATTTGATTTTTTTTCACCAAAACCTATTTCACGCCTCTTTCGGAGGACATGCTGGTCGTAGGCAACTTGCTTTAAGTTACGGTGCAAATCCAAAGACGAAAGAACAAATGGTTCAAGTAAGGCAAATGTACAATGCCAATCTGTCTGGCGCACGTGAAAGAAAAAATATCGAAGGTGATAGGTTGTATGGAGATGTGTTGATGGATAATGACAATCCGCGAATCAAAACGGTAGCTGAACGCCTGGTTGAATTGGGGCTTAAGTGATCGATTTATACTAAAAAACAATCAGGTCTACTGAGCTATGGCTATTCAAAATAGTCGATCGAATCCGAATATTGTCACCTTGTGTGGTTCTGTAGTAAAGTATTGGCAAATCTAAGCCAAGATGTACTAGGCTAATATTTATTAATGCTAAACTCCCATAGGAATCATTGGTGAAATAGTGAAATCATTTATATTGCAAAGGTTTCTTTTAAGTGTTTTGACCTTATGGATTTTATCGATGATTTCGTGGGTTATCATAGAGTTACCACCTGGAGACTTTATAGATGTTTATATATTGGAATTAGTCGGAGCTAGTGGCAAAGCAGGTAGTAGTCAATCCATGGGTCTTATGAATACCGAGGAGATGGAAAGGGTACTGCGTGATCAATATGGATTAAATAAACCAATATATGTTAGATATGCTAAGTGGGTTTGGAGGATGTTCCATGGTGATCTTGGTAATTCTTTGGAATTTGTAAAACCTGTTACTGAAGTGGTTGGAGAAAGATTACTTTTAACGGTTATATTAGCGACGACTACAGCAGTACTGGCATGGGGTCTTGCTATTCCAATTGGTATTTATACTGCTGTTAGGCAAAATAGTCCTGAAGACTATGTGTTCACTTTTATTGGGTTTTTAGGTTTAGCCGTTCCAGACTTCTTGCTAGCTCTTTGGCTATTGTGGGTGTCATTTGCGTATTTTGGACAAAGTATTGGCGGGTTACTTGACCCAGAATATTTAAATGCTCCTTGGAGTTGGGCAAGGGTTCAAAATTTAATTTCACATTTATGGATAGCCGCGTTTGTAGTCGGGACTGCAGGGACTGCGGCTTTAATAAGGGTAATGAGAGCGAATTTACTTGATGAATTAAATAGGCCTTATGTTATTACAGCGAGAGCAAAGGGTCTTCCTGAGTGGAAGGTAATATTGAAGTACCCCGTGCGTTTAGCCTTGAACCCTTTAGTAAGTACGCTTGGGTATCTTCTTCCTTTTCTTATATCAGGAAGTATTATTGTATCAGTGGTATTGAACTTGCCAACAGAAGGGCCATTACTACTACGGGCTTTATTGGTGGAGGATATGTTTATATCGGCTTCCATAGTTTTAGTACTTGGAGCAATGACAGTAATCGGCACGTTTTTATCGGACGTTTTGTTGAGCTTAATAGATCCGCGAATAAGGCTTAGGTGATATTAATCTGGTCATTAAAGCTAGGAGGGTGATGGCAATTAATGTGATTAAGGTTTAAAACTAATTGAATATAATCAGTTGCCTTCGTATTCACCCCACACATCTTTTAGAGCTGATGTTATTTCTCCTACTGTTGCATAACATTTAACCAAATCTATTAACAACGGCATTAAATTCCGATCGGTTTTTGATGCTGAACGCAAATCTAAAAGTAAACTATTTATCTTGTTGTTATTTCTGGTGGACCTTGTGTAGTTTAATCTATCCATATGTAGTTGTTGATGTAAGCTATTGTTGAAAAAAACGTCTTGCAGGACATCGTCGGTTTGAACGAATTTATTCACGCCTATTTTAGTTATGTTAATATCTTCAATATCTTGTTGGTATTTCCTGGCTGAATCCGCAATTTCTCTAACGAAAAAACCGTTGTTTATACAATTACGTACCCCACCCTGATTTTTTATAAGTTCAAAATAATCGTAACATTCTTTTTCTATTTGGTTGGTTAGTTTTTCTAAATAGTAACTTCCTCCAAGGGGGTCTACAGTATCCGATATCCCTATTTCATGGGCGATTATCTGTTGTGTTCTTAATGCCAATTGAGCTGATTTTTCACTTGGCAGACTTATAGCTTCATCCATTGCATTCGTATGTAAAGATTGAATGCCTCCAAGAGTGGCAGCCAATGCTTGTAATGAGACTCTTACAACGTTGTTTTCTGGCTGTTGTTTGGTAAGTGTAGCACCAGAAGTTTGAGCATGAGTGCGTAGCCAGTATGATCTGTCAACTTTCGCTTTGTACTTGGTTTTAAGTAGAGTGGCCCATACTCTTCTCGCAGCCCTGAATTTAGCAATTTCTTCAAAAAAATTGTCATGCACATTAAAGAAAAAACTTAACTGTGGAGCGAATTCATCTATTTTAAGTCCTCTATTTAAAGCGGATTCAATATATTCAAAACCATTAGCTAGGGTGAAGGCGGCTTCTTGTGTCGCCGTTGCCCCTGCTTCTCGAATATGGTATCCGCTTATGCTGACAGGATTCCATTTGGGTACATTTTCTGATGCGAATTCAATTGTGTCGATTACTAATCTTATCGATGGTTTAATAGGGAAAATAAATTCATTTTGAGCAGTATATTCTTTCAAAATATCATTTTGTATCGTGCCTCTTAATTGAGAAAATGGTATTTTCCTTTTGTCTGATATTGCCAAATACATTGCCCATATAATTGCAGCTGGTGCATTTATTGTCATAGAGGTACTAACTGAATCTAAAGGGATGCCGTCAAATAAAATTTCCATATCTGCCAAAGAAGATATCGCTACTCCACCTTTCCCAAATTCACCTTGGGCTAAAGGGTCATCTGAATCATAGCCGTAAAGTGTAGGTAAATCGAATGCAACGCTTAATCCAGTTTGTCCTTGTTCGAGCAAATACTTGAAGCGAGAATTTGTTTCTTCAGCCGAACCAAATCCTGCAAACATACGCATCGTCCATATCTTACTTTTAAATCCATTTTCGTGGATTCCTCTAGTGTATGGATATTTTCCAGGTTTTTCCATTTTACTTGCCTTTTGTTTCTGTTTCATTAACATATGGAATCGAAAAGAGTAAAGTTGATATTATGCTTACTTCATATTTGCGAAAATCATTGTCCATGTTTGAAATTTTCTAAATTTCCAATTCTGGCCAAGAATGTGAATTGGGGTCAAGAATTCTATTTGGACTAAAATATTGTGCTGGGTAGTAATCCGTGTTTTTTACATCAGCGATTTTACAGACAATATTTTTGCTGGCATTGAAATGTACTCCTGATCCAGACCCGCACATTCCTCCAATAATATATTGTCTTTTGTTATCTATGGTACCAACTATTGGGAATTCGTCGTCTGTGAATCCAGCTGTGCAAGTCCATTCTCTTTCAACAGTAGAAGGTGCGACTCCAAAATATTCATGCACATGGCCTACTAAAAACTTGGTTATGAATCTAGACGGGTCGATAACCCCTGCTTTATCGTGCGGAACTCTTTTCCCATCTGATCCAGCAATATACCCTCCAGTACCAGGAACTTTGCCAAACCATCCGTGCGTGCCACCCATAGCAACTTTTTCTTTCATATTTGGAGGTCCGTCTTTAGCAAAAAATCCTTGGGTTTGCTTTGGGTATAATTTATCCCTAAAGTCTGGGTGGAGGAGAGCTGTGTAAGATTCTGTGGCGTTAATCACGTGCCTAGATTTGATTTTACCCCTGTTAGTGTTTATGAGGTAATATTCTCCAGTATCTACAATAGATTCTGCTTTAGTATTTGTAAATAAATCTACGTTATCTGATTTTATAGCCGTTTCCAAAAGTGACCAGACCCATTTAGCTGGTTGCCACGTAGCTGCACCTTTAGAAAATCCAGAGTCCGTGCTGATTCTAATTCCGCTTAATGAAAGGGCATCCTCTGGTGTGATTCTAGTCCAATCGTCAAATCCGGCGTCTAATCCTTCAGTGATTGAATTTTGAAGATTTTGTTGGTCTTTTTCAGAATATGGTTGGATCCAACCGTTTTTGGAATAATCGCAATCAAATCCTTCTTCGATTATAGTTTTTTCTATCATTTTGGCATTTGTATACGAGGATTTTACGTATTTGTTAGCAAATTGAGATGATAATTGTTCGATTTGTTTAGTGTTTAAATCTGGGCGTGTTTTAATTAGATTGGTTTCCATCATGGTTTTTACAAAACTGAAATATCTTCCCATAACAACAACCCCTTCATTACGACCGCTAGCGCCAGAAGCAGCTTGGTTCATTTCTATAACTGCCATTTTGCCTTTTCCAAGTTTGGACCAATGGTACGCGCATCCTGCGCCCGTAAATCCTGCTCCTATTACTGCTACCTCAACCTCTTCAGGTAGTTGAATAGCTGGATTTTGTTTCCAAGGAAAATCTTCAATTGGGTTTGTATCGGCTAACCAAATTGAGGTCGGTGAAATGTTGTTTGCAAAAGTAGTAGATTCCATAGCTTTTGGTATTACGTTGAATATTTGATTAAGTGACCACAGTGTGAACTTCAACAATCTGGATAAGTAATTATGTGAGGGATAAAAATACACCATGAAATTTGCTGCTGACTTAAAATCTCTACTCCTAAGCTCTGTCAATATTTGAAATGCGACTTTCAATTTATGAATAATGTTAAAATTTCTCATCTTTAAATTAGATTTCCTTGCATAGAATTTGTTGGATTAAAATAACTTGGTTTTTTGTATATCGACCGAATTATGATGGAATTAAAGTCACTTACATTGATACTATTTGATATATGATAGATTTTGTTTTGTCAATGTGAGCTGAGTAATATTTTTAGCTTCACCGTCATATACCGCTGTGATATACTTTCGGCATCCTAATTTAGATATAATCCATATATACTAGATGGAGTTTTGTAAAATGTTTGAAATTGTAAAAAATGGCAATGTTACTTCGGCTAAAGGATTTATTGCTGGTGCTACTTATGCAGGAATTAAATCATTTGCAGAAGATGCTTTAGATATCGCAATTTTGGCTTCTGAAAATTTGGCGTCAGTTGCTGGTACCTTTACGACTAACAAGGTCGTTTCTCCATCAGTTACCTTAACGAAATCTAGAGTTAGGAGTGGGAAATCTATAGGAGTTGTTGCCAATAGCGGATGTGCAAATGCTTGCGTAGGTGTTCAAGGATTAAAAGATGCTGAGGAAATGGCGTCGCTAGCCTCTAAACAGATAAATGTTCCAGAAGACCAAATGCTTGTGTGTAGTACCGGATTAATCGGTGTTGAATTACCAATGGCTTTAGTCAGGCAGCACATGGGTAACATTCATTTAGATTCAGCCTCAGGGCAATCATTTTCGAAAGCTATAATGACTACTGATACCATGCCAAAAGAAATTGCAGTTTCTATCAAAATTGGTGGGAAAGAAGTGGTTATTGGCGGAGCAGCTAAAGGTGCGGGTATGATTCATCCCAATATGGCTACAATGTTGGCTTTTATATCAACTGATGCAAAGATAGAACCGGATATTTTGACAACCTTTATAAAGCGATCTGTAAGAGAGTCATTTAACATGATAGATATTGATGGTGATCAAAGTACAAATGATACAGTGTTACTTTTCGCTAATGGAATGTCAGGAATTTCATTCGAAGAAGTTGAATCTCCTGACGCACAAGTGTTTCAAGAAGCTTTAACTTATGTGTGTATAGAGTTAGCAAAAGCTATAGTGAGAGATGGAGAAGGGTCAAACAGGCTGATTGAAGTGTTAGTCAATGGAGCTACTTCAAAAGAAGATGCGAAAATTGCTGCTAGAGAAATCGCCTCATCCACCCTAGTAAAGGCAATGGTTCATGGATTGGATCCGAATTGGGGGCGCATAATGATGGCCCTTGGTAAAAGTGGAGTTGATTTTCAAGAGAGTAAAGTTGATGTGTTTATAAGTGGTATACAAGTAGTTCATGGTGGTTGTTCTATACCATATTTATCTGATGCTGTAGTTAGTTCTATGAACTCTTCGGAAGTGAAATTTGAAGTCGGTTTAAATTCAGGAATGAATGAAGCAACTGCATGGGGCTGTGATTTGACAGAAGAATATGTCACTTTTAATTCAGCCTATAGTACTTAATGGCTGAATACTCTATTGTTTTAAATAATCTAGTTCCATGTTTGAGGTGGTTAGTTTGATTGAAGAAAATCCAAATCCAAAACAAGAAGAGTTTTTTTTGAATAAGGATATGGATATCCGATTCAATAATCTGGTTGTTAAAATAGGAGGAAGCACTTTAGGTTCTGGGGATACAACATTTCATGATTTAGTTGCTCTTCAAGATGAAGGCGTGAATCCAATTGTCGTACATGGTGGCGGTAAATTGATAGATAAGTGGTTAGGCCAACTTGGAGTTAGGCCCAAATTTGTTGACGGACTAAGAGTTACGGATTCCGACACTCTCGAGGTAGTTATTGCTATATTGACTGGGGTAGTTAACACTTCTATTGTTTCAGCTATTAACCAATTGGGAGGGAAAGCAGTTGGTGTTTCGGGAGTTGACGGTAATATTATAGTTGGGAAAATTGACAGGCCTGAATTAGGTTTGGTCGCTGGGGAAGTGAATGTTAACGCTGAGATGTTAAAAACTTTAATTGATTCTGGGATTATTCCCGTTATTGCTCCGATTGCTACCAATTTAAATGATAAAGAACAGCCGTGTCTTAATGCTAATGCTGATACAGTAGCTGGAGCTGTAGCGATTGCGATGCAGTCAAAGAAATTGATATTTATGACAGATGTTGAAGGGGTATATGATTCTTCAAGGAGATTGATTAAGAAAATAACATATAATCAGCTCAATAAATTGATTGAATCGAATGTTATTCATGGTGGAATGATTCCTAAGTTAAATGCCTGCTTGAAAGTAGTAGATAATTTATGTGCAGCCCATATTATTGATGGACGGGGTTCTAATGCTTTGAAGGATTGTCTTGCTAAAACATTAATAGGCACTAGTATTGTGAAAAAATAGGTGCTATCGGAGGATATGATTTATTTATTATGAGCCAATATACACAAAACAATGGATTGGATGGAATTAAGATTGATTTTGGTAATATTCTTAATCTGTTTTCAGGTAATCGGTATAAATGGTTGTTACTTGCGGTAGGATTAATTTCGGCATTCGTAATTCTTTCAGTATTACGAGGCCTATATACAGATTTGGTGTGGTTTGGTCAATTATCTTACACTTCTGTGTATATGAAAATATTGACTACTAAAATAACACTTTTCATTATAGGATTTTCTATATTTGCAGCTATATGCGGATTAAGTTTATATATCGCTTTTAAATGGTCTACAGGTGAATACGTTGTAGCTGTTCCTTTGCAAATAAAAAATTTTTTGAATAAAGCTTTTGTTTTTGGAAGTTTAGGGGTAATTATTTTACTTGGATTATTATTCGGTTCTTCATTTGCATCTAAATGGGAATTGTTTTTGAAAGCAGCAAATTCTGTTTCATTTCAAAAATCCGATCCTGTATTTAACAAAGATATTTCATTTTATATATTTAGTTTGCCTGTGTACGACTTTATTAGTGGCTGGGCTCTAACTGCTGCTATAGCTATTACAATTGTTACAGGCGCAATGTATTTTCTAAATTATAGTGCTAGAGGAATAGGTGTGAAATTTTCTGGCAATTTACTCGTTCATTTATCAATAATTGCTTCAATAATAATGTTGATTATAGGGTTAGGCCATTGGATTGACAGGTGGGGTTTAGTCCTTTCTGAATCAGGGTTATATTATGGCGCAACTTATACCGATATTAATGCTCGCAAACCTGGGTTGGCTATTTTAACATTCATTTCCTTAGCTAGTGCACTTTTAATGATTGCAAATATATACAAAAAAGATGTGAAAATAATCATCGCAGGATTTGCTTTATGGGTTATTTCACTTCTATTTCTTACGGTGGCATGGCCAAACGCAATGCAAAGGTTTAGTGTTAATCCTAACGAATTTGGGAAAGAAGAAGCGTCTTTGAACACTAATATAGAATTCACCCGCGCTGCATATGGACTCTCAGAACCAAATTTGGTGCGGCAGTCATATCCTGTTAGCCCGCAGATATCTTCAGACCTTATTGAGCAAAATATAAAGACTTTGGATAACATAAGGTTATGGGATGATGATCCATTGTCTGATGTGTACAGGCAAATACAGTTAATACGACCATATTACGGATTTAAAGATGCAGATGTTGACAGATATGTAATAAATAATGATTATCGACAGGTTATGTTAGCAGCTAGAGAAGTTGATCAGTCCAAGTTAGAACCTCAAGCACAGACATGGATTAATCGAAAATTAATATATACTCATGGCTTCGGGTTTGCTATGTCGCCAGTGACAGAATTTACTGAGGAAGGTAGGCCTGAGTTTTTTGCTAAAGACCTGCCAAATGATGGTGTGATTAAAATAGCATCTGCTGAAAGCCAAGGTGAACCTGATAAAATTGTTTCTAATCCTAGGATATATTATGGGGAAATAACCGATGATTACGTGATAGTTAATTCTAACACTAAAGAGTTGGATTATATTGGCGAAGATGGATTAATTAATGAATTTAATTACGATGGGACTGGAGGAGTGGGTATTGGTTCTTTTATCAGGAAGCTAGCGTATGCTTGGCAGTTTGGCGATTTAAATATCTTAATAACTAATCAAATTAATGAAAATAGTCGGTTACAGTACAGAAGAGATATACAAAATCGCATACTTTCCATTGCCCCATTTTTACTATTGGATAATGATCCATATCTAGTTGCCACAGAAGAAGGATTGGTTTGGATACAAGACGCATATACTGTATCGGATAAGTATCCTTATTCGGATTTGACTGATAACGATGGGTATGGTTTTAACTATGTTCGTAATAGCGTTAAAATAGTAGTAGATGCCTACAATGGAGAAGTTGATTTTTTTGCAGTGGATAACAGTGATCCACTGATAAAAACTTACAAATCTATTTTTCCTGATTTGTTTGATAGGGTAAATTTACCAAATGATATTGCATCACACATTAGGTATCCTCAAGATTTGTTTCAGTTTCAATCGGATAAATATTTAAAATATCATATGGAAAGCCCAAGAGATTTTTACAATCTTGAGGATGTTTGGAATGTACCTGAAGAGAAATTTGGACAAGAAGGAGATTTACAAACAGTTAAACCATATTATGTGATTATGAAGATACCGGGAGAAAGTAGAGAGGAATTTGTTCTCTTGTTACCATTTACACGTAATGATCCCCCTATAATGGCGGGTTGGTTAGCAGCCAGAAATGATGGAGATAATTATGGATCTTTGATAGCTTTTACTTTCCCCAAAGGTAGGCAAATTGATAGCCCTGAGCAAATCGAAGCAAAGATTGATAATGATCCTACAATATCAGAATGGTTTACATTGAGATGTCAAGAAGGTTCAGAATGCATTAGAGGTAATTTACTTGTGATTCCTGTAGCTGCTGTCGATAGTGTTAGTGGTGACCAGATTTTCAGCTTAATATATGCTGAACCAATTTATTTGAAGGCCGAAGGAGTAGAATTCCCAGAATTAAAAACCGTGATATTAGCTACTCAAGAAAAAGTAGTTATGGGAACTTCAATTAAAGAATCTATTTATTCTTTGTCTGGATATGAATTGGATGAGAAAGGTGCTGATGGCGAAAATGCAGTTAAAATAGAATCAACTGATGAGCCTTTGATAGACTCGCTGATTGATTCTTTGGAATCGTTTATTATTGATTTGGAAGAAAAAATAGAAGAATTGAAATCTATAAAAGGAGGCAATGAATAGAATGTCTTCAATAAGTAATGAAGTTAATTGGAAAAAAATTGAAGAAGATTACTATATGTTTTGTGTGCGGAGACAGCCTATGGTAATAGTTCGAGGTAAGGGTAGTAGAGTTTGGGATCAAAACGGAAAAGAATATTTAGATTTTGTAGCAGGATGGGCTGTTAACAATGTTGGTCATTCTAACGAAGATGTTGCAAAAGAAATTTCTAACCAAGCGAATACTTTGCTACAAACGTCCAACCAGTTTTATACGGTGCCTCAGCTTAAGTTGGCCCAGGTCTTAATTGATAATTGTTGTATGGATAAAATATTTTTTGCTAATAGTGGGGCTGAAGCAAATGAGGGTGCAATAAAGTTAGCTAGAAAGTATGGTAAAAAGAATTTAGGTGGAGCATTTGAAATAATTACTGCCCTGAATTCGTTTCATGGGAGAACTTTAACCACTTGGGCTGCAACAGGTAAGCCTCATGATGAAGACCCATTTCAGCCTTTGCCTTCAGGATTTGTTCATGTTGAATATAATAATATCGAAGCTATAAAAAAAGTTACTTCGAGTAACACTGCAGCCATAATGATAGAGCCTGTCCAAGGTGAAGGCGGGGTGAATATCCCAGATGAATCATATTTGAAAGCAGTTAGAGAATGGTGTGACCAAAAAGGGATACTTTTGATTTTTGATGAAGTACAAACTGGTATGGGTAGATTAGGAGCTCTCTTTGGCTACCAAAGGTTTGGAGTGGAACCAGATGTTATGACGTTAGCAAAAGGATTAGGTGGAGGAGTTCCAATCGGTGCTCTGTTAGCGAAAAATTTTGCGTCTGTCTTAGAACCTGGAGACCATGGGTCGACATTTGGAGGCAATGCATTAGCATGTGCTGCAGCATTCGCTTCAACTAATTATTTAATAGAAAATAATGTTGTTGAATTGGTGAATGAGTCTAGTCAGTATCTACTTTCCAAATTAGGTGAATTACAAGAAAATAATGATGATATTATTGAAATAAGAGGTATGGGGCTTTTATTCGCTATTCAATTTGCATCCGATATTTCGGCGGATGTAATTAATTCCTGCAATGACTTGGGCTTACTACTAAATGCAGTTAGGCCCGACGCTATAAGATTGATGCCGCCATTAAATGTTTCTTTAGATGAAATAGATGAGGCCATAGAAAAATTGCAAAGTGGTATTGTGCAAATTTCAAAGGCAAATGATTGATTTTGAATAATGGTTTCTTATTGAGGATTTAATATGAAATGGAACGACCTTCGCGAGAAAGGAATAAAGTCTATTGGTGGGGCGGTTTCGGGTGGTCTTGATTCTTGTACAGTAACCCATTGGCTTAATGATAAAGGATTTTCAGTAACTTGCTACACTGTAGATCTGGCCCAACCGGATGAAACTGAATTAACTGATATAAAAAAAAGAATGATGGGATGTAAAGCTGTTGATGCAGTTCTGGTTTCAGGAACCGAGGCATTGGCTGAAGCGGGATTAAAAGTTGTTCAGGCTCAGGCGAGATATGAAGGGGGATATTGGAATACCACTGCAATAGCAAGACCAGTAACTGTTGAAAGTATTTTGCCCCATTTGAAAAAAGAAGGGATTCCAGTGTTGTTTCATGGTTGTACTGGTAGAGGTAATGATCAGGTGAGATTTCAATTAGCAAGTAACATGATAGAACCTGAGGTTGAGATTTACGCGCCGTGGAGAGATGCAGATTTTATAAAACAATTTCCCGGCAGAAAAGAAATGATCGAATATTGTAATAAAAATGATTTGCCACTCAAAGCGTCATCTGAAGCACGGTATTCGACCGATGCTAATTTTCTGGGATTGACTCATGAGGCTGGTGATTTGGAAGATGTGAGTATACGTCCATTTTTTGTTGAACCGATTATGGGTGTATGGCCTTGGGACGCTCCAGATGTGTCTGAGTTTGTCACAATAAAATGGGATAAAGGAATTCCTATAGAAATTAATGGGATGAAAGTTGGATTAGTTGAAGCTTTTACTCAATCAAATGAGATAGCTGGTAGACATGGGATAGGAATTGGTACCCATGTTATAGAAAATCGTTTCGTTGGAATTAAATCAAGAGGTATTTATGAGTCACCTGGTATAGAGCTTATTGGAAAAGCATACGAATATTTATTGCAATTTATATTGGATAGACGAGCTAGGAATCTTTTCGAATCTTTGTCTAGGTACTTGAGTGAGCAAATATACCAAGGATTTTGGTTTGATTTAGGTTCAATTTCAGCTATGAAAGCAATAAATAATATAAGCCAACACGTGACAGGTTCAGTGACACTCAAGCTTCATAAGGGGTCAATTTTATTTAGCGAAGTAGAAGACCAGTCAACTTCGATACCATATTCTCTTTACACTGACGATTCTTCTATGGAAAATCTTGGTGATTATGATCATGCTGATGCTGAGGGTTTTTTGAAAATATTAGGGGTATCTGCAAAAAATTATGGTAAAAAGCACCCAAGAAACTGAGCATTAGGTCAAATAAATATTCAAATAATCGTTTTAGAGAATGTGTAATAAAAGAGGTGACGATTTGAACACATCTGGTGATGTAAGAAAGCAAATTGTTTCGTTAGTTCGTGATTTTGTGAAAAACGAAGTTAAACCAGTTGCATCTAAATTCGATAATGATGATGAATACCCGCATGGACTTGTAGATATGATGAAAGACTTAGGTCTATTCGGTATCACTATCCCTGAGAAATATGGAGGGCTTGGTTTAGACCATACTACCTTTGCGACCATATTTGAAGAGCTAAGTAAAGGTTGGATGAGTCTGACCGGCATGCTAGGTACACATCACATATTAGCAAATATTATAGCCATTCATGGTGACGAAGAACAGAAACAGCGATTTCTACCTAAAATGGTTGTCGGAGACATAAGAGGAGGATTAGCATTAACTGAGCCTGGAGCTGGAAGTGATGTTCAAAGTATATCCACTGTGGCATCAAAAAATGGAGATAAATATTTAGTGAATGGTTCAAAAATGTTTATAACGAACGGGTTGTATGGAAATGCATTTGCCGTAGCAGTTAAGACTGATTTGAACGCAAGTCCAAGTTACAAAGGGATTAGTTGCTTAGTTGTTGAAAAAAGCTCTTCGGGATTTTCAGTTGCTCAAAAATTGGACAAACTTGGATATAGAGGTGTAGATACCTGTGAATTAGTTTTTGATAACTGTGAAGTGCCGGTTGATAATTTAATTGGCGGAGTAGAAGGGAAAGGATTTAGTCAAATTTTAGGTGCTTTGGAAGCTGGAAGGGTAAATATAGCAGCAAGAGCTGTTGGAGTAGCAACTGCTGCCTTTGAATCGGCTATAGAATATTCTCAAAAAAGGGAGTCTTTCGGTGTGCCAATATCAAAACACCAATCAATTCAAATCAAATTAGCTGATATGGCGACGAAAATACAGGCAGCTAGACTTTTAACATATGATGTTGCTTCGAAAATGGATTCTGGTGATAGGGTGGATTTAGAAGCTGGAATGGCCAAATTATTTGCTTCAGAAGTTTGTGGTGAAGTCGCAATGGAAGCTATGCGAATTCATGGTGGATATGGATATATAAAAGATTTTGATGTTGAAAGACATTATAGAGATGCTCCGCTTATGATTATAGGAGAAGGAACTAATGAAATTCAAAAATTGATAATTGCTAGGAGGTTGTTGGAGAAATATTCAATTTAGAATTGTGGAGTCCTATAATCGAACAATTACTTCGAAATATATAAAGTTAAAGGGTGTTACACGCCATGATAATAGAATCTAGAGATGGGTTTGGGAAATACTTAGATGAATTTAATGTTGGAGACATATATAGGCATTGGCCAGGCAAAACTGTAACGGAATCTGATAATCATACTTTTTGTCTTTTAACAATGAATGACAACCCTCTGCATACTGATGAAAACTATATGCAAAGTCATCAGCACGGTAAAATATTGGTGGTAGGTACATTGGTTTTTAGTTTAGTTGTTGGGATGAGCGTAAAGGATACTTCAGGTAAAGCTATCGCTAATTTGGAATATGAATCGATTAAACATGACGCTCCAGTTTTCCAAGGAGATACAATATACGCGGAAAGTGAAATTCTTGATTTGAGAGATTCTAAATCCAAATCTGATAGAGGGATAGTTTATATTGAAACTCGGGCTTTTAATCAAAACAAACAAAAAGTTTTAACATTAAGAAGAAAATTTTTGGCTCCAAAAAATGATAGTTGAGGAATGTAATCCATGGAACGAAAATTAGATAAATCATATACGTCTTCAATTAAATTTGATAAGCGTTTATATGTCCAAGATATAAAAGGTTCGAAAGTTCATGCAGAGATGCTTGGTAATCAAGGAATATTGACTATAGAAGAATCTGGACTGATATGTGATGGACTTGAGCAGATAAGATTGGAAATAAATAAGGGTATGTTTGAATTTTCTGAAAAATTTGAAGATATCCATATGAATATAGAGAACGCATTGTTCGAAAAAATCGGTCCGCTAGCGGGAAAATTGCATACGGGTAGATCTCGTAATGATCAAATAGCGTTGGATTTAAGGATTTTTGTTAAAGAATCTGTGCATGAAATTTGGGAAGGATTATTAGGTCTTAGGACATCGATTTTGAATAAAGCTGAAGAGAATATAGAAATATATCTTCCTGGATATACTCATTTGCAACGTGGGCAACCCGTTTCATTAGGGCACCATCTTATGGCATATTATGAAATGTTCAAAAGAGATTGTATTCGATTCACTAGAGTATATGAGTCTGCTGATGTTATGCCGTTAGGTAGTGGAGCCTTATCTGGTACCTCTTATGAATTGGATAGGAAATGGGTAGCCAATGAATTAGGATTTAAGAGTCTTTCAGTAAATAGCATGGATGCAGTTTCTGATAGGGATTTTTTAATGGATTTTCACTCAGCATCAGCTATTTGTGCTGTTCATATCTCTAGGTTATGTGAAGAGATTGTAATTTGGTCATCAGAAGAGTTTGGTTTTACACAATTAGATTCTGATTTTACAACCGGTAGTAGTATGATGCCTCAGAAAAGGAACCCAGATTTTGCTGAAATAGGTAGAGGTAAGTCAGGAAGAGTGTTTGGTAATCTTGTAGCAATGCTTACTATATTAAAAGGATTGCCGCTCACATACAACAGAGATTTACAAGAAGATAAAGAACCATTATTCGATACCGTTGATACTATATCTTCAACACTTGCAGTTATGAGTTCTATGTTAAAGTCGATTTCTTTTAATGAAGATAAAATGAGATCAGCAATAGATAATAGCAATTCTCTAGCAACAGATATTGCTGATTATTTAGTTAGAAAAGGTATGCCTTTTAGAGAAGCTCATCGAGTCGTGAGTAATTTGACGGATTATGTTATTGAGACAAAACAAAATATTCATGAATTATCGTTAGAAAAATATAAGCTATTTTCGCAACTATTTGAGTCTGACGTAACTAATATTACAATTGAAAATTCAATCAATTCACGAAATGTTTTTGGTGGAACTGCTTTGAAAAACGTCAAATCTTCTATAAAAACAGCTAAACAAAACTTAAAGAAAGAAGCACGAAATGGAATCAAGGATTAAAATAGCACCGTCAATTTTATCTGCAGATTTTGGTATTTTGAGAGATCAAGTTATTGAAGCTCAGGAAGGTGGAGCTGATTATATACATATTGATTTAATGGATGGTCAATTTGTGTCTAATCTAACCATGGGTCCTTTAATTGTAGATGCTGTAAGAAAATCAACAAATTTACCTTTAGATGTGCACATGATGGTATTAGAGCCAAGTAGATTTGTAAGTGAATTAGTTGATGTAGGGGCGGACCTGTTAACTGTTCATTATGAGTCTGCTAAGCATATACACAGAACTATTTTGGATGTCAAAAGTTTAGGAGCTAAAGCAGGAATAGCAATAAATCCAGGGACATCTTCTGACGTAATAAAAGAATTGTTGGATCAAATAGATGTTGTTTTAGTCATGACTGTCAATCCTGGGTATTCGGGCCAAGAATTTATTAAATCAATGGTGCCAAAAATCAAAAATGTCAGAAAAATGTTGGATGATTCTTCATCTGAAGTTGAACTTGAAGTAGACGGTGGGATCAATGTTGATACGGTGAAATTAGTAGCAGATGCTGGAGCTGATATTATTGTAGCGGGTTCAGCTGTATATAATCACAAAAATACCGTTGCACAGAGTATCAAAAATATAAGAGAACTAATATTTTAAATTCATTTAGTTTATAACTGACTGCTATTTTATTTGGATTACTTCAAATAAATAATTTTAGAAGTACAACTCTAGGTAGATATAAAACCAAAGCTAGGTATTATGTTCAAATATGCAGCGATTAGTGATACGATGTTCTTCCCATTCAAATAATTGGTTTGGTTTGGTTTTATGTGTAAAGATTTAATACATCAGGATGCTACTTTTATGGCAGATAGTATACGGAATGGCCATACTAGTTCCAGTGAGTTGATTTCTCTTCATGTTGAAAGGTTTCGTGAGTTTAATTCGAAACTAAATGGTATTGTGACTTTTGCTGAAAATGTGTTTGAAGAAGCTATGCGAGCAGACAAAGAGTTGAACACTGGTTTAATTAGAGGTCCTCTGCATGGAATTCCATTTACGATTAAGGATGTGTTTGATTCTGAGGGTATCAGAACTACAAGAGGTTCTAAATTATTTGCAGATCGAATTCCTGAAAGTGATTCTGAAGTTGTAAAGAGATTAAAGAATGCTGGAGGGATTTTGATAGGTAAGACTAATTTACCTGAATTTGCCCTGGCAGCCGAAACATCTGGTGCTATTTTTGGTAAAGGTGAAAATCCTTGGATGAAAGGGTATACATGTGGTGGATCTTCTGGAGGGGAAGCTATAAGTATATCGGCAGGACTCTCTCCATTGGGTGTTGGAAGTGATTTAGGAGGTTCCAATAGACTACCGTCACATTATTGTGGCGTAATTGGATTTAAGCCTACGCAAGGCCGTATACCTTTGACAGGACATTGGCCTGAAATGCTTACAAGATATTTTCATGCTGGTCCGATTGCAAGAAGTGTAAGAGATATAGTTAGTTCATATTATATATTGAGCGGATATAATGGTTTAGATCAATATGCGTTACCAATCCCTGCAAAAAGTAAATCTTCATCGGATTTTAAAGGGATGAAAGTTGGATGGATAGATAATGAACCATATGATCCAGTGGATCCACAGATAAGAAATGTTGTTCATTCTGCCGTAGAAGCTTTGGAACGTAACGATTGTACTGTAGACAAAATTTCGATTCCAATCATCGATGGCCTTTCTCCGATAGATGCTACTTACGTATTACTAGCTGGAGAAGGAGTTGAATATTTGAATGAGTATGTGCGCGGAAACGAATCAGATTTGTCAGACCCAATAAGAGGACTGTTATCAGTAGATAGACCAGATTTGGACACATTTTTGAAAGCAAGTAGTGTTTGTGATAGTTATAAGTATTGGTTTACTGACTATTTTGCCAAATATGATGTTTTAATCTGCCCAACAGCGCCTAATTTGGCTCCCAAACATGATTCGCAAATTATTACCATTGATGGAGAACAAATGCCAGCTAGTCATGCTGCTGCAATTACATGTACATTTGGAATAACTGGTTCTCCAGCGATTTCAATTCCTTTCGGGATGAGTGATAATGGTTTGCCAATAGGGATTCAAATTGTTACAAACCATTATAATGAAAGTACATTATTTGATGTAGCGCATTATCTTGAATCGATTTATTTAGAAAGGCAAATTTGTGAAAAAGATACAAGATGGTTTATGGCCGAATGACAAAATAATATTTGACAGATTAAATAATATAGGGAGGGAGTTACTTTGTGTGGAATTATCGGAGTAATATATAAGAATACTGAATCAGCTGGATTAGCTTCGGTTGGATCAGATTTGATTAAGATGTTGGAATCTCTAGAACATAGAGGTCGAGACTCTACAGGTATTACTGTAGGAGGAGTTGAAAACAAAGCAGATTATATTGTCAGGTATAGGATAGAAGACAAAAACTCAAATGCATTAGAAATATTGTCAAAAGAAGTTTCAAGTATTGGGGGAGTAATTGAATTTTCTGAGTTTTCAAATGGATTCGGTAAAATATGTGCTAATTATGAAGGAGATTTGAGTAAGTTAGCTAATACTATTGCAGATATTGAAGGAGTAGACTTAGATTCAATTGGAACAAATTCAGAGATAGTGAAAGATGTAGGAGATGCAGTTGAGCTAAATGATCGTCATTCAATAGGTGAGATTAAAGGTACTCACGGAATTGGACATGTAAGGATGGCTACCGAAAGCAAGATTGACGTTAGTCATTCACACCCATTTTGGGCATATCCTTTCCCTGACATCTCAGTTGTGCATAACGGTCAACTGACTAATTATCATTCCTTAAGAAGAAAATATCAGGATATGGGACACAAATTTCAAACTGGAAATGATTCAGAAATCATATCAGTATTTTTGGCAGAAAGAATTAAGTCAGGTTTAAGCTTAGATGAAGCCATTCGTGAATCAATAGAAGTTTTAGATGGAACATTTACCTATCTGGTTTCTACCAATGATGGTATTGGTTATGCAAAAGATAGTTGGTCAGCAAAACCTTTAGTCATAATGGAAACTGAAGATAGAGTTGCGGTAGCTTCAGAAGAAACAGCCTTGTTAAGCGTTTTTCAAGATGAAATTGATAGATTTGAGCCGCAGGAAAAGGAGTGCATGACTTGGTTAGTATAGATGCTTCAAAACTTTCGACTAGGCAAATTAATGTTCGATTAAATGAATTGGTTGCAGCAAAAGAAGATATTGAAATAATAAACCCCAAAGCTAGGCACAATATAATAGTAGGTGTTTTAAAGGAATGCAATATTACAGTAAGAGGAAGTTTAGGTTATTATTGTGCTAGTTTATTGGACGGTCCATCTGTATTAGTTGAAGGAAATTCGGGTTGGGCGTTAGGTGAAAACCTTATGAGCGGTACTATAACAATAAGTAAAGATGCTGGTGCTTCAGTTGGAGCAAGTATGAGAGGAGGGATTATATGTGTTGGGCGGAACGCTGGAGCTAGGGCAGGCATATCTATGAAAGGTGGTTCTTTAGTTATTGGTGGGGATTCTGGGTTTTTGACAGGATTTATGATGCAAAAAGGGCAGATTATCGTTTGTGGTGATGTTGGAGATGCCGTTGGGGATTCAATGTATGAAGGAGAAATTTATGTCGGTGGAGACATAGCATCTTTAGGGAATGACGCAGTTGTTGTTGATGTGGAGAAAAAGGAATTGGTTTCAATTTGGGACAAGTTGGGAAAAAATGGTATAGACAAACAGCCTGAATTTAAAAAGATAGTTTCGGGGAAAAAACTTTACCATTTTGATAAATTAGAAAGATTAGAGAAATCATCAGTTTAGGTTGGGGTAATTATGGTTAACAGAACAAGTCAAATTTTTTCGCCTTGGGTTATAGAAGATATACATGCAAAATCAGATTTGGGACGATATAGAATTCGTGGATTTAGTAGTTTTCAAAAAGTAACCCATTTTGATGATTTAACGTTCCTATCCACTGGTTTAACGCGCTTTCCATTAGAAGGATATAAAGAGAAATGTAATACCAGGACTGTTATAGGGGGATTAAATGCGGAAAACCCCCTTGTTCTTGATACACCAATTTATATCACAGGAATGAGTTATGGAGCTTTATCTGCGAATGCAAAAACAGCTTTAGGTAAAGGGGCAAACATGGTTGGTACCGCCAGTTGTACTGGCGATGGTGGAATGTTGCTATCTGAAAGAAAGTCATCAGATAAATTGATTTATCAAGTATTACCTAGTCGATATGGCTTCAACCCACATCATCTTAAGCAGGCTCAAGCAATTGAAATAGTTGTGGGACAAGGAGCTAAACCTGGAACTGGTGGGATGTTAATGGGCATTAAAGTTTTGGATCACATTGCTGATATGAGAGATTTACCTACTGGTATTGACCAAAGAAGTCCTGCAAGGCATCCTGACTGGCTTGGTCCTGATGATTTGGCAATGAAAATTGAACAGTTGAGGGAGGCAACTGATTGGAAGGTTCCTGTTCATGTAAAATTGGGAGCATGTAGGGTTTCAGATGATGTTAAATTAGCGGCCAAAGCTGGAGCAGATGCTGTTGTAGTTGACAGTATGATTGCAGGAACTGGAGCATCTTCTGAGGTTCTCTTAGACCATTCCGGTATACCAACAGTACCTGCAATAGTATTAGCGAGAGAAGCTTTGAGAGAAATCAAGTTGGATGGCAAGGTTAGTTTGATTGCTTCTGGTGGAATAAGGAGTGGAGCAGATGTAGCGAAAGCTTTAGCCTTGGGAGCTGATGCTGTAGCAATTGGGATTTCGGCATTAATTGCCTTGAATTGTAATAGAGAAATACCAGGTTCAAATTTCCTAGAAGAAATAGGAGTTCCGGCTGGAGAATGTAATAGATGTCACACAGGTAAGTGTCCAGTTGGAATTGCAACACAAGATGAAAAATTGACAAACAGACTAGATCCTGATGAAGGAGCTGAAAGAGTTGCAAATTTTATTAATGCAATGACTATGGAAATGACTTTGTTAGCGAGGTCTATTGGAAAAAGCGATGTTCATAGTCTTGAACCGGAAGATTTAGCAGCCTTAACCATAGAAGCATCTGCTATGGCGAGAGTTCCATTAGTTGGTACCAACAAAATTTTTGGAGATAACTAAACGTTCTAAATATGCAATAAATATATAAAGGTGTGTTACCTATGGACCAAAGAGAAAAAATAAAAAAAAGAATTGAAGAAGATGGTATTGAATATATTTTAGTACAGTTCATTGATATAAATGGATCCCCTAAAGTTAAAATGGTTCCAGCCAAGAACCTTGATGATGTAATAGACGATGGAGCGGGATTTGCAGGAGCCGCTGTCATGGGACTTGGCCAAGGTCCACACTCACATGACATGCTAGCTAAAGTTGATTTGGATACTTATACACTAGTGCCATGGGAAAAAGGATTAGCAAGATTCGCAGGTGATTTATTTGTAGATGAAGAGCCATATATGTTCGACCCAAGACAACATTTGAAAAATACTTTGAATCAATTGAAAGATGATGGATTTGCATTTTATGTAGGTATAGAACCAGAACATTTTTTGGTTGAAAAAACATCTGGTGGTGAAATAAAAGTATGGGATCCGGATAATTTAGATACTCTAGATAAACCTTGCTATGACTTTAAAGGGATTGCAAATGTTAGCAGTTATTTGCGTCAACTTATGAATGGAATGGATAGCTTGGGTTGGGATCCTTATCAATCAGATCATGAAGATGCCAATGGGCAATATGAAGTGAATTTTACCTACAGCGATGCTTTGACTACTGCAGATAGGTACACGTTTTTTAAGATGATGACCAGCCAGTATGCAAAACAACATGGGGCTATTGCTACTCACATGGCTAAGCCTTTTTCCGATAAAACAGGGAGTGGTGGACATATACATTTTCATTTAGAGGATGTAAAAACTGGAGAAAACTTGTTTTTGGATAGAAATGATAAACGAGGGTTAGGTTTATCATCCATGGGATATAGTTTTATAGCCGGTATATTGGACCACGCAAAAGCGCTATGTGCAATTAATTCACCAACCGTTAACTGTTACAAAAGGCTTCAAATAGGCACTGGGCTTGTGAGCACAACTTCTGGATTCACATGGACCCCTGCATTTGTTTCCTATGGCGATAACAATAGGACCCAAATGATAAGAACTGCTGGTCCTGGGCATTTAGAAGATAGAACTGTATCAGCTGCTAGTAATCCTTATTTAGTATTTGCGTCATATGTGACTGCTGGAATGGATGGGGTAAAGAGAGGTCTTGACCCAGGAGATCCTTTTAAAGGGAATCTTTATGATTTAAGCTTGGAAGAGATACGGTCAAAAGGTATTGGAATTTTGCCTCAAAATCTTAACGAAGCGATTGAAAATTTAGAAAATGATTCCGTTGTAGCGAGTTCATTGGGTTCAATTTATGACGAATTCATTTCATTAAAAAAAGCAGAATGGGCTGATTATCATAAAACTGTTTCTAAGTGGGAAGTTGATCGATATTTAACTATGTTTTAGTTGAGAAAATGAAGAATTTGATTTAGGAGATTAATATGGGATCTACGTCTAATGAGGTAACAATAGGATTTTTGCAGAGGTTTGCTGACGCATGGACTGATCATGACATCGATCTATTGATGACATTTATGTCTGATAACCCTGTATTTCAATTGTCTTCAGGTCCTAATATAGACGGGATGAAATATTCTGGGTATGAGGACGTGAAACAAGGTTTTAAAGCTGTGCTAGACAAATTTCCCAATGGGAAATGGGTGGAAGCGAGTCATTTTGTTGCAGGAGATAGAGGGGTTTCTGAATGGACTTTTGCCTCTACAGATAATCAAGGAATCGAGAGCAAAGTAAGAGGATGCGACATCTTTACTTTTGAACACGGTAAAATATCGGTAAAAAATTCTTTTCGGAAAATAATAATCTGAAGTCGCATATTGGATATAAGTTGAATTTCATTTTTAAACAATATTGTTAATGGATTGAAACATGTCTTTTTTGATAGATTGCCCTAATTGTGGGGTTCGTGATGCATATGAATTTAGGTCAGGTGGCGAAGTTACGTCAAGGCCTGAAAAATCAGATGATAGAGGTTTATGGGCTAAATATTATTACTTTAAAAATAATGTTGCTGGGAAACAGGATGAGTGGTGGTATCATGCTACCGGGTGTAGGAATTGGTTGATTGCAACTAGAGATACTCTGACGAACAAAGTATCTAATACGAGATTAGTTGAGGATTAATTCAAAAAAAATGTCGAAATCTGAAGCCGATAAATCAATTATTCCTTTAAACTCAAGAAGTAAAGGGTTGGATATTGATTTATCCTCTACTAGAACATTTGAATTTGATGGGAACAAAATTAAAGGATATAAAGGTGATACTATTGCATCCGCATTGTATGGGGCGGGTGTAAGAATATTCAGTAGAAGTTTTAAATACCATAGACCTAGAGGGTTATTGTGTGTTGAAGGTAATTGCCCCAATTGTTTAGTCACAGTAGATGGAGTTCCTAACGTAAGATGTTGTCAAAAATCAATACGGGAAGGAATGATAGTTAAATCCCAAAATGCTTGGCCATCTTTGTCTATAGATTTTATGAGTATTACAAATAAATTTGGTTGGTTAATGCCTGTAGGATTTTATTATAAATTTTTTCATACTCCAAAATCTTTTTGGAGTATAGCTGCAAAAATAATACGAAAGGTAGCCGGTTTAGGTTCTATCTCTACAACATCCGATGGTGTTACTAATTATGAAAGTAGAGATATGCATAGTGATGTTGTTGTAGTTGGAGGAGGTCCATCGGGTATGTCAGCTGCTATAGAGGCTGCAAAACATGGTTGTGATGTGACTTTGGTTGATAAGCATAGTGAATTAGGTGGACATTTGCGGTGGTCCAGGCCATATGGAATAAAAATATCGGGTCAAGAAACTTTATCATCTATAACTGAATTAAACTCAAGCCTTGTATCAGAAATTATCTCAAACAAATCAATAACATTATTGAATGATAGTTCGGTTTTTGGAGCATATGAAGATAATCTTTTGGGAATTAGAAAAAATGAAAGTTTCATCAAGTTACGTTCGAAATCATTGGTAATTGCTACCGGTGCACATGAAATACCTCCTGCTTTTGTAAATAATGATCTGCCAGGGGTTATGTTGTGTTCAGCAGTTGATAAATTGATACGTTTATATGGTTTAAAACCTGGGGGAAAGGCAGTGGTTTTTGGTTCATCGGATTTGATTTATCAGACTGCATTAGACATGGTAGACGCTTATATTGAGGTTGTGGCGATAGTAGATGAGAGAAAGGAATTAGACGATTTAGATTTATTGGCCCAAACGAATAAACACCGAATACAAACTTATTTAGGATACACAATAGTAAAATCAAAAGGTGGCAACCATATTGAGGGCTGTGTTATCAGTCCCATTTCGACTGGTCGGGATTCCATTGATGTTAGCTGTGATATTTTGGCAGTGAGTGACGGTATGCAAACTAATTTTGGCTTGCTACAGCAATCCGGTTTTAACGTTGAATTTGATCCTGAAATGAATCAGTTTTTGCCAAAAAATGAGGTTGAAAGTGTATTTTATGCAGGTAGAGTTTCCGGTGAACTCAATTTGGAATTTGATTTATTGTCAGGTAAGAAGGCAGGGTTACAAGCAGCGTGTTACGCAGGGTTTTATTCTGGTGATTTAGTTGGTGAGATAAAAAATATTGACGACTCTATAACTGATGGAATTAAAAATTCGGAAAAATTAACCACGAAAGATAATAGGGTGCAATCATCTGGTAAAACATTTATTTGTTATTGCGAAGATGTTTTGGCAGGGGATGTGAAAAAAGCTATTGATGAAGGTTATACTGACATTCAGACTTTAAAAAGATATACCACCGTGACAATGGGGCCTTGTCAGGGTGAAATGTGCCAAAATTCTTTCGCTCGAATTTGTGGGAGTACTTCTAATTTAGATTTTGAAGGTGGAGGGTTAACAACTAGAAGGCCTCCATTATCCCCCATCCCAATTGCTTCTTTGGCGCGCCCAGAGTCAATCGTACAACATTTAACATCGATTGATAGGCTGCACAGGAAAAATGGCGGTCAAATGGTTGATATAGGGGGTTGGCAGAGACCTTTGGATTATGGTTCCCCTTCTACTGAGGCTTTAACAGTAAGGAATAAAGTTGGTGTTATAGATGTAAGTACTTTAGGCAAGTTAGATGTGCAAGGTGATGGAGCAGGTGAATTATTAGATCGCTTATATACCCATCGTTTTTCTAATTTAAAAATAGGCAAAATCCGTTATGGCATATTGTGTGCTGATAATGGAACGATTATGGACGATGGTACTGTGACTAAGTTGGATGATAACCATTATTTTGTAACAACTTCCACGGCTGGAGTGGAATCTATTGAACAATGGTTTAAGTGGTGGTTGGTAGGCATGAATAAAAAAGTTCATATTGTTAATGTGACATCATCTTACGCAGCGATCAACATAGCTGGACCATTTGCAAGGGATGTTTTATCAAAATTAACTGATACAGATTTGAATACTGAACAATTTCCATATATGAATTTTAAAAATGCAGAAGTGGCTGGGGTTAAAAGCAGATTGCTGCGTGTAGGATTTGTAGGTGAACTAGGATGGGAGATTCATTTCCCGTCTGAATATGGTGAATATATGTGGAAAAGATTGATTGAGGCAGGAAAAGAATTCGGGATAAATCCCTTCGGAGTTGAAGCGCAAAGGATTTTGCGACTTGAAAAGCAACATATAATACCTAATCAAGATACCGATATCCTTAGTAACCCTTTGAACATAGGTGCTTCATGGGCTGTGAAATTTGATAAGGAAGACTTTATAGGGAAACAAGCTTTAGCTTTTGAAAAATCAAAGGGGTTCAAAAATTTACTTGCAGGTTTTGTGATGGAGGCTGATGTTATTCCTGACGATGGAGATCCAGTTATAATAGATGGACAACCTCTTGGTAAGGTAACTAGCTCAAGATTAAGCCCAGTTATAGGAAAGGGTTTTGGTTTAGTTTGGGTTCCAAATCAATTTGCAGTTGAAAATTCGGTGATAAACATAAGAGTTGGTAATGTAGATTATCCCGCTAGAATTGTTATGAGTCCAATTTATGATCCAACTGGTGAGAGATTGAAAATATGAAACCTATAGCCATAAGTGCAGTCCATCAATTTCACGAAACTAATAAAGCAATATTTAGCGAAATTGACGGATGGATGGTACCGAACCGATATGCAGAAATTAAAGATGAACTTGAAATTGTTGAAAGATTTGTTGGGATTAACGACGTAAGTTCAAAAGTTAAACTGATTATTCACGATGAAGATGCTGTTGGAGTTTTATCCGAATACTGTGAAATTGTATCTGGTAATAATTGTAAAGTTATGATTATGAAATCATCCGACTATGGATTTGAATTTATATTAAATAAACTAACAAGTAATCAATGGTTGATTTTAGGAGATCAACATTTAAAAAAGATTTTAATCCAAATTGAAAAAAAAGGAATCCCTTTTGTAAACATAACTTCGGGATTGACTGGGATAAGGTTGGTCGGTCCAAAAGCTAAGGATATTATTTCTGCAATAAGTTCATTTGATATTAGAGATAAAATGTTTCCAAATATGTCAGTAGCGCAAATTTCTGTAATGCACCAACATGCTTATTTACTCAGATTAGATATTGTAGGTAAGGTATGTTACGAAATATATGTAGGGCGTGAAATTGGGTTATATATTTGGAATCAAATTATTGCTTTAGGCAATTCTATGGGCATTGCTCCTATAGGAAATCAAATAATCAAACAAATAATAACCGATGGAGCTAAAGCTTGAGATTCATATCCCCCGAAATTAAAAATATGTGGTCTTCCTCTCAACCAAATGATAAGTATGATGTGATCATTATTGGAGCAGGTGTCCATGGACTATCCACCGCTTACTATTTAGCTAGAAACGGTATTAACAATGTAGCTGTTTTCGATAAAGGGTATGTGGGAGGAGGAGCTAGCGCTCGTAGCACAGCGATAATAAGAGCGAATTACCTAACTGCTGAAGGAATTCCCTTTTTTCGAGAAAGTTTAAAATTATACGAAGATCTTTCGAAAGAGTTGAGTTTTAATATTTTGTTTAACCAAATGGGAAGGCTTGATTTAGGGCATTCGGAATCAGATATTTTCAATTTAAACCTCCGTTCTGAATTTAACCAAGCTTTAGGAGTTGAGAGTAAGATTATAAGCCCAGAAGAAATATTAGAAATAGAACCTAAATTGGATTTGCGGATTGGAAAGCCGCACCCAGTCATAGCTGCTTTGTATCACCCCCCTGCAGGTACAGCAAGACACGATGCAGTTGTTTGGGGCTATGCTCGTGAAGCTAGCAAACTTGGAGTAAAAATATTTCCTTTTACTGAAGTAAATGGGTTTGTTTTATCCGGACAACGTGTGCAAGGAGTTAAGACAACCAAAGGACAAATTTTAGCTGATAATATAGTAAGCGCCACAGCTGCCTGGAGTTCCTCTGTAATGTCATTGATGGACATTACTTTACCAATTAGCACTTATCCTTTGCAGGCAATGGTAACTGAACCACTTAAGCCTATTTTAAGTGCGACTATCTCTTCGCCTAAACTACATGCATATGCTTATCAAACCGATAGAGGCGAGATAGTAATAGGAGGGCCGGTAGACCCATATTCGACTTTCAGCCAAAAATCAACTCTTTTTATGTTAGAAGAATTGTCGACGTTTGTTCTTGAATTGTTGCCTTGTTTACGTGATGCAAATATATTAAGGCAATGGACTGGTTTATGTGATATGACGCCTGATTATGCGCCGGTAATGGGCTTTGTTGAGGGGGCGAAAGGGTTGATTTTGAATTGTGGATGGGGGACTTGGGGCTTTAAAGCTGCACCAATATCGGGTAAAACTACTGCTGAATTAATAATGAACCACAAAGTACCAGATTTAATAAAACCATTTAGTCTATCTAGATTTGAAGATGGGGAATTAGTTAACGAAAAAGCTTCAGCCACTGCTGCAGCTTTACACTAATATGTTTATGAGGGTAATGATTTATGAAAAGGATAGTTCGTGCAAATGCACTTGAATACGAATTTGACTTTAGGCACAAGCCTAAACTGCATGTATCTGAAGGGGAATCATTTGTCATAGAAACTGAAGATGCTGGGTCTGGATATATAAGGTCGGCTGATGTTGCTCCAAAAATAGATGATTTTCCGACCAGGAAATTTACTCCTCCGAAAGGTAATCCTGTTGGTGGACCTGTTTTTATAGATGGAGTGGAGCCTGGGGATTTGTTGGAGGTTAATATAGAAAAGATCGTTGTAGATGATCAAGGATTTACAAATATAAGACCAGGTGTTGGTCCATTAGGAGATTCATATAAATGGCAATCTGTGAGAGGTCCTTTCGTTAAGATTATAAAACACGAAATTGGACCTAGTGGCACTACAAGAGATGGAAAAGGATTTTTGAACGACAAAATTTCTTGGGATTTAAAACCAATGATTGGCACAATAGCGACGGCACCCGAGAGGGAAGTAGAAACAAGTGCAATTGGACAAGGTCCATGGGGTGGCAACCTAGATGTAAGAGATATGAAAGAAAAAACTAAATGTTATTTGAATTGTTACCATAAAGGAGGATTACTATATGTAGGTGATGTGCATGCCAGTCAAGGCGATACGGAATTTTACGGTACTGCAGATGAGACCAGATCTGAAGTTACTTTAAGCTGTAAGATAATAAAGAATAAGCGAATTCCTTTTGTTCGTCTAGAAAAAGAAGAGTCGATTATTTCTTTATATTCGTACAGACCTTTGGAAGATGCCGTAGAATCTGCTATCGTTAATTTGATGGAGTGGATGGTAACAGAATACGAAATCGACGAAAAGGATGCATATATGCATATGTGCTTGAATCCAGATTTTAGAGTTAACGTTTATCAAATGGTTAGATTAGGAAATTTAGAATATACTGTTGGAGCTGAGATTCCAAAAAAGTATTTGCGACATTGAAGAGTAGTAATATTTGATTTTTTTTAGAGGTATATAAAATGGCATATAGTGGTATTCAAGATTGGCTGTCAGAAGAATTAAAAACCATTCAAGAGAGTGGTTTATGGAAAAATGAAAAATTGATCAATGGCTCTCAAGGGTCTGATGTACAAACATCTCAAGGTGAAATGATTAATTTTTGTGCGAACAATTACCTTGGATTAGCCGATAATGAAGAAATAAAAGAATCTGTGATCAAAGGAATGGAAGAATATGGGTTTGGTATGGCTTCAGTTCGGTTTATATGTGGAACTCAAGACATACATAAAGACTTAGAAGATGTAATTAGTGTTTTTATGGGAACACAAGATACGATTTTATATACTTCATGCTTTGATGCTAATGCAGGATTGTTTGAAACAATCCTTGGTCCAGAAGACGCGGTCATTAGTGATTCCTTAAACCATGCCAGCATTATAGATGGGATTCGTCTTTGTAAAGCTCAGAGAAAAGTATACGCTCACAGCGACATGAATCAACTTGAGCAGCAACTTAAAGATACCCAATCAAATCGATTCAGATTGATTGCCACTGATGGAGTTTTCAGTATGCAAGGAGACTTAGCTAAATTAGATCAGATATGTGATTTAGCTGAAAAGTATGATGCTTTAGTTATGGTTGACGATTCTCATGCGACAGGGTTTTTAGGAGAATCTGGTCGAGGTACAGCTGAAGTGTTCGGAGTTGTAGATAAAGTAGATATTGTTACAAGCACTTTAGGTAAAACTTTAGGAGGTGCCTCTGGTGGGTTTACTACTGGTAAAAGTGAAATAATTGAATATCTTAGACAGAGGTCCCGACCATATTTGTTTTCAAACACGATAGCTCCACCTATAGTGTTAGGTGCTATAAAAGCATTTGAAATATTGACGAATAATCCTTTATTGAGACAGACTTTGTGGTCAAACACCGAATATTTTAGGAGTTCAATCAATAGTTTAGGTTTTGATGTCATAGATGGTATTCATCCTATAGTTCCTGTAATGATAAGGGATGAAATTAAGACCGTAAAATTAGCGGATGAAATCAATAAAGAAGGAATATTTGTTGTTGGATTCAGCTTTCCTGTAGTACCGAGAGGTGAAGCGCGTATTAGGGTTCAAATTTCAGCGGCTCATACCCAACAACATCTTGATAAAGCCCTATCGGTGTTTGAACAAAAAGGGAAAGCCCTAGGCATAATATAAAGGAATTAAAAGGGGGGATTTTTGGTGTCAGGAAAAAAAATGAATCAATCAAACTATCAATTTGGGAGTGAAAATACTAGGATTGCAATCGTAACCGGAGGAGCTCAAGGGATGGGTAGAGCAGTTTCGGAACTTCTTGCAAGAAATGGTGTAAGTGTTGTAATTAATGATGTTAATAAATCAGCTGTTGAAACTGTCGCAGCTGAATTAGAAGAGTTAGGACTTAATGTGAAACCTGTAGCAGGTGATGTGACTTCATCAAAAGATGTTGACAGGTTAGTCAATGAAACGATTGCAGAATTTGGTAGTGTAAATATACTTGTTAACAATGCTGGGGTTTTAAGGCCAACTAAGGTAATTGACATAGAAGAGAGCGAGTGGGATTTTGTAGTTGGGGTAAATCTTAAAGGTACTTTTTTATGTTCAAAAGCGGTATTACCATATATGCAGACTCAAAAATGGGGTAGGATAGTGAATTTTTCTTCTACTGCAGGCAAAAATGTAAGTACGGTTGGAGGCGCTCATTATACCTCTGCGAAGGCGGGTATATTAGGTTTTACAAGGCATTTGGCCAAAGAGTCAGCAGGTTATGGGATAACTGTGAATTCTGTTTGTCCTGGATTAATAGATACGGAGATGGTTAACTCAACGATAAGCGAAGAAAAAAAACAGGAATATGCGAACAGTTTTCCTATCAAAAGATTAGGTCAAGTACGAGAAGTAGCTGATTTGGTAGGTTTTTTGGTTTCTGATAAAGCTGCCTATATTACGGGAGCTTCAATTGACATAAATGGTGGGGATTTGATGATTTAGTGAGGGTGCTTTTTGTTTATCTATTTTATTGAAAGGAGTAATAATGCCTAAGCCTGAATGGAGAAAAAAATTAACTGGGATATCAGTATCACTTCCGACATTTAATAATAACTCTTATGAATTGGATCTTAACAAGACTATAAAACATGTTTCGTGGCTTATACAGCAAGGATTAAATTCAGAAAACTCAGTATTGTTTATAGCAGGCGGATTAGGAGAAGGATATTTTTTGGACGACTATGAATGGGAAGCCATGGCTAATGCTTTAGTAGAAGCTGTTGATGGAAGAATCCCTACTGGTATAGGTGTTTTTGAATTAAGTGCTAGAACCGCAGCAAAAAAAGCTGCATATGCAACCAATTTGGGTATGGATTTTATACAATGTGCGCCACCACGTTATATGCAGCCCACTGAAGACGAGATTTTTGAGCATTATAAATATATAAGCGATAATTCTGGTGTTGGAATAATGGCATATAATACGCCTTGGAGAATGCCTGGGGGTTATAATTTTTCTGCGGGATTGATAGAACGGTTTTTAAATATAGAAAATTTTGTTGGATTAAAGTGGTCTAGTACAAACGTTCAGCACTATATGAACATGATACGTTTATTTTCAAAAGACATTAACTTTGTAAGTAATGGCAGCATTATGTCTATTGGGTATAAGTTGGGAGCTACTGGATTTACCGATTTTTTGGTAAATGTTGCACCAAGGTTATCACTACATAAATTTCAACTAATCAAGGAAAAGAGGTATGAGGAATTTGACGAATTAGAGTTGAAAATGAATATTGATCCTCCTCTCAGGTATGCAAAAACAGGAGATTTAATTGTAGGTGGAATGGGTGAGGGACCAGGAGCTAGATTGCGGCTGGAATCCCTTGGCATGAATTCTGGCCCCCATTTTCCTGCACAAGTTTCATTTTCAGATGAATATATTGAAGCTTATAAGCAGACAGTCAAAGACAGTGGTATTGCTGAATGGGTAGATTGGAAAGACGAAATTTTTAGTCAGTAGAATTATTTTTTTGCTTATCCTGCTTGTTTGAAATGTTTTATATATTTTATCTAGTTATAGTTTAGATGAATAATAATTGTATTTTATTAACATCTCAATGTCTTCTATCACCAAGGTGCTTACCAGATCCACAGGGTGAGAAATTAGAGTGATATCCAATTTATTAGAACCTTTGACTGGTCGTACGTTTGTTAAATTAAATTCCAACCATTGCCCATGATAGGCTGATATTTCATTGGATGAATATCTCTTGCAGTGTTCGGATTCTAAAGAATTACCATTAAGTAATATTTGTAATTTGTCGTCGCTTACAAGTTCGCCAATGTGGATTTTTAAAGTAATACTTGAAATGCGTTGGATTCTATTCTCAAAATCGTCAGATAGGTTGAAGGTTATGGATTTTGTGATTGACTCATGAATTCTTGGTATTTTTATAGGTAATTTAGTTTTGTATCCAACGGACTCAGAAGTTTCAGTAGCTCTATCAATTATGTAATGTTTATCCTTTTCCAAAATTAAGTCTGGGTCGGATAACTCTGTGAGAATTTGACGTTCTTCGTTTCCAAGAGGCCATTTAAAAAAATAAGTGTAGATACCGTCTACATTCATATCCCAATAATTACTGACAGTAGCTCGTAACATTTCAGGCGTTGCCCATTCTCTGGTATGCTGAGGTCTTTGTTCTCTGTTGTAGTAAGGTTCAAGCATAGGGTATACGGAAACATCATTATTATGTGCTATATCAACAAGCCATTCTATAGGTTTATTTGTGTCAATAAGGTTGTGTCCATAAAGCATAGGAGTTACATAATCGATATACCCATTAGTTAACCATGTATCGATATCATACCCATACTTTATATTTAATTCTTTTGTAGGATAAATTCTAGCACCGATTTCTGCTTTATTAGGACTTCTGGTTTTAGCCATTTGTGAAACGGAGGCGACCCATTCGGTAATTACTTTAGTGTATTCTGGAACATCTTCTTTTTGTAAACATGGTGGTCCACCTGAGGGAGCAGCAGCGAAATCCAATTCTACCCCATCTGTATTGTAATCAAGAGTTAATTCTGCAAGTATATCAAATATTTTGTTTCTAATTTCTGGATTTACCCAGCCTCTGCCTCCATTTAAAACACTGTTAGAAGGGTTCATCCCACCATAACCACCTAATCTTAAACTTGCAAAAAAATCCATTTTTTTATCATGTGCCCTGTCAATCAATACTTGTAGTGGATCCAATCCTTTGTCGATTAGACTTTGCATATTATGCCATACTCTGTAATAGGCGTTTTGTTGGAAAGGCTGTATATCTTCTCCAAACCGCATACTAGTTTTGGTTGGATAGAATAATCCATCAGCCCTGGATACTCCATAAACGAATGTATTAACACCAGTTCCTGCACATTCATCTATAGGAACCCAAGCATCTTGTAGGTCCATTGGCGGTTCAAACACAAATAAATAGTAATGACGGGCATCATTGAAATAGATAGTTCTGTTTTTCATTATTTAACCCCTTGGATCCTTATAGGTGTATAAGGTGTTCACTCTTTTACTTGAAAATTATTCTGTAGTTGAGAGTGTTTGATTTTTGGATTTACTCGCAAGCACCAGTAGGATTTTGAAATAATATATGAAGTCCCCAGTGAGGATATGGGAATGGTCCTGTA
>VFGY01000028.1 GCA_009392195.1 SAR202 cluster bacterium | reverse complement strand
TTGTGTTTCCAGAACTTTGACTGTGAGTTGAGGTTCTGTTTCTTGCTGACCAAATACAACACTCGAAATGGAAGACCCCATATAACATCCAACAGTATAGGGATATTCTAATGTCGCATGATAATGATATCCCAAACCTCCATGATTATGTCCATGACATAAATCCAAATCATCATTCGACATTTCGATTCCTTTTTCACCTCTGTAACCATAAATTGGAAAACCATCATTGATATAACCAACGATACCTGAGTGTCCATCTTTAAGAAATTGATTATCTAATCTATGGGGTATGAAATGATAATGGTAATTGCTACCAGCTGGATGACCTCCAAATTCATCAATTATTTCTCTAGCTACAGCATCTTCGCCACGTCCATCCGCAGCATTGAATATAACTACTCCATTTTTTGTAACACCTATTGGACCTAAAGAAACACAAGTTGGATATATCGATACAGAAGGACTTATTGGAAACGAAAATGAATATTTCCTTGATATCGGCACACCTGGATTTCGATCTATTTCAGTCAATATTGGATAATCTGTCATAGGCCAATCTCCAATCTGACCGTCTACTGGTAGATTATTTATCTCTATTTGTCTAGTTTCAATAGTTAGAGTTTCTTCGTATATACCTATCTCTGGAGTAAATGTGCCCTTTGGAAGCCATAACTTTTTGAAAAAATCCCAAGTTTTATTTGTAAAATCAATCCAAGTTATCTTAGTTTCTATAGATCCTGGAGCATTCGGGTTCTTGTCGGTACATGAATATAGATAGCCTTTAGCCGGTTTAGAAGTTGTAAGATAATCATCTCCCAATCGCAATTTATCGCAATTTGGACCTTGTTCATCACCACAAAGCCTTGAATTAATTGTGTAAGAAAAACTGGAGTCAGATAACACGGCTTTAACACTTTTACTTTCGGAGTTGTTATTCCGCTCTGAATCTACACCAACAAGATTTGAATCTGGTTGATTTTGTGATTCTAAAACAATCGAGGGGTCATAGTCAAAATCGTTGTGTGTTTCAGTGCAAGCAACAAGCAAAAATACTGTACTAATACTAGCAATAATAAATTTGATAGCAAATCTATTAAGCCATAATGACATCATTAATCCCTATATCGTTTCCTTATTTGTAACACCAGTATAAAAATATATTGTTAAGAAATTATGAATGCTGGTCTTAACTTATCATACAAATAAGTAAATGGGCTAATGCACAGTACTCAACAGTGTTTACATCTCATATTATCCGGAGAAAACACCTCGTCTTTATCTGCATCTTCAATCGCATAATCTAAAAGAATCCGTATTGCTTTAGATTCGTCTGGCAAATCATAATCTTGAATAATTTCACTCAACCAATCCAAATGGTCAGATTCTAAACTGAGTGTAAGTTCAATTTTATCTTTATCAGCCATAGTATACCTCTCCTAATTAGTGATATCTTAGATATAATATCTAATAACTGCATAGACAATTTTACATCAGTGCTTGTTTGTTTTTTCAAGTATTATCCCCAATTAGTTTGATATTTATTGTGCTAAAATTTAATAATGAACAAAAATTCTCTGATTTTTTGAACTACCATTACTATATTCCAAGGTATAAATAAATGAAAATCACTGACGTGACAAGTGAATTATTTGAGTGGGAAAAACCTCCAATCTGGAATGGGAAACATTATTATAGCGTTGGTAGATTACATAAAGTAACTGTTTATACTGATAGTGGAATAACCGGAGTTGGCTGGAATGGAGGTACAGCAGCAGAAAGGCCACTTAAAATTTTTCCTAATTACGTAGAATATTATAAAAACATGTTAATAAACAAAAACCCTTTAGAAACTAAATCATTAGTTGAAAATCTTGGTACTCAGCAGATTAAAATATTTGGTCCCGCCGGTCTACACACGCAAGTATTAGCTGCAATAAATATTGCATGTTGGGACATTAAAGGAAAATTTTTAGACAAATCGATACACAATTTACTCGGGGGTCATAAAAAACGAATACCTACCTATATCGCAGGTGGGTATTACGCTGAAGGGAAAGGGCTTTCAGAACTCAAAGATGAATTATCGTACAATGTTGAAGTTTTACATGCAAAAGCTGTGAAAATTAAAATTGGTGATCCAAATTACGGACTAAAAAATGATATGAAAAGAGTAGAAGCTTCGCGAAACGCTATAGGTGATGATATCGGGTTAATGGTTGATGCGAACTGCGCTCTATCTTTAAATCAAGCTATTGAATTTTCAAAAGAATTATCGGACTATAACGTTTATTGGTTTGAAGAACCCCTGCCAATACACGATTATGATGGACATACTAAGTTGAAAAACCAATCAACCATGAACATTGCTACCGGAGAAAATGGTTACCATTTAGAACATTTTAAAAATTTGACTGAAAAAGATTGTGCTTCGATATTCAACGTTGATGTAGCTATTTGTCCTGGATATGATGTTGCTTTTGAAATTTCACAGATGGCTATGCAACATAATATAAGTATATCTCCACATGGATGCCAGGAGTTGCAATTGCCTCTAGTTGCTGGAATTGAAAATGGTGGGTTTTTAGAATATTACCCTAAAGAAGTAGATCCTTTACGATCTGAAATGTTTCATCCAATATTGAAACCTGACAAAGATGGATATGTAACAGTTCCGGACACACCCGGACTTGGTTATGACTTGAATATGGACCTCTTAAAAAAATACCAAGTCCTATAATATTTTTCTAAAGATGACTTGATAAAATTTCAGAACATATCCTCTTTATTCGTACCTAAGTGCTTCAGCCGGATAAATTTTACTAGCTTGTTTAGCAGGTAAAAATGCACTAAGCAATGCAAAAAAGGAAGTAATCCCTAACATCAATAACACTGTAACCCACGGTATAGAATATTCTAATCCACTTACTTCTTCGCTTATTGCATTAAATATATTCCATGAAGTCAAAGTACCTAGCGCTAAACCTAGTATGACTCCCATAAGTGTTATAAATAATGCTTCGGACAAAAATTGTATTTGTATCATTTGGGATCTATATCCTATAGCTCTGAGCATTCCTATCGATTGTCTCCTCTCAACTACTGCCCTTATAGATAAAACTCCTATAGCAGCTACTCCAACAATTAAGCCTAGTCCCATAAATCCTTGAAATAGTTGTGTAAAGGCATTACTTTCTGCCTGACTTGTTTCAATCAAATCTGCAGTACTTACAGCATCTAAACCATTATACAAAAACTCTGTTTCCAGTAAAGGAACAATGTCACTAGCTGCTTTGGAACTTTCGTCTGACAATTTAATTTGGTAAGTATCAAACGGAACATATTTTGATGCCAAAGGTAATATAACATCGTTACCTGTAACCAAATAACTGCCTCTATCCCAATCATCTAGAGAATCAGCTATAGGGTCTATCACAGCAATGATTTTTCGTTCTAATATATCTTTTCCACCGAGTGAAGGACGTATCTCTAAGGATATAGTTTTCCATGCATCAGCATCATCCGTGGCTTCAAAATCTTCAATCTTAAAACCCCTATCAGGAGGACCAAATGGATCATCGTTTGCGAGAGCACTATTGCTTATTACAGCGAGGAAGGGGTCTGACTTAAGACTATCCCAAATTTCCGATGAATTATTACCATATAAAGGATCATAATGTGAAAATTGAATTTCGCTCTTTTCAAAATAAGTCGATTCGACTGCAGTAACGGTTAATGGTTTAAATAGTTTTTCTTTCCCGTTTTTTTGCCTGACAATTGTTGGTATATCAATCAATCCTGTTATAATTTCGAAGTCATTTATATCTAATATACTAGATTGTTCAATAACAGATTCAAAGTTATCAATTGGATACTCTTCTGGAACTGTAGCAACGATATCAAATCCTCCAGTGACTCTTTCAGGGCTTTGCCTCTGTACATTGTCTAGATTATTTAAAACAGCATTAATCATTAAAGTAAAAATTATCAACGCAAACATCGATATTGTTAATCCCGTCCTAAATTGCGATGAAATCGGATAAGCAATCGCAGTTTTAAGTACAGCCCGTAATCCAGGGATTTTCCCAAAAATACTACTTACCATGAATATTATGACCGATGTATTGTTCATTAAAATCCAAACCGACGAACCTACCATAGCTACTCCACCCAACACAAACAGAGTAGGAGAAAATCCTAATTCACCGGTTAATGATTCAAATGCATCAAAAGGCATCCCCCAAAAAACCAACAAAAGTGCACCTTCTAACGTAGCACCTATCCTACCGGCTAAATTATTATCTCCTTTCATAATTTTCACTACATATCTTGTTATCAAACCTATCCCTACAATTAAAATAGAGACTCCAATATTGAAATAAACACCAGAATTTTGAATCTCTGCACCCCAGTACCCTATCCCCGTACCGATTATCACCAAAGGCCATCCTTGTTTTAAAACCGGATTGATTAGAGAAAATACCTTTACAATGATTATTATGCCCCAAACAGGTGGTATAAGCCGCAAAACAGTACCAATCACTATAGAAGTATAGTTCTTAGGCTGTTTCTCTTTAATTTTATAAAATAGATATGTAAATGGACCACCAATGCCATAACCCAATTGTCTAAACCGTTTTCCCCAAGTATCGACTGGGCCTTTAACAAATTCTTCATCTAGTCCTCTAATAGCTGATACTATGTTGAGCTTACTTATTCGATAGGATGAAATGAATACTGTGATTAGAGTAAGAATAAAACCTGAACCCCAAGTGATAATCAAGGATGTTATAGTAAACTTGGAATATATTTGAAAATCATCCGCGCCTATTGCTCTTCTCAATAATTCTACTAGGGTAATACTTATAACCATTCCCATTAATGTTCCTAAAGTAGCCGCCATAGCAGCATAAATCGAACCTTCAATAGTAAAGATTTTAATCAAATGAGATCTTTTGAATCCAACAGCTCTCGACATGCCCATTTCTATTTTCCTTGCGGCAGCCAATAAAACCATTACTAAAAATATTAACAACAAGCCGACTACAATAGAAAATGATCCGAATATAGAAAGAAAAGTTGTGACACCATTTCCTATAGTATTTGCTAATTGAATAGCATCAGCTTTTGAGTCATCAATCCTGAAATCACCTAAACTTCTCGATTCAAAAGCTAAGCGTGATGAAAGTTCTCCATTTTCTATTTCTTTTATCGAAGAGAAAACCAAAGTCCTTATAGATTGATCACCTATTAATGCTACAAACTCATCCGACATAGTTGAGTAATTCAATTCTTTAACCATCTTGGTTAAATTTACTTTCGCTTCGTCTGGAGTTTTAATATCGTCAATTTTTTTGTTGAGATCATCAATAACCGAGGGGGTATTCAACATAATAAATATTTGCTTAGCAACATCAATATTCAGTAAATTAGTCCTTAAATATTTTGTTACTTCATCAGAATATATCAATGAATCTTCGATTCCGCCTAAGTTAGAGACCCCAATGCTATCAATTTCTCCACTTCTCAACAAAAGAATTTGAAGGTTTTTTAAACTCATCAAACCTACAGGAGTAGAACCCCCACTAGCCAACCCTCCATTTTCTAATACTGAATGTATATCAAATAAACTTTCCCCCTGTGCTGTTATTATTTTTATTTCATCTCCTGATTGTGCATCTAACGTCTTCGCTAAAACTTCATTGATTAAAATTTCACTAGTAGCTAAATCTGATAATTTAACAACTTTTCCCTGTATTGTATTTAGTGTTCCAAAATCAGGTTGATCATTTTCACTATAGCCTCTTAATATCATCCTTGACTCGGTTCGATTTGTTCTTGTATTTACTACTGGAGCAACTGATTGTATGCGAAAAATAACCCCATCCACCAAACTATTAGCGGATGCCATTTCCCTAATTTTTTCAGCATCGTTACTCGTTATGTGAGAATTACCAAATATTCCACTGCCCTGGGCTTCTATTTCTTGATCAACAAAGCCTGTCCCATCTAATGCAACTTTTCTTATGGAATGAGTAACAGTGTCACCAACACCTAAAGAAGCTCCTATTATAGTAGTGCTAAGCATCAACCCGATAACAATCAGTAAACTCTGTAATGGGGTTCTTGTAATGTTTCTAGAGCCAATCCTAAACATTATTCGATTGGTGACAGACAAGCCTATAATTACAACAATAGTTAGTACTGTTGCAATCCCAACAATTTGAGATAGAAGTTGAGTTGAAACGCCAAAAAGTGAGTCCATATTATCCTGAATTAACTATAATTCCATCTTCCATTCTTACTATTCTGTCTGCTTTTGCTGCTACTTTATCTGAGTGAGTTACCAATACAATAGTTTGGTTATATTGACTATTAGTAAAAGAAAGTAATTCCATAATTTCATTTTCGTTATTGCTATCTAAGTTTCCGGTAGGTTCATCCGCCCATACAATAGCAGGTTTATTAACCAACGCTCTAGCTATTGCTACCCTTTGTCTTTGACCTCCAGATAATTCACCCGGTTTATGTGTAGACCATTCTAATAACCCAACTGCTTCAAGTTGTTCATTTGCTTGATTAGCCGCTTCTTTAGAAGAAATTCCTGAGATAAGTAACGGCATTTCAACATTTTCTCTAGCTGTTAAAACAGGTAGTAAATTGTAAGTTTGGAATATAAATCCCATAGATTTAGCGCGAAATTCGCTCATTTTATCATCTGACAAATCATGGATTGGCTGTTGATCAACAAAAATATTACCGGAATTGATACTATCCAAACCAGATAAACAATTCAATAAAGTAGTTTTACCGCATCCTGAAGGACCCATTATAGCAATCATCTCTCCACGACCTACTTCCATGTCAATCCCGTTCAAAGC
>VFGY01000027.1 GCA_009392195.1 SAR202 cluster bacterium | reverse complement strand
TTGACTGCTGGGTTTATGGCAGGAGCGGCAGGGATCGAACCCGCGACCTATGGTTTTGGAGACCATCGCTCTACCAGCTGAGCTACGCTCCTTTGCCTTATTTTAAATAATTATATAACAGAGATATCTAAAACTTGAATAGATTTGTGTTTGTGAATTTATCTAATCTAGATTTGAAACGATTAGTATTAGTACCAGAGAATTCCCGTGAAATCAGTCCCTAAAGCTATGTCTGATCCAAGTGCCAGCCCAAGGGCAATACTCAAGATCCCTGCAATAGAAATTACCGCGTTTGCTAAAGTATTCGATTTTGCAAATTTTGTAAAAGGATAAGACATAACAACAGTCATTAACGCCATCGAAACCATTGTTCCAAATGAAAATAGAATCAAAAATGATATTCCAGACATGAAACTTGGTGTAGTTGGTACGATAGCTAACATTACTGCAGCACTACCTGCTAAGCCGTGAACTACACCTATCGCGTAGGATTTTACTCGGAAGAATGGTATGAGTTCTGGAAACCAACCGTGTTTGTTTTCTTGGTGAGGGCTACTATCGATGTTGTCCTCGTGTTGATGGGTTCCATGTAAATGCTTGTGTGATTCCCCGTCATGTTCGTGGGCATGAATATGAAATTCCCCACGGTACATTTTCCAGAATACTTGGAATCCTAAGAATAAAAGCATTAAGGCTACGCCGAATTCGAAATATACAGCTAGAGATTCGTAGAAATCAAGCACAGAGTGCTTAAATAGTAATATAAGTGTCCCTAAAACAAGTAGAGGAGTTGAGTGTCCAAGCCCCCATGAAACTCCTACCCAAAGTCCTTTGAATAAGCTTTTGTAGTCTCTTGCCATTGTAGAGACTGCAACAACATGGTCTCCATCGGTGGAGTGTCTCAATCCGATGATCAATCCAAATACGATAGCAGATATTATTCCAGTGAACTGTATGGATTCATGTTCCAATGATTACTTCCTTAATTTTCGAGATGATTCACATTACAGTTAATGCAGTGTGAATTTAAAACAGTCTATATACAATATATGCTACTAATTTATCTGAAATGGTTCAATTATTTTTGTATAATCTTAGCATGAAATTTGAAGTTGGACGTAGTGCAATACTTATCTGGGGTTTAATTTTTTTCAGGAATGTATTCAACCCGCCTGAGACGTTTGAATCGCAACCGGTTTCAACGTTTTTGATAGCTCTGGGAATAGTAGTTATATTGTTTTTGTCTGTTGTCTTACATGAATTCAGTCATGCTGTAGTTATGTCTTTTTTCAACATAAAAGTGAAAAAAATAAAATTGATGTTTTTTGGAGGATATACAGAAGCAATGGAGGGTTATGGTGATCGAGATACTTGGCATCCATTCAAGGATTTTTGTATCTCTTTTGCAGGACCAGTTTCTAATTTTGGAATTGCGTTAATTTTGTATTCTGAATTTTTTGACCAGCCTTTGTACAAGATCTTTAACATCGTTACTGGTTATGGCACTTTTGGCATGCAAATTAACACAATAAACTATCTGATTATTTTTGCCGTTTTTTCTAATTTAATTGTGGCTGCTTTTAATTTGATTCCCGTTTTGCCTTTAGATGGAGGGCATGTCTTCAGGTCAATTCTAAGAGGTTGTTTCAAACAGAAATGGATTGCTGATTTGATACCTGGTTTGTTCAGTATAATTGCTGGTTTAGGTGGGTTATATTTGATGAGTGATCGTTTATCTCTAAGTACAATGACTGGCAACGGAATCTTTGGAATAGTAGATTCCTTAGTTAGTTTGGGGATTTTGGGATTTATATGTCTAGCTATGATAGTAATGGGAATAGTATCATTGCGAAAATCTATCGATGTTTATAATAACGGGACTGTTTAAGATGGATAAAGAAGATGTCAAAAGAAATGATTTACCGTTAGTAGGCACAAGTGTCATAGCAGTTGAACAGTATGGAGCTGGACCTTGGGCAACTATGATTTTAGCCGACTTGGGTGCTGAAATTATCAAGATTGAAAATCCTCACACAAAAGGAGATATCGCTAGATATGTACCTCCTCATACCGTTGATGAGGACAGTATTTATTTTCAAAGTTTTAATAGGAATAAATTAGGTATGACGTTAGATTTGACTCATCCTAGAGCTAATGAGGTATTACATCCTTTGGTGCTCAAATCTGATGCGGTATTTAATAATTTACGGGGAGATTTACCCAAAAAACTTGGGCTAGATTATTCTAGTCTTATGGATGTGAATCCATCAATTGTATGTTGTTCATTATCTGCTTTTGGACGCGAAGGATTCCGGTCCCATGAACCTGGTTATGATTATTTGATGCAGGGATATACAGGTTGGATGAGTATTACCGGTGAACCTGATGGGTCGCCACAGAAATCGGGTTTGCCAATGGTTGATTTAAGTGGAGGTGCGATGGCAGCAATTGGCTTACTTAGTGCTTTAATGAGGTCAAAAGATACAGGGAAGGGTTGTGACGTCGATGTGAATTTGTTTGATAATGCTATTTCTCATCTCAGCTTTATAGCGGCTTGGCACCTAACAAAAGGATACCAGCCCAAGCGATTTCCCGACTCTTCGCATCCTTCTATGATCCCTTCTCAGGTTTTACCAACGAAGGATGGTTGGTTGGTTGTAATGTGTGCCAAAAACAAATTTTTCAAAAATCTAGTATCGATTTTTGGGATGCCCGAATTAGGATCTGATGAGAGGTTTGCAGATTATGAAGGAAGATTGGAAAATAAGGAAGTTTTAATACCGATTTTGAAGGATATGTCGAAAAAGCGAACAACATCACAGTGGATAGAACTTCTGAAAGGCAGTGTGCCTTGTGCACCAGTAAACTCTGTCGAGGAGGCATTTAAAGATCCTCAGATTGTTGAAGACCAAATGATTATCAATGTTGAACACCCTGAATTTGGAAGTGTCAAACAAGTTGCTGGGCCTATAAAGTTTAGTGATTCAAGCAAGATGCACGTAAAAGCCCCTAAACTTGGCGAACACACCGATAAAATACTTGCTGAAAAGTTGGGTTTTGCCCAAGGTCAAATTGATAACCTGAGGAATGAAAAGGTGATTTGAATTTTTGGGTTTCTAAGTTATATGAGATTATAGATTAGCGCAGTTTTTTATAAGCAAATTGATAAAAATGTATAATTAATTAATACACTTTATCGATACCATTTCTAAGAAATGGTATTGTCAACTTTTGAAGTGATGATGTAAATTATTGACATGAAATATTTGAAAACCATAGGCATCAAATCAAATCAACCTGTAGGACGTGGGTTTTTGTTTCCGTATGATGTTACATTTGCCAGCGATGGTAAGATTTTTGCGATAAACAGAAGTAGAGTCAAACAGAATTGGTCGAGTATCCATATTTTAACCTTTGATGAAGAATGGCTTGGAGATTTTGGTAGAGGTAAACTTATTTCTGATGATGATTATCATTTTGAACTGCCGGTTGCAATTGCATTTGATAGTAAGGATTTGTTGTATCTGACTGATGAAGGTTCAAATGAAATAAAGATTTATAATGTTGAGGGTAAATTTGTGGATCGGTGGGGTTCTGATGGATTTGGTGGTGTTGGATTTGATGGGCCGTCTGGGATAGCGATTGACGACGAAGATTGTTTATATGTTGTAGAGAGGAACAATAATCGGGTACATAAGATTTCTTCTGATGGCAGGTCAATGTTGACGTGGGGAGAATTTGGGACATCTGAAGGTCAGTTTAATATGCCGTGGGGAATAAGTTTAGATTCTGAAAATAATGTTTTTGTCGCAGATTGGAGGAACGACCGAATACAAAAATTTACTTCTGATGGAGAGTTTATCTCTGAATTTGGAAAGTCTGGATATGGTGAAGGTGAATTTAACCGACCATCTTCAGTGGTAGTTGATTCGAATGGGAATATTATTGTAGCTGATTGGGGTAATGAGAGGATTCAAATACTTAATCCAGACGGTAGTTTTAAAACGTTTTTGCATGGAGAAGCTACTTTATCTAAATGGGCTTTAGAGTGGTTGAATGTCAACCTGGATGAATATGATGCTAGGAAAAATTCTGACTTATATATAAAACAATTACCTCAGCATTTAAGGACACCATACCATGTAGGTTCTCAGACGGAGCACGTATTTTTTGGACCAGTTTCAGTCAAGTTGGATTCCGAAGAGAGATTATATATTACTGAACATAGTCGAGCTAGAGTACAGGTTTACCAGCAGAGCTAACAAAATCGAACATATTTAGAAGGGAGAATCAATATGAGTTCAGAAGATAAATTGATGATCAGTCACTTGCTAAGAAGAGCCGGTTTTGGTACAACCCCGGAGGAACTAGGAAGATATACCACTCTTGGCTATGAAGCTACGGTAGAAGAACTTTTGAACCCAACAAATCCAGGAAACATGACTAATGACGTTATATACAGATTGTTTCCAGAATACCATGCTTCAATAGGTCCCGATGCTCCTGCTAATTGGGCTTACAGAATGGTTACTACCCAATGTCCTCTTGAGGAAAAAATAGCTTTGTTTTGGCACGGAGTGTTTGCAACAGCATGCGACAAGCTTAATTACCCGCTAGTGGGTCTTAATCAGGTAGAAATGTTTAGGCAATCTGGATTTGGCAAATTTGATGATTTACTTGTTGAACTATCAAAAGATCCAGCGATGATTATATTTTTGGATAATCAGACTAACCACAAAGGTGCGATAAATGAAAATTATGGTAGAGAGATATTAGAGTTGTTTTCTATGGGAGTTGGGAATTATTCTGAAGATGATATTAAAGAGTGTGCTCGTGCTTTCACGGGTTGGACAATAGCTAATGCAGATTATATGGCATTGATGTCTCAAAAGGATTCGATTTGGCCTTATAGTAGAATATCTTGGCATTTTGAATACAGGGAAGACGACCATGATGATGGAGTTAAAACTTTTCTAGGAGAGACTGGAAGATTTAATGGAGATGATATTATCGAAATAATTTGTCGACAAGATGCCACAGCAAGATTTGTAGCTAGGCATCTATATAACTTTTTCGTAGCTGATGAAGTTCCCGTCCCTCAATGGAATATTACTCCTCCCAAAGATTCCGAAGCTATTGATGAACTCGTTCAAGCTTACTTTGAAAATGACCATGACATTCGTTCAGTTTTGAGAGTTTTGTTTAATTCTGAATTTTTCAAAAAGGCTCAATTTGCCAAAATTAAAAGTCCAATAGAATTAGTAATTGGAACGCTAAGATCGACTGGGGAATGTCGGACTCCTAGTATAGATATGGTGAAGGCTGTAGAAGAGGCGAATTATATGGGCCAATCGATAATGTACCCTCCTTCCGTAGAAGGTTGGCACACTGGTGAGGAATGGATTACAAGTGGTTCATTAGTGAATAGAGTTAATTTTGCTTCTGACCATTTAGGTAATTTGGAGAACCCTGGTGTTGAAAATATTGTGAACCACATACTGGCTGAAAATGGTGTTTCAATAACATCTGCTCAACTTGTAGACAGATGCCTTGATACCTTGGGTCCCCTGACTGTTTCTCAAGCAACGAAAGAATCTTTGTTAGAAGTTGCATCTAGATTAGATTCGATTGATTCAAACGGACATTCAAGTAAACAAAAGGTCAGGGAATTGATCCCAGAATTGATTAGGATGATTGTTTCATCTAGAGAGTATCAATTCGTATAAGTTAAAAATCCGGATTCGACAAAATACGAACCTTAAGAAAGGTAATCAATTTAGTACTTATTTCTTGTTTAGAATTTAAATAATTCTTCATATTTTCTTCACAATTACCTCTTAAACTAATTTGTATATTGAACTTTGCCCAAAGTTTTAATACATAAATAAGAGTTTAAATTCAGTCAATAATCCGATTAAGGAGGTTGGTATGTTTAAATTAAATCAATGTCCTAGGTGTCAAGGATCTCTTCAATTAGATTCAGATTATGATGGCTCATATGAGCTTTGTATACAATGTGGATTTATGCGAGATAAGGATTCTTCATTGATAAATACACTATACGTTAATTCAAATAAGACTAAATCAATTTTGGTTAAACATTCTCAAAAGCCAGCGTAGAGAGTTTTGTGCAATATTACTTTGATTCATTTATAAATTGATGGATTTTTAGTTGGGCAAAAAAAAATCGGGTGTTATCATTACCTGACTTTATATTTGTGATTAGGTTTATAGATGAAAAGTAAAGCTAGGATAGTGATTATTGGTGCTGGTATTGTTGGTTGCAGTACAGCTTATCATTTATCTAAGCTAGGTTGGTCCGATATTGTTGTTATAGAACAAGGCCCATTGTTTGAAACTGGAGGCTCAACTTCTCACGCTCCAGGATTGGTATTTCAAACCAATCCTGCAAGGACAATGTGCGTTTTATCGCAAGAGACTGTAAAGTTATACTCTAATTTAGAACTTGATGGCCAAGCGTGTTATTATCCTGTGGGTAGTATGGAAGTGGCATGGACACCAGAGAGATTAGAAGAGTTAAAGAGGAGAGTTGGTGTAGGCACTTCTTATGGTTTAAATGCTGGCTTGATAACTACCAATGAAGCTTTAGACCATAATCCTTTATTATCCGACAAAATACTTGGAGCAATGTTTGTAGAGAAAGATGGGATAGCTAAAGCGGTGCGTGCTGCCGAGGCAATGTCAACTTCCCAAATCACCAAAGAATCTGTTGATTTTTATGAATTCACAAAAGTTACAAATATAAATAGTATTAACGGACGAGTTACCAGCGTAGAAACCGATAAAGGATTAATTGAAACTGATATGGTTCTTTCTACTGCTGGAATATGGGGTCCAAAAATAGGTCGTATGGTTGGTATAACCGTTCCTCAACGAGCTATGCAGCATTGCTATGCAAAAACTATTCCACTTAAGGAATTGGAAGGTCAGACTGAAGAAGTTACTCATCCAGTGTTAAGACACCAAGATAAAGCTATGTATTTTAGACAACAGGAAGATGTCTATGGAATTGGTTCATATAACCATCCCGCTCTACCAGTAAGCGCGAATGAGTTGCTTGATTATGAAATGGCACCAGTGAGCCCATCAATAAAATCATTTACTCCTGAACATTTTGAAGCTGGAAGAGTGGATACTGGTGATTTGTTACCAGTTTTAAAAGATATAGAATTGACATATAAAATAAACGGGATATTTTCGTTTACAATCGATGGGTTTCCTATTTTAGGTGAATGGCCTCAGGTTAAAGGGTTTTGGTCAGCTGAAGCTGTATGGATTACTCATGCAGGTGGTGTTGGTAAAATAATGGCGCAGTGGTTAGACTCTGGAGATCCTGGAATTGACACCCATGAAATGGATGTCGCTCGTTTTCACCCACATAATATGGATGAAAAATATATCGATATCCGGGCGTCTCAAAATTACGTTGAAGTTTATGATATTATTCACCCTGCTCAGCAAATGGAAGAGCCTCGCAACATTAAATTAAGTCCATTTCATAAAAGTCAGAAAGAATTGAAAGCTAGTTTTATTGAGTCTGGAGGTTGGGAACGACCTAACTGGTTTGATTCAAATAAAATGTTACTTGAAAAATATGATATAGCATCGTTCTTGAGAAGTGGTTGGGAAAATAAAGAATGGTCTCCAATGGCAATTGTCGAACATTTACAGACAAGATTAAATGGAGGAATATTTGATTTAACTTCATTTACAAAGGTCGAAATAAAAGGTGAAGGGTCTTTGGACTTTTTGAACTACTTAGCGTCTAATGATCTGGATAAACCTGTTGGTAAAGTGATATACACTAGTTTGTTGACTGAAAGCGGTGGCGTAAAATGTGATTTGACTATTACGAGGCTAGGGGAGGAGAGGTTTTTGGTTGTGACTGGAGGAGTAATGGGATTACATGATTTAAATTGGATTGCAAGTAAATTACCTGTCGGTTCGGATATAGAAATAAACGATTTGTCTGAATCAATGACCGCTATCGGGGTTTGGGGTCCAAAATCAAGAGATTTGTTACAAAAAGTTTCTAGTGTTGACCTGTCAAACTCTGCTTTCCCATATATGAGTTCTAAAATGATGTCAATAAACGGAATTGAATGCCTGGCATTACGTATCTCTTATGTAGGAGAACTTGGTTGGGAAATATATGGACCGATGTCAAAAGGACAGGCGTTATGGGATAGTATTTATGGTCAAAGTGGAGAGTTCGATATTGTACCTGTCGGTCTGGCTGCTTTCGAATCATTGAGGGTAGAAAAAGGATATCGCCTTTGGGGAAATGAACTAAGCACTGAATATACCCCTTATGAATCAGGTATCGGATTTGCTGTCAAATTGAATAAAGGAGATTTTATTGGAAGAGACGCATTGATAGAACATAACCGAGCTGGATTAAAGAAGATTTTAACCTGCATGACACTTGATAAGCAGGGAGTCGTTGTTATGGGTAAAGAACCAATAATGTTTGGGAATAAGTGCATTGGATATGTTACGAGTGCCGCGTACGGATATTCGGTTGATAAAGGAATCATTTACGGATATTTGCCTGTTGAATATGCTGATGAAGGAAGAAAATTGGATGTTATATATTTTGGGGAAAATTACAAGGTTACGGTTTCTGCAGAGCCCATTTTTGACCCAAAAAACTTCAGATTGAAAACTTGATATAGGGGGGATTTAGTTTGGAAAAGACTGGTTTCGCTATGAGTGAGACAGAATATAGCAAAAATGTTAGAGAT
>VFGY01000026.1 GCA_009392195.1 SAR202 cluster bacterium | reverse complement strand
CTTGTGACCTCTGCGATGTCAACGCAGCGCTCTAAACCACTGAGCTAACCGCCCTGTAATAGCATGTAAAGTTATATTTGGGAAGGTGGGAAGTTAGATTAATTATTCTTCACTAGTTTGGGGTTCTTCACTAGTTTGGGGTTCTTCTAACAATCCTATTGGCGAATTTTCAAGCGGGTCTTGTTCTGGCAAGCCTAGCCTCTTTCGACCTTCTTCGGAACCATCTATTCTAGCAGGGATTAATCTACCAATTATAACGTTTTCTTTAAGACCTCTAAGATGATCGACTTGAGCATTTACAGATGCTTCTGTCAAAACTCTAGTTGTTTCTTGGAATGAGGCAGATGCTAAAAAGCTTTCCATGTTAAGAGAAGCTCTCGTTATACCTAAAAGCACAGGACTTGCTGTAGCAGGCTCTCCTCCCTCAGCTAATATAGCGGAATTAACCTGTTCATAATTTATTTTTTCTAGCAACTCTCCAGGGAGCAAATCAGTATCGCCAGTTGAATCAATCCTTACTTTTCTCAACATTTGGGAAACGATGACCTCAATGTGTTTGTTATGGATTGCTACTCCTTGAGACCTGTATACTTTTTGAACTTCTTCAATTAGGTAACTTTCAACAGCTTCTTTACCTTGTATTGCTAAAATTTGTTGAGGGCTTTTCGGACCCGAAGTTAAAGCTTGACCGGCTATTACCGATTCACCTTCCTTTACTAGTAGGTTAGATGTTGCTGGTATAAAATAAGCTTTACTTGTTTCTTCTTCCCAACGTATTGTAACGTCTTGTCCATCAATACTTACTTTACCGTTGACTCGTGAAACAACTAATGGCTTACGCATGTCTGGGTCTTTTGGCTGGCGACCCTTAGGTTTGGCTATTGGAGTATTGGCAGTTATATTTTTATCATTCTTTGTCAAAAGCGTATAATCATCAGGTATTGGGTACGAATCGCTGTATTCTTCAGAGCTTTTTACTATAACTGTTTGTTCACCATCATTATCTATTAGTTCTACAGTACCATCAATTTCTGTAAGTATCGCTTCGCCTTTTGGAGATCTTGCTTCAAACAATTCTTCTACTCTTGGTAGACCTGATGTAATGTCTGCCGCACTAGCTACACCTCCTGTATGGAAAGTTCTCATTGTTAATTGTGTGCCAGGTTCTCCAATACTTTGGGCTGCAATAATACCAATCGCTTCTCCAAGAATAGTTGGGCCTAAATTAGTTAGTGATTTGCCGTAGCATTTTTTACAAAGACCTCTCTCGCATGCACAAGTTAATGGTGACCGTACATAAACACCATCAATATTGGCGTTTTCTAAAATCTCGATTTCGCCATCTCCGATTTCAGTATCACCATCTAGAATCAGTTCTCCAGTTTTTGCATCAGCAACCGGAGATGCAAGATTTCTAGCTTTAATCCTTTCAGAAAAACTAGGCAAAAGCTCATCTTCTTGTTCTTTTGATACAAACAAGTAGTTAGATGTATCACAGTCGTCAACTACTATTGTCAATTCTTGTGCAACATCGATTAATCTTCGGGTCAAATAACCACTATCTGCTGTTCTTAAGGCTGTGTCAGCTAGTCCTTTTCTAGCACCGTGTGTTGAAATAAAATATTCTAGAACGCTCAGACCTTCTCTGAAATTTGATTTGATTGGTCTTTCAATAATCCTACCTTTGGGATCAGACATCAAACCACGCATACCAGCCATCTGTTTTATTTGTGATAGGTTACCTTTAGCTCCAGATACTGCCATTAAGTAGATACTGCCATAATCTGTAAAGTTATCTTCAATATTAGATTCTATCTTTTTATCTGCATCTGACCATACATTGACAGTATGAGTGTATTTTTCCTGATCAGTTATCAGGCCATCATAATGTTGCTTCTCTAAGGTTGTTATGAGATTATCAGCATCACTTATAATTTCGTTTTTAGCGGGGGCTACAGATACGTCGTCAATTCCTATGGTAGTACCAGATTTAGAAGCATATTTGAATCCAAGTTCTTTGATTTTGTCTAACATATCTGCTGTTACATCATTTCCAAGTTTGTTATAACAATCAGAAGTGATTTCACCTAGAAGACCTTTATCAACATTTTCATTGACGAAATTTAGGCCATCAGGCAATGCGTTGTTAAAAATAATTCTTCCCACAGTAGTTTCAATAGGTGAATTATCTCCATTTCCAGATTTGTAGATATTTATAGGAGTTTGGATTTGGATTACGTTTAGAGTATGGGCTAACATAGCGTCATCAAAAGATGCAAAGCTTTTAATTTCATTACCGTTGTAATAAGGATCTCTTAATGTAAGGTAATAACATCCAAGTACAATATCCAATGTAGGTGTGACTATTGGGTTGCCAGAACTTGGTGATAACATATTTTGTGAACTCATCATCACCTGATTTGCTTCAGTGACTGCTCCATCTGACAAAGGTACGTGAACAGCCATTTGGTCCCCATCGAAATCAGCGTTAAATGCTGTACAGACTAGCGGATGCACTCTTATCGCGCCTCCATCAACAAGTATTGGTTTAAATGCTTGTATGCCCAATCTATGGAGAGTTGGAGCTCTATTTAATAGAACTGGTCTTTGCTCGATTATTCCTTCCAATATATCCCATACTTCCGGGGTTCCTTTTTCAGCTAACCTTTTGGCACTTTTAATGTTATGTGCATAACCATTCATAACCAAACTATTCATCACGAATGGTTTGAACAATTCTAATGCCATCTTTCTGGGTATTCCACACTCATCAAGTTTTAAACTAGGACCTACGGCTATGACTGATCTTCCGCTGTAATCAACTCTTTTGCCTAACAGATTTTGTCTAAATCTGCCTTGTTTACCACGTAGCAAATCTGACAATGATTTCAGTTTATGGTTATGAGTTCCAGAAATAGATCTACCCCGTTTACCATTATCTATAAGCGCATCCACTGCTTCCTGCAACATTCTTTTTTCATTTCTTATGATAATTTCCGGAGCTTGTAGGTCTATTAATCGCTTCAATCTATTATTTCTATTTATGACTCTTCGGTACAAATCGTTCAAATCACTTGTAGCGAATCTTCCTCCATCTAATTGCACCATTGGTCTTAATTCAGGTGGTAGTACTGGAAGTGTTTTCATTACCATCCATTCTGGTTTATTGCCACTTTTACGAAATGCCTCAATTACTCGAAGTCTTTTTATTGCTTTCCTTCTTCTTTGACCAGAAGTTGTTCTCATTTCTTCCTGTAATTCATTTTTCAACCCGTCTAAATCTACATTTTCTAGTATCTGTAGGATTGCTTCTGCACCCATTGCAGCATTAAATATTGTGCTAAAAGATGACTTTAATTCTCTCAGTTTTGTTTCAGTTAATAGTTCACCTAATTTGAGATCAGATAAATTTTTTATTTGGTTATCATATTCATCTGTTAATTGAGATTTTCTAAGCTCATGAGATGCTAGAAGGTCTTCTTCAGATTTTTCAGGTTCTTCTTGGTCTGAAGAATCGTCAGATTCTGATTCAACTTGTTGGATGGATTGCCTTTCTTCAAATATTTTATCCAAATTAGCTATAGTCGATTCTCTTTCACTTTCTAGTTCAGTTAACCGAATGTTTTTTGCTTCTTCGTCAATCGAAGTTACTATATATTGTGCGAAATAAATAACCCTGTCCAGATTTCTGGGAGAGATATCTAGTAATAGACCTAATCTGCTTGGAGTACTTTTTGAAAACCATAAATGGATTACTGGTGCAGCTAGACCAATATGGCCCATTCTTTCTCGCCTAACTTTGGCTCTAGCTATTTCTACGCCGCACCTATCGCAAATAACACCTTTGAAACGGATTTTTTTATATTTGCCACAATAACATTCCCAGTCTTTGGTAGGACCAAAAATTTTTTCGCAAAACAGACCGTCTTTTTCCGGTCTAAGAGTTCTATAATTTATCGTTTCTGCTTTAGTTACTTCTCCATATGACCACCTTTCAATTTGTTCGGGAGAAGCTAATGATATACGTATCGCATCAAAGCCAGCATCTTTTTCTTCGACAGAACCTATCATGTTTAAAGAACCTCCATTATCAGGTTAAGAAAATATATCAAACAAACATAGTTTAATATCGCCTTTATAGTCCTACTTTTCTTTATTTGTATCATCGGTTGAATCGTCAAGATTTATCTCAGTCTCGACTTCATCATCGGTTGAATCGTCAAGATTTATCTCAGTCTCGACTTCATCATCGGTTGAATCGTCAAGATTTATCTCAGTCTCGACTTCATCATCTGCTATTTCAGTATTTTCTAGAAGTGATTGTAGTTCTCTGTCCACTTCCATTTCGTCTGAATCTTTAACAAGAGAAATATCTGGCATTGAATCACCGTTTTGCATGTCCAAGTCGCCATCTAAATCTGTTATACCCATTTCACCGGTATCATTTTGTATCAATTCTATGGATAGGCCTAAGCTTTGAAGTTCTTTTAGAAGGACTCTAAACGACTCTGGCAACCCAGGACTACTTACACTTTCTCCTTTTACTATAGCTTCATATGTTTTCACTCTTCCTATTACATCATCAGATTTGACAGTCAATATTTCTTGTAAATTATGAGCAGCACTATATGCTTCCAAAGCCCATACTTCCATTTCACCAAATCTTTGTCCTCCAAATTGTGCCTTACCACCTAATGGCTGTTGAGTTATTAGTGAATATGGTCCGGTGGACCTTGCATGCACTTTATCTTCAACAAGATGGCTTAACTTCATCATGTATATATAGCCTACCGAGATAGGCATATCAAATTGTTCTCCTGTTTTACCATCATAGAGTATTGATTTTCCGAGGGTAGGGGCAGCTATGTTATTTTGTTGGTTTAGTAAAAATATTTTGTTGTTTATTTCATCAATGGTCAAATCAGATGTATCAATACCTTGATTGTCTTTTAACCATATCCTTAAACAAGCTTCCCTAGCTTCTCCAGGATAATTTGTTCCGAATACTTTATCGTAATCTTGATTTTTTGAATCCAACCATTCTTTGATAGAACTCTCTTCTACATATGTGCTTTGACTTAAATCTATGCTAAGGGGACCAAAGTTTGTATTTGCTTGGTTTATAATCCATATTCTAGCCAACATATCTTCAATTTCTACCATATTCTGTCCGCTAAATACCGGTGCTTTGGCTTGTATGCCAAGTGTGCCAGCAGCCAAACCAAGATGAGTTTCTAGAATTTGACCTAAGTTCATACGGGATGAGACTCCAATAGGGTTTAATATAATATCGACCGGAGTTCCATCAGGTAAAAATGGCATGTCTTCTTCAGGTAGAATGACACTAATTACCCCTTTATTGCCATGCCTTCCTGCCATTTTGTCGCCTACAGATATTTTTCGAGTTTGAGCAACCCAAACTCGCACAACTTTATTCACTCCTGGGGCAACTGATTTATTTTCAGATTTTTCTATTACTTTAACAGATATTATTTTCCCTCTTTGACCGTGAGGAACTCGTAATGAACTATCTTTTACATCTCGTGCTTTTTCACCGAAAATTGCTCTCAATAGTTTTTCTTCTGCGCTTAACTCTGTTTCTCCTTTTGGAGTGATTTTCCCGACTAAAACATCTCCTGGCTCGACTTCTGCTCCTATTCTTATAATTCCTTCTTCATCGAGATCTCTTAGTGCTTCTTCTCCCAAATTTGGTATATCCCTAGTTATTTCTTCAGGACCTAATTTGGTGTCACGTGCTTCAATTTCATGCTTTTCTATATGTATTGAGGTGAAACGGTCATCTTTAACTAACTTTTCATTTAAAATAATAGCGTCTTCGTAGTTATATCCTTCCCAACTCATAAAAGCCACGACTAAATTTTGGCCTAACGCCAATTGACCGTTATCGGTAGACGAGCTGTCAGCTATTATAGTGCCAGTTGATACTATATCTCCTTTTTTAACAATAGGTCTTTGGTTAATACATGTACCTTGATTACTGCGGTAGAATTTTTCTAATTGATAAGTGTGATTTTTTCCGTTATCATCAGATATTTCTATCAAATTACCGTTAGAATTTGTAACTACTCCGTCAGTTTCAGAGAATATAGCTTGACCGCTGTCTGTAGCTACTCTGTTTTCCATTCCTGTTGATACTAATGGAGCTTCAGGTTTTACTAATGGCACCGCTTGTCTTTGCATGTTAGAACCCATAAGTGCTCTATTTGCGTCATCATGTTCCAAGAAAGGTATTAAGGAAGTTGATACGCTAACCAATTGTAATGGAGAAACATCCATGTATTGTAGATTATCAACTGGTTCCATTGAAACCGATTCTCCCTTTCTGGTTTCAATTTTTTCATCGCTAAATTCACCTTTTGCGTTAAGTCTAGAGTTAGCTTGGGCAATATGAATTCGTTCTTCTTCATCTGCACTAAGGTAAACTATATCTTCAGGTTCAAATGAAACATAAGGTTTAACTTCTAGCTCTCTTTTACTTAGCTTGCCAATTCGTGTAGCAAGACCTTTACTTATTGATCTTCCGGATTTTATTATTGTCTTACCGTTTGTATCGGTGACATTTTCTGCAATTACTCTTTGTTCTAGATCAGGACTTAGATTTGATATGGTTCTTTTGATTTTCCTATAAGGAGTTTCTATAAAACCATAATTGTTAGTTCTTGCGCATGTGGCTAATGACCCAAGCAGACCAATGTTTGGTCCTTCAGGGGTCTCAATAGGACATATTCTTCCATAGTGGGAATGATGTACGTCTCTTACATCATATCCTGCTCTTTCCCTTGATAATCCACCAGGGCCTAAAGCTGAAAGTCGTCTTTTATGAGTTAACTCAGATAATGGATTTGTTTGGTCCATGAATTGAGATAATTGAGAGCCTCCAAAAAATTCTCTTATTGATGCTACTATTGGTCTCGTATTAACTAGTGCGGCTGGCGTCGTGGTGGAAGGGTCAAGTTGCGTGGTCATTTTTTCTCTGATTCCACGTTCTAATCTAATTAGTCCTACCCGCATTTGGTTCTGTATTAATTCGCCCACCGATCGAACTCTTCTATTTCCAAGGTGGTCAATATCGTCACTTTTATCCATTCCATTATTAATTTCAATCATTTTTTTCAACATTGTGACTATATCTTCTTCAGACAATATCCTTTGATTTGGGTCAGACGAATTAATGTCCAATCTTCTATTTATTTTATATCTACCGACTTTGCCCAAATCGTATCGCCTGTTATCAAAAAAAAGATTATTTAAAAGAGTACGTGCATTTTCAACACTTGGTGGTTCACCTGGTCTTAATCTTTTGTATAGTTCGACAAGAGATTTTTCTTGATCGCCCACGTTCGGATCGCGTTCTATAGTAGGCCCAAGGTAGGCATTGTCTTTGTCAACATCTTTGAAAAGCTTGAGGATTTGTGATTGGCTGTAACCAAGGCAACTCAAAATCAAAGTTGCTGGGGATTTACGTTTCCGATCAATTTTGACAGAAATTATATTTTTCGCACTAGTTTCAAATTCAATCCACGCACCTCTATAGGGAATGAGGTTAGCTGAGGTTAGGTCCCTACCTGTATTTGGATCAGGATTTGATGTGAAATATACTCCTGGTGAACGCACAAGTTGACTTACAACAACTCTTTCTGCGCCGTTTATAATAAATGTCCCCTTTTGGGTCATGATTGGCATTTCGCCGATGAATAATTCTTGTATTTTTCTTTCACCCTGACTAGGACCTGGGGCTTGGCTAATAAGTTCAACTTTAATATAAAGTGGTGCCGTATAGCTTAATTCTTCTATTCTACATTTTTTTTCATCATTTTGAGGTTCTCCAAATTTATGTTCCATAAGATTCAATTCGAATCTTCCACCCGCATAATCCTGTATTGGAGAGATTTCCTCAAAAAGCTCCTGAAGTCCTTCGGTTTTGAACCATTCAAATGATTTTTGCTGGATTTGAATAAGGTTAGGAATAGCAATATCTTCATTCATTCGCAGTTCGCTGGAATTTGATAATAGATCGTTGGATTGGTACAACTGAGTGGCAACCATAGTTGTTAAAACTCCTAAAAAGAATATTTTGGTATCGAATTCAGGTGGTGCTTATGACAAACATTTAAAATCATATACTAATGATATGAAACCGTATAATTTTACTGATAAGATGAGGTTGATGACAATTAGAATGGAACACCACAACAAGCTAATGTACCACAAAACTATTTAAAATGTCATCACTTTTAATAGTTAATTCGTGCAGTTCGATAGGTTTTTAAAATAAAAAAGATTTTTGATAGAACATTACAAATATGCCGGATGTAAATTGAATTGTGTATTAAATCAATTTGTTTTATTGAGAGTTTGTTGAACTATCAGCTAATACGATTACTTTGTTGTCTGCAACTTGCAGGAATCCTCCTCTTATAGCGATGGGATTTTCTTTCTTGTCATCATAAATCTTAAGTTCTCCAGCAACTAGAGTGGTTAGCAAGTTGGAGTGATTGGGTAAAATAGCTAGTTCTCCTATGTATCCAGGCGCAACTACCATTGTAGCGGGTCCTGAATATATATTTTCTTCTTCTGTAACTATTTCTACATTCAAAGATAGTGGCATGGTTAAGACTCCTGATTATTCAGATTGCATATCTTTTGCTTTTGCTAATACTTCATCTATCGTTCCTACCATATAGAAAGCTTGTTCTGGTAAATCGTCGTGGATACCGTCCAATATTTCTTTAAATCCTTGTACGGTATCTTTAACCGGCACGTATTTTCCTGGTTGTCCAGTAAATTGTTCAGCAACTGAAAATGGTTGAGTTAAGAATCTTTGTATTTTTCTAGCTCTTGATACTGTAGATTTATCTTCGTCGGACAATTCTTCTATACCTAGAATTGCAATAATATCTTGTAATTCTTGATATCTTTGTAAAACCTGTGTTACACCCATAGCTACATCATAGTGTTCTTGTCCGACTACACTAGCCTCTAGAATATTTGAGAAAGAAGTAAGAGGGTCTACAGCAGGATATAATCCTTGAGCTGATAATGCTCTGTCTAGTGTCATTACAGCATCTAGGTGACCAAAAGTAGTTACAATTCCAGGATCAGTATAGTCGTCAGCAGGAACATAAATTGCTTGTACGGATGTGATTGAACCATTTTTTGAGGATGTTATTCTTTCTTCTAAGTCTCCCATTTCAGTTCCTAATGTCGGTTGGTATCCAACAGCGGACGGCATCCTTCCTAGCAAGGCAGATACTTCCATGCCAGCTAGAATATACCTGAATATATTATCTACAAACAAAAGTACATCTTGTCCTCGTTCTTCTTTAAAATATTCAGCCATCGTAAGTCCAGTTTGTGCTACTCTAGCTCTAATTCCTGGAGGTTCGTTCATTTGCCCGAAAACCAATACCGTTTGTGGCAAAACTCCCGCATCTTGCATTTCATGCCATAAATCGTTTCCTTCCCTAGACCTTTCTCCGACACCTGCAAAAACTGAAACGCCCTTGTGTTCTTTTCCAATATTGTTGATTAATTCCTGGATAATTACAGTTTTACCAACACCAGCTCCGCCAAAAGCACCTATTTTGCCGCCTTTAGTAAATGGTGTTATCAAGTCCAGTACTTTGATTCCAGTTTCTAATACAGATACTTCTGTTGCTTGATCTTCAAAGCTTGGAGGTTTTCTATGTATAGGCCATTTGTCGTCAGGGGATTCGATGTTGCCTAATCCATCAATTGGTTCACCAAGTGTATTAAATAATCTACCTAAAGTGGAATCACCAACAGGTACAGATATAGCATTGCCAGTGTCTATTACCTCATTCCCTCTACTTAAGCCTTCAGTTGGTCCCAAGGCAATGCACCTTACCCAGTTGTTACCAATATGTTGCTCAACTTCTAGAACTAATTTTTCATCTCCAATATTAGTTTCTAATGCATTAAATACTGCTGGTATATCTTCCCCAGTAAAGTCTACGTCTACCACTGTACCAATTATTTGTACTATTTTTCCGGTTGCCATTCTTTGCTCCTAGACACTCTATTTCCTAGATTTATTAACTACCCTTCTAAAGCGGAAACTCCCCCTACAATATCAAGTAGTTCATTTGTTATACTTTCTTGTCTCTTTTTATTCATCAACAAAGTTAAATCGTCTACCATTTCATTTGCATTATCTGTGGCTTGATTCATCGCTACCATTCTAGCTGATTGTTCGCTTGCATTTGCTTCCAGTATGGAGTGATGTACCAAGGTTTGTATGTATCGAGGCAATAAACTTGATAATAATTTTTCTGGAGTGGGTTCATATATATATTCTTTAGATGAGGTATTTATTTGATCGGTTTGTATAGGAAGAAGTTGGGTGATAATGGGTTTTTGCAAGGTGGTTGTAACGAATTGGGAATAACCAACGAAAAATGAATCAACGCTACCCGCCTTAAATTCTTCGATAAGAAGATTAGCTATTTGAACTGTTTCTTCGGATTTAGGTTTATCCCCAATCCCAGAAAACTGACCTAGCAATTCCATGTTGTTTCTTCGACTATAATCAATCCCCTTTTTCCCTACTCCAATTATTTTAGATGGACTGCTTTGGTTAGTCATAAAAGAGTCCAAAGCTCTCATCAAATTTGAATTTAACCCTCCGGTAAGTCCTCTGTCTGGCGTTATAAATAAAATGCCTATGTTTTTGGATTCTCTATTTTGAGCCAATGGTTGGGTAGCAATTTCGTCGCCTATTTGCGATATTACATTTGACACCATTTCTTTCATGCTATTTGCATAATATCTTCCTTGTGTCGCAGCATCTTGACTACGCCGCAATTTTGAAGCTGCTATCATTGCCATAGCTTTAGTTATTTTTGCAGTATTTTGAACGCTGCGAATACGCCTTGATATTTGTCTTACGCTTGCCATATATTTACACTAAACCACTATCTCTAAATTCTTCTATTGCGGAATTCAACTTTGATTTTGATTCATCAGTTAACGCATTTGAGATATCGTCTAACAGGTTTGAGTAGTTGGAAGTAAAATATTTGTGAAATTCTTCTTCCCAAGATTTAATGTTTTCTACATCAACGTCATCCAAATAACCTTCATTTAGAGCGTATATCATAGCTACTTGTTGACCAACTGGAAGGGGAACGTTTTGTGCTTGTTTCAATACTTCAACACTTCTTTGTCCTCTAGCTAATTGCCTTTTTGTTGCAGCGTCTAAATCATCCGTGCCAAATTGAGCAAAAGTTACTAATTCTCGGTATTGAGCTAGATCCAGTCGCATTTGTCCCGCGACAGACTTCATTGATTTACTTTGTGCAGCACTGCCCACACGTGAAACTGATAAACCAACATTTACTGCAGGTCTAGTTCCGGCGTTAAATAATTCAGGTTCTAGGTATATTTGACCATCCGTAATAGAAATAACGTTTGTGGGTACATACGCTGAAACGTCACCAGCTTGAGTTTCAATTACAGGTAAAGCAGTAATTGAACCTCCACCATGTTCATCATCAAGTTTTGCTGCTCTTTCAAGTAATCTACTGTGTAAGTAAAATACATCTCCAGGGTAAGCCTCTCGTCCAGGAGGACGTTTCAACAATAAGGACATCTGTCTATATGCCCAAGCATGCTTAGAAAGGTCATCATAAGCTATCAAAACATCTTTGCCTTGAGCCATGAAATATTCAGCCATAGATATTCCTGTATATGGTGCTAAATATTGCATAGCCGCAGCATCTGATGCATTTGCTGCAACAACTATAGTGTGAGTTAATCCACCAAATTGTTCTAAAGTTGCTACAGTCGTTGCTACTTTACCAACTTTTTGTCCAATAGCTACATATATACATATAACATCTCCACCTTTTTGATTTATTATCGTGTCTATACATATAGCAGTTTTGCCTGTTGTACGGTCTCCAATAATCAATTCTCTTTGACCTCTACCAATAGGTATAGCGGCGTCTATGGATTTGATGCCAGTTTGTAAAGGCGTATCAACTGATTTTCTTATAGCAACGTTTGGAGCTACTATTTCTACAGCTCTTGATTCTTTAGTATTTACTGGCCCCTTACCATCGATAGGTAATCCGATACCATCTACAACCCTACCTAGTAATGGTTCTCCGACAGGTACTTCCATCACTTTTCCAGTTCCTCGCACTTCAGTTCCTTCTTTAATTGAGGATGGATCTCCTAGAATTACTATTCCAACGCTATCTTCTTCTAGATTCAACGCCATACCTGCAATATTACCATCGAATTCTACGAGTTCATTGTATGAAACCCCAGACAATCCGTGTACTCTTGCTATACCATCGCCAACTTCTATTACTGTACCTATATTGACAGTTTTTATTTCAGAACCAAAATCTTCGATTTGGCTTTTTAATACAGAAGCTATTTCATTTGCTCTTATAGCCATTTATTCCTCCATTTTTACCCAAATTATTATTGGGTACCATGAAAATCACTATCGTTATTTAAAATTTAAGTTTTTTCCTCATTTGATTTACGCTATTGGACAATGATGCGTCAATTAATTTGTCTCCCATTATTGCTTTGAATCCTCCAATAATGGTTTCATCGATTTCGATAGAAATATTTGTTTTCTTCCCCGAAATATTTTCTAAGATGTTTTTAATTTCTTCTATCTGTTCAGATCCTAAAGAAGTTGCTGTCGTTACTACAACTTTTTGAATTCCATTATCTAAATCAACCATCTCTTCGAAATCGGATTTTATATTACCTATCAAGTTTATAGAGTTTCGATTTGATAGCAAATATAAAAGATTTAGAGCCAATTGATCTAGAGATTTGCCGTATATTTTGTCTAGTATCGAACACTTTAATGCAATTGGTTTTCCTGGCGAATTAAGAACAGAAACCAGATCTTTATCAGATAAACTATCATTGATTGATTCAAGATTTTTTATCCAAGTATCAACAGTTCCTTTTTCTTTAGCTATTGCATGTATTGCTTGTGCAAATCTTTTAGATGAAGAAAAATTTGGCATGACCTTTCTTTAACTTAATTATTATTTAATTTTGAAAGTTCTTCGTTCAAAATCTTATCTATTACTTTTTTATCTTTCTGGGCATCTATATTTTGCCGCATAAGATTTTCAGTTGCATTTAAAACCAAATCACTGAAATGATTCTTTAAATCTGCTATCGCGGCATCACGTTCTTGTTGTATATCCTCTCTAGCCTTCACGCGTTCATTCTCTATTTGGGTTTTAGCTTTTGCTAAAGCTTCTTCTCCCTGTTTTTCGGCTACATTTTTTGCTTTCAAAACAGTTTCGTTTCCCTCTATCTTTGCAGCTTTAATCTCCTCTTGCATCTCCGATCTGGCAGTTTCAGCTTCTTTGCGAGCTTCTTCAGCCATTTCTAAACTACTCTTAACTTTTTCTGAGCGTTCGTCTAGAATTTTAAGCATAGGCTTGTATAAAAGCTTCGTTAAAACTAATAAAAGTATTACAAAGCTAATAACCTGCGTTATTAATGCTGGCAGATTAATTCCAAGTTGCGTTATTCCTTCCATTTTTAGCCCCTAATTGCCCACTAATAAAATTTAGTAGGATACTGTTTAATCGGTTATTTATGCAACGAATATTATAATCAAAGCCATTAGAAAAGCGTAGATTGCGATGGCTTCGGCGAAAGCTAAGCCAAGAATCATATTTTGCTGTATTGGACCTCTAGCCTCAGGATTGCGTCCAATAGCTTCCATCGCTTTCGCAGCAAGCATTCCGATAGCTAGGCCAGGGCCTAAACCTCCAACTGCTATTGAAATTGCAGCTGCCAATGTTTTTACGTCTCCTGTTATACCTTCCATTTTAATAAACTCCTTATATGATGTTTAATTTTAATTACTATTTTAATGTTCGTCGGCTCCATGCGCAGTAGTTGCAGTAGCTGCAAATACTAACGTTAATATAGAGAATATAAACGCCTGCACAACCCCTACGAAAACTTCAAGGAATAAGAATACTAATATTCCAGTTAGCGGTAATAAAAATGCTACTACTATCAACAAGACTTCTCCTGCGAAAATGTTTCCAAATAATCTAAATGTGAAACTGATTAGCCTAGCTAATTCGCTTATAGCTTCAATCAGGCCCACAACAAATCCGGCAGGACCTTCTTTAAAATTAATGAATTTTCCTATATGTCCAAATGTACCAAGAGTTCTTAAACCCCACCAGTGAATCATTATCATAGCTACAATAGCTATTGCTAATGTTGTATTGACATCTGTATTTGCACTTCGAAGATAAGGGGATAATCGTCCAGCTTGTACTCCATCCTCTTTTGGGCATTCAGGATTAAGTCCACAACTGAGTGTGATTTTCTCATTTTCTTTTTCTGAGCCAAAAGGTTGTGCATAAATTGGACCAGATTTTGTGAATTTTGCAAGTTTTATATGGTCATATTCTGAATAATCATCATGATGGTCATCGGCGTGGCTGTCTGAATCATGGCTATCGTGGCTCATGTGGTGTTTTATTATTTCTGGTGTTTCAATCCATCCAATAGTTCCATAACCAGGCAAAATACCCATCCAATTGGCTATTACAATAAATAAAAATATCGTCATCACTAGTGGTAGGAATTGCTTAACCTTATTTGCTCCGACTATTCCTCCAATTAAAGTTATGAAAAATTCAATTACTATTTCTGCCAGCCCTTGAACCCTATTGGGTATGGGGTTTTTATTTTTGTTCACCAACCAAGCAAAAACAATCAAAATAAGTATAGCAAGCCAGGTAGCAATCATTGTATTGGTTATGAATACGTCTGTGACACCTTTTAGAAGTTTGTTCGATGAATCGGTTGCGATAGACAATTGGGTTATAGGTTCAGGGTGTACAGGTTCAGCCTTAATCGCTATATGGGCTATAGGAGATGAGAAAAATCCACCACCCCATGATTCAGGTATCACACTTAGACCTAACTTTCCGCCAAATATTCCAAGTAAGGTCAAAAGAAATATAGATATTAAAAGTACTTTTATCTTCAACTAATCCGTTCCAGGTACATTATTTGTGTTTTTCAGAAATAAGGGGTTTGATTAATAAATAAACTGCCCAACCAGCAACTATTGTTCCCAACAAAATACCCCCAAGCGTAAATATAGGATCTTCTATTTCAAGCTTCGAATCTACAAATATTCCTAAACCTATCCCACCAATCAATGGAATTGCTACCACAAATCCTAGAGATAGGAGTCGGAAAACTTTGTGCATATAAAATGCTCCAGTATTACCAAACTTTCAGCAGATATCTTATGATTAATTGAATAGTTAATCAATATTGAAATCGCAAATTATTTGGTAACCAAAAAATTAATAAGTATTATTTCGAAGAATTACCTAAATCATCTATATCTAGCGTATCGACAAAATCCTTAAAAATCGACAGGTTTTCGTCGACGGGTGGATTAGAAGTAGCCGTTTCTTTACTTATGGTTACTCCTGCTTTTTCAACTACTAGATTCTCAGCGAAAATTTTTGCCTTGCTACGCACTGCTAATGCAATTGCATCACTTGGTCTGGAATCGAGTTCAATCGTATTATCTTTATATTCAAGCAAAATTTTTGCAAAAAAAGTATCGTCTTTTAAGTCTGAGACAACAATGCTTAAAACCTTTGCACCCAATAAATCTATTGCACTTGTTAAAAGGTCATGAGTTAAGGGTCGCGGTGCATCAACTTCTTGTAGTCTCATTGCTATTGATTCAGCTTCTGATGCACCAATCCATATGGGGAGGTAGATCCCTGGTGTGGAGTCCTTTTGACGCAGTATAACTACTCTTTGACCGTAGTTCTGTACGCTAAACCTTATGCTATCGATTATCATTTCTTGCATGAGTTGTTTTATAACCATACCAAATAATTGTTATTCTAAAATCGAAAACAATCAGGTGTCAATCTAAAAACCTTTATGTTACAGAAATGCTGCATACAATTTTGGATTTTTAATTTGTTAATCAGATTTATATTTTTTCAAAACAGAATTTATTCGTGAATTGACGTCCTTAGCAGCGAGTTCGATATTATCAATATTTTTTATCGCCCCTTGTGCATAAATAATGCTTCTCGAAGCATTTATCAATAAATTGCTTGATTTATTTCCAATTCCGTTTTTTAAACACTCTGATAGATTTCCTGATTGAGCTCCAATTCCCGGACACAATATAGGGATGTCGTCTGATATTGATCGAACCAAAGATAAATCATTTGGAGATGTTGCTCCAACAACCAAACCTATATTAGCTGACAAATTGTGTTTTATAGACTGTTCTATGATTAACTCGTAATTTTTTTTGTTGGAATTACTTTTTATATCTTGTATATCTTGAGAACCTTTGTTAGATGATTTTGCCCAAATGAATACTCCTTTACCTGGGTATTGAAGTAGTGGTTCTATCGATTCGAATCCTCCCCATATATTTGCAGTGGTGCAATCAAACTCCCAAGTTTCAAAGTGGGCAATGCCTATTTTTATCATAGTGGAAGGTATGTCACCTCTTTTGCCATCGGCAATTAATAACTTATCTGGTGCATTTGTTCTTATATATTCGATTGTTTTTTCCATAGCTTTATAGCCATGTGATCCGTACGATTCATAAAAAGATAAATTTATTTTATATGCTGAACAATGTTGTTGGGTAGAATTTATAACTGTCTTATTGAATTCAAAGATGTTTTCAGGAGGAATTCGGGTGTTATCAACATCTAGACCAACGCACAATAAACTATTGTTAGTTTTTATAGCTTTAGATAATTTGTTTCTAAATTTCATTAAATCACTTTTCTCAATTTCAACACCCATATGATTTTATCAAATCTATTGGTAACTATTTTGATTGTAAAGATATATGTTAGAAGCTTTTATTGCCAAATAGATTTTCATGTCTTTGTTCAAATCGAGAATATTTGATGTGTGCTCAGAAATGTCGATAGACAAACTTTGGCCATCTAAATTGGTTTCAAGTATTTTTTTGCTTTCTACTTCGCAAATATTATCGATGGTAACTGGTAAAATGTTTTCGACTGCTAGTTCGGTATCTTTGTCTTTAGATATCATTATATCTTTGGAATTTAATATCAAAGTTGCATCATCGCCTCTATTTAAATTCAGTGGGGAACAAAATACATCTATGTTATTTAATGATAGTAAGGAAAAATTTGAGGTTGTAAGAGGGTTTTTTACTTTGGCTTTGATTGTATTCATTATGTTCGGATGCTCATAGGGCATTGTAATTAGATTTTGATCCAATAAAGATGATGGATCGATTATTGACGAAATTTTTCCTTCATTTAGTACAATAACTTGATCTGCTATTTGATGTACATCTCTAACATCATGTGAAACGAAAAATAATGGCAAATTCAATTCGCTAGATATGATTTTAATGTGATCAATAATTGTTGAAACTAACCTTTTTTCTAAACCAGTCCATGGTTCATCTAGCAATAGTAGATCAGGAGATGTTGCAAGAGTTCTAGCTAATGCAACTCTTTGAGCTTGTCCTCCAGAAATGCTGCGGACATTTTTATTCAGTATATTATCAATTTCTAATAAATTTATTATGTGTTCTATATCAAACATCCTTAAATTAATCGGCGTTAGGTTTAAGGCGTAGTATATATTTTGCTTGACATTCATGTGGGGGAATAGATATGGGTTTTGTAAAATATATCCCAGCCGCCTTTCATTTATTGGGACGTTTATTTTGTTTGTTGAAGAAAAAACCTCTTTTCCTTTGATTCTAATAAATCCCGTGTCTGGTTTCTCAAAACCAGATAAGCAATTAAGTAGTGTGCTTTTACCGCTGCCAGATGGACCAAATATAGCAGTTTTTGTAGAGTCGATTTTGAAATTGCAAGATAGTGTAAACCCAGGATAAGTTTTGTTGAAATTTACTTCTGAAACTATCGAAGATTGATTTTGGTTATTCATTGTTACTTAAGTTTCTTTTGTCTTTTTTAAGTAAAATATTGTAAACAACAAGTGAAACTATAGCGATACCTAATGCAACGGCGCTTAAGCTAAAAGCGGTGGATTCATCCCCTGATTGTATTGCAGAATATATCGCTAATGATATGGTTTGTGTTTTTTTGGGCATATTACCCGCTACTATTATAGTTGCCCCGAATTCACTTAATGCACGAACAAAGCAAATCAACGAGCCGGCTAAAATACCTCTATAACTCAGTGGCACCGTAATCGAAAAAAAAACTTTTATTGGTCCAGCACCTAAGCCGCGAGCTGTTTTTTCAAGATTGGGATTAACTTCTGACATTGATACAATTATTGCTCTCGCCATCAAAGGGAATGATATTATAGCTGTTACAAGTGTGGCTGCTATCCATGTAAATATGATATTAAACCCAAAGATGTCATTGGTTATTTTCCCAATAGGCCCATTTATTCCAAATATCACTAATACGAAAAAACCAATTATTGTCGGGGGTATGGCTAATGGAATGGTCATCAGTAATTCCAAAGCGGCACTGCCGCGGATCTGCTTTTTAACAATTAACCAGCTAATCAACAAAGCTATTGGTAAATTAATAATTGTTGCAAGTATTGCTATCTGTATTGAAAGAACTATTGGGAATATCATTTGCTAGTTTTTTTATTTGATTTTTTTAAATCCGTATTTATCTATTTCTGATTTCGTTTTATCAGATAGTAAATATTGTATTAATTGATGCGTATGATTTTTCTGGTTTTTATTATCTATTAGAATGATTGGGTATTCTATTTTAGGATAGGTATCGTTAGGTATTTTTGTTATTTTCAAATCTGGTTTTGACATAGCATCAGTGGAATATACAATTCCAATTTCAGCATTCTTTGAGGATACGTAAGTCAAAGTTGCTCTAACATCTGGCGCTAAAACTAATTTTGGTTGTAACAAATCCCACATGTCGGAGTTTTTCAATGCTATCTTGGAATACTCACCTGCTGGTGCTAATTCAGGATCGGCAATAGCAAATCTTTTTATTCCATCATTAGCTAATTCAGATAGGTTTGTTATATTGAGTTGGGTATCTGGGTGGGAAACTAGAACTAGTTCATTTGATATAAAAGGGTACACTTGCAAGTTTAAGTTTGTTTTTTGATTTAAAACGCTTATTGGCCCTGTACCTGCTGGAATCAATATGTTGGCTGGAGCTCCTTTGATTATTTGCTGAGCTAGAAGATTAGATGCGCCGTAGCTGATTTGCAAGTCAATATTTTCGTTTTGTGATTCGTATTCGGTCTCAAATGTGTTAAGTAGGTCTGCAAGACTAGCTGCTGCGAAGATAGTTATCTGAATTTCATTCGAATAGGTTTTGCATTTACTACCAAATAAAAAAATGGCTACTAGGATTAAGCATATGCTTAGGAGTCTTTTTGCAGAAACAATTTTAGCTGAATCTATTAGAATAACCTCTTTTTTGTATTTCAAATTATGTGAATTATGCTTACAGATAATATCCTATAGTAACAAATTTAACTCAACCAAATTAATAAACAAATTAATTTTTTCTTAAGTAATCCGTGCAGATAAAATTTAGTTGTGTAATACCGACCAAAATGCTATAATTTTGGTAATTGATTAAAGTGTTTTGTTGAAACACTTGGTTTTGATTTAAAGTGGGTGAACCCCACTTTTTTGTTTTTTGTTTGAAATAGGTAATAAATATAGGGGTTATAATATGAAAAGCGATTTTATTGTCGCATTGACTCAATTGGCTTCTGAACGAAATCTACCTAGAGATATTGTTATTTCTGCTATAGAAGATGCTCTTTTATCTGCATATAAACGTGACAGTGTAGCAGCTAACCAAGATATTTCAGTTAAATTAGATCCTGGGTCAGGTCAAATTACAGTCTTTATACTCAAAACTGTTGCTGAAAACCCTGAAAATAATCAGCAAATAAGTTTGGAACAAGCTAAAGCAATCAAGCCAGACGCTCAAGTGGGAGAATTGGTGCCTACTGATAGTTTGGTGCAAAGTGCAGGGCGTATTGCGGCACAAACTGCTAAACAAGTTGTGTTGCAAAGATTGAGAGAGGCAGAATTAGAATTAGTCCTTAAAGAATACGCAGATAAAGAAGGACAAATGTTTTCTGTAACTATTCAACGCATAGAGCCAAGGCAAATTGTTGTTGAACTTGGTAGAACTGAAGGAATCATACCTTTAACCGAACAAAGTCAAACAGAGAGATTCAGAGTTGGCCAGAGGATAAAAGTTATATTGCAGTCAGTTAGAACTTCACTTAAGGGGCCTGAAGTAATTCTTTCTAGAATCGATAAATTGTTAGTGCAAAGATTATTTGAAACAGAAGTCCCTGAAGTCCAAGTTGGGTCTGTAGAGATACTTTCAATTTCTCGTGAGGCCGGGTCTAGAAGTAAGGTGGCAGTTTGGGCTAAGCAGGAAGGCATTGATGCTGTTGGTTCATGTGTGGGTTTGAGAGGTATTCGAATACAAAATATAGTAAACGAATTGCAAGGAGAGAAGATAGATGTAATTGGTTGGGATAGTGACCCTGCCAGATATATTTCAAATGCTCTTAGTCCATCTGACGTTGCTAGAGTTGAAATGTATCAGGATGATTTGTCAGCGACAGCAATTGTTCCTCAAAAGCAATTGTCTTTAGCAATTGGTAAGGATGGTCAAAATGCCAGATTAGCAGCGAGGCTAACTGGTTGGAAAATTGATATTAAAAGTCATGAAGAAGCTATGGAAGAAGCTGGTGGGGAATTGCCTGTATTGACTCAAGATGGGCAGCAACTTGTTGAAGAGTCTCCTATAGAAAATGTGGAATCTATAAAAGAGGAGCCAGTTGTTCAAATCAATCAAGAAGTTGTTCAAGATAAGCCTGTGTTTGATAAGTCTGTGTTTGAATCTGAAACTAAAGAAGCAAAAGAGGAAGAACTTGTTACCTCAGGTAATAGTACTGAATTAACCGAACAGCCTGTTGAAGAGTTGGCAGGATTGTCTGATGAAGAACTAGCAGGAATTAAGAGCACTGAGGATGTTCAACCTGAAGAAAAAGAATCAAGTGCGAAACCTGATTTAGTAGCTGAGTTACCTGAAGATATTTGGGATATTAGTAAAACTAAATCTTCTAATGATGGTGGCTTAAGATTTGCAGAAGATATAGATGAGTTACGAAGAGGTGGCGGTCCTTCTAATCAGAAAAAGACCAAGAGGAAATCAAAAAATACGCGCAGAAAATAAGTAATGGTTAGAGTGTGAGTTTTGTCTAGCAAAAACAAAAACCATGTTCCGTTTAGGATGTGTATTGTATGTAGGGAAAAATTTAACCAGAATCAATTGCTTAGAGTATCATTTAGGAGCGGATACATAAAAATATTACCCAATTCTGATGATAATGGGAGAGGTTGTTATGTCTGTAACACCTCAAAATGTATAAAAGGATTAACTAAACAAACTGTTGAAAATGGGTTGAGGACAGGGTTGTCTGATGTTGATTGGAGTAGATTAGATAGTCAATTGAATAAATTGGTTGTTAAGGCAAAATAATAATTAGTGGTTGATTAAAAAAGGAGTTTCATTTTGGTAGGCGAAAATGAAAATGAAATAATTTCCGGCCAAAATAAGGCTGTAACATTAGCATCTACTACAAGAGTAAGTGACTTGGCAAGCATGCTAGGCGTAGACCCTGTTGAATTGATTAAACAGTTAATGAGATTGGGTCACATGATTACATTGAACGATCCATTGGAATATGAAATTGCTTCCAAAATATGTACAGCATATGGTATTGATGTAACATCAGTATCTGATCAACAATCAATTGATTCAGGTGAATCGAGTAGCACGAAAGGTGACTTGGATTTGAGTCAAGGTGCTGTTGAACGCCCTCCAGTTGTTACAGTATTAGGTCATGTGGACCATGGTAAGACAACTTTGTTGGATTCGATCAGGAATACTAAGAAAGTTGATGGGGAAGCGGGAGGTATTACTCAACATATTGGAGCCTATCAAGTAGAATATCAGGATAAATCTATAACGTTCATAGATACTCCTGGGCACGAAGCGTTCACGGAAATGAGAGCAAGAGGTGCTCAATTAACTGATATAGCCATTCTTGTTGTAGCTGCAGATGATGGATTGATGCCACAAACTTTAGAAGCTATCAGTCATATAAAAGCAGCAGGTACTCCATTGATAGTTGCTATAAATAAGATCGACATTCCTACTGCTGATTCCGATAAAGTCAAAAGGCAATTATCTGAAAACGAATTGCTGGTGGAAGATTGGGGAGGGGATGTAATATCGGTGAACATATCCGCTTTGAAATCTGAAGGTATTGATGACTTGTTGGAAAATATACTTTTAGTTGCTGAAATAAATGAATTGAAAACTAATCCTGAATTATCGGGTACCGGAGTCGTTATAGAAGCTAAAGTTGATAAAGCTATGGGAAATATTGTTTCTGTAATAGTTCAATCGGGATTTCTTCGAGTTTCTGATTATATCGAGTCAAAAAATTCCAAAGGGAAAATCAGAGCCCTTTTAGATGAAAACGGAAAACGTGTTGGGAAAGCTGGTATATCTATGCCGGTTGAAATATTAGGTTTGGATAATTTACCTCAACCAGGAGACTTAATTGAGGTAAAGCCGGATTCTAAGAATCACAAGAAAAAATCAAGCATTAATTCAAATGTAAATACCCAATCAGGTATTACTTCTACTCAAGCTGGCAATCTTCTTTTGCAAAAGAATAGAGAAGACTTGGTGTTCTTGAACCTAATCATTAAAACGGATGTGATAGGAACAATAGAAGCTATAACCAAGTCCGTAACGGCATTTGATTCAGAAAGCGCTAAAGTGAATATTGTTCACGCTGCAGTTGGTACTATTTCTCCAAGTGATGTCTCTTTGGCCCTGACAACAGAATCCGTTATTTGTGGATTTAATGCGACCACAGAAGCTGCCGCTAGGACTCTAGCTAAAACTTCCGATGTAGAGATAAAGAATTATAACGTAATCTATAATTTCCTTGAATTCGTCGAAGAAAGGTTAGGAAAGAGCAAGAAAGCTGAATTTGTAGATGTAATAGAGGGTCAAGCTAAAGTACAAGAAGTTTTCAATGTTTCAAAAGGACGAACAGTAGCCGGTTTTGTCGTAACTGATGGAGTTATTTCACGCGGGGCCGACATTCATGTTATTAGAAATAATGAAGAAATATTTGTAGGGCCAATTTCCAGTTTGAAGCACTATAAGGATGATGTAAAGCAAGTACGGGCAGGAACGGAAGGAGGCATGGTTGTTGAAGGTTTCAGTGAAATAGAACAAGGGGATGTTTTAGAATCACATAAATTAGTTGAAGCTCAGTCTTAAATTAAGTAATCGAAATAACCTTATGAAAAGTGATGTATCAGCGAATTGACAAGATAAATGCTTTGTTGCGGCAAGAAATTAGCTTAATTGTTGCACAAGAAATTAGTGACCCAAGAGTTTCTTTTACCATAAGTGTTGTTAATGTTGAAACGTCTCGTGATCTTGGTTTAGCTAGAGTGTACGTTACAGATCTTGGTGGAGCGGAACACAAAATGCACGCGATAGAAGGATTGAATTCAGCTAGTAATTTCATAAGAAGATTATTAAGAAAGAAAATCAATCTAAAGAAAATACCAGCGTTAGAGTTTCTAGATGATAATTCTATTGAAGAAGGTGCGTTATTGTCTAAAAAAATTGACGATCTTTTTTGAAGACATAACAAATATCTTTTGCCCTGCTATTGTAATAAGTATAGAGAAAAAATAAATAATGGATGGAATATTTAATATCAATAAGCCCTGTGGGGTTACGAGTACCCATGTTGTTCGTACGATTAAAAGATTAACGGGTATAAAAAAAGTAGGTCATGCAGGTACATTGGATCCTCTAGCTTCAGGCGTATTGCCTATTTGCGTAGGGAAAGCGACAAGGGTAATAGAGTATTTGATTAATCAAGATCGTTCTTACAGAGCAGTTATAAATTTGGGTATTCAAACAGATACGTTTGATAAAGAAGGAGTTGTTGTATCTGATAAGAGTGGATATGAAATTCCATCTACCGCAGAAATAATGAAGGTCCTAGAATCTTTTATTGGTGATATAGAACAGATACCACCAATGTATAGCGCGATAAAGGTTGATGGAAAACGTCTTTATGATCTGGCTAGAAACGGTGTTACTTTAGAATTAGAACCAAGATTAGTTAAAGTCTTTGAGATATCTTTGTTAGAGTGGAATAATCCTTCTTTGGATATTAAGATTAAATGTGGGAGAGGGTTTTATGTACGGTCTTTAGCGAATGACTTAGGCATAAAATTAGGTATGGGTGCTTATTTGGAGGCACTAACGCGTTTGAAGCACGGTTCTTTTCATATAGGAAATTCCGTTGATTATTATTCAATAGAAAAAATATTTGATGAATGTAAATGGGCTGATATAATTATGGATATAGATTCTGCTATCACGCATTTACCTAAAATAGTTATAAGTACTAAATTTGAGGAAGATATATTAAATGGACGGCCTGTTTTTGTGTCTCCTGAAATTCCTTTAGGTAGGCCTAAAGAAATAAGTCGAATATATTCGAAGAATAATCGATTTATTGGTATAATTGAATTTGATGATGTTTTGGGGGCTTGGCGTCCCAAAAAAGTGATTAATGTGGAAGTTGACCAAGGACAATATGCTAAGTAAAATGTCTTTTGGAGGATTTACAAGTGGAAAATTATGCTATTGTTGAAACTGGGGGTAAGCAATACCTTGTTGAGCCCGGTGATGTGATTAAAGTTGAAAAATTAGATTGTGAACCTGGTGATTCTATTAAATTAGACAAAGTCTTGTTCGTTAATGAAAAAGGTAAGCCGAAGGTAGGAATGCCTTTTGTTGATGGAGCTTCTGTAACAGCTCAAGCTTTGGATCAAGGAAGGTTGCCTAAAAAGATTGTGTTTAAGTACAAACCCAAGGTTAGGTATAGAATTAAAAAAGGGCATAGGCAATATTTTACTGAACTTAAAATAGACAGTATTAATAAAGATTGAAATATTAGGAAGGTGTAGTAATGGCTCATAAAAAAGGTGGAGGAAGTACAAGGAATGGAAGGGATAGTCGTGGGCAGAGACTAGGGGTTAAGATATACGACTCACAATTTGCTAAAGCAGGTTCGATAATTGTTAGGCAGAGAGGAACCAAGATTTATCCTGGAAATAATGTTGGTATAGGAAGAGATCATACTTTATTTAGTATGATTGACGGTACTATAAAATTTGAAAAATTATCAAGAGATAAAAAAAGAGTAAGCGTTTATTCTTAGAGGATTTGCAATATGAAGTCGGATATACATCCAAAATATTATAATGATGCCAAGATAATTTGTTCTTGCGGAACAGTTCAGATAACTGGTTCAACAAAGCAAGAATTGAAAGTTGAATTATGCAATAAATGTCATCCTTTTTACAGTGGTGAGCAAAGGATTGTAGATACGGAAGGTAGAGTTGAAAGGTTCCGCCGTAGGTTTAATGTAGAATAAGGCTTTTAATGATGTTAGGTCTTGCTAATGCTTTGAGCTTATTCTCATACACTGACTAATGGCATCTAAAGAATTAGATAAAATGTATGGTGGTCAAGCTGTATTGGATGGGGTCATGATTCGCAGTAGATACTCAGCTGCGATTTGTGTAAGAAAACCTGATGGTACTTTGGCAAATAAGTACGAATCTGTACCTAATGTACCAATACCGATATTCAAAAATATCCCATTTATAAGAGGTATGTTTGTAATATTGGAATCATTGATTTTAGGATTTCGAGGTTTAACTTATTCAAGCTTGGTTGCAAGTGAAGCCGAAGATGAAAAAGTAGACATGATTTCAATTATAATAAGTGTTCTATTGGGTGTTTCATTTGGGGTAGGATTTTTCTTTATTTTACCTTTGTTTGTCTCTTCTCCATTAGAACGATATATTGATTCAAATATAGTAATTAATCTTATTGAAGCTTTTATAAGATTATTGTTTGTGTTGGGGTATATTTTCCTTATAAGCAAATTTTTAAAAATTGGTCAGTTGTTTATGTACCATGGCGCTGAGCATATGGTAATTCATGCGGAAGAGAATAAAGATGAGCTTGGGGTTAATTCAGTAAAAAAATATCCAATTGAACATCCCAGGTGTGGTACTGCATTTATATTATATGTTGGAATAGTAGCATTTTTCGTATTAGCATTTACTCCTAGAGATCCAATTTGGTTAGGTATAGCTGTTAGGATTGTAACCATACCTATAATCGCAGGGTTATCATATGAAATCATTCGTTTTAGTAGTACATTTGGAAACACCAAAATCGGAAATATCTTGGCAATACCTACTATAGCTTTACAGAAATTGACTACAAAAACTCCTAACGAAAGTCAGATAGAAGTTGCACTAATGGCTATGCAGAAATTAAAAGAATTAGATGAAAAGGATGCATCTGTACGAGACTAAAATGTCATTTAGATCTATTTTTTAGCTCTGACCATATATCGGTTGGAGTTATGTCTAAATTGCTCATCATAACTAAAAGGTGGTAAATCAAATCGCTTATTTCACCAATAGTATTTTCTTTGTTCTTTCCTACACCTGCTAAAGCTGTTTCACCTGCTTCTTCAATAACTTTTTGAGCAATTTTGTCTGTTCCACTTGCGAATAATTTTGAAGTATAACTGTCAGAGGGCATATCTTTTTTTCTTTGCTGTATTGTAGCGTATAGTTCTTCGATTACACTGGAATTATGTTCATTGGAACTTGAAATGGTTGCGTCTTCAATTTTGTTGTGGAAGCATGATATGTGACCTGTATGGCAAGCTGGTCCAGTTGGTTCCACTTGAACAAGGATTGCGTCATAATCACAATCTGCTTGAATTGATTTAACGTTCATCTCGTTACCTGAAGATTCGCCTTTTTTCCATAACTTTGATCTACTCCTACTGTAAAACCATACTTGTTTTTCATCCAAAGTTTTTTGAATAGATTCTTTACTCATATAAGCTAAGGTTAAAACCTCATGACTAGCAGCATCCTGTGTGATCACTGGAATTAGACCTTCAGCATTTAATTTAACCATTATAACTCCAGTGTGATTTATTTGATTCGATAATTTTGTTAACCGGCATAAGATTCTATATTCCTGACTGGAATACCATTTGTGTTTAATGTTTCTTTTACCTGGTTTATCGTTAATTTCCCATAGTGGAACACTCCAGCCGCGAGGACGGCATCGGCTTTTCCTATAGATACAGCTTCAAGCATATGAGTTGCATTACCCGCACCTCCGCTTGCAATTACTGGTACGTTTACTGAGTTAGATATTATTCTTAACAAATCTAGATCGTAGCCCGACCCAGTACCATCTTGGTCAATACTATTAACAACTATTTCACCTACTCCTAAATCAGTGGCTTGACGTACCCATTGCAAAACATCCATTCCTGTATCTTCCCCCCCGTCTCTTCCAGTTCGTATTTTAACCCGCCATTGGTTGGGTTGGGTTTTAATGGCATCAAGCCCTAGAACTATGCATTGAGACCCAAATGATTCTGCCCCATTTTTTATTAACATTGGATTTTCAACAGCAGCTGTATTTATAGATATTTTGTCTGCACCTGCTTGTAGCATTTTGTGCATATCATCTATTGTACGTAATCCGCCCCCAACTGTTAATGGAATAAATACTTGTTCAGCTACTTTTGATACGATACCAGCCATGATATTTCTATTATCAGATGACGCTGTTATGTCATAGAACACTAACTCATCTACACCTTCAGAATTATATTTATTAGCTAATTCAATAGGATCTCCGGCATCTTTGTGGTTTGAAAACTTTATCCCTTTAACCACGCGATCGCCTTTTACATCTAAACATGAAATTATTCTTTTTGTTAACATTTTATTGGCACTTATAAATAGATAAATAAAACTTGTCGTTTAGTTCTCGTTGGGAGAGTCTTTTAAAACCTAACTTTTCTACTATCTGATTTAACTTATTTTTTGGTAGGTGATGATATTCTTCATTATTAAGTTCATTTATCGATGAGATGATGGCTAACCACCCAAACTGTTTGATTATTCGTTTGATTTCATTTAATAAAATATTTGGGGATTGAGATTTTTCTAACGTTAAACTAAGAAACACTCCATCTAAAAAATCATCTTTTAACGCGATGGATTTTTCAGTGTATTTATTAAGTTCGATATTATTCAAATTTATCGATTTAAGTGAGTTCTTAACCTGTTTTAACATAGCGGAATCAGTATCAAAAGCATAAAGTTTACCACTAAATAAATACTTAGCTAATGGTATAGAGAAAGTTCCAAATCCGCACCCAATATCTGCAACATGATGCTCTGGATGAATTGGTATTAATGGAATTATACTAAACGGGTCTAATAATCTTTTGTTTTCTGTCAGGGACGATTGATCAACATTTGTTAGAGCAGTTTTTTTACTAGCTGTCACGTTTTTCCACCTGCATTTCCCTTTGTTTGTGATTTATTTAATATTCCTAACGCATTTTCAAAATCTATGTCACCAGTATAAATTGCAGTACCTACAATTGCACCATCGATTCCTAAGTTCGATAATTGCGTAAGATGTTTTACTCTAGAAATCCCTCCAGCAATCATTATTTTGTTAGTTGTTAGTGAGCGCATAGATTTAATTAAGTCAAAATTTGGTTGAGTCAATGTGCCGTCTCTTGTGGTATCAGTTAGTATAAATTGGTCAAAATGTAATTTTGACATTTCACCCAATATTTGTGTTGCTTTTTTACCACTTGATTCTAACCATCCTTTAGTTACAGCTAAACCGTTTTTGTCAAAATCTATACTTATAATTATTTTATCTTTACCAAATTTGTTTGCCAATTCCATAGTCCATAGTTGGTCAATAATTGCGGAAGTACCTAATATGATTTTTGATGCTCCGGCGGTGAATGCATTTTCTGCATCTGCTGTGTTTCTAATTCCACCACCGACCTGAATTGGTATGCCATGACTAGTAATCCTTTCGATTATTGGCAATATTTTTGATTTGCCTGAACGGGCACCTTCAAGGTCAACAATATGTAAAATATCAGCACCTAGTTCCACCCATCTTAAGGCCATATCAACAGGAGAATCAGAATATGTGGTGGATTTGTTGTAATTACCTTGAAATAATCTTACACATTTACCTTCATATATATCTATGGCAGGTATCAGTTTCATGATGTTTTAACGATTAATTATTGATACGAAATTTTTGTATATTTGCAATCCCACTTCTCCACTTCGTTCCGGGTGAAATTGAACAGCAAATATATTTTTGTATGCAACAGCGCTACAAAATTCCAGTCCATATTCGGTTTTCCCACATATAAGGGAATTGTCAGAAGGTGCAACATAATAACTATGTACGAAATAAAAGTAATCATTATTGGGTAACTCAAATATTGATTTGTTCGTTTTTTCGAAATTGACCATATTCCATCCCATGTGTGGGATTTTTAGATTGTTTGGCAATTTTTTGACGGTTCCTTTAAATATCCCTAAGCCTGGTTCAGTACCTTCTTCAGAATTTTCGAAAAGAAGTTGTAACCCTAGGCATACTCCTAAAAATGGTTTCCCAGTTTCCACAAATCTCAATATTGGCTCAACTAATTTAGACTTACGTAAATTGCGCATTGAAGGGTCGTTAGCACCTTGTCCTGGAAACACAAGGCCATCAGCATTTTCTATGTGGGTTTGATTAGTTGCAAGAATGGGAGTTGCACCGAATCTTTCCAAAGCAAGTGTAACGCTTCTAGTATTTCCTCCGCCGTAATTTACTACTGCTATATTTGGCATTTCATGATTTTATTGAATAAACACTTATACATAAAAAATAATTTATGTTAAGGTTTCAATCCTTATTTATTTTTGATTAACTATTTCGGTATCCATGTCTTTATCTTCTAGCCTTCCCAATATGAATAATAGGTCTGAAACACGGTTAAGATATATTAAAACTCTATTATTATATAATTGCCCTTTTTCTCGTAGTTCTACTACTCTTCTTTCTGCTGTTCTTACTGTAGATCGGGCTACGTCTAGTGCAGCCGAAGTTTGAGATGTTCCAGGTATTATAAAAAATGGAGGTAATTTAACTTGTTTAGATATCGAGTCGATTTTTTCCTCTAAGTTGCTTATCATCTTTTCAGTAACAATGCCAAATTCGCTACGAAATTTTTCGTAGCTATCTTTTTCAACTGCTAATTCTGAGCCCACAGTAAACATTTCCAGTTGAACTGATTTTATTATTTCTTTGACATTATTATTACTTGAAAACGCTCGCGCTAAGCCCATAGCAGATACCGCAGTGTCGACCAATCCATATGCTTCGCACCTTAAGTCAGATTTTGAAATGCGTCCTCCTAGAAATAATCCAGTGGAACCTCCATCTCCTTGTTTAGTATAGAGTTTCATTAAATCTCCTTTTAGGTCTCTGCGGTACGATAATAATCAGCATTAATTACACTTAGTCATAATGTTCATTATTCTTTTAAGGGTGTACATCTATAATTTATAATAATAAAATTATACCTCGAACAAGAATAGAGTTTAACATCCAAATTAATTACATTAAGTTAAACTAATCTAGATATTCTGACTGTTTTCTACTGTAAGAGCCAAGCGAAAAAAAAGTAACCTTAGATTTATGGCAAACTATTACGACATATTAGGTGTTGGGAAATCTTCTACCGAAAGTGAGATAAAGCAAGCCTATAGAGAGCTTGCAAGAAAATATCATCCAGATGTGAATCCTGGTGATAAGCAGGCGGAAGAGAAATTCAAAAAGATTAATGAGGCATATGAAGTTTTATCTAATTCTGAATCTAAAAAAAAATATGATATGTTCGGAGATAATTGGCAACATGGGGGTAATATAAATCAAGGAGCAGACTTTAGTAGTTGGTGGCCCTTTGGACAGCCTGGGCGCGGAAACAATTCTGAAAATTGGAGTACTAATTTTGGTGATTTTGAAGACCTATTTTCAGGTAATATTGGAAGTCGAAGAAGAACCAACAGATATACGTCTAAGCCCATCAAGGCTGAAATAAGTTTGAAAGAAGCATTTTCTGGCACAACTCGCCAGATTTCAATTAATGATTCTGGGAAAACAAAAAAAATAGAAGTAACGATTCCTGCTGGGGTAGATACAAATTCCAAAATCAAATTAAGTCCTAAAGGAATGAGAGAAGTGATTTTGAGTATAAAAGTTGCTCAAGAAAATAAATTTAGGCGAAATAAAAATGATTTATATACCGAGGTAGATGTTGAGTTTGATGATCTGATTTTAGGATGCGAAATTGAAGTTGAAACTATAACAGGTAAAATAGCTTTAGTGCTTCCTGCTAATAGCCAAAATAACCAAAAATTCAAAATATCTGGACAGGGTATGACGATACTTGATGGCAACGGTAAGCGAGGCGATTTAATTGTATCAGTAAACGCTTTGATTCCTGACTCAATGCCTGAAAAACAAAAACAACATATTATAAATTATAATAATGTAAAATCAGATAATTGATTTAATACTAAAATTGTTACTTTAAACTAGGATGTGAAATGCCAACAAATAATGACAAAAAAAATAAGTGCCCAGTTTGTGGGAATACTAATGAGGATAAGAATGCTTACTGCGGTATATGTGGCACTGAGTTAAATTCTGATGCTGACAACAAATTAGATGAGACCCACGTAGAAGATGAACTAGATTCATTGAATGTGGAACAAGAGGTGGAAGCAAATGAATTCAAAGAGGAGAGTGCTGAATCTAATGATGATAGAAAAATGCTTGATGAAATTGAAGATGGAGATGTTATAACTGAAGTTAGGCAGGTTAAATCAGCTTGGGTCTGGTCAGCCAGTCCTTGGTTAATTGTGATTTTGGCTATAGCGTTATTTATGGAGCCAATAACCGAGGTAATTGCAATAATGATGGCTGTTGTGGTTATTGTACCTAGATTCTTCCTTTGGTTACGTAGCTCTTATGTTTTGACCGAGAATGTGTTGATATATAACAGGGGAGGAATGATACGAACCGGTACATATAAAATACCCCTTTCTAGAATCACAGAAGTTAGTGAAAATTATGGCAGGTTTGGTCGTACTTTAGGATATAAATCGGTTGTAATAAAGTTGGCTAATGGTGTTAATGCATCGTTAGCATATATAGCACCTGAATCAGATCTGCATGAGCAAATTGCTGTATTAATAGAAGGCAATCAAGCTGATATAGATTCAGATAGTGAATCTGATACAGAATGATATTTTTAAGGAAGGAGCTATGGATTTAGTTTATGGCTAAACTTGAAACAGGTTCGAAATTTAAAATTATATTATCTAATAACATTATTGATGGAATTTCAGATGGCCCAATAAAAAGTGATGCGATTTTGGTAGAGGATTCAAAAATTGTTGGTCTAGGGAACAGGGATGAAATAAAACCACCTATTGGAGCGGACGCGGAGATATATGATTTTTCTGATTCAACGGTAATGCCAGGAATGGTAGATGCTCATACTCATCACAATGGATTTGGCGATGGCAGACTAGGAGATGAATTAGTTAAATTGCCTGATGAGATGTTAGTTCTAAATTCTGCTAGAAATGCAAGGAAAAGCTTGTTTTCAGGAGTTACTACTATTAGGGAAAATGGGCCCAAGAATAAAACAATGTTAGAGTTAAGGAAAAGTATTTTAAGAGGTGATCAAATCGGTCCAAGGATGATGTTGTGCGGAAGGCCGATTTCTATAATTGGTGGCCATATGAGCTATTTCGGTTCACAAGTAACTGGAGAAGTACAATCTCGTGCTATGGTGCGTCAATTGGTGAAGGAAGGATCTGATTATATTAAAATTACAGCTACTGGTGGAAGTACAATTACATCTGATCCCTTGAGGCCTGCATTTAATTTAAATGAACTTAAAGCTATTACTGAAGAAGCGCATAAATTTAATAAATTAACGGCTGCACATTGTACATCTACAGCGGGTATCAAACTTTCTGTTGAAGCGAATGTTGATATGATAATTCATTCAGTATTTAAAGATCCTAATGGTGAGAATAGGTTCGATAATAAAATAGCTGAGTTGATGGTTGATAAAGGTGTTTATATCAATCCTACCCTTCATGTTTTTCGGTCGCAGATTTGGGCCATGCAGAAAAATATGATTGATAAACCAGAAAATAAACAAGATATTCTAGCATTAGATAAAGCCAAAAAAGAATTTGATATAAGGGTTGAGGATTTAAATAAGCTTATAGATCTTGGGGCAAAGGTTATCACTGGTTCTGATTCTTCTTGGGGAGATTATCAACTTGGCAACACTGTTTATGAGGTTGAGTGCTTGGAATTGGCGGGTTTGTCTCGTTCTAAATCTCTTAAATCTGTTACAAAAGAATCTGCAGTATCGATTGGTGTTGACGAATCAGTTGGTACTTTAGCAAAAGGTAAAGACGCCGATATATTAGTTTTGGGAAAAAACCCTTATGACCATCTTGATAATTTATGGAAGGTACGAGATGTATTTTTGAGAGGAAGTATTGTTGACAGAGGATCAACAGATTCCCTGAGTCGAATAAGGCAGATCCCTCCTAGGAATTGAAAAACAATAAGAGCTATATTGGAGAGTAATTGATGACACAACAGAACAAGTTTAAGTTAATTAAATCGAATCGCTTATTTGATAGCAAAGGAGATAAAGCTCTTGAAAATGGAGCTGTGTTGATTGAAGACGATCAAATATTGCAGGTAGGGAATGAAAAAGACATAAAAGTTCCTGAAGGCGCGAAAGCTACGGAATATAAATATGATGATGCGACTATTTTACCAGGTTTAGTGGACTGTCACGTTCATCTGATTGGAATACCTGATGGGAGAGCAGGTGATGAAGTTGCCGTAGAATCCGATGAGGTGTTGACCCTGCAAGCTGCTCGAAATGCACGTATTCACTTGTATTCAGGGGTTACTACAATAAGAGATTGTGGTGCTAAAAATAAAACAACATTTATCTTAAAAGAAGCAGTAGAAATGGGCATAACCCCTGCTCCAAGATTGATTATATGTGGCAGACCTTTGGCGATTATAGGGGGACATTTAAGTTATTTTGGTATTCAGGCTACCGGGGTAGATGAATGTGTAGCCAATGTAAGACAGCTAATGAAGGAAGGGGCTGATTTTATCAAGATAACTGCAACAGGAGGAAGCACAAGAACATCATATCCGTTTCTACCTTCCTTTAATGTCGATGAGCTAACTGCAATCATTAATGAAACTCACAAATTTGGGAAACATACCGTGGCTCATTGTGCATCCTCTCAGGGAATGATTAATGCTCTAGATGCAAATATTGATACTATAGTTCATGGATATTATAAAGAACCAGATGGGTCTTACTTATATAGGCCTGAGATATCAGAAAGATTAGTAAAACAAAATGTTTATGTTAATCCAACTTTACACCAAGGAACTGAAACATACGATGCTTTAACATTAAAATCACAGGTGCAGCCTTTGACGGATGTTGAACAAGATAGAATCAATACATTCAAAAGCAATAGAGAAGTTAGTATAGAAAATATAACTAGAATGAGAGAAGATGGAGTTAATTTGGTGTGTGGTTCTGATTCGGCTTGGAATCATTATAAGATGGGTGAATTTCAGAAAGAGATCTTGACTCATGTTGAAGTCGGAATGTCGGAAGCGGAAGCTATCCGTTCAGCAACTATCGAATCTGCTCGGTCATGTAACGTGGACGATATAGTTGGTACGTTAGAGTCAGGTAAGCAAGCTGATTTATTGGTAGTTAAGGGGAATCCGGTCGAAAATATAAATGATATATTTAATGTTATTGATGTTTTTCAAGGTGGAACTTTAGTTGATAGGAATAACTTTATATAGTTATTTCAAACTGGAATAAATTATCCCCAAGAAACAGCTACGTTCTCATTTTTAGAGATGGCGAAAAATATTCCTTGAGTTATTCTGTCTGTTTTACCCTGCATAGGATTGATATCATGGTATATTTCTGGATGGAATATATAAAGATCACCTTGCTGTGGAGTTATTGTACTCGATTCAGAGTTTGATACCAAAGAATTGGGATATCCGGTAACACCTTCTTCTTGTACAAGGTCGTCTTCAGGTACCCATCTCTTTCTGTAAACCGTCAATTCTCCACCAGATTCAGCCATTTGAAAACATACCAAGGCAGAAAATTGTGTAGGGTAGTTTGATATTTGCCATCCCTTAAAATAATTCATCGCACTATCCCTGTGCAAAGCACTCATATCACCATCTGCCATTATTCGAACCACCGAATCTGAACACTCTCTGTCTTTTTCTTTAGCGACTACAATATTTTTCCCAGGCAATAGTTTGGCGAGTTGATTTCTTACCATTTCACGTGGGTCAGGAAGCCCGTTGTATAATTTGTTGAATTTCTTATGTGCTAATTTTGTTTCTGAAAAATACGTTTCTTTGTCTGATACATATTGACCTAATCCGGGTCCAATATATCTAAGAGCTACTTTATCACCTGCTGAATTAGAATACTCTTTTACAGTAACTAAATCATCTTTATTCTCGTTTATTCTTTGACAGATTTCTTCACAATGTATAATTGGGTAGAAGTTTTTGACTATTACTGCTGACCATTTCAGGTCCACTAACTCCTCAAGGATATTAGGGAAATCCTGTTCGATTGTATCACGTGATGTAACAGCAATTGGCCAATTAGACATGGGTTAACTTGTAGGAATACCGCAAAACTCTTCGTAGTCAATTAGTTCAGAAATAGTAGGGTTTTCACCGCAAAGGGGGCAGTCTATATTTCTTTTTGTCTTAACTACCCTAAATTCCATAGAAAGACCGTCAACTAGAAGTAATCTTCCCACTAAAGAATCACCTATGCCCATTATTAATTTGACTGTTTCAGTCGCTTGTATAGTTCCAATAACTCCCGGCATTACTCCTAATACGCCAGCTTCTGCGCAGCTTGGTACTTCTCCAGGAGGAGGAGGTTCAGGGAATAGGCATCTATAACATCCTTTTCCTGGCACAAAAACTGTTGCTTGCCCATCAAAAAGCAAGATGCTGCCATCTATTAGAGGTTTGTTACAAAGATATGCAGCATCGTTGATTAAGTATCTTGCTGCAAAATTGTCTGCTCCATTTACAATCACATCAAATTGAGACATTATTTCTATAGCATTTTCTGAAGTTAGTGGTTCTTCAAATAAAGTGATTTCGGTTTCAGGATTATAGGAATTCAAAGTTTCTTTTGCAGATTCAACTTTGCTTCTACCTATGTCGGAATCGTAATGCAGAATTTGTCGTTGTAGATTAGTTACGTCAACATCATCGAAATCAACTATTCCTATTTCACCAACACCTGCTAGCGTAAGGTAAATGGATGTAGGGGAACCTAAACCACCAGCTCCTACAATTAATACTTTAGAGTTTAATAATTTTCTTTGTCCAGTACTACCTACTTGAGGCATTATGATATGTCTACTATATCTTTGAACTTGATATGGGGACAAAGTTTTTGCACTCGTTGTCATTTTTGTTGTTCTCCTTAATTACCTCAAAAAAAACCCCCCCTTTTAAAGTTGGGGGGGGTGTAAACATTTACTGTAAACAGTATCTGTAGTTATCTTAGTCTTCTAAGAATCTACATTGCGTTCACACCGGCCCAGAGGAGATAACTTTGTTATCTTCTACCTGGGCGCAAATACATGCGCAAACCAATTTAATAGATTCATATATTTTGTCCATAAAGGAATTATAAACCCTATATTCTTAATTATCAATATGGCCCTTATTTAGTAGGAACATAGATAGAAAAATCGTCTGTGTAAATCTGATGATATAATTTACAAATGAGTTGATTTTCGAATTAAAATCATTTTTCACTAGAAAGGATATTGTTTCATTGATTATTTGCATTGATATAGGTAATACAACTATTTCGTTAGGTATGTTCACATCTGGCACGCATGCATCAGATTCTACTCCCTCAGCCAGATGGACTATAGCTACCGATGCAGGCAGAACTGCGGATGAATATTTATATATATTGAAGCAACTTCTCGAGATAAAAAATATCAAACTTAGTGATATTAAGGACGTAGCTATATGCAGCGTAGTACCTAGGCTGACATCGGTATTTAGTGAAATGTTCAAGTCCTATTTTGGATTGGAAGCATTAGTTGTTGGTCCAGGCGTTAAAACAGGTATAAGAATACTTTATGAAAATACTAGGGATGTCGGTGCTGATAGAATAGTTGATGCCTCAGCTGCGGTTAAGATTTACGGATCTCCAGTTATCGTTGTGGATTTTGGTACAGCAACTGTTTTTGATGCCGTTTCAATAGATAATGAATATCTTGGAGGGGCTATAGTACCCGGAGTAGAAGTTGCTTTAAATGCTCTTTACCACAATACTTCTCAATTAAAGCGTGTTGAACTTAATAAGCCACCATCTGCAATTGGTAAAAACACCGAAAATGCTATTCAATCCGGTGTAATTTTAGGTTGTGTTGATTTGGTTAACGGTATGGTAGCAAGGTTTAAATCTGAACTAGGCTCCAAGCCAAAAGTAATAGGTACGGGTGGATTAGTTACTGTCATAGCAAAAGAAACAAATATTTTTGACGATATAAATCTGGATTTAACATTAATGGGGTTGAGACAAATTTTGGCTTCTAACAGATAGCTTATTTTGATTTAAAATGTATCGAGTTTTAAACGACAAAAGAATAATTTTGGGTATAACTGGCAGTATCGCTGCATATAAATCCGTGATATTAGCCAGATTACTCAAAAAAGAAAGAGCCAACATTGATGTCGTTATGAGTGATGGAGCTACTAAGTTCGTGACTCCTCTTACTTTGAAAGCTATCACCCATGAATTAGTTATGAGTAATATTTATGATTTACAGTCTTACTTAAAAATAAATCATGTTTCTGTAGCTGAAAGGGCTGATCTTATTGTGATTGCTCCCGCTACTGCAAATACCATTGCAAAATTAGCTAATGGATTTTCAGACAATCCTGTAACCGCTACGGTTTTGGCTAGTAGAAGCCCAATAGTGATATGTCCAGCAATGGATGGTTATATGTACAAGAACCCTATAACCATGGAAAATATTTCTAAATTGGAAGATAGAGGTTTTTATGTATTAGGACCGGAAACTGGAGACCTTGCATCGGGGCTGTCAGGAGAAGGTAGAATGGTAGAACCCGGGAAGATATTGGAATATATTAAAACTACTCTAGGACATATTTCAGGTGATTTCAAAGGATCTAAAATAGTGGTAAGTGCTGGAGGTACAAGAGAAAAACTTGATCCAGTTAGGCATTTGACAAATAGATCTTCCGGTAAGATGGGTTATGCTTTAGCAGAAACAGCTCGTGATCGTGGAGCAGAAGTGGTTTTGGTTTCTGCCTCAAAGATTGAAAGTCCTATTGGAGTAAATTTCATAGCAGTCGAATCTGCCAAAGATATGGAGGAAGTTCTTGTGGAACAATGCTCTGATGCAGATATATTGATAATGGCGGCAGCAGTTTCAGATTGGACTCCTGTAAATGTGAATGCCCAAAAAATGAAAAAAGATTTTGACGATAGTTTGGAAATCAAGCTAGTCAAAACAACAGATATATTGGAAAGACTAAAAACCAATAATAAGCTAGTTAAAATAGGATTTGCAGCCGAAACAGAAAACTTGGTTCCTAATGCTAGAAAAAAAATGATTGAGAAGAAATTAGATGTTATAGCGGCTAATGATGTATCTTATCCAGATAGTGGATTTGAGTCTGAAAACAATAAGATTATTCTTGTTGATAAACATGGTGGTGAAGAGGATTTGGGTATGTTGACAAAACAAGAAGCCAGTACAAAAATCTTAGACAAGATAAAAACAATTATTAAGATTGAAACGAAACGTAATGGATGATTATTGTAATATTACAGTTTAGCATTTAATCTATCTAGGTAGATTCTTTAGTGTTTTACTTTATCTCATTTTTATGATCTTTAATTAATTGATTATATTTTGTGTTGCAAAACGGTTATGGGAGTAATTGGATATTATGAGTGAAGAATATAGGTTGCTTAAACTTAAAGCTTATGAACCTAAATTAGTTGAAAAAGATATTTATGAATTTTGGACTGAATCAGGGTATTTTCAACCTAAAATTGATATAAATAAATCTCCTTTCACCATAATAATGCCACCACCTAATGTGACGGGCGAATTACACATGGGGCATGCACTTACAACTTCTTTAGAAGACTTGATGACCAGGTGGCATAGGATGAAGGGAGATCCTACTCTTCTTTTACCCGGAACAGATCATGCGGGTATTGCCACACAGGTTGTAGTAGAGCGTATGCTTGCACAAAATAATTTAACTAGACAAGAACTAGGGAGAGAGAAATTTACCGAACATGTTTGGGATTGGGTTGATAAATATGGAGAACGTATTTATGAGCAATTGAAGAGTCTAGGTGTTTCATGTGATTGGACAAGAAAACACTTTACTTTGGATGAAGGGCCTAGTAATTCGGTAGTTACTACATTTGTTAATTTGTATAAGGAAGGGTTTATTTATAGGGGAGAAAGAATTGTAAATTGGTGTGTAAGATGTTCAACTGCATTATCGGATTTAGAAGTTAAATATGTAAATCAAGAGGGAGAATTGTATCATATCAGATATTCACTAGTTGATAGTGATGAGTCTGTTGTTATAGCTACAACTAGACCTGAAACTATGATTGGTGATACAGCAGTTGCAATAAACCCTAATGATGAAAGATATTTGGATCTACATGATAAATTTATTGAACTTCCTATTGTAGGTAGAAAATTACCAATTATTACTGATGACTTAGTAGACCCTACTTACGGCACAGGAGTTTTGAAAGTAACACCTGGTCATGATCCTCATGATTTTGAAATAGCGCAAAGGCATGAAATAGACGTGTTGAATGTAATGAAGCCTGATGGGACTATGGATGAAAAAACAGGTGACTACCGTGGATTAACTGTAGGAGAAGCAAGAACTCAAATATTAACTGACTTGGAAAGAATTCAAAGACTTGTAAAGGTAGAGAAAATTTCGCATTCAGTTGGGCGTTGTGATAGGTGTAATACAATTGTTGAACCTATGATTAGCAAACAATGGTATATGAAAATGAAACCAATAGCTGAGCCTGCTATAAAAGCAGTAGAATCAGGTCAGATTAACATCATTCCTAAGCGTTTTGAAAAAGTATATTTCAATTGGATGAACAATATTAGGGATTGGTGCGTTAGTAGGCAATTGTGGTGGGGGCATAGATTGCCAGTTTGGTATTGTTTAGATTGTGGAGCAACATTAGTTGAAATTAAAGAACCAAATGTTTGTGCTACATGTAATTCAAAAAATCTTGAAAGAGATCCAGACGTTCTTGACACATGGTTCAGTTCAGCTTTATGGCCTCATTCTACTTTAGGATGGCCTGATAAAACCGAAGACCTAAATTATTTTTACCCGACATCTGTTATGGAAACAGGACACGACATTTTGTTTTTCTGGGTAGCACGCATGATTATGATGGGTATAAGAAACACTGGTGAAATCCCATTTAAGACTATATATCTTCATGGTTTAGTCAGAGATCCTCAAGGGATAAAGATGAGTAAAACCAAAGGTAATGTGATGGATCCTTTGGAACTTATAGAAACCTATGGAGCTGATGCTTTGAGATTCGCTTTGACGATGGGATTGGCAGCGGGGAATGACAATCGCTTAAATGAAAATAAGATACAATTTGGCAGGAATTTTGCGAATAAGTTATGGAATGCTTCAAGATTTGTTATCAATAATGCGACAGATCAAAAGGAATATAAATCAATAAATCCAATTGATATAAATCATATACATGATAAATGGATTTTAAGTTTATTGAACAGATTAATTCTTGATTTTGATAATCACATGGAAGAATTTCAATTTTCAGAAGCTCAACAAGAAGTTTATGAATATTTTTGGGATCGATACTGTGATTGGTACCTTGAGATGTCAAAGTTGAGAATAAGATCAGGTGATGTAAGTTGTATTTCTACCTTGATTTTAGTTTTAGATCGGATTTTACGTTTATTGCATCCTTTTATGCCATTTATCACAGAAGAAATATGGCAAACGTTAAAAAAGGAAATAGGTGGAAGCGAATTCAATGATGATGCTCTTATCATAGCTTCATTTCCTGTTGGGGATAAAAATTCAATCGATTATGATGCTGAATCAATTATTGAATCAGTGATTGATATAATACGTGCGGTAAGAAATTTGCGGGCAGAATTACACATTCCTCCGAATATATCTTTAGATATCCAAATAGAAAGCGAACTAATTGACCGAATTTCAGATCAATTAGTATTTATTGAACAGCTAGCAAATGTAAATATTGGGGACAATAGTTTAAAAGCTAATCTAGAGGATGATGAGGTAAACCAATTGGTTTCAATTGTTTTGGATGAATCTGTTGTGTCGGTGTCTATAAAAGACTATATAGATATTGATTCTGAAATCGATCGGTTAAATAAAGAGTTGAATAATATCAATGAACGTATAAATTCTATTTCAAAAAGGTTAGCTGATTCTAAATTTTTGAATAATGCACCAAGTGAAATTGTAGATAAAGAAACTGAAAAACATAGAATATCAAAAGAAAGATCAGAAAAATTGTCTAAATTATTATCCCAATTGAAATAACACTGGGGCAAAACATGATTGAGGTTTTATGGTGATATGCTTTAGTGCTTTTTTTGTGTCACTGGCGATTTTAGCTCCATCTGAAATGTTAATCCTGTACTTGAAAAGCCAATAGGTGAACTTAATATAGTCATTGAAGTAGAACATTTTTGTTTTAGTTACAGATGTGTCTATACAAAATTTTATGTATAAATTATCGAAAGTTGCTTTGTATAATTTTTGAAAAGTTTTATTACTAGGATTATTAATATCACCTATACCATTACTGTAATATCGTTTTTCTATTTCTTGTTCTACAATGTATTGTAATTTTTCTTCGACTATTACCCCATAAAAGAAGTTAACATGTCCACGATACTTAGTTACTCCTAATTCCGACTTCAAGGTTGATAGATCAAAATCTTCTGGGAATTCTGAATTAAAAAGAAGATTTTCTATGTCAGTAAAACTAATTAGATCCTGTAACTCTGCCATCAATCTTTCTGCCAAAAGCAGCATGTTGAAGCACTCGCCATGAATTAAGTAAACATACTCTCTGCCTTTGTATGTTTCATTTGGTAGCGACCATGATCCCATCGCTTGAATTAAAGCCTGTGGCCAGTATGTACCACTTTTTATTGAATATCTAAGGGTCTGTATTAATTTATCTGTTGAATTAGATTTTATTAGGTTATCAGTATTAAAATGCCGATTATCGGAATATAGGTTATTCTCCATGGCATCTTTTGTATTTTTTCCCACTTCCGCAAGGGCATATAGAATTGCGACCAATTTTAGAAGTTTTAACTTTAGTAGATGTTTGCGATTTATTAGTAGTATTAACGGGCAAAGATGATTTTTCTGGGGCGGATTTGTTGATTGGATTTGCAACAGAATTGTTTTTTACTATATTGATGTTGAATAGCATATAAGCGACATCATGTTGTATTTTATTTAAAAGTTCTTGGAATTTTGAATGACCTTCTCTTTTATATGCAACTAATGGGTCTCTTTGACCAAAGGCCTGTAGTCCAATACCTTGGCGAAGAGACTCCATACTCGTAAGGTGATTTACCCAGTGATTATCTAAAACTCTGAGCATCAAATTTTGTTCTAGAGCTCTTATTAAACCAGAACTATGTTGGTCTTCGAATCGATTATAGATTTGTTCTATATTTTCTTCAAAATAGTTCTCTATTTCCGACTTTGACATTTGATTGATTTCTTGGTTGCTGACTATACTGTCTTTTGGAAATATATTGAGGATTGAATCATATATTGTATTATTTGCGTCTGGTAATTCAGGGGTAGGTGACTCTGAATCTAAGATGTTCTGTATCTCTTTACTAAGCATTGATTCAATATTTGGCCTCAAGTTAGCTTTGTCTAGCACTTTGTCTCGTTCTTTATATATTATTTCACGGTGTGTATTTATAACGTCATCATACTCAACTAAGTGTTTTCTCATATCAAAATGGAAAGCCTCTACTTTTACTTGTGCACTTTGAATCGATTTGCTGACCATTTTATTTTGGATAGGTGTATTCTCATCAACTCCAGCCATATGCATTAGTGATTTCACTTTATCTCCGCCAAATCTATTCATAAGATCATCGTCAAGTGCTACGTAGAATTGTGAACTACCTGGGTCTCCTTGTCTTCCTGCACGGCCTCGCAATTGATTGTCTATTCTTCTTGCCTCGTGCCGTTCTGTACCGATTATATGTAGACCGCCTAAAGATAAAACTTTGTCATGGTCTTTTTGCCAGGTGTCTTGCTGTAATTTTAATGTTTCTGGGTTTCCTCCAAGGACTATATCCGTTCCTCTTCCAGCCATATTTGTTGCTACTGTTACGGACCCAATACTTCCTGCTTGTGCTACAATTCCAGCTTCTTTTTCATGTTGTTTTGCGTTGAGTACTTCATGCTTGATCCCAGATCTTTTTAACATGCCACTTATCAATTCTGATTTAGATATATCGGTGGTTCCTATCAATATGGGTTGTCCAAGTTTATTTCTTTCTAATACATCTTTTATAATGGCTTTATATTTGAATTTTTTGTCAGTATAGATTAAGTCTGTAGAATCATTGCGAAGCATAGGTTTATTTGTTGGAATTTCAACAACATCTAATTTATATATCTTCCAAAATTCTTCTGCTTCTGTTAAAGCTGTTCCTGTCATACCTGATAGCTTTTTGTACATTCTGAAATAATTTTGCAGGGTTATATTGGCGTATGTTATTGTTTCTTGTTGTACTTTCAATCCTTCTTTGGCTTCTAGTGCTTGATGTAACCCGTCAGAATATCTTCGCCCTTCCATTAGTCTGCCTGTGAATTCATCCACGATTACTACTTGGCCATTCTTTACTACATATTCCTTGTCTTTTTCAAACACGGTATTAGCTTTTAAGGCATTTTCAACGTAGGCAACAATTTCATAATTATCAGGTGAGTAAAGATTGTTTATTCCAAGAAGTTTTTCAAGTTTGGAGATTCCATCCATACTTAAAGATACTGTTCTGTGTTTTTGGTCGATTGTAAAATCAGTTAATTGAGTTAAATTTGGTACAAGTCTTGCAAATTTGTAATAATCTTTGGATGAATCAGCAGCAGGTCCACTTATTATTAAAGGTGTTCGTGCTTCATCAATTAGGATATTATCTACTTCATCAATAATTGCGTACTCTAAAGATCTTTGAACCCTTTGGGTTTGATCCGTTAACATGTTATCCCTTAGGTAATCAAAACCAAATTCGTTATTGGTGCCATAAGTGATATCGCAGTTGTACGCATCTTTCCTAGTAGCTGTTTGTAGATTATTCGAAACCCCATCGGAGTTTTTGTCTACGTAGATAGCACTTTCGTCATGTTGTAATACACCTACTGATAATCCGAGAATTCGATATATCGCACCCATCCATTGGGCATCTCTTTTTGCCAAGTAATCATTAACAGTTACAATATGTACTCCATCACCGTTAATAGCGTTTAGGTAAGCTGCTAAAGTAGATACAAGTGTTTTACCTTCTCCGGTTTTCATTTCAGCTATTTTACCTTGATGAAGAACCATTCCTCCCATGAGTTGCACATCGAAATGGCGTTGGTCAAGGACACGTTTTGCTGCTTCTCTAACAAGTGCAAATGCTTCGGCAATTATTTCATAATCATCTGTTGATTTTCCATCTAAAAGCTTTGATTTCAAATCATTTGATTTATCGACGAGTTTATCTGTAGGTATTTCAGTTAAAGAAAGTTCTCTTGAATTAATCGTCTCAACTAAAGGTTGGAGTTTTTTAATTGAACCTTCATTTGAAGCACCGAATAAATTTACTATCTGTTTCAGCATATTATTTATTCATTCAAAATAGAATGAAACTATTTAAAATTTTCAAACATTGCACCTACTGATAAGCCACTGTGGATTCTATGTATAGCTTCGCCTAAAATTGGTGCCACTGATATGATTTCTATTTTATCTATGATTTTGCTTGAATCTATTGGAAGGGTATCAGTTGCCAATAATGATTTTATGTTACTCGCCTGTAAGTTTTTCGATGCATTTCCGGATAATAGTGGATGTACGACACAACAATAAATTTGTTTTGCACCGCTTTCAGCTAATATTTTTGCTCCTGCTATTACACTACCTGCTGTATCAACTTCATCATCTACAATCAGAGCTGTTTTGCCAGCAACTTCGCCAATTATGCTTATTGCTTCAACTTGGTCTTGATTTCCAAGTCTGTCTTTTTCAATTATTGCAATAGGAGCATTCAACATGTCTCCCATGTCCCTTGCTCTTTTTGCTGAGCCAACATCAGTTGCTACGACTACCAAATCTTTAATATTTTTCTCAATATATGTCCGTGATAGAAGTGGTATAGCATCTAATTCGTCAACAGGTATGTTGAAAAATCCTTGAATTTGACCTGCATGTAAATTCATTGTTAAAATTCTATCAGCTCCTGAAACCGTCAAAAAATCAGCTATCAATCTAGCAGTTATTGCTACTCTTGGTTGATCTTTTTTATCAGTTCTTCCATAAGCGTAATAGGGTATAACAGCGGTTATACGTCCTGCGGAAGCTCTTCTAGCAGCATCAATCATAATTAACAATTCCATCAAATTGTCATTGACTGGTTTTGATATAGGCTGAACAAGAAAAACATCTTTTTCTCTAATATTTTCTTGTATTCTTACGAAAGATTGATCATTAGTAAATTTGAAAACTTCACATTTTCCTAAAGTTATTCCAAGGTGAGCACATATATCGGTTGCAAGCGATTTGTGCGCATTCCCAGAAAAAACTTTTAAATCTTCAAATAGTGACATGATTTAACCTTTATTTTGTCGAAATTATATCACATACGCTAGTAAGTAAAATTAAATTCACTAACCAAAATACTTGATAAATGATAATAATAAAATTAACGTTGTTAAACACTTACTGGCAAATAATTTAGTTCATAACCAGTGTGACAAATAAAGCTTTAACTTACTTAAGGTGCTTTTAATATAATCATTAAAAGTATTACTATTGGATATTATTAAGATAAAGATTTACCAAATTCCTCAGCGTGGACAATTTCTTTAAGCGATTTTCTATTCTTTATGCCTTTAGTATGGATTTTCTTGGGATATCCGAAAGGCACTACGGCAATTACATCTAAATTCTTAGGTATACCTAGTAAATTAGCCACCTTGGTCATTCCAACCCAACCGGTCCAGTTTGAACCTACACCTTCCGACCATGCGGTAAGCATCATGGATTGGATTGCTCTGCTAGCGTCAGATATCGCAAACTGAGATGATTTTTCTGTAGCAACAGCTATAGCGAAATTAGCTTGGGCAGTATATTTACCTGATGTGACAAGTTCACCGATTTTAACAAGCGTGCCACGATTTCTAATCAAAATGAAATGCCAGGGTTGAAGATTCATACTACTTCCAGTAAGCCTAGCAGACTCGATGATTTTATTCACCAAGGTTTCCGATACAGGTTTTTTCTGAAATTCACGCACTGCCAATAATGTGGTAACAGCTTGGTATACTTCCATATTTAACCTATTACTAACAGATTATTTATTGATAAAGTGATTCAAAAACCCCGAGTTTTACTTTTCCATTCCGTGAGATGCTTGTAATCCAGCTAAATCAATTTCTTTAGCTCTTAAGCAACTTACCCAGTGCCCTGGACTAATTTCTTCCAGTTGAGGTGTATCAATTGCACACTGGTCTGTTGCATGAGGACACCTTGGATGGAAGTAGCATCCTGATGGTGGAGCTGCAGGATTTGCAACCTCGCCTTCGAGTGGTATTCGACTAGCTTTGAATCGAGGATCCGGTATAGGTACAGCTGACAATAGCGCTGCAGTATATGGGTGTCGAGGATTTTCAAACAATTCCTCAGTGTCAGCTAGTTCAACGATTTTACCAACGTACATAACTGCTGTACGGTCTGCAATATGTCTTACAACACTTAAGTCATGAGCTACAAACAAATAGGTTAATCCTAATTGTTCTTGTAAATCTTCAAGAAGGTTTATTACAGCTGCTTGTACTGATACGTCTAGAGCAGAAACAGGTTCATCGGCTACAACCAATCTTGGATTAAGTGCTAATGCTCTTGCAATTCCTATTCTCTGTCTTTCACCACCACTAAATGCGTGTGGGAATCTTCTCATATATTCAGGTCTTAGTCCTACTAACCTAAGAAGCTCAGCAACTCTATCTGCTCTGTCTGAACGACTTTTCATTCCATGGACTAACAGTGGTTCACCAACTATATCTAGTAACATCATTCTTGGATTCAAAGAGCTAAACGGGTCTTGAAAGATCATTTGCATGTCTTGACGTAATTCACGAAGAGCTTCTTTACCTAGTTGAGTTACATCAACAGTTTGGTCGTCTTTTGTTACAAAATTCACTTCGCCACTGGTTGGTTCAATCGCCCGCAATATGCATCTGGAGGTTGTGGTTTTACCACAACCGCTTTCTCCAACTAGAGCTAATGTCTCTCCATTTTCAATAGTAAAAGACACGTCATCGACGGCTCTAACATCACCTACATGACGTTTTAAAAACCCTTTTTGTATTGGGAAATATTTAACTAGATTATTTACTTCTAGTATGTTTCCAGTTTTTGTTTCTGTTTTTGTTTCTGCCACGATTTATGCCTCCTGTGGTGGATGATGTACGAAACATGCCACTTTTTGAGATGTATCATTTAGATTTTGAAATACCGGTGTGTTTTTGTCACAAACACCTTCAATATAAGATTCACATCTTGGTCTAAACTCACATCCAGATGGTCTATTAAATGGGTGTGGAATGTAACCAGCAATTGATGGTAGTTTGCCTTCAGATTTAGCGTATATACTTGGTATCGAACGTAACAATCCTTGAGTATACGGATGTTGTGGGTTATGGAATATTTGCTCGGCAGTTCCAGACTCAACCGCTTTACCAAGGTACATAACTACAACTTCGTCAGCCATTTCAGCGACTACTCCAAGATTATGGGTTATCAGTATTATTGACATACCGTTCTTTTCTTGCAGTTCTCTAAGTAGGTCTAATATCTGTGCTTGTGTTGTTACGTCTAAAGCCGTAGTTGGCTCATCAGCTATTAGTAATTTAGGTTCACATGCTAAAGCCATAGCGATCATAGCTCTTTGACGTAACCCTCCACTCAGTTGGAAAGAATATTCATTAACTCTTTGTTCTGGATTAGGTATGTGTACCATTTCAAGGAGTTCAACAGCTCTTTCTTTTGCTTCGGATTTACTAACATCTTTATGAAGTCTTATCATTTCCATTAATTGGTTTCCAATAGTATGAACAGGACTGAATGATGTCATTGGCTCTTGGAAAACTAAAGCAATATCATCTCCTCTTATCGATCTCATGATTGAACTGTTACGAGATTGTTTTGCTATGTTAATAGTTTCTTCTTCCTCTTCTCCACCACCACGAACCCAATTGATTTCGCCACCGTTTATTCTTCCGTTTCTGTCAAGAATTTGAAGAAGAGCTCTTCCCACTGTACTTTTACCACAACCACTTTCTCCAACAACTCCCAAAGTTTTACCTTGGGCGATTTCGAAATTAACTCCGTCTACCGCTCTTACAACACCTTCATCCGTGTTGAAGTATATTTGCAAGTCTTTTACAGACAAGATTGATTTTTGTTCAGTTGTAACCATGTTTACCTACCTAAAGTAATTTTTAGTCTTATAATTATGACACAGGGGATTTATTAATTCCTTCCTCCATATGGGTCAGCCGCATCCCTAAGGCCATCACCTAAGAAGTTAAATGCTAAAACAATGAATATGACAGGTATCGCTACAAACATAAGCCATGGGTATAAAGCCACAACTTGTGGGTTTTGTGCTTGTTGCAGCATAATTCCGTAGCTTACAGCTGGTGCTCTTAAACCTAGTCCTAAGAAGCTAAGAGATATTTCTCCAATTATCATACCAGGGATAGACAAACTGACTTGAGCAATCAAATGGCTATAGAATGAAGGCAGCATGTGTCTAAACATAATTCTTCCCTCATTTGCTCCAGCAATTTGTGCGGCCATCACAAAATCCTCTTCTCTTAAAGATAAGAATTTTCCTCTCACAACTCTTGCTGTTCCCGTCCACCCCAATACCGACAATATTATAGTTATGGCCAAATATACTTGCAGCACCCCCCAATCTCTTGGTACCGCAGCGGATAATCCAATCCATAGAGGAAGTGTTGGTACCGATTGAATGATTTCAATAGCACGTTGAATAATTGTATCAACTATGCCTCCATAGTAACCTGAAATGCCTCCGAGTGTTATCCCAAATAAGAAGCTAAGTGCAACACCTATCAACCCTATCGAAAGAGAAATCCTGTTCGATAATAGTAATCTTGACCATTGATCCCTACCTACCTTGTCACTTCCAAGAAGGTATAAAGAAGGCCTTTTCTTCAGCTCTCTATCTAACGATTTAGCTAGTTGTTCAGGTGTTTGTTCATCACGTTTTGGATCGGACCAAAATTCTTCATGCTTAAAGCCAACAAGATGCTTTCTTGTTTCAATTATACCCAAAAACTTATAATCCCAACTTGTTTGCCATAATCCAACTGGGAGTATTTCATCTTCCAAAACTTCGTAATCTTTTTTATGGGTTAGTGGATCTCTAAATCCACGGACACCTTTTACGTGTGGATTAAATTTGTTGCCATCAATCGTAGACTCAAAAAAATGTAACGCCTGAGGTCTTATATAGTGGAATTGAGTTCTAACCTGAGCAGGATCTCCTATCCCCATAAATTCAGCTATTGGGAATAATATATAGAACAACATCAAAACAACTCCTGAAATCATTGCAGGTTTATGTTTTTTGAATCCCCACCACATCAACTGATATTGTGTTGCCACTAATATTTCTTCGTTGTCGTCACTCTGACTTGGGTTTTCTTCTTTTACTTGTTGTGTCATATTTAAATACCTATAAAGATATATTTAATAGTTTTTATTCTTTGCCTTCAAATTTAATACGTGGATCTACTAACACCAACATAAGGTCGGAAATCAAGAATCCAAGTACTGTTAATGCTCCTAGCATCAATATGATAGTTCCTGCTAGGTACATATCTTGTCTTTGAATTGAATTTAGTAGCAAAGGTCCTAGAGTAGGCAAGCTCAACACAAAGGACACGATCACGCTTCCACTCACAAGACTTGGTAGCACTCCGCCGATACCGCTTATAAACGGGTTTAATGCCACACGAACAGGGTATTTAACAATTACTCGCCACCCTCTTAGGCCTTTAGACCTAGCCGTCAAAACGTATGGTTTTGCAAGTTCGTCTAGTAAGTTGTTACGCATTGTTCTTATTAATCCAGCTGTACCAGCTGTACCTAATACAACAGCTGGAATAATCATGTGCTGACATAAGTCTACGAATTTATCCCAACTCCAAGGAGCATATTCATATTGACTTGAGAACAATCCTCCTACACTGAAATCAAAATATTTAAAGAAGATGTACATCATTAATAGACCTAATAAGAAATCAGGCACAGCCAATCCTATGAAACCTAAAAAGGTCATAGTGTAGTCTTCAACCGTGTGTTGTCTCATTGCTGTATATATACCTACCGGTATCGCAAATAACCAAGTTATTACTGTTGTGAAGGCAACTAAAGCAATTGTAGTAGGTAGTTTTTCAGCAATTTGTTCCTCAACTGGTTTTTGACCTTCAAATCCGTAGCCAAAATCTAAGCTAGACATTCGCCACATCCACATCCCATACTGAAGCAACATCGGTTTATCTAGTCCATAATATTCTCTTATGTTTTGGGCCTGTGCTAAGCTAATATGGTCGCCTTTTTGCATTAAATCTTCAACATACCAGTCAACGTAATCACCTTTAGGTAGTTGAATTACAACGAAGGAAAGTACCGATATAGCAGCTGTAGTGAAGAAAGCTAGTATTATTCTTTTTACTATATAATTTGCCATAGTTGATATCCCTTTAGAAGTTTCGAACGTATAGATTTTACCATAATACGATACGAGGTACAGGTGGGAAAAGAGTATAGTATTATTATATTCGTGTCAAGGCTATTTGCTTATTTCTAAAGTTACTTGGAAAACGTAAGTTTTTTGTTCATTGTGGATTAGTGAATTTGTATGTATTAAATTTAGTCGCCTGACACCCAAATTAAAGCAAATAAAATGACTCCCGAAGACATGGCAAAAGTAATAATCCAACTAGTGAAACGAGATGATTTTTGATTATCACTGGATACGAATTTATCTATTATCCATGCCCCTGGACCAAAAGCGAATCCGGCAAATATACCAGCAAACAAAAGTCGTGCCCCAACCACAAACATGAATCTTATCCATTTACCTGTGAACAAGTCTGTTTGGCTTATAACTAAATCAGGAACAGAAGTTAAGCCAGTGAGAAAGAGTATGAATTCTCTTCCAAATGGCAAGAAATAAGCTCCAACAACCAGTGGGAAAATAAGCCCATACATTAAGCCCATCATAAGCCATGCAGGGACACCTCTCGAGTCTAGTGTTTTTTTTGAATATGCTGTGAATGTTGGTTTTTTTCCGAACCACCAGTAGGCTACTGGAATTGTAATAAATGCTCCTCCAATAAAGCCACATACAGAAAGAATAATTGCTCTGAGTAGAGTTGTATCCTGTGCTGTTTGCCAAACATAATTGGACATGTTGGAAACTTGTTGGGTGTCAGGTGCAGATTCTAAAAAGCCTGATTCAGGCGACATGAAAGATATCAATATTGCCGCAATACCTAAACAAGCCCCATATAAACCTATAGTTCCTGTGAATCTTTTGCGAGGCCAAGCCATTTGGTTTTCTGGTATTTGCATGTTTTGGATACTCAATAATATATATATTGCTAGTAAAATCCAACTATATCATGTTAGTAAAATTCTACTGAAATGATCTTATATAATTGACTAAGGCCCATCTTTCTGTTTCAGAAAGCATATAATAGAATTGAGGCATTGGAGAATTCGACGCTTTGTCTTTTTCGCGTGCTGCAAACCCTTGTCTACCACCCCATGATATAAAGGCGAAAATTTCACTGTCGGTAGAATTAGTAGTTACTTCACTTAATAAATTAGCTGGATAAGGCCCTCTATTGTAAAGAGGGTTATTTTCAACATCATTAAGATTCAATATAGTTGCTTTTAATTCTATTTGAGTTTCATCAATTCCTTTTAGACTAGCTCCATGACACACTAGACAATTAATAGTATATAGTTGTTGTCCCAACTCTAAATCATTACTTGCAAGATTTATGTTAGGAGAGTAGTTGTTATAATCTTCGAGGCTTTTATAACTTATTTCTTTACCTGTTACAGGAACAGAATTAGGCGGAGGTAAAATCCTACTTGGCTCTTGAGATTTATATGAAGGTTGGTAGTGCATTTCGGTGAAAATCTCCACTTTATGTGCACCGGATTCTGGGAATGCAGGACCCTTAGCTTTTATCAATCCTCCTGCAATTTCTACATCACCGGTCCTCATATTTCCTGAGCATCCAAGTAAAATGAGAAGACATAAACACATAACGGATGTGAAAAAGACGTGAATGTATTTGAAATTATTTACATTCATTATTTTCATTCGGATGTATCCTGACCGTTTGTTATTTCTTCTGCGCCACATTTTTTCAAAACTTCTTCTGCCTTCTGGATTTTTTCGGGTGCTGAAGTAACAGCAACTCCAATAAAGCCTTCGGTAATTTTAGGACTATAAGCTCCCATAAATAATCTTGGCAGTCTAGATTCAAATATTATACCTGCTACTGTCATTAATATAGCACCTAGCATAGTACCTTCATACATTATGATTAGCATTGCAGGTATGGATAATATAGGCTTACCGCCCGTTACTACTGGATAAGCTAATTGTGTAGCAGTTGTAAGGCCGAGGCCAACGATGAACCCACAGGCTGCACCGATTAATGGGAATCGAAATAGTTTGTGCTTGGGTTCTTCTTCTCCAAATGTTCCTTCTGGATAGGGAGTACCTGTTAATATTTCATATTCTTTAGAGTCGAATCCAGCTTCTGATAATGCATCTAATGCGTCAGCAGCAGAGTCTTCTGTTGAAAATAACCCTAAAACGCTTTGTTGATTTAAAATATTGGATATTGAGTTCACCACATAAACCCCCTTTTATTCTCTTATTGACGCAGGTATTATTCTGCGGCCAATTTTAATTTCATCTCTACCTACCATTCCTTCTTTGACATCAAAAAGTGGAACTAACGGGAAGATTTTTGAAAAAACTAATAATCCAAACATCATCCAGCCGAATGTTGCTAATACCATTAAGATCTCTATTATACTTGGATGGTATGTGCCCCAATTAAACATTAATTCTCCCCTGCGTATCACTCCAGGAACAATAATTAAAAATCTTTCTAGCCACATACCTATATTGACAAGTATTGTGGTTATAAACATCCATAAATAGCTTCTTCTTATATTTCTAAAAAGCCACATGGGTACGGGAATTAAAAAGGCTGTAAATAGGAACACTATAAATAACGCCCCATAGGGCCAACTAAACACCTGTAGCTCTCTCATAGCTAATTCGCCAAATTCTAGGGTGTATAGAGCATATATCCATTCAAGAAAGAAAAAGAAAAACCAAGTTACAGCAACCACAATCAATAATCGTGCGATTGCGTCTAAATGGTCAGGTGTTATGTACGTTCTATAGCCCCACGCCCAAACCATAACTACCATCAACGTTGCGACAGCTGACACTCCAGAATGGATTGCACCGATTATAAAGTATGGTGCAAAAATTGTTGAATGCCAAGCTTCAGGACCAATTTGGACTGCAAAGTCCCATGAGACTATGCTGTGTACTGAAGCAAATACAGGTAAAACTAAAGCTGATAATAATATTCCGGCAACTGTTTGTAGTTTCCATTGTCTTGGTGTACCTCTCCAGCCAAGACATAAAACTCCATATATCTTTTTTCTGAGCCCTTTGCTTCTATCTCTTACTACTGCTAAGTCTGGTATTAAACAAATTATTACAAACAATGTACTTGCAATAAGATATGTCATTACTGCGCTTGGATCCCAAACGAAAGGAGATCTTACATTCGGCCAAATTCCTCTTGCGAAGTCATAGGGGAATACCCAATAGAGTACTCTCCATTGTCTTCCAACGTGTGTCAAAGGAGCAGCCATGAGAGCTGCTGTAAGAGAAAATACCGTGAGAACCTCTGCTGCTCTTGTAATTGGTCTTCTCCACTCTGCTTGTGTTAATCTCAAAATTGCAGAAACCATGATTCCAGCGTGGCTAATACCTATCCAAAAAACGAAATTAACAATGAAAACGCCCCAGTAAGCAGGCCTGTTTAGACCGGTTACCCCGATACCTTTATTAATCATATAACCGAAGGCACAAGCGCCAGCAATAAAAATTAGCAAAAGTATTAACGTGCTACCTGGCCACCATCTAGGAACGGTAAATACGCTATGTAGCAAATCGTCATTGATTCGTTTTTGAGTTAACTGGGTATGTTCTTGCATTAATTCATTCCTTCTTTATAATCCTTAAACAATTACTCTGGTTTACCCAGTACTAATACTTCGGTCCTATGGAATTTTTTGTGATATTTATACAATAAAAGTTCTTTTTGTTCCCATATATTCATGACGGGGAATACTTTAGTTGCTAATAAGTAAACTAATATGCACCCTGATAAACCACCAATCCATATCATCACATCGTAGGTAGATGGTGACATTGCTGAAGGTATATTCTGGAGAGAATGTGCGGGTGCCTGTTCAGAAACTGAATAGGCAGCTACATAAAGTCTTATTCTGTCCAGTGCCGTCCCAATTAATACACATACTGCTATAAGAGTAGGCCCTAATATACTTACTCGCAGTGGATTCCAAATCATAGTAAATAGAGGGATTAAGAAATTAAGGCAGAAAACTGCGATGAATATGGGCAAATATGGTCCGGATATTAATAGTTCTATCACGCTTTGTTCAGCAGGTTTAGCTCCATACCAAAATATGATAAAGCTTGAGAACCAGAACCAAAACCATAGGATACATAATGCAAATTGTAATTTTCCCATTCCCCAAAATTGATCTAATTCAATTTCTTTTTCATATCCTCCGAATTTATGCATTATAAACATTGTAAGTATTACTATTGATACACCTGCCTGTAGTGAATTATGGGCATGGGTTACAGGGAATAGTGCGTCAATCCAGCCTGGGATCAATGCCATGCAAAAATCACTGGAGAAGGTGAAATGTACTGCTACTAGAGACATAAAATAGAATGCTCCAAGAATACCTAATCTGTGGTGAAGCATGAACCACTGTGCACTACTTCCTATCCACCAAGATCCTAATCTCGTTTGAAGGGATTTTCTTATGCCGGTTGTTTTATTTTTCGTTATTGCGAGGTCTGGTGAAGAAGACAACCATACAAGCATTAATCCACAAATTGACAAAGATAGAATAGCAATTGTACTTATGATTTGTGGCATGTACTGTACATTTTGTAATTCTCCATAAAACCATAGGCTTCTACGTCCATCCTCTAAACCTGGCAATATCCAAACTAGAGGTATGAAGAACAAAACGTTTATTGAACCTGCTACGCAGAAAATCTCTGCTATCCTAGAAAACGGCCTTCTCCAATGAGCTTTCGCTATTCTCGGAGCTATAGCGGCCATTGGAGCTGATTGGAAAGTTGTCAAAACAAAAGAGACCAAGGCTGCATAGTAGCCCCAGTTTTTAGGCGAATCAGTCCCTACATCATATAGTTTTAGAACAAACCCGACTACTCCTATGGTAAATAAAGTTGTGAAAATAGCAACTAGATACCAGAAAAAAGATGTGGTTCCAATAATCCTGGAGAGAAAACTTTTAGTAAGGTCCCTAGAGTCAGTCCAAGATCTTTCATAAGTTGTTTTATGAGATTCAGTGGTGCTCATGACTGCTTACCTTGGCGTCTTCATCAATTTTTTTTAGGTACGTTACATTGGAACCAACGCCTAGATGCTCAAGTAATTCGTACCCTCTTCCATCTTGTGCGTCTGATTTCATTTCAGATACTTTAGATTCAGGGTCATTTACGTCACCGAAAACTAAAGAATTTGTTGGACATGCATTAACACAAGCTGGATTCAATTCTCGAGTTGAATCATCTCTTGTGGTGCCGTCTCTTTCCGCAACTCTTTTTGTTCTTTGTATTCTTTGTACGCAGAAGGTACATTTTTCCATGATACCCCTACTTCTTATGGTGACGTCGGGATTTAATTGGTTTTTTAAACTATTTGGCCAAGATGGCTCCCAGAAATTAAATGATCTTACGGTATATGGACAAGCATTAGCACAGAAACGTGTCCCAATGCAGCGATTATATACTTGTACATTCAGGCCTTGATTATTGTGATACGTAGCATATACAGGACAAACTGGTTCGCATGGGGCATTGTCACATTGTTGGCACATCATGGGTATGAATCGCGCTTTGACGTTGGGGAATTCTCCTTCCCAGTACCTTTCAATTCTAATCCACTGTATAGGACGTCTTTGGTTAAAATGTTCTTTAGTATTTATGGGAATATTATTTTCTGACTGGCAAGCAACTACACAAGCTTGGCAACCGGTGCATTTATCTACATCTACTACCATCCCCCACTTTTCTTTAGCCATGTTATAATCTCCGTTTAATTTATTTTACAGTTAATGAGATGCTTCATTTAAATTAGTTATCTGAATAACTTTGTGGTGTTCATCTACTGACGTTTCAGCCTTTGAACCTTCGAATTTTGGCAGACGTCTCCATCTTCCAGTTTTTTCTAAATCAATTTTTGTTGATCCCCAGGCTAAGGCACCTGTTTTCTCATCTTTAATAGTTGAGATAATCGATAAAACGTTAGCGCCACGATTTTTGCTATATCTTGTCCCGTGAGTTTTTCCTTGCCCGATTGGTATGCCTACGACATTAGTTGGCGTAGCTGGGTTAGGGTATGCTACTCCTTCAATTGAAAGTTTAGAATCAACTGATGTTATTTTGAGAATATCTCCTTCCTTAATGCCCAGTTCATTAGCTTTATTAATGTTTATTTCTACCCATGTATCCCACACTGCAGTACTTATAGGGTCTGGCGTGGCTTGCATCCATGGCAAGTCGGCTAGTTTACCGTCCATAATAGATGGTGTTTCAAATGGAATTAAATGGAAGGATTCACTTGTTGCAGATTGCGAGAATTGGCTTTCTGAGTAAGTGGGTAAAGTTGGGTTACTATCAATTTGGCCTACTTGTTTGGATTCCGTGTCCCACCAACCACCACGTTGAAGCAATCCGTTCCAGAATCCATCGAATGTAGTAGATTTTACAGAACCCCTGTTTTTTGAAAACAGTTCTTTAGCACTATTTTTAAGTATATCTATAATTGTCTCACCCTCTAGGTCCAATTGAACTTCCATCTCTTTTGAAATACCTAGGAGAATTTCAATGAAATTTTTCGTTCCCAAATCGACACCACGATTTTCAAAGAATGGACGTACTACCGGCTGTTGAAAACCTATAGTTTGATAACCTGGCCCTGGATTGGGTATATTTGTACCCCAATCTTCCAAAGGATTATTTTCAGGCAGTACTAAATCAGCTATCGCAGTTGTTTCATCCATTTGACTAGCGAAACTTACGATTAATGGTATATTGAACTCTCCATCAGCATTTTTGCCTAGAACAGCTTCTTTAAGTCCGACTGATTCAGGAAGGCTATAAATTGGGTCAGCCCCTCTTATTGCTAAAATTTTTACTTTCCCAGATTTGATTTCACCCGGGATTGATTCCCATTCGGAAAAAGAAGCTCTCTTAGATTCACCCGAAATATTGTTTAAGGCTGATGTTGGATTTAATTTAATTACTCCCTCACTGCCCACACTGTTAACTAAATGATTAAGAAGATAAATAGCGCTCAAATTAAAACTGCCATTTGTGTATGCAGAACTAATTCCGCCCCCAATTGCCAAGCTTTTGGGACCGTGAGAGCCAAATTCTTTTGCAATTTCTTTTATTGTGTCCGCTGATTCTAGCCCTATTTCTAAGTAAACCTTGTCAGGGCTGAATGAATTCAAGTCAATATTTGAGATGGATTCCCATTTAGAATCAGTCGTTACTCCTTGCTTTATAAGCTCGTGAGCAATACTTAAAGCAAGTTTACCTTCTTGTCCGGGATGTACATAAACCCACTTATCGGCATTTGCTGCAGACATGGAGAATCTTGGTTCTATTTGAACAAATTTACCTCTGCCGTGATGTAAATCTCTGAAGTCGCCGTACGCTTTGGAATATCTGGTTGGGGATTGCCACGTTCCTAGAAGATCAGATCCGAATGATAAAAGGTAATCTGCATTTGCAATATCAAATTCAGGTGCCAATCTTTGACCAAATATATTTTGAAATGCATCAAGCAAGTTGGTATCTTCTATTGCTTCGAAAGGAATATGTCTTGACCCTAGTTTTTTTGTAAAGTTTTCTACAACTAAACCTTCATGAGAGTTTACTGGGTTAGTAGCCAAAACCATTTGTTCTTTTGAATTTAGCTTGTCAATCTGTTCGGATAACCTGCTTATAGCATCTGTCCAGCTGATTTCCTGCCATTGATTTTCTCCACGGTTACCGGTTCTAACCATTGGGCCTTGAATCCTATCCGGGTGGTAGAGAGATTGAAGTGCTGCCTCGCATCTAGCACTGTGTTTACCTTCATTGATGGGGTAATCTATGTTACCCTCAATCTTTTTAGCTCTCCCCTCCATTACGCGCACTACAATTCCCTCATTAGTTTTGCAGCTTTTGCATAGCGTGGCATACCAATTATCAATGCCAGAAACTAAATCCTCTGGCATTTTTGCAGGAGATTGTACGAGTAATTCTTTTTCCGGTACTCCGCAAGCCTGAAATATTACTGCTCCTACTGCTGAACCACCTAGTATTTTTAGAAATTGTCTTCGTGTTAAAGGCATTATTGTATTTTTCGATTCCTTTTTATTTAAATTCGTTTAGTAGTGACATGTAATACAATCTGTTGGAGCGCTATTATCCCTATGGCAGTTTACACAATCAGCCATTTTCAACGGTCTAATTTGTTTGACTTTTGCCATGCTGCCTACGTCTCCATGACAAGTCATACATACTTGTGATTCTTTGACATCAATTATTTCACCGACCTTTGTGTTGGGATAGATTTTTCTAGCGTCCTCTAATGTGATTTGTGAAGATACTTTATCCCTGTCTATTTTACTTACTACATTTTTGGTGCCGGAGAAAAATCTTATGTGTGCCTCGTGTACGAAGTGAACATGATCAGGTAGCCTATGAACTCTTTGCCAGTCAATTGGTTTTTCATTTGAACTATAGCTTCGCAATTTTGCGATCTCTTCACTATTGTCACCAATAATTTTGTGGCAGGAAACACAAAATTCGACGGATGGTATAGATGCGCTTGCTTCTTTCGCGACCGTTCTATGACAGAAGGTGCAATCTAGTCCTAATTCCTGTACGTGTTTAGTATGAGGGAAAGCGATTGGTTGTTCTGGGCCTTCGTTGAACCCATATATATCAAGTGGTAGACCCCACCATGCAGTGAATGCAAAAACTCCTACCGTTATAGCTGCTGCAGTTCCAAACAGGCCTACAATGCCAGAAACAGCCAACAATATGAGTTGTTTCTTGGTAGGTTTTTTAACTTTAAAATCTCCTGGTATCAAACCGCTTTATCCTTTTGAATTTACTACAAATTTATATCAAAAAATCATTCCAAAATAGGGCTATTACATCTTTTGACCCGATTATAAACTGAATCAGAAACCACATTGCTGCCCCATAAAAAACAGCCGATACAAGGTAAAGTGGTATTCTTTGTTTCTGTATGAATTTAGGTAGATTGTATGATTCTACTAGGGACGGTAATATGACATGTCCAAGCAATATATGCCCTGATGCTATTATTACGCATAAAGCAGATATCCATAGGAAAGTTAGCGATTTGCCGATTTCCGTCCATTCATAATTAAATAATATATTGGGATCCATAAAAGATATAAAACCTAATTTAGCAGGTTGATTTAGGTTGTATTTGAACCTGAAAACACTATTCGAAGATTATAATAGTCGATAAATTACTGTCAAGATAATTTATAACTTGAAATAGGTATAAATTTATAAAGCTAATTATCTTGTGAGTTGTTTTTTTAAAACAAATCGAATACTGTGTATGCAAATTCGTATATTTACGAAAAAAATAAAGGGAATTATCATGCAAAAAATTGGATTTATAGGTTTGGGATTAATCGGTACGCCAATGTGCTTAAATTTGATTAAAGCAAAATATCATGTTTCGGTATGGAATCGTACCAAATCTAAGGCTGAGAAATTAGTTCAAGCCGGAGCTGTTTCTTTAGAATCTCCTAAGGAGGTAGCTGAAAGTAGCGAGATTATAATTACTTGCGTTTCGGATTCAAAAGATGTTAAAGAGGTTGTTTTGGGAAAGACTGGCGTTATTGAAGGAGTTCATGAAGGAAGTATAGTTATAGATATGAGTACCATATCCCCTTCAGTAACTCGTGAAATAGCGAATAAGCTTAGTTCTGTAAAAGCAAAAATGCTTGATGCTCCGGTAAGTGGAGGTGTTAATGGAGCTGAGGCTGGTGTTTTATCGATAATGGTAGGTGGAGATAAAGCTGTATTAGGTAAAGTTACTCCAATACTGAATGAATTGGGTTCCAAAATAACCTATTGTGGAGGTAATGGTATGGGGCAAGTTACGAAATTATCGAATCAGATAATTGGTATGGGTAATTTAGCAGCTATGTGTGAAGCTATAGTTTTTGCAAGCAAAGCAGGTGCAAATCCTGAAGCTTTAATCAATGCTTGGAGTGCTGGCGCAGCGGGATCATGGATGGTGGACAATCTAGGAGAGAAAGTTTTCAAGCGAGAATTTGAGCCTGGGTTTATGGTGAAATTGGCTCAAAAAGATTTGAATTTGGTTTTGGATGCAGCAGGTCAAATGGATGTTGCTCTATTCACAACTCCAATTGTCAGTCAGATATTCAGAGCGACTCAGCAATCAGGATTTTCTGACGAAGGAATTCATGCTTATGTCAAAATACTTGAAAAAATTGCAGGATTGAATTCTCAAACTGATCTTTCTTAAACTACTTCCATGTATTTAAATCCTGAGCCAGTATTTAATAAAAGAATGGAATCTTTTTTATTGATCAATCCAAGGTCCAGCAATTTCTTTGATGCACAGACTGTAGCGGCACCTTCAGGGCATAAGAACAAACCTTCAAGAGAAATTGTCTTTTTAATGAACTCAATCATTTCATCGTCGGTGACGGTTATAGCGCTACCTCCACTTTCATAAATTGCATCAAGAATCAAATAATCTCCTATTGCTGAAGGAACTCTCATGCCGGCTGCTATAGTTTTGGGATTTTCCCATACTTTAGCAAATCGACTTTTTTCGCTAAAAGCTCGAACGAGCGGAGCACATCCTTCTGCTTGTATGCAGAACATTTTTGGTCTTTTGCCAGATATCCACCCTAGTTGCTCCATTTCTTTGATTGCTTTCCATATTCCGACGATTCCAGTTCCACCACCAGTTGGGTAAATAATTGCGTCTGGTAGATTCCAGTCAAGCTGTTCGGCTATTTCATATCCCATTGTTTTTTTTCCTTCAGCTCTATAAGGTTCTTGTAAGGTGGATAAGTCAAACATACCTTTTTTATCAGCTAAGCTTCTTGATTGTACACCTGCATCATTTATGAATCCATCAACGAGATTCAAGGTGGCATTTGTGATTGAAACCTCTTTTTGTGTGGCTTCAGGTGCGTCTTTTGGCATAAAGATGTGGGATTGTAATCCAGCTTTTGCAGCGTAAGCGGCCAGTGCTCCACCTGCGTTACCTGCTGACGGAACTGTTACTTCTTTTATGTTGAATTCTTTAACTTTAGAAACAGCTGCAGACATTCCCCTTGCTTTGAAGGAGGCTGTGGGATTGAAAGATTCATCTTTTATCAATAAATTTTTTAAACCAAGATTTTTACCCAAATTGTCAGCTCTATGTATGGGGGTAAAACCTTCACCTAAACTCACAACATTATTTTGGTCTGCTATGGGTAATAATTCAAAATATCGCCACATATTTGGTGCTCGGTTTGTGAAAATGGTTTTGGATATTTTTGACCTTGCGAGTTCCAAGTCGTATCGGGCATATATCACTTTTGAGCAAGATAAGCATATACGAATAGGTGCAGTTGAAGGATATATCTTACCGCAATTTGTGCATTCTAGGTGTGAAAAATAACTTTTCATTCTTAACTCCAAGTGGAGACAAACTTAAGGTAAATATAATACACTTATTGTTGATAAGGATATAGAGGTTTAAGGAGGATATCGATGGTTACTTCAATTGAAGATAGATATATTAAAATGCATCCGGAAAGTGCAAAAAGATTTAATGTGTCAAAAAATTTGTTTCCCAATGGGGTTACTCATGATGCTAGAAATCAGATGCCTTTTCCTCACTACATAACTCATGCTGAGGGGTCTCACAAATGGGATGTTGATGGACACAAAATAATAGATTATTGGACAGGGCACGGCTCTTTGATTTTGGGACATTCTCACCCTGACATTGTAAGGGCAGTTAGTGAACAATTGCTTAAAGGAACCCATTTTAGTGGCTCTACAGATTTGGAAATTGAGTGGGCTCAGCGTGTTAAGGATTTAATGCCATGTGTTGAGAAAATACGTTTTGTCAGTTCTGGTACTGAGGCAGTTATATTGGCCTTAAGGATGGCTAGAGCATATACGGGTAAAACAAAAATAATAAAATTTGAGGATCATTTTCATGGTTGGAGCGATATTGCTGCAGCAGACAGTTGGAGTTCAGGGGGTATCCCAGAAGACACTCTTAGAGGCGTGCATGTATTGAAGCCAAATAATATAAGTTTGGTAGAAAATATTTTGGAAAAAGATTCAGATGTGGCAGCAATAATATTGGAGCCTACTGGATGCCATATGGGTCAGGTTCCAGTTAAACCTGAGTTTTTAGCGGAGTTAAGGGAAGTTACTAAACGATTTGGAGTGGTGCTCATATTTGATGAAGTTGTTACTGGATTCAGGGTGTCAAAATCAGGTGCTCAGGGATATTTTGGTATAACTCCAGATATGTGTACTATGGCCAAAATTCTTGCTGGTGGACTACCTGGTGGAGCAGTTGGAGGTAAAGAAGAAATAATTAACATGATCCAGTTTAGGGATGATGAACAATTTAACAGTAATACAAGAGTTCCACATAATGGAACCTACAATGCAAATCCATTATCAGCCGTAGCAGGAGCAACAGCGCTAGGATTAATTGCTAGCACACCTGTTAATGATACAGCTAATCAAATGGCAGATAGGCTCAAGAAAGGCTTAAACGAAATGTTGTCCGAAACTGAAACTAAAGGAAGGGCCACGGGAGTGGCATCTATGGTGTTCATAAGGTTAGGAGTAGATATCAATTCAGATGATGAATTATACGAATTTGGTGACTCCGAATATAAAAAAATTCTTGACCCAGCGATGGCAAAGCAATTTAATCTCTCCTTATATTCCCATGGAGTCCATGCTTCCAACAGGTTTATTTTAGGATCGAAACACAGTACTCAAGATATTGATGATACGGTTGAGTCAGTTAGTAAGGCAATAGATGACTTGAAAAAAGAAGGGTTTCTTCAATGAAAAGATATGAGGGGAAAGTAGCTGTTATAACTGGTGGAGGGGGAGAAATCGCTTCTTGCTTGGCTCTTAGGTTAGGACAAGAGGGAGCAAGGATAGTCTTGGTGGAAAAAAGTGAAGAAAGAGGTTATAAATGTCTAGATGATCTTAAGGACAAAAGAATTGAAGGTAAATTGGTGTTAGGTGATGTTGGAGATGAAAACGTAGCACATCAGGCTGTTGTAATGGCTAACGAAAGTTGGGGCAAAATAGATTTGCTTGTTAATAATGCAGTAGGCTCTGAACCTTATGCCAATTTATGGGAGCTTGACGATGATGCTTTTGACAAATCTTATAGAACCAATTTAAGAGCAACATTTATTTTCACCAAGTTAATTATTCCGTATATGATTAACAACGGATATGGCCGTATTGTCAATATTGCTTCAGTTGCGGGTAAAGAAGGAAACCCCAAGATGGCCCCCTATTCTTCGACAAAATCAGGGATAATTGGATTTACAAAAGCAGTTGCGAAAGAGGTGGTAAATGATGGGGTTATAGTTAATTGTGTTACTCCTGCAGTTATAATGACTAGACCCGTTAGAGAAGGTGATCCTAAAGCTGTTACATACATGAAGAGTAAAATACCAATGGGACGTTTTGGAGAAGTTTATGAAACAGCTAATATGATTGCTTGGCTTTTATCTGAAGCATGTTCATTTACTACCGGAGCCGTTTTTGATGTGAGCGGTGGCCGTGCTACTTATTAATTGTGATTTTCTATCAACCTTTTACTATTTCAAAAACAGGTGTTAAAAATGATAGCTGAAAGTTCCAACAGTTTAAATTCAGATGATTACAAAAAAATGTATTCCATGATGCTAACAAGTCGGTTATTTACTCAAAAAGTGTTGGAATTGAATAAGCAGGGTGTATTGAAAGTTGGCCTTCACCCTTCAACAGGCCAAGAAGCAATCGGCATTGGTGCATGTTATGGGCTTTCCAAAGATGATTGGGTTATACCCTCGCTTAGGACGATGGAAGCTTTTTGGGCTAAAGGTGTGACAGTACTAGAGCAATTAAATGCTGTTATAGGTAACAGTGGGAGTATTTCAGATGGCAAAGAATCATTTCATCACTGTGGGTATCCTGAACTAGGCATAATGGCAGGTAGTTCTATAGTTGGTTCTCAGGTTCCAGTTGCAGCGGGAATTGGTTTAGCATTAAAGAATAGAAACACTGATAATATTGTGATTTGTTTTTTTGGAGATGGAGCTACTGGACGTGGCGATTTTCACGAAGGTTTAAATTTGGCTGCAGTACTTAACCTTCCGGTTATTTTCGTTTGTGAGAACAATTTATATTTTCAGACCGTACCTGCATCTGTTGGACTAGCGATTAATGATGTTGCCGATAAAGCGGTGGGATATGGGATGCCTGGTGTCACTGTTGACGGCCAAGATGTGTTGTCGGTTTATGAGGTTGTTAAAGAAGCTGTACAGCGTGCAAGAGATGGGAAAGGGCCTACATTGATAGAGTGTAAAACACTTAGTTTTTTAGGGCATTATCCAACCATGCTTAAACTAGAAGATATAAGGGATATCAAAGAAAACCAAAAATGGAGGAAGAGAGATCCACTAGAGATACTTGAAAATCAAGGTAGGGATAAAAAATATCTTACTGATAAAGATATCAAACTTATTACCACCCATGTAGAGGATGAAATAGAACGCGCCGTAGAAATGTCTCAAAAGACTCCGCCAACTTCAAGAGAATCTGCTTTTAAAGAAGTCTACAAAAAACCTTTTGGAGAAAATTAAAATAATGCGTGAATTAGAATATGCAAAAGCCATAAGAGAGGCACTATATCAGGAAATGGAAATAGATGATCAAATTATTTGTTTTGGTGAAGATGTAGCTCTTTATGGAGGACTGTGGGGATCAACAAAAGGATTGCAAAAAAAGTTTGGTTCTGCAAGAGTATTTGACACTCCAATATCTGAAGCAGGTATAGTGGGTATGGGAGTTGGAGCTGCATTAATGGGTATGAAACCAGTTGTTGAACTCCAATTTACAGGTTTAATAACCGTTGCAATGGATCCCATAGTAAATACTGCTGCTAAAGCTCGATATATCAACAATGGCTCTATGAATGTTCCTATCGTTATTAGGTCGATAACAATGTCCGCTAACAACGTATATATGGGGCAATCACTAGAAGCTTGGTTTGCTCATGTACCTGGTCTTAAGGTTGTCGTTCCGAGTAATTCGCATGATGTTAAAGGCTTAATGACCACAGCCATAAATGATCCTGACCCGGTTGTTTTTTTTGAACATGAGGGTTTGTACAAAAGTGTTGGAGAAGTGCCAGAGGAAAGATATGAAATCCCTTTTGGGAAAGCTGCGATTTTGAAAGAAGGTAGTGATGTAACTATAGTTGCATGGTCTAAAATGTTAGAAGAAGTGGAGATTGCTGCTACTCGTTTGGAATCTGAAAATATATCTGTTGAAATTATTGACCCTCGAACGTTAGTGCCGCTTGATTTTGATGCAATTGTTAAGTCTGTTGAAAAAACTGGTAGGTTAGTGATAGCCCATGAGGCGGTCAAAGTTGGAGGATTTGGGGGTGAAATAGCTGCCAGATTTAGCGAATCGGAGGCTTCTAAGTTTCTTAAATCTTCAATAGTTAGGGTGGGGAATAAAGGTGCTCCGGTACCTTATAGTTCAGATCTTAGCAAATACGTTGTACCTAGTGCAAAAGATGTTGAATTAGCAGTTAAAACTACGATGGGTGTTACTAAAGGTGATTTATGAGTGGCAAAAAAGATAATGTAGAATCGCAGTCTGTTGCGATAATTGGTGGTGGTGTGATAGGGATGAGTACTGCCTTCCATTTAGCTGAAAAAGGTGTTTCTAAAATAACAGTGATAGATAAAGGCTATATCGGTGGTGGCTCTAGTTTGCAAGCCGCAGGAATTGTGACATCACTGGAATGGAATGAAACAGCTATTAGAGCTAGAGTAAAAACGTTAGATAATTTCGAACGATTTAGCCAAATATTAGATGGGTATTCTTTTCATCAAGTAGGTTGTTTAAATCTACTATCTGAAGAAGATTATATTGGAGATAAAGATTTACGTGATTTACAGATAAAATTAGGGTCAAAAGTAGAAATTTTACAAGGTGGAAAATTATCGGATAAATTCAAAGATGTAGTTGCTGCTCCTAATGAATATGGGGTGTTAGATTTAAGAGGAGGTTATAGCGAACCACATAGATATGTTCCTGCCTTAAAAAACAAGATTGAAAAAATGGGCGTTGATATACGAGAACATGAAGAAGTAGTCGGGTTCGATTTGCAAGGTGCTCAAATTAAAGGAATTGTTACTAGGTCTTCAGTTAACCAAAAAGAGACAAAAGAAAAATTTGATATTGTTATTTGTGCCGTTAATGCATGGATAAATCATTTATTATCTTGGGTTGATTTTCAAATACCCATGAAAAACTTTATACATGAACGTTTTGTTACTAAACCATTTGAAACCAAACTTAATTTACCCGCGATTAATGACAGAGTTGTTGAGGGTTATATAAGACCAACAGAGGACAATAGATTATTGGTTGGTACCGATGCATACAATCCGGAAAATTTCATTATGCCGAATCAGCAGTTTACGGTAGATCAATTAACCCCTGATCCTAGAGCATTACCATTTTTACGAGAAAGATTTAGAAGTAGGGTGCCTGTAATTGAAAGTGCCGTTTGGGATTATCACACTGTGGGATTAATAAGCATTACTAGAGATGCAACTCCTGTAATTGGACCTATGCCAGGTATTGACGGTTTATTTGTTGGTTCCAATTTTCATTCAGGTGGATTTGCTTATAATCCGGTAGCAGGACAGTTGATTGCTGAACATGTCGTGGATGGAGAAACTAGTATAGATAGTGAAAGATATTTGCCACAACGATTTATAGGGTTTGATACTAAATCATATTTACAAAATTCTATGACAATTGATGATATGAAATTTAAGCGTCATTGATGTAAATGCGTTATCAATAACTCTCGACTCTTTTTTGCTTAATTTCCTTTTTCAATTCTGATAGTTGATGTTTTAGTTCAGAAAGGTCCTTATCTGAGATGTCAGAATTGCCATATAAAGCAATTTCGAAACATTGAGTTGAAGTTGAAACCAATTTATGTTGTAAAGATTTGAATAGTCTGGGTTGAAACTCCTTAGGGGTTTCAGATGGATAACGAATGACACCCAATTTTGCTCCCAAATCTATTAATTGGTGATATATGTATATAGCTTCAGCAGCATTTGAGAGATTTAGTTCAGATCTTTTAAATTTTAGGCGTGACAGGTTTTTAATTTCTTTGGGTATCAATGCTGACAGTAATTTAGTTATATCATCAAAAACATTTATGCCGTCTCCAATTTTAATTTTGTCAGCATCATCCCCGTCTGGTGCATAGATAAATGCACTTTTCAATATTTGGTAAAGTATGAACAAGATTATTAAGCATATGATGATTATGAAACTCCATTGAATTACATTAATTATGTTATTTAGTATGCTCATTCTTGCTTCATCTTGTTCGGCAATGGATTCCAAAGCAAAATTTAATGCGGTTTCGTTAGATTGGGTATTATTTACAGAAGAGCTGGCTGCTGGTTGAAGTTCAGGACAATCATCTCCTTTGCATGCTATTAAATCAGTTAATATTTTTGCAATCCAAGATATAGACCCAAAGAATGCAAATATCATTCCCATCATAAACGAAAGCAAGCCATCTAATATATAAGTAGTGTAGTTTGACCAATCTTTTCTAATCAATGCAAATAACATTCCGAGTGATAAGACCAACCCTAATCCACCGAAAGAAAAGATATTCCATTTTCTATTTATACCTTCTGGATTTGTATCCTGAATCTTATTTCCAATCAATAACCCACTTATACCAAACAAATAAAATAAAATAATGATAGGGATACTGTGAAGATTATTTGTGGAGTAAATATCTGTTATTGTAAGAATCATTATTATGGCACTACCAACTCTAAAAGTCATACTTAACCTTGATTCTGGGGATTCCATTGTTGCTATAGTAGTTGAACGGTACCAAAGCCATAATCCGCTTAAAATAGTGAGGCCCAAAAGGGTATTGTAGATTCTAATAGGATAATCCTCAGAATTTAAATCAATTAATATTATTAATAATAAATTCAAAATGCCTATAGCAACTAAAATGCTAGAAGTTATTTCAGGATATTTGGATTTCTTGGGGCCTACAACCCGTGCCAATAAAGGTATTATGGTCAGCATTGAGATTGATATCCAAGTAAGATAAGAATTTCCTATTTGTAAAAAGGATGATAGCACGTTCAATAAAGCGAACACCCAAATAATTTCAATAATTGAATTGGTTATAATCAGAGCAATATGTTGTAAATTAGATTGCTTCATTGTAATTTGAATTCAAGAATTCGTTTATTTGATAGAGATGGATTCTTTTTGGTATTTGTCCTTTGTACTCATTCCCTGTGTTAATGACGAGCACATTGTATCCAGTGTTCGAAAGATGATGAGCAGTTAACATAAGATTCTTTGAGAGGTGTGAAGTTAGAATAGATAGTGTACAACCTTTCGGGATGTTGCGTGAACATTTCATAAGCCTGTCTTCAAGTGGTTCAACTGAGTAGGCTTTAATTCCAGCTAATGCTTTAAGAGCTAAATCAATATTATGTTTATCTTTACTGGGTGAGACAATTAATGGGTTGTTTTTGGGTAATGGCAGGTCATTAGTTAGGATTCCAAGTTGATATTTTTTTTTAAAAGCTAACCATGCAACTGAAGCTGCTGTGCTTATCACTCTCTCTAATTTTTTTGGGCTGTGTGCTGCCCAATGAGGATGTGTTGTTTCCGTAGCTACTGCGATGACGAATATATCGCTTATACTCGGTTCATAAGTTTTCACTTTAAGTTTTGTTGTTTTAGCTGTTGATTTCCAATCAATAGTTTTTACAGGGTCCCCTATTTCATAATCTCTAACACTATAGGGTCTTGAGTAATCGTTTAGTAATTTAGTTCCTTTTATTGATTCGCCTAATGGCCTATTTGAATGTGATTCGAGTTTTTCTATGTCAATCAATTTTGGATAAATTACAATATTATCTTGAGCAATATGTTTGGCTTTACTTTGCAAAAACCCCAACGGCTCATGGACTTCTATCTCTGCGGGTCCTAGGTTGTAAATCCCTCTTTTTGTACATATTACTGAGTAATTCCAGAAGATTTTTTGATACCACCCAATCGAAAAAGATTTTCTTATGAAAAACCTGTTGTCGATTATTTGGTGATTTATTTCAAATGAAGGTTGAGAGCTTTGTAGTTTAAGTCCACTAGGTAATTCGTCAGATATAAAAACTTTTGGTAAGGGAATAGGTTTTTTGTTTTCAAGAGTTAGGTTTATATCGATTTTTTCTCCTACGAAAGCTCTTTTGGTGGATAATTTACGATGGTAATTTAAATTTTGCAGGCAAATTTTATCCCATATTAATGAAATAAATGCAACAATAACACCTATGCATCCAAATGAAATTACTAATCCGCTACTCGTTATTATTCCAAATATAGTTACTCCAATAAGCAAAAAAATCCATGTGTCGTGCAGTGGTTTACCTGAGAGGCGTATTTTTTTCATTGGAATTTAAAATATAACGTTTTATTTATAATCGGTGTCTATGGGTATTTCTATAGATTCCAATATTTTATTAATAATTTGACCTGATGTACGTTCTTTGATTTGGGCATTTAAGCTTATACCGATTCTGTGAGCCAATATGTGTGGTGCCAGAGCTTTTACATCATCAGGTATAACAAAATCTCTAGCATTTACAGCTGCTTTCGCTTGGCATGCTTTGTACAGATCCAAACTTGCCCTTGGACTAGCGCCTAATACAATATCTTCTTCATCTCGAGTGGCGGATATAATTTTAATGATGTAATTTTTTATTTCTTTAGTTACTTTTATTGATTTATGTATGTTTTGAAGGTTAATAATTTCTTGGCTATTCGTAATAGGAGTAATTGTTTCGAAAAGGTAATTGTTATCGGAGCGATTAAATAATTCGTTTTCCTCTTCTTTCGAAGGGTATCCTAAAGATAATCTTACGAAAAATCGGTCTAGTTGTGCTTCTGGTAAAGGGAAAGTACCTTCCATTTCTATCGGATTTTGGGTAGCAATGATTGTAAATGGTGAGGGTAATTGTTCTGTTTTACCGTCAATTGTGACTTGAAACTCTTGCATTGATTCAAGCAATGCCGATTGGGTTCTTGGAGTTGCTCGATTAATTTCATCAACTAAAACGATTTGATTGAATATGGGACCGGGTCTAAATTCAAAACTTCCATTCTTTTGGTTGAAAAAATTAAATCCCAAGACATCATTCGGCATTAAGTCTGGAGTACATTGTATTCTACTGAAACTGCTTCCTAAGGATTGGGCTAATGATTTGGCAAGTGTTGTTTTACCTATGCCGGGAACATCTTCTAAAAGTATATGTCCACGGCATATCATGCTTATAAGCAAAAGTTCTATCGTCTCTGATTTACCAACAATAACTTTTTGTATGCTGTCTGTTATTTGTTGCACAAGTTGTTTAACAATTTGTACATTTTCTTTTCGTGACTCCAATTCCATGGCATACCTCTGAAAATTATTATTCTATTAGGGTTTTCTATAATGTTAAGTGTTTTTAGTACAAATAAATTGTATGATACTATGTCATTCGATTGAAATATAAGCAAACCTATTTAATTTACTACTATTAATTTAATAGAATAGTATACTTGAATTGTGGATGCTAATGGTCGAAGTTTTTATTGGATATATTTATTAGAGAGTTTGATTCTTGATAATATATAAACTTCGAATGGTAAAGTGATGCCCGGTGGTGTAGCGGTAGCACATGGGACTTTGGCTCCTATGACCCAGGTTCGATTCCTGGCCGGGCAGATTCTCCTAATCAGGTATGTGAATTAATCATCCAACTTTTTTAATAAGCAATGTTTTTAAAGTTAATCACAGAATAAGGATAGATATTTCAAGTAGTAAATTTGCTTGTTTTGGTGTCAATCCAAAAGCGTATGAAGATATTCATTAAACATACAAATCCCCTGAACGTTAATAATCTGAATCTACTTCGATAAAAACCTTAAGTTACACTTATGTATATTGGTTATTCCAAGCATTCGAATTATTTGACAATTAAGAGTTGCGTATATTAGAATTTTTCTTTAGCAGTCTCATATTATGACTGCTAATTCTCTAAATAAATATCTTAAAAAGGAGGAGTAAGGTGGCAGCGAAATCAAAGATTGCGTTCAAACCTTTGGGAAATAGAATTGTTGTTGAACCTATAGAAGGTCAAGAGACAAAAAGTCCCGGTGGTATATATATACCTGACACTGCTAAAGAAAAGCCTCAAGAAGGCAAAGTTGTGGCAGTTGGTCCAGGAAAACTTACAGATGATGGTAAGAGATTACCTGTTGAAGTTGAAGTAGGTGATATCGTTGTTTTTTCTAAGTACGGAGGTACTGAATATCGAGAAGGTGATGTTGAGTATATGGTGCTTAGAGACGATGACGTGCTTTTCAAGAAATAAATTTGAATTATTTTAATAATATGGAGGAAATAAACTAATGCCTAAACAGCTTACTTATAGTGAAGAAGCTCGTGCACAAATGAAGCGCGGCATAGATATAATGGCAGAAACTGTTGGCGTAACTTTAGGCCCTAGAGGAAGGAACGTAGTTTTAGATAAAAAATTCGGTCCTCCTCAGGTTTGTAGCGATGGAGTAACAATTGCTAAAGAGATAGAGTTAGAAGACGCCTTTGAGAATATGGGAGCACAGTTACTTAAAGAAGCAGCAAGTAAGACCAATGATGTTGCTGGTGATGGTACGACTACTGCTACCGTTTTAGCTCAAGCTATAATACACGAAGGGTTCAAGAATATTGCTGCTGGAGCAAATCCTATGGCTATTAAAAGAGGTATAGATCAAGGAGTTGAAGCACTTAGAGCAGCAGTGGGTAGTATGTCTACTCCCGTTAGTGGCAGAGAAGATATTGCAAAGGTCGCAAGTTTGTCTGCACATGACGATGAGATGGGTTCTTTGATTTCAGAAGTTATGGAAAAAGTTGGAAAAGATGGAGTTATAACTGTTGAAGAGTCAAAAGGAATAAGTTACGAGCAAGAATTTGTTGAAGGTATGCAAATTGATCGTGGCTATATTTCTCCATACTTTGCTACAAATCAAGAAAGAATGGAGTCTGAAATAGATAATCCATACATATTGATAACAGATAAAAAGATATCAGCCGTTTCTGATTTTCTTCCTGCTTTGGAAAAAATACTGCAAATAGGCAAAAATGTTGTGATTATTGCTGAAGATATTGAGGGTGAAGCTCTTGCTACATTAGTTGTAAACAAATTAAGAGGTACTCTAAATATACTAGCTGTAAAAGCACCAGGATTTGGTGATAGAAGAAAAGAGATGCTTCAAGACATAGCTGTTTTGACTGGCGGTGTTGTTATTAGTGAAGAAGTAGGTCGTAAATTAGATTCAGTTACTGTTGATGACCTTGGTAGGACTAGAAGAGTAGTTGCAACTAAAGATGATACTACATTTGTTGACGGCGGAGGAGCAGATGATGCTATACAAGGCAGAATCAACCAAATTAAGTCTCAAATAGAAGAAACAACCTCTGATTACGATAGAGAAAAACTTCAAGAGCGTTTAGCAAAACTGTCTGGAGGAGTTGCTATCATAAAAGTAGGTGCTGCTACAGAAGTAGAATTGAAAGAGAAGAAGCAAAGAATAGAAGATGCTTTATCTGCTACAAGAGCAGCAGTGGAAGAAGGAATCGTTCCTGGAGGTGGATTAGCTTTATTAAGAGCAAGTGCTGCTTTAGATAAGGTTAAACTTGCTGGAGATGAACAAACTGCTATAACGATACTTAAAGACGCTTTAGCTGCTCCTTTGAAGCTTATTGCTGAAAATACGGGAGTTGCAGGAGAAGTGGTTCTTTCCAAGACATTAGAAGGAACAGGTAACCATGGTTACGACGCTGAAACTGGTACATATGGTGATCTTATTGAATTAGGAATCATGGATCCAGCGAAAGTGACACGTTCTGCAATTGAAAATTCTGCTAGTGTTGCCGGAATGGTGTTAACTACAGAAGCTTTGATAACGGATGTTAAGGAAGACTTGCCGGCGATGCCGGCTGGTGGTCCTCCTCCTCCAATGGATTACTAAGAGGATATAAAAAAAGGGGCCCACACTAGGGCCCCTTTTTTTATAGTGTTGAACATTTCTTATTTATATAATTAATGCTAAGATTTTCAATCAATGTTATATATGTTAACCTTGTTAAAATTCTTAAGGATTTAAGCCCTAACTATGGTATTAACTGATAGACAGCAATCAATATTAAATTGCATAGTTGTAGATCATATAAAGACAGCTAATCCTATTGCATCAGAATCTATTGCAAACCGACATGGATTAGGTATTAGCCCTGCGACTATACGAAATGATGTTGCAAAATTAGAAGAGGCTGGATACATAACAAGACCTCATTTGTCTGCGGGAAGCGTGCCGCTAGATTCAGGCTATCGTTCTTACGTGGAGCATTTTTTTAATAATGCTAAAAACCAATCTAAAGAATTCACTGGATTTGCGTCACATTTCAGACAAAAGATTAATGATTCAGAAATAGATTTGGATTCACGAACTCAAATTGCAGCGAGTATAATTTCTAAAATTTTGGGTACCCTAGCCTTAGTTACTTCTCCTAAGTCAAATCAGTGTAAAATTAGGCACTTGGAATTTGTGTATTTGAATAAATCTATGGGGATGTTAATAGTTGTTTTAGATCATGCAAAGATAACGAAAAGAATTATAAAGTTATCGAATCATCTCACTAGAGTGCAGTTTGAATCTGTTTTTAACAGGATTAAAGATAAATGTATCGGGCTAAGGAAAAAGCAAATAGCGAAGTTGATGAAAAGTGATATTGCTACTCTGGAGAATTTACTTTTAAGAGAAATATTTTCGATTATGAATCGTGAAGATAGAGAGTCTGGTTCTGACCATTATTTGTATGGGTTGAAAAATATATTAGCCCAACCAGAATTTGCTGATAGGAGTAAAGGGTATTCAATTGTAGAAGTAGTAGAAGATGGTAGATTGGCAGAAGCCGTTGTATCAGAGAGCCATAAGTTAGGTATTTTACAGATCAGAATAGGACGCGAAAATAAAGGGGATTTTCTTTGGCCTTTAAGCGTTATTATGGCCGAATATGGGATTGTTGGCGAATCTGTTGGATTGTTAGGAGTTATCGGACCTACTCGAATGGATTACACCAAAGCTATAACTATAGTGGATGAAGCGTCAAAAGTTATGAGCCAAATGGTAGAAGAAGTAAGGTAATTGATTTGTTTTATTGTTTATAGAAAAAATTAAATTCACATGGAGATTTAAATGAAATTAGTTCTTTTTAACGATTATGTTCCTGGTATTTTAAGAGATGATAAAGTTATTGATATTTCGGAGAAAATATCTGGAGTTCCTAATTTTAGTCCTCAAATAATGATGAGTTACTTGATTGAACATTTCGATCAATATCGACCATCGCTAGAAGAAATAGGAGACGTACCGTCGGTCCCAATTTCTCAAGTGAAATTTAGGCCTCCACTACCTGAACCAACAAGAATTGTGTGTATGGCTGGTAATTATATGGAGAATGGCTCTCGCGCTCTAGTAGCTGACAGGGAGGCATTTTTGAAATCGCCGAGTGCAATTATTGGGGATGGTGATACAGTGGTATTGCCGGATTGTCCTGTACCGCATTTTCATCATGAGGCTGAGTTGGGATTGGTGATAGGCAAAAAATCTAGCAAAGTTTCCGCTTCTAATGCAAAAGATCATATTTTTGGATATATTAATTTTATCGATGTTTCAGCGCGTGGTGTTGAACCTAATGGAGGATCAAGTTTTTTCTGGGGAAAATCTTGGGATACATTTGGTCCAATAGGACCTGCTATAGTTACAGCAGACGAAATTGATGACCCCCAAAATTTGAATATTAATTTATGGGTTAATGGTGTAGTTAGGCAAAATATGAACACTAGTGATATGGGAAGAAGTGTTGGAGAAGTTGTAGAATTTGCCACTTGGTTAGTTACTATGAAACCAGGGGATCTGATTTCAACTGGTACAAACCATGTTGGATTAGGACCAATTCAAGACGGCGATAAAATTGAAATGCAAATAGATGGACTAGGACCTAAATTGCATGTTGATGTAACAGATGAATGGAAGCGCACTTGGCCGACTCAGCCATTGTCGGAAATGACTGCTTTTGAATCATCTATCAGGTCTAAGATGAAGAGATGATTGTAAACGAATAAGATAAATTCCATTGGTGAAAATCCGAGTTCAAATGATTTAAAAGCATCTTTATGGTTTTCGAGTTTGATTCTTCTAGAAAAATTTTAACGTTATACTGATTTAGTCTCTCAAAATGGCACCACCATCGACGTGTATACATTGGCCGGTGATGTTTTTAGAAGAATCAGAAGATAAAAATTCTACGGTATGGCCTATGTCGTCTGTGGTTTGTGGTCTGCCCATTGGAATAACGTCTGAATACTTTTGCAAGAAACTATCATAGAGATTGGTGTCTATGATAGTTTCGTCATTTTCTATACTTTGAGCCTGAAGACCTTTTTGGAATGATGTCCATACAGCACCCGGGCAAACTGCATTTACGTTAATATTATTGTTTCTTAGTTCATATGCTAAACCTTTAGTATACCTAAGAACAGCAGCTTTACTTGTTGGATAAGGTCCTCCAAGGTTTCTTGCAGCATGTGCTGACATAGATCCTATATTTATTATTTTCCCATATTCGCGCGACTGCATGTGAGGGATAGTTGATTCACAGAAATTTACAACTCCCATTATATTTATAGATAAACTTGCTTCCCAGTCATCAGTGTATATCCCTGCGTTATTAACTAAAATGTCAACTTGGCCAAATTCTGATATTACACGAGTAACACATTCTTCTATCTCGGTTTTCTTGGCTACATCCACTTTCATGGCTGCAGATTTAGGACTGAGTTTATTTATTTCTAACTTGGTGGAAATAGCTTTTTCCTCATTTAAATCAGCTATTACCAGTGTAGCCCCGCTTTTTGCTAATGATAGAGCAATGCCTTTACCTATTCCTTCGGCTCCTCCGGTGACAATAGCAATCTTTCCAATTAATGATTTGGTCATGATAGGTTCTCCACGCTGCAAAATTAATGCGTTTATGTTGTTTGTTCATACCAGTATGCTTTTTTAAAGTCGAACTCGTATTTAACCAATAAAACGAAGTAACGGTATTATATATTGCTTAAGGGATATAAGTAAATTTGGTTGTTGGCTCCGGTGGTAGGATTCGAACCTACGACCAATCGGTTAACAGCCGACCGCTCTACCACTGAGCTACACCGGAATGATATTAAACCAAAGATAATAACGTGTGATTGAATTTTACCATTTGTGATTAGGGTAGAACAAGATGCGATAACCCTCTAAGTAATTAATAAAGTTCGGCAATAATCTGACTAGAATTATTTATTTCACTTTTATAGTTTATTGTTTAGGTTGGGGTTTGAAATTTAGTTCTTCATTTGCTCCAATAGTAATATAAACAAAATCTCCCTCAGATATCTCGCCAGATATGATTTGTTTAGAGAGTTGGTCTTCTATGTACCTTTGGATTACTCTTTTCAATGGTCTTGCACCATAATCTCGGTCGTAACCACGATTAACAATCCAATCCATAGCGTCTTTGGATAGCTCCAGTTTTAAACCGAACTTCGAAATTTTGATTGCAACGTCCTTCAGTATAATGTTGGCTATCAACTTTATCTCTTCAGGCTCTAGTTCTTCAAAGAGTACAATTTCATCTATCCTGTTCAGAAATTCGGGTTTGAATTGGTTCTTTAATTTTTCCTCTATTATATCTCTTGTACGGTCTGTATTTTGTTTATCCTTATCTGGCAAAAACCCAACTTGGCCTTTGTTGTCTATGTTGGATCCAATATTGCTAGTCATTATTATTATTGTGTTTTTGAAATCTATGGTTTTACCTTGACCATCAGTTAGCCTTCCATCGTCAAGGATTTGGAGCAATATAGAAAAGATATCCGGATGTGCCTTTTCAATTTCATCAAATAATAAAACACTAAAGGGACGACGTTTAACCGCTTCTGTAAGTTGGCCACCTTCATCATATCCGATATAGCCGGGTGGTGAGCCAATTAACTTTGAAGCTGAGTGTTGTTCAAGATACTCAGACATGTCAATTCTAATCATGTTGCTTTGGTCGTCAAATAAAAATTCTGCAAGCGAACGTGCTAATTCTGTCTTACCTACTCCTGTGGGACCTAGAAACAGAAAGCTTCCAATAGGCTTGTTAGGATCATTTAGTCCGGCTCGGGCTCTTCGAATTGCATCGGACACTAATTTTACAGGAGTACTTTGTCCTATGATTTTTTCGTGTAATCGATGCTCCATGTTTAGCAGCTTATCAGCTTCATTCTCCAACAATTTACTAGTTGGGATGCCTGTCCAATCTGTAATTAGATTCCCAATATGTTCTGGCCGTACTTTCATTTGTGATTTATCATAATTTGGCAACGATTGTTTGTCTTGTTCATATTGTTGTTGGACTTGTATGCGTATGGTTTTTATTTCAGCTGCTTTTTCATAATCCCCCTGCTGTGCTGCCGCCTCTTCCCGATTTAGCATATGCTGTATTTCTTTTTCCTTTTCTTTTAAATCGATTGGCATAGATTGAGAATCTATTCTTATTTTACTTGCTGCTTCGTCTATTAAATCTACAGCTTTATCAGGTAATAACCTTTCAGTTAAATATCTTTTGCTTAGATTAACAGCGGTTTTAATCGCATCATCTTCGATAGTTACTTTGTGATGAGATTCATATCTAGGTTTAAGTCCCATTAACATATCTATTGCTGTTTCGCTTGTAGGTTCTTCAACCATTATTGGTTGGAATCTGCGTTCCAAAGCAGAATCTTTCTCTATATATTTTCTATATTCGTTAACTGTTGTTGCTCCCATGCATTGTAGTTCTCCTCTAGCCAAAGCTGGTTTCATCATATTGCTTGCGTCGATTCCTCCCTCTGCAGCTCCTGCACCAACTACTGTATGTATTTCGTCAATAAAGACTATGATTTCACCTTTGGCGGATTTGATTTCATCCATCACAGCTTTTAAACGTTCCTCAAATTCTCCTCTGAACTTGCTCCCGGCAACTAAAGTGCCCATGTCGATTGCCAGAACTTTTCGGTTTTTAAGTTCTTCAGGAACATCTCCTTTTACTATAGCTTCAGCCAATCCTTCAGCTATAGCAGTTTTACCTACTCCTGCGCCACCAATTAAAACTGGGTTATTTTTTGTTTTCCTTAACAACGTCTGCATGGCTCTTTTTATTTCTAAGTCTCTACCTATTACGGGATCTAAACTTCCGCTTGCTGCTAATTGAGTAAGGTCTACACTATATTTTTCTAGCGAACCATAATGATTTTCAGATCGTTGATCAGTGACTCGGTGTTCGCCCCGGATTGATTGTAGGGCCTGATATACATTTTCGAGAGTTATATTGAATTTGGTGATTAAATTATGTAGTGTTCCTTCTGTTTCTTGCATTATTGCTATCAATAAGTGCTCGCTTCCAATAAATTCATCGTTAAGTCTTTGCGATTCTTCTTTAGAACGTTGAATGATTATCTCAGATCTAGGCGTACTATAAATTTGTGAAGAATTTCCCGAAACTTTGGGCAATTTACTTAAAATTCTATTGGTTTCATCAATTAATTCATTTATTGGTATATTCAATTCTTTGAATATTTCTGTTGGTACACCTTCGGTTTCTTCAAGCAAAGCTAAAAAAATATGTTCAGCATCCCATTGGTTATGCTTGAGTCGCTGTACGATGTCTTGAGATGCTGCAAGGATACCTTGAGCTTTTTCCGTGAAATCATTTGGGTTTATAATCATCAATCCCCCAATTGTTTATTTAATGTATGAAAAGGTTTATTTATAGCAACAATTCCTGTGGTTGCTTAACTCTTTTCTTATCAACAAAATTAAGCCTACTATATGAACAACCATGAGTCAACCTGTATAAAGGTTGTTGCTTTAACTTGCGACTCTTTGGTCTAGCGATTGCTGGCTTGTTTTTGTTTCAACATCGAATTTGAATAAATGGTTAGCTCAATTACCGTTAGTTCAATCAACAGGTCCGTTTGGATATTTGTAGTTTTTGTTTTATGGTCAGCTTTGATTAGTGTTTCATGCATGTTTATTAATGAATCAAAGCTTATTTTGTCTTGTATTTTAGTTAGCTTTTGTAACGCATAATTACCTATGGAAATATGTTTAGCTAATTCCCTACTGGGTAACCCAGAGTTGATTAAAGACTTTATTAATAGCAGTGTTTTAATTTGCTTGCCCAACAGGGATATAATTAATTGAGCTGGAGTTCCTTGATTCATTAAATTGATTAAGCTAGTAAGGGCATGTTTTTTATTTCCAGCTAAAATTGCATCAATAGCGCTGAATAAATTTGGGTTTGATATAGGGACAACAAGTTCTTCAATATCTTTAAGTGTAATTGTATCTGCCGGACTGTATAAAGATAATTTTTCTAATTCGGAATCAATTTTTCTAAGGTCGTTCCCTGTATATTTAATTAATTCGTCGATTGCTTTTTCTTCCATAGAGACATTTCTTGCAATAGTTTGTTCTTTAACCCATTTTATTAAGGTATGACCGTAAGGTTGAGGGAAATAGTTTGTTTTTACATGAGGTTTGATTTTGGTAAGCATTTTATTATTTTCTGATAAATGTGAATCAAAAAAGATTAATAACGTGGTTTTTGGGAACTGTGGAAGTTCATCGACTATACTATCCCATTCGGAAATCTTTTTGGTTTTGGTTGGTTGTTTTGTTTTGTTGAGTCTAGATTGTGAAAAGCCTTTTGATTCAAACATAGATAGCAAACCTTTGATTATGACCAATCTTCTACTAGATAAAAATGGTATTGAATAGCAAGAGTTAAGGATGGTATCTAGATTGACCTCGCTTGAATCAAATATATTTATGTTGGTTGAATTTGGATCCCCGTTGTCTATTTCAGATTTTAATTCGTTAATCTTTTGTTCTATTAAAAAAGGTTCTCCGTGATATACCAAATTCATTCTATATGCCTTAATTTATTGTCATATGTAGCTTTTATTGATTTTGCCTTTAGTTAGATGTTGAAGGTTATTATAGAAGTTCTTTTGTAAATCTGTCAGTTGTTTTATTATTATTTGAGGCTTGGTGAAACTTGGATTTATCTTTATATATTCATATTCCTTTTTGTCAGACAAAATGTCCGTATTGTGATTTTAATACTTATACAAAAATAGAGCATTTAATGCCCTCTTATATAGATGCTTTATGCAATGAATTAATACTTTGGTCTTCAGTATTGAAATCATACCCCGTACGAACGATATTTTTGGGAGGTGGTACTCCTTCTTATATTCCTGTGGGTCACTTGAAAACAATTCTTGATTTGGTTAAAACAAAATTCCAGTGCGATATTTCAGAAATAACCATAGAAGTAAATCCAAATGATATAGAAGAGACAAATGTTCAAAGGTTTTTGGATGTGGGGATTAATAGGGTTAGTATAGGCGTACAGAGTTTTAAAGACTCTATATTAAAAACTCTTGGCAGAACTCATTCTGCGAATACAGCAATTAACACGTACAAGAAACTAAGAAAGATGGGATTTAATAATATAAGTTTAGATTTAATGTATGGGATACCTTATCAGACTTTGAAAGATTGGAAAGATTCACTTAAGATTATTTCTGATTTGGAACCAGACCATTTATCTTTGTATTGTCTGACTCTTGAAAAACACACACCGATGCAGCGGATGATGGATATAGGAAACTTAGAAAATCCTGATGATGATTTAGCTGCAGATATGTACTTGTTATGCGAGGAGTATTTGCACGATAACGGGTATGAACAATATGAAATATCTAATTGGTCAAAACCTCATAAAGAAAGCCAACATAATTTAAGATATTGGATGAATCAACCATTTTTAGGTGTTGGTCCGGGTGCCCATTCTTATTTGTTTAAAAACAGATTCAATAATATAAAGTCGCCTAATACCTATATAAGTAAATATTTAACTCAGCGGGAATTAGTTTATGATTTTGATTATCTAGAAGATGGTGAACGTTTGTTAGCACAAATACCTAGTCTTGAAAGCGTTGAACCGATTGATAAGCAGCTTGAGATGGGAGAAACCATGATGTTGGGTTTAAGGTTAATACGTGGTATTGACGTAGTAGAATTTGAAAAACGTTTTGGAGTACATATTGAAGATGTTTTTGGCGAAGCTATTAACAATTTAATACAGGAAAAATTGTTATATCCTACTTGTGGTAAATATAAGTTGACACCAAAAGGCAGATTGTTAGGCAATGAAGTATTCAGTAGATTTTTTTAGAATAATCTATTTTAATAGGTTTGCAAATATAGGTAATGGAGATCCGATTAACGGGATTGCATATGATTTGAAATCCTCGGTTGGCAATAGGTTTTGGTTGTCGAAATAGTTTGCAGGTAAATATTTTACTTTATCTGCTACATTTTTAACTGGAGTTAGTTCTGTTGAGCTAGAATATTTGGAATTTAATTGGTCTCTTTTTATTGAGATCATTACTTCATTTGCACCTTGTAGTGCATATTGTACTGCTTTAGTGCCAACCATTTCAGCCTCTGTGGAATCAACGATGGAAATACAAGACACCATAGATCTTTGTATCGTCCCTGGTTTTTCGTACCTTACTCTTACTTTTAGTCTTGATTCAGCTAATTTGCTTAAATGGTATCCAGCACCTTCAAAATATTTATGTCCGAATTGATCCTCATACAATGCTTTTTCTGTCTTTCCAATAATACCTTCTTCATTTTTAGAATTTTCAGCCACAACAGCTACTGCATACCCAAACTGGCGATAAGTATTTTCTAATTGATTGAGGAAATGTTCATAATTGATATTATGTTCTGGAACACAAACTATATGAGGTGGATCTTGGCAAGTATTTTTTCCTATCGAGGATGAAGCTGCAAGCCAACCGGCGTCTCTACCCATAACTTCTATGATTGTTATTGGTGCGGATTGGCCCATAGTTTGTGCATCTTTGCCAGCTCCCATTGTGGCTAAAGCTATAAACCTCGCTGTACTTCCAAAACCTGGAGAATGGTCAGTACCAATTAAATCGTTATCAATAGTCTTTGGTACGTGTATAACTTGAAGTTTATATCCGCTAATTTTACTTAGGGTACCGAGTTCCTTGGCATTTGCAGCCGAATCATTCCCTCCAATTATAAATAAATAGGCTATTTTGTAGTCAGATAGGATATTTAATATGTTAGTTGCATTTGATTGCGTAATTTTATATCTTGATGACCCAAGAGCTGCACCCGGAGTAGTTGCTATTGATGATATATCTAAACTACTTATATTAGTTAAGTCCGTGATATTTCTTTTCAACAAACCATCAGTGCCGTGGATGGCGCCATATATTTTAGTAAAAGATGCTAATTTTTTTGATTCTCGTAAAATACCAGCTAAGCTTTGGTTAATTACAGGGGTACTTCCACCAGATTGTATTATTAAAGCGTTAGATGATTTCATGATTTATGTCGTTATTGCGGTAATAATTGAATTCAATATAACTATGATTAATCCAAATATAATTAATAATTCGTTATGTATTACTGAAAACCCCACATACATTGGTATGATGGATACAATATATGTTGCCAAAGCTCCTTGTTGAAATTTTGATTTCATTATATTGGTTACTCCAAAAGCGATATGATGAGTGCTTGTATTCCAACAGCAACCAATATAATCATGCAGTAGGGTAAAGATTTTTTCAATACTTTATGTTCTTGTCCGCCAAGTCCCACTATTGTTGTGCCGACTAAAACTTTAGCAGGAGCTATAGCACCGCCTATAGCTCCACCTATTGATTGTGAGCTAGCAATTGTGTAGACTCCCAATTCCAATGTTTTAGCTGTCTGCAGTTGCAAAGCTCCAAACATAACATTTGAATTTGTATTGCTTCCTGTCAAGAAAGTACCTAGAACCCCTATAAATGGTGAAAATATTGGAAACAAAAATGAAGTAGTCTTTGCAATAGAATGTCCTAATAAGGAAGTCATTCCTGAATCAATCATTATCAAAGACATCATGACCATAGTAATTAACCCCAAACTTGATGGGACGCATTGACTATAAGTGCGCTTTAATGCATTTATTCCGATATCCTTGGACCACATATTTTTCGTTTTGTATACTAAGTATGTTATGAAAGTTGCGAATAGGATTATTGGAGCTGGGTGGGAAAATAATTTTATTCCTGCGTAATCTTGCTCTGCTTTCACAATATAGCCAAGACCAGTTATATTTGTTGGGTAATCTAATCCAAATTGTATAGGTATTGATTTGATTAAAGGGATTTGTGATAACAGGCTGATTATTAAAATCAAGTAGTAGGGTAGAAATGCTATATGGAAGCTTATATTTTTAAGTTTTCTGGTATTTAAAGAATTGGATTTATGTGAGTTGTCAGGAATTGAATCGGATTGAATTTGTTCAAAATTTAATATGGGTGTCAATGTTAATATCCATCCAGTTAAAGTACCTGATAAACCTGCTACCAAACCGCCAATTTGAGGCACATTTAGGTATGCAGAAATCCATTGTCCGAATGTCATTACTGTTCCGATTATCAAGATAGCAGGAATACCCCTAATGACCGATTTTAGTCCGCCTTGTATATGTGCAACGGCAAATCCGCACATGAATATTGGTAGCGCGAACAAAGCAGCCATATGAGTACCGATTTCTTCAGTGGGAAGATCAGTAACTAATTGCAGGGTATAGAAAGAAGAACCTAATGAGCCGAAAGTAGTAGCCCAACAATGACCAATTAATGCAATAGCAGCAGCTCTTGGAGCAGAGAACCCCATCAATATCATTAATGGGGCTACAACAGCTACTGGTACTCCGAAACCAGAAACTCCTTGGATTAGTCCGCCGAAACCCCATCCTACTACTAAAGCTTGCGCTAATGGATTTTTGACAAGTTTGGTTATGTTATTCCCAATAACTTCAATTAAACCCAAAAATTCTAAAATGTTATACATCAAAACTGAAGACCAGATAACAGACAAAACAAAAATACTTAGACTGATTCCTTTGGATCCAGCTATCACTATATTGGTTTCTGTTGACTCAAATCTAAATAATGCAATTATTATGACTAATAAAAGGGATATTGCCCCGGCCTTAGCAGCATTCCATTTAAGAACTACAATGCCTAGGGTTAATACAATAATCGGTATACTTGCGATAAATATATCGATGTTAGTTGTGTTGGAAATAAAGTCCAATGTTATCTCTAAAAATAGATATACTTAAATAAATATTTCATTCAAACCTATCTGGTTTGAAATGAGTCATATCGATGTCTGTTGATTTTTGCAATATTAGCTCGGAAATAACTTTACCTATTGCTGGTCCTAAAGTTATCCCAGACCTTAATCCTCCTGTACCGATGTATATTTGAGGATAATCAGTAAAACTCCCTATTATTGGGAGGTTGTCTGGAGACATCGGTCTAAGGCACGCTGTTTGCTTGACGATTTTGGCATTTTTAATCTCGGGAATCATTTTTATTGCGGATAGCATGATTTTGTCACGTGATTCAGTTGTTGTAGATTCATCGTATCCTTCATTTTCTTCCGTGGTACCGGTCCAAATCAAACCATCTGCTTTAAGGTTAGCGTAGTTGCCAGACCAAGAAACAGAACAATTTTCCAGGATACCAGGTTTAGATAGTCTTAATATCTGCCCTTTAAGAGGAATAATTGGCAATTTGATATTTATCCAGTCACTCAATTTATTGCTCCAAGGTCCCATGGATATAACAACTTTGTTGCACATTACTTTAGCACTATTTTTTAATTTTAGAGTTAAACTAGTATTTGAATTAACATTTATTCCTATTACTTCATCATGAATAACCTGCACCCCCTTTGTTTCAATGGCATTATGTAAAGCTGAGAGTAGGTTATAAGTATTTACATCCATCGCTTTCGTTTCATGTATTCCGCCTATGATTTGTTTTGAAATACTTGGTTCTAAAGAAAATATTTGAGATGGTTCGAGCCAATTTGAAATATTAGAGTCGGTTGATAATAGAAATTCTCTTTCTTTTTCATTGAATGCAAGTCTTATAGACTCTTTTTCCCTATATTGAATATCAATACCCGTGTGTGTTGAAAGCGATTCAGATAATTTTTTATGAAGGGATACACTTTTTAATGCCAGAGGATAGTTTGCACCTTGTACCTTTGATGCCCCAATACTTCCATATGCCAATCCAGATGCATGACTTCCAACGGGATCCTTTTCTATTAAGGTACAGTTAATACCGGATTCTATTAAGTAGTAAGCAGTTGCAATTCCGACAATCCCGCCGCCGATTATGGCTATGTCTGGTTTCAGAGTGTTCAAAATACTTTTCTGTTAAGTGAAATTAGTCTTTGTAAGTTAGCATAATACACATGGTTTTTCTAGTTTAATAACTTAAGGATGAGAATGATATATATAGAATACATCTGTGTTGAAGAATATTTTTGTGAATGGGTAGAGGGGCTGAATATTAATTCGAATTAAGCTTGACATGGCATGTTGACTAACACTAACATCGACTGAATCAATTACGTGTGGTTTTTATCTCATACCTCATAGTCGGAGTTTAATATGGCGAATTTAAGAAAAGCGGATATTGTTTCGAGAGTAGCGACAATGTTGGATACATCAACTGCTAAAGGTGA
>VFGY01000025.1 GCA_009392195.1 SAR202 cluster bacterium | reverse complement strand
TGAATATAATGAATAAATTAGAAAAGTTTTAGAAAAGAACTGAAAATAGATTGACACAAAACCTAAACCATGATTAGTATTTATATAACGCGAAACTCAAGGAGGAGTCTAATGCGTAGGAAAACAAAGAAAATGCAGTCTGTGGAACAAAGATTCAAGCAGCCGCTTGAGAAAATGTTACCACCATTAGTTACTGAAATTGGTCTTTCTGCAACAGCAGATAGGTTAGGCGTTAGTAAGGCAACATTAGGGTATTGGCTATTGAAGTTACGAATTGATGTCCAAAGAGTTGCTTTAGCACCTGGAGAGTCAGTAGAGATTAGAAGGGCAGGTTAGAGATCTTAAATATAGGGAGGGTACGTATATAAAGTGTCCTTCCTATTTTTATTAATATCCTATCTCCTTTTGTTTATAACTCAGCGCTCTGCTAGCTTCTCTGTTTCTTTCTCTTTCAATTATACTTTGGCGCTTGTCGTATAATTTTTTCCCTTTGCCCAAACCTAGTTGAACTTTAGCAATGTTGCTTTTAAGATATATCTTAATTGGTACGAGTGTGAAACCGCGTTCGTCTAGTTGTGAAATCAATTTTGAAATCTGATTTTTCTTCAGCAATAACTTTCTGGATCTTTTTGGTTCGTGGTTTGTTCCTGATTGAGCATTCGAATACTGACCTATATGAGCATTAATTAAGTATATTTCACCGCTCAAATTTCTTGCATATGCATCACTGAGATTAGCTCTTCCTTCGCGCATTGCTTTAATTTCAGTGCCTAGAAGCATGATTCCAGCTTCTAAAGTTTCAGAAATATCGTAATCGAATCTCGCTCTTTTGTTGATAGCAAATGTTTTAGAACTTGACTTCATAGTTCAATTACCCGCCGGTAGAGGTTTGTTTGATACCCGTTAATAACTCTAGTTCTTCAACAGCTCTCTTGTATTGTAAAATATCTGCCTCCTTAGCGTCTCTATGGGTAACTTCTATATCGGGAGGTAGGCCTTGACCGGCTATTTTTCTACCCAATGGTGTGTACCAGTAGGCGATTGTAAGGTATACTCCACCACCGTTACTTAATTTACGCAGCATATTTACACTGCCTTTTCCAAAAGTAGTAGTTCCAATCACTTTGGCTCTCTTGTGGTCTTGTAATGCCCCAATTAATACTTCAGTTGCACTTGCACTAGCGGCATTTGCGATGACTACCATAGGTATATCTTTTGCTATACCTCCAGGTTTAACCGAATGTTCTTGCCTTCTTCCTTTCCCGTCCTGAAGATAAAATACTAATCCTTCATTCAAAAATTCGCTAGCTATATCTACTGTTGCGCCTAGGACCCCTCCAGAGTTACCACGTAGATCCAATATTATTCCTTTCGCTCCACCGTCTTTAACCTTGTTTATTGTTTTAGTTAGTATCTCTGGTGTATTAGGGTAAAAAGTAGTTAGTCTAATATGGGCGAATGTTTCTTTAGGATCTGTCCGTAATACTACGCTAGGTAGAGTAATGTCATCTCTTACAACAGATATTTCTATAGGTGTTGGGTCTAATATATGTTTAATCAACAATACTACAGTACTCCCTTTAGGACCGCGTATTTTGTTTACTGCTTCAAGTAACCCGATGCCTTTGAGGCTTTCACCGTCAACTTCTAATACAACGTCTCCAGCTTTAATTCCTGCTTTTTCAGCAGGACTACCATCAATAGGGGAGACAATGATTATCTTGCCCTCTGCGTTAATGTTTACATGGGCCCCGATCCCCCCGAATTCCCCTCTGAATATATCGGAAAATTGAGCTTCTAAGTATTCTTTATCAACGTAACTTGTTTGTCTGTCGCCAAGTGCACTTAGTAAGCCTCTTACGGCAAATTCAGGTACTTTGTCATCCTTGATTTTATCCTGGTCTACATATTCATTATTTAGAATCGTCCATGTTTCCCAAATAATTTTAAGGTCGTCTGGAACCTCTTCGGGCGTACTTTCTGAAATAGGCGGTGAAGCTGTAGGAAATGTTTGCTCAGCAAATATATTTTCCGCATTAGGTTGATTTGTTGTAGAACTATTACCATCAAAAACGTTACAACCTGTTACTATAGTTAATGTAGCAAGTATTAATGTGAGTTTAATTTGCATGCTAGTTATCATGATTTATGCTATGTGAATCCTTGAAATAAGAGTCTAGTTCCCTTTATTTTAACATGTTATATAGCCAAAGTCTCATCGGCGTATTGCTTTTCAACTTTTTTCAAATATATTTGATTTGTATTGTATACGCGGGAATTATCCTGAAAACACTTGAAAACCATGTTGACTGTTTTATATGTATGGGTTAGTGTTTGGTGCAAATGTTATGTTTTTGGCTTGGAGGTAGTATGGCAAATATTATTGAGCTTCGTGGTGGTAGTAATAATAGAAAAAGAGTTAGAAACGTTCGGCCTTATCCATTAAATGGTTTGGAGGAGGTCCGTAGCTTGGTTCAAGCTATGTATGAAGCGAACTCTGGATTGCCCATCAATAGAATTATGCTTGCTGAAATTCTTGGTATTGCCCCTTCAAGTAGCGTGTATACAACTCTTCTTAACTCTTGTTCCAAATTTGGTTTAACCAGCGGGAATTATAGGAGCAAAAGAATAGAATTGACTGAATTTGGGAGTGAATTTGTTAAAAATACTATGGATAAATCAAATTCTAACTATAGGGTTTGGTTGGGTGAAGCAGCTAATAAACCAGAAATATTCAAGCAATTTTATTCTTATTATGAGAACAAAAAAATACCACCAGATAATATAGCTGAAGAATATTTACAATCAGAACTACAGATTAATAGTGATTTAAGTGCAGAATGTTTGAACCTAATTAAAACAAATGGAGTTTATGCAGGTTTTGTAAAAGATATTAAAGGCTCTTTGTATATAGAACCGGTAGAGTATGAAGTTGATCCAATAACTACATCTGAAGGGTCTTCTGAAGATTTTCATTTTGCTGCACCTGAGCCAGCTTCAGTATTCACTACTATCAATCCTGAATATCCGCCTGGAAAGCTGCTTTTAGGGTATTTTGGAGCTGAAAAAGTCGCTGATTATTTGAAGGAAATGTTTGATGAATTAGGTATTGTTTATGAGGATAAAGAACTTGAGTATCCTGATCCGGCTGTAAATCCAAGTGGGATATTTGATCATGAGCTTGGCCAAGAATTCGATTTGTTTGTTATGCTTGTTGGAGAATCTTCATATACGAGGGTTTCTGGTGGAAGAGAGACATCAATGTATGATATGACGTTTTTGAACCATGCTTTAGCAAATGGCGTATTTCAAAGCAGAATTATATCTATTTTAGATAATCAGATTAAATTTCCGAATGCCTCTGGTAGGATTATTGATTATGATGTTAATAATCTCGAGTCGATTATATTACCAGTATTGGGTGAGTTAAAAGATATCGGGTTTTTATCTATAAATACGAAAAAATTAAATAGGTTTTAGTTTTGATATAGGTTTGTATTAATAATAATGTATTCCAACTTGACATAATATAGATAGTGCAAAGTTTGAAATGTTATTAGTAATAGACTAATGTTTTCATCCGGTAAAAATCTGATCTCCAAAAAACTTGAGTTAATCTATTTCCAAAATAAAGCAGTTTTTCTTGTTGGCTGCTCTTAAACTACTCGAAATGACAAAAGCATGCCTTAAATTAGGCCATGTAATCTAATTTAAGCAACAAATCTTCAAATCCTATCCCCTTTAATGCTGATGTATAAATGTAGTTTGTTGGTATGTTATCAAATTGTTCTAAATCGATTTCTTTTCCGTTTGATTGGAATCTGTCGATTTTATTTAAAGCTACGATAGTCGGTTTATCTGAAATTCCTAAATCTTGGAAGGTCTTCTGAGCGATTTGCCACTGTGCAGAAGCTTTTGGATCAGATATATCAATTACGTGGATTAAAATTTTAGATAAATTTATCTCTTCTAGAGTTGCTCTAAAAGCAGCTACCAAGCTGGAAGGTAATTTTTGTATCAACCCGACGGTATCTGAAATCAAAATTTTCCTGCGTGATTTCAAAGTGATTTGTCTTGTAACTGTATCTAATGTAGAAAACGGTCTATTTTCTGCAATTACATTCGCGTTGGTTAGAGCGTTCATAAAAGTACTTTTACCAGCATTTGTGTATCCGACTAATGTTGCTATCGGAATCCCTTCTGATGTTCTTTTACTTTGATAAATATTCCTATGTCTCTTTACATTTTCTATTTTGGATTTGATTGTATTGATCCGATTTCTTAACAATCTGCGGTCTGTTTCTATTTGTGTTTCTCCTGGACCTCTAGTGCCTATACCACCTCCCAATCTCTCCAAGTGGGTCCATTGGCCTTGGAGTCTTGGTAGCAAATATTCATTTTGAGCTAATTCAACTTGAAGCCTTCCTTCACTTGTTTGAGCCCTATTCGCGAAAACATCTAATATTAATGCAGTACGATCAAGAACCTTTTTACCGTTCAAAGCACTTTCAAGGTTTCTTTGTTGAGTTGGTGTTAATTCATCATCGCAAATCAAAGTATCAAAATCTTTAAATGAATTTAGTTCTTCTAATTTGCCTGAACCCAAGTAAGTGTGGTTGGGCTTCTTTAAATTTTGAGATATTTTGGATACAACTACTCCTCCAACTGAGGATGTTAGATTGCCAAGTTCAACTAAGGATTCTTTATGTGACCACAACGGTCGATGACCGCTGACGTTAACTGATGCTAATATAACACGTTCTTTTTTGGGTTTAGTATGAAAGAATTTTGAATTTTTAGCCATACTATATGGGTATTATGGTCTAAATGTTCAATTTAGACATTCTTTCTAAAGCAGTTTGTATGTCTTTATCTGAGAGTGTTAATGAAAGCCTAACGTAACCAGCTCCATTTTCGCCATATCCCGTACCAGGTGATACCAGTACATCACATTGTTCCAAAACGGTTTCTGAGAAACTTTCTGAGGTAAATCCTTCTGGAACCTTTGCCCAAATATACAAACTAGCTTTTGGAGGGTCAACAGTTAATCCCAAGCTATTAAGTTTATTTATAACTAAATCACGTCGGTTTTTATATATTGTGTTTCTTTCTTGGATTAGGTTGGATGGCTCCTGAAGGGCTTTTACTCCCATTTCTTGTATCGCTGCAGGTACACCAGAATCTAAGTTAGATTTAACAATTAATAATTTGTCTATTATGTCTTTATTACCGGCAGCCATACCTAATCTCCAGCCTGTCATGTTGAAAGTTTTAGATAATGAATGGAATTCAGCACCTATGTCCATTGCACCTGGGGTTTCCAAAAAGCTAGGAGGTTTATATCCGTCATATGTGATTTCGGTGTAGCAGGCGTCGTGTAACACAGCAATGTTATATTTTTCTGCAAATTTAACAACGTGTTTGAAATAATCTGAAGTAGCAATAGCCCCAGTTGGGTTATTTGGATAGTTGAGCCAGATTACCTTAGCTTTATTTGCTATGTTTGGAGGGATTGAATCGATGTCTGGCAACCATCCGTTATTTTCTGTTAGAGGCATCAAATAAGAATGTCCACCAGCAAATAATGTACCTATTGAATATACTGGATACCCTGGATCTGGTACTAAAGCTATGTCTCCGGGATCTATAAAACAGAAAGCTGCATGGCCAATTCCTTCTTTAGCTCCGATGAGAGAAATAATCTCATTTTCTGGGTTTACTTCAATTCCAAATCTAGATTTATACCAAATAGAAACTTCTTTTCTAAAACTTAGAAGTCCTTCTGACTCGGGATACCGATGGTTTCCTGGTGTTGTGCTGGATGATATAAGTTCATCGATTATACTCGATGGAGTTGGAAGATCTGGGTCACCAATTCCAAAGCTGATTACGTTGATTCCTTGAGCTTTCTTTTCAGCAATTTTACGACTTATTTGTACAAAAATATAAGGTGGTACCTTATTTACTCTATCGGCAAAAATATTCTCCATCAAAATCCTCTACTTTTTTCGTTTTAGTTTGCTCGCATTGCTAATTTGCGTATGTAATCTAAGACCATGTTCCTTCAAATACTTCGGTAACAGGTCCTGTCATTATCACATCGTCATCACTGTCCCCTCCCCATTCTATATTTAGAATTCCACCTGGTAATTCAACTTCTACCCTGTTATCCAAAATTCCTGCATTTATACCAGCGCATACTATCGCACAAGCACCGGTGCCACAGGCCATTGTTATCCCAGATCCTCTTTCCCACACACGAGTTTTTACGTAAGACCTGTTTACAATATTCACAATTTCAAAATTAATTCTGTTTGGGAAAAACCGATGATTTTCTATAAGTGGTCCGTATTTTACTAAATCAAACGAATCAACAGGCTCAGATATAAAAGAAACTGCATGTGGATTACCCATAGATACGCAGTTTATATTGAATTGTTTATCTGCAACAAACAGTGGATAATCAATTATTTTCGTAAGTTTTGAGTCAATTTTTGTTGGAATCAGTTCTGGTTTAAAGATTGGCTTCCCCATGTTTACTTTCGCACCACTAATTACGTTTTCTTTTATAATTGGTGTTACGGGCTTAATTCCTGATTTGGTCTCAATAAGTATTGGATTTTTGTCTTTTTCTACAAAACCAGTTTTTATCGCAAAAGCAGCAAAACATCTTATTCCATTGCCGCACATATCACCCTCGGATCCGTCGGCGTTAAACATACGCATTTTAACGTCTGAATCATTGGAATTTAAAGCCAAAATCAACCCGTCAGACCCGATACCTCTGTTTCTATCACTTATTTTGATAGCCAATTGATTCCAATCTTCATTTATATCGCGGCCATCTATGAAGACGTAGTCGTTAGCAGCTCCATGCATTTTTGTAAAATTCATTTGCGAAAATCATCCATAAATTAAAATGAAACAAAAGAAACTTAGGTTAAGAAAATTCTATCATATGATAATAAATTCCAAGGAGTTTTTGAATAAAGTAAGAATTTTGTTTTTATGCTAAATCAATCTAAACATCACTTTAGAAAAGAAATAGATTTATTTAATGCTTGAGAGTGGCCAATGTGGTCTGATTTAAACCAATTAATTCGGGAGTCAGATTTACTAAACCAGTTCATTTGTTGTTTTGAAAAACGGTTGGTTCGTTTTTGTATTGTTGTTATACAATCGGTTAAATTCGTTTCGTTTTTAATATAGCTTGCGATTTCTTTGTAGCCTAAGCTTGATAGAGCAGGAAGATTTAGTGAATATCCCTTATCCAAAAGATAATTAACTTCTTTTACCCATCCATCATCAAACATCTTTTGAACTCGACTGTCGATTTTACTCTTAAGTAGAACTGGTTCCAAATCTAAACCTATTATATAAGTGTTATAAGGGAATGTTTTCTTGCTGGGTATGTTTTTATCTGTGCTGATAGCTAATTCTATAGCCCTGAATAATCGTCTTGGATTATTTAGATCTATCCGTTCATAAGCTTCTTTATCAATAGCGGATAAGTGTCGCTTTAAGGTTTCTTTTCCTACATATTGATAAATCTTGTTCAAATTTTCTCGTAATTTAATATTAGGTTTAATTTCGGGTACTACCCATCCTTCTATGAGTCCCCAGAAATATTGTCCAGTCCCCCCTACTATAATCGGTACTTTATTTCTGCTTAAAATATCTGATATCGCAAAATTGGCCTGTTCAAGAAATATTGCTAAATTATATTCTTGGTCGGGATATAGAGAATCAACAAGATGGTGTTTTATACTCTTTAGAGATGAACGAGATGGTTTAGAGGTTCCAATATCCATGTGTTTGTAAATTTGGCGACTATCAACACTAACAATTTCACCATCAATTTTTGATGCTAATCTAATTGAGAATTCAGTTTTACCTACGGCAGTAGGTCCTACTATAGCTAATATTTTGGGATGTCTTTTATGCGACAATATTGTTATGTTTGTATTTGAGATTCTGAGACTATAGATATAAAAGATTTAGGATCTAAACTAGCACTGCCAACTAAAGCGCCATTTATATCATCTTTAGAAACAAAATCCTTTATGTTTTCTGAGTTTACACTGCCGCCGTATAGAATGGGTATTTTTTCACTCATGACGCCGTAGAGTTCGTGGATTTTACTTCTGATTATTACGGACATTTCTTGTGCTATTTCACTACTAGCTGATTTACCTGTTCCGATTGCCCATATTGGTTCGTATGCGATTACTAGGTTATTTATAGACGCTATTTTTTCTAATCCCTTAGTGATTTGTTCTCCGATCACCTGATTAGCGTTACCGTTCGTACGTGATTCTATAGATTCTCCAATACATAAAATAGGAGTTAAGCCCTCATTTATAACAGCCTTTAATTTCATATTAATTTCAAGATCACTTTCATTAAATAAAGTTCTCCTCTCAGAATGGCCAACAATTACATATGAGCATAGCTCTTTTAACATAGAAGTTGATATTTCGCCTGTATATGCGCCATTATTTTCAAAATAAATATTTTGGGCTCCTAGCTTAATATTTGTACCAGCTATTGATTTATTCAGCTCTGATAAAGAAGTGAACGGCGGACAAATTACTGTTGTTACGGAATTAATTTTAGATAAAGGATCTATAATTTGATTGAAAAAAGATAATGATTCATTAACTGATTTATTCATTTTCCAATTTGCTATAATTAACGGTTTCATTTATATTAATTTCCTACCATAAATTCATGTTATATTTTACGGCCCGAATTTATTTAGTCTACCGCTGTGGGCTAACGCGAAAAGCATCAAGTGGGTCGCATGTATATTCCCTATAGAGCCACCGCGACATTGATTTTCTGTAAACTTCTGAATTCCCGCACCAGATGTAAGCTTTGAATTGATTAAAAATGGTACTGGGTGCCAGCTATGTGAAGCCATTATTGTTGGGGTTGAATGATCTCCAGCTAAAATAAACGTATCTGGATTAACTGATAAGATGTCGGCCAATACTCCATCTAAGTATTCAAGTGATTTTACTTTTTGTTTGAAATCTCCGTCTTCACCGGCTGCATCAGCTGGTTTGTAGTGAAGGAAAAAGAAGTCGAATTTATCGTAATTGTTGTGTAAAGTTTCTATTTCTGATTCAAAAGAATTTCCTGCATCTAACACAGACATTCCTATTAATTTTGCCAGACCTTTATACATTGGGTATGCAGCTATTGCAGCACATTTCATCTGGTATTTTCTTGAAATATCAGGGTAGTTGGGTATTTTCGAAAATCCTCTAAGTAAAGCCATATTAGCTATTTTTCTGTCCGCTAAAATAGTCCTTATTTCTTTATTGAAATAGTTAATACATTCAGATGTTAAAACAGAATCTGTATCGTTAGCGATTGAATCCATAGGTGCTTTACCTTCTATTTCAGGATCTGTACCAGTTACATTATTTCCTAAACCATCACCTTTTAATAAAAGAACAAATCTATGTTCTCTTACATGGTGTACTTCAATTTCTACATCTTTATATTTTAATCCATCTAATTTCTCAATAATTAATTTGGCTTCGTCAGAATTTATTCTTCCTGCTCTTCTATCAATTATTAAACCAGTTTGGCCGTCTATTGTGCATAGATTACCTCTTGCGGCTATATCACTAGAGCTTAAACTTAACGATATGCCTATAGCCTCTAGTATCCCTCTGCCTATCGTATATTTTATTGGGTCATATCCGAAGAGGGATAAATGGCCTGGACCACTTCCTGGGGTTATTCCTGGAAGTACTGGTAAGGTTAGTCCACAATCACTTTGTTTTGCCAAATTGTCAATTTCTGGTATGTTGGCATATTCAAGTTCAGTTTTCCTATAATCGGGATGATACAATCCTCCTAATCCGTCTACAACCAACATAACGATTTTAGAATCGTTTGGTTTTATTAAATCTTGTATTTCAGGAAAATCTATCAAGTTTCTTTGTCCTTTTGATTTAGTTTAGATATTCCTGGAAGTATTTTGCCTCCAAGAAATTCTAATGTTGCTCCACCACCAGTAGAAACATGAGTCATGTTTTGATGCAAATTAAGAGCTCTAGTAATTTCGGCGGTAGACCCTCCTCCTACTATAGTTGTAGCGGTTTTAAGTTGCGATAATTTTTCAGCAATATTTTTTGTTCCGCTGGAATATTGTTGAAATTCAAACACACCCATTGGACCATTCCATAATAAGGTTTTAGATTGATTAATCTTCTCTGAAAATAATATAGAACTTTGTGGCCCTATGTCTAATATCATCTCGTTGTCATCGATATTGTCTATCGATGTTGTTCTATATGGTGAGTCTATTGAAAACTTTTCTGAAACAATTACATCTTTAGGAATAATCATTTCAAAATTTGTATTTTGGGATTCCAACATCAAGTTTTCAGCAAATTTGGTATATTCAGTTTCTATTGGTGATTGCCCTGTTTTGTATCCTGAGGCATGTATAAAAGTCGCTGCCATACCTCCGCCTATTACAAAAGAATTTGCTTTTTGTTTTAAATTATCTATAACTGAAATTTTATCTGATACTTTGGCTCCACCTAATATTACGGTGAAAGGTAGATTCGGTGAATTTGTAACTTGATTTAGCATTTCAATTTCTTTTTGCATTAATATACCCGAATAAGATGGTAAGAAATTTGTTATTGCATCTACTGAAGCATGCGATCGGTGGGAAACACCAAAAGCATCGTTGACATAAAGTTCTGCAAAAGCAGCTAATTGTTTAGCGAAGTTTAGGTCATTAGATTCTTCTTCTTTATGGAAGCGCAAATTTTCTAGTAATAGTATTTCTTTGGGTTTCAACCCCGGTAACAAATCTATGGTGTGAGTACCAATGGAATCTTTAGATAATTTAACATTAGTATTTAAAAGTGACTGTAACCTATCATAGATTCTTTCCATTTTTAGTTCATCTACTACTTTTCCATTTGGTCTCCCCAAATGAGAGCATAGTAATATTTTGCAATTATGTTTGAGTAAATAGTTAATAGTCGGCAACGATTCCAATATTCTGCTATCATCGGATATTTCTCCAGTTGAAGGATTAAATGGTACGTTGTAGTCAACTCTGCAAATAACAATTTTATTATCTATTTCAGTATCTAGAATCGATTTTGTATTAAAAGTATTTTTCATCGGTGAGAATCTTGATAATTTCTTTAAATATTTCTGAGGATGATTGTGGAAGGTTACAATTATTTATAAGGGTATTGTATTTGGTTATATGACTATATAAAAGCTTTTCACAATATTCTTGTATGTTTTCTTCATCAAGTAGAGATTTGATTAAAACAATATCTTTAGGCTCTAATACTCTTTTTAAATATATTTCACCTAATCTTCTTTTCAAACTAGCGTTATTTGTAGAGAAAGCCGTAATTACTGGGAGTACTTTCTTTTTATTTAATAATTCACTAACCATGTGATCTGATTGGTTTTCGATGTCCCAAAAAAGTTTCATTTCATTTGATATAGTTGTTGCTGTACCTAGTTCCAATCCTGCTTCTGAGAGATTGAATTTAATTTCTTCAGATGATCCTGCAATTATTGAGCCAATCGACATAGCACATTCATAAAGATGACTATGATGACTTCTTTTATTTTGCAGGTATATTTCTACATCTATACTAAGTTGTTCTATAGCCTCTAAATCATAAAATTTCGATTGGCATAATTTCAAACATGCTTCATCAATTGTTGAAAGTATTTGGAAAATTATAGAATCAGGAATGCCAGAATTTTTGAGTTCAAAAATAGTCAAACGAGCCAAAGAGTGCATTGCATCGCCTGCATTTATAGCTTGAGCAGGTCCCCATTTCCACCAAATCGATTCTTTTGATTGCCTATGTGGATTTCCGTGTGCCACATCGTCGTGGATTTCCAAGAACCCATTTATAAACTCTAAAGCGATTGCTGCTGGTATCGCTTTTTCCCAATTTCCTCCATTCGACTGGCAACTTATTAAGCATACTAATCCAAAACTTTTGAATGCATTTGTATGATTTTGCTCAACAGGATTAGTTCGATTACTAATGTGATGTGCCATCATTTCATATAAGCCATTTGCATTTGAAGCTACGTTTTTTGTAAGGATTGTATCTATAGAGGAGTTTATTTTTTTTAAATAATTATCGATTGACATTTTATTATTTGGGTGGGGGTAATTTTATATTACATACTTTTTCTATGTGATCGTTACTTATCATGCCTTCTCTCAAAACACGGATGTTATTGCCTGTTACATCAATTATAGTAGACCCAGTACCGCCAACTGTTTTGCCTGCATCTATTATCAAATCGATATCCGGACCAATACTTTCTATAACGTATTGTGCTGAAACAGGATCAAAAGTACCTGATTTGTTGGCGCTCGTTCCCGTAATTGGAGAACCTAATCTACTTATTATCTCTTGGGTTAATTTGCTGTCTGGGACGCGGATTGCAATTGTTTTTGTTGATTCAAATAAAGTACTTGGGACAAAATTGCTTTTCTCAACAACTAGGGTTAAAGGTCCAGGTGAGAAGGCATCTAGTAGGGTTAATGCATCTTGAGATAAATTTTTTGACCATTTACGTACGTCGGTTTTACTATGGGTCAAAATTGGCAAAGGTTTGCTAGGGTCACGGCCCTTTATTTTAAATACTCTATTCACAGCTTTTTGATTCAATATAGAAGCTGATAATGCATATAAAGTGTCAGTTGGCAAACTAACTACCCCTCCGTTATCCAAGCTAGAAACCGCTTTACTTATGCCATATTCGATTTCAATAGGTTCATCTTTATGTACAACAATTTTTTCCATTACTCTTGACCACAATATACTATAGTTGTAACCTTGAGTCTCTACAAGTCATATGAGATTTGGTAATAACATAATTTTGTAAACTAGTGGTATTTATCATCGGATTAATTATCCATTTGAGACATTTAATAGTTTGACTAATAACAGATATTCAGGACAAAAAGAATCCATACTTGTTATTGATTTCGGCTCCCAATATAGTCGTTTGATTGCTAGGGCAATCAGAGAATCAAGGGTGTATTGTGAAATTATTTCTCATGAAGCAACTTGGGAATCAGTAAAAACATTAAATCCCAAAGGCATAATTATGTCTGGCGGTCCTGCCAGTGTATATGATGCGGATTCACCAAAGGCCCAACCATGGGTTTATGAATCAGGATTGCCTGTATTAGGTATATGTTATGGTATGCAACTTTTAATAAGCTACATGGGTGGTAAGGTTCAATCATCCGACAAACAAGAATATGGAAATGCCGTATTAGATGTAAATACAAATAGCAAATTATTTTCAAATGTATCAACCACATCTAACGTTTGGATGAGTCATGGAGACCAAGTTGTTGAAATTCCAAATGAGTTCGAAATATTAGCATCAACAGATAATACAAAAATTGCAGCTGTTGGTTCACGTAAAAAAATGTATGGTATCCAATTTCACCCCGAAGTTAAACATACGTTAGAGGGACAACAAATAATCAAGAATTTTATACATGAAATTTGTGGGTGCAGTAATTTATGGACCGCGAGTAATTTTATTTTGCATGCAATAGATGATATCAAGTCAAAAGTAGGTAATGGTAAAGTTATATGCGCTTTGTCTGGAGGAGTAGATTCTGCAGTAGCAGCAACCCTTGTACACAGGGCTGTAGGTGATCAGCTTACATGTATATTTGTAGATAATGGGTTGATGCGCCGGGAAGAACCAGAGCGCCTTATAGCTACTTTTTCTAGAACTATGAAAGCAAATATAGTGGCGATTGATGAAAGTGAAAGATTTTTAAATCGATTAGAAGGGGTCACGGACCCTGAAGAAAAGCGTATCGGTGTAGGTGAAGAGTTTATTAGGGTATTTGAACGAGAAGCTAGAAAATTAGGGCAAGTACAATTTTTGGTCCAAGGTACTACATATCCTGACGTTATAGAGAGTGAGACATCAAACGATAGTGTTTCTGCGAAAATAAAAACTCATCATAATGTTGGTGGGTTACCAAAAGATATGGATTTAGATTTACTTGAACCTATAAGGTTTTTGTTTAAAGATGAGGTAAGAGAGGTTGGGAGAGCTTTAGGGATGTCTGATGAAGTTGTTAATAGACAACCTTTCCCTGGACCTGGGTTAGCAATTCGCATAATTGGGGAAGTAACTCCACAAAAATTAGATATATTGCGCGAAGCTGATTGGGTCGTTATGGATGAGATTAAATCTCATGGATTGTATTCTAAACTATGGCAAAGTTTTGCTGTTTTGACAAATATTCACTCTGTAGGTGTAAGTGGTGATTATAGGACCTACGGATATGTTATTGGTATAAGAGCTGTTAATAGTGAAGAAGCTATGACTGCTGATTGGGCAAAACTGCCACAAGAAGTATTGGGAAGTATATCTACCCGAATAACCAATGAGGTGCCTGAGGTAAATAGAGTTGTATATGACATAACTAGTAAGCCACCTGGGACCATTGAGTGGGAATGATAATAAAAAAATATGTCCTCAATAAGGTTGCAATTTCTTGTTGGGTTTTAAGTGGACTATTTTTGATCATTTATAAAGCGATAGGTTCGTATGTTGATAATGAAGGTATACTGGTCGAGCCCTTTTTCCTTATTCCGTTTGGATATTTATTTCTTTTTATTGGCATTACAAGTGTACTGATTCAATGTGTTAACAATAAATTTTTTAATAAACATCTGTAAAAACTAAACGATATCGATACTGAAGAGATACTTGATGATATGAATTGAATAGCTTACTTAAAAACTGGTAAATCGAAAAATGTTGTAATTATTGATTGGAGAAATAAATTGGGAAATTTACGTAAAGAGAGATATATGGATGCAGTATCTGAATTAGCTGAAAGTGTATTTGATTTTCATGATAAATTTGAAGTTCCTGAATTAGATAGGATAAATGATTCTAATAATAAAGAACTTGTATTAGAAACATTAAGGCGTAGACTTTCATTTTTGATGGAAGAAGTGGGTGAACATTCTAGGGCTCTTAATAGAATAGAATTGCCCAATGCAGTTGAAGAGATTGTTGATGTAGCCTACGTTGCTTTGGGGACTATTTTGGTGCTAGGAGAACAAGGTGATAATTCATGTCATGATGTATCTTCAAAAAACAATTCTAAAAACGCAGATGATTATGTTGTTAATCCAATTTCCGGTAAATTAGTTCGCAAGGACAAAAATCAATGAAAGTGCTGGTAATTGGAAATGGAGCTCGTGAACATGTTTTATGTGAAAACTTTAATAGCAGTAATAAGGTCAGTAAAGTTTTTGTAGCTCCAGGCAATGGCGGTACTAGTGAATGTGCAGTTAACTTATCAATAGATAGCGACGACATTTCAGGGTTACTGAGTTTTGCTAAATCAAATCGTATTGATTTGACTGTAGTTGGGCCAGAAATACCATTATCACTAGGAATTGTAGATGTTTTTGAAGAAAACGGTTTGAATATTTTTGGACCTAGTAAATCTGCATCTCAAATAGAAAGTAGTAAACTATTTGCAAAGAACCTAATGGTAGAAATTGGTGTACCTACAGCAGATTTTTGTGTTGTAGAAGATTATGAACAGGTGGACATAGATACTTTTGGATTCGGTCCTCCATATGTTATTAAAGCCGATGGTCTTGCTGCTGGTAAAGGTGTTGCAATTGCGGATACTTTTGCTGAAGCATCTTCGCTATTAAGATCGCATTTAGTTGATAAAACTTTTGGTAGTGCCAGTGAAAAAGTAATTGTTGAACGATTTCTCTCAGGGAGAGAAATTAGTGTTTTTGGTTTTGTTGATGGGTCTAGGGTTTCTTCCCTTACTGCGGCATGTGACTACAAAAAAATATGCGACGGTAACAAAGGAGAGAATACTGGTGGAATGGGAGGATATAGCCCCCCTGAGGCTACGCTTTGGAACAAAAATATAGAAAATTGGGTTAGGGATAATGTAATGCAGCCAGTTGTTGATGAATTGAGAAATAGAAGAATGCCTTACAAAGGTATTTTGTATGCTGGTTTAATAAAGACTGAAGATGGTTTAAAAGTTCTAGAATTCAACTGTAGGTTTGGGGATCCAGAAGCTCAGCTGATTATTCCTAGAATTGAGAATGACCTAATAGACATTATGAATGACGTTGTGTCTGAAAAAATAAAAACTAATTCTGTAAACTGGAATCCTGAAACATCTGTAGGGGTAGTTGTAGTTTCCAAAGGTTACCCAAACGAATATGAAGTAGGTTATGAAATAAAAGGGGTTGATTTATTGGACGATAAAGTGCAAGTATTTCATGCTGGTACAACTTTAAACATGACTGAAAAAGAAAATCTTTTACAAACCTCTGGTGGCAGAGTGCTTACGGTGGTATCTAAAGATAAAGACGTGAATTTAGCTAGAGATAATGTTTACAGAAATATATCAAGGATTAACTTCAATGGTGCAACTTTTAGGCACGATATAGCATTACTAAATTAATCAAATACCAATTAAAATACACTTAGTGGGTTATAAATTAAATTACACTAATAAATAAGGAGATAAACGTATATGCCATCAGTAGGGATAGTATTAGGAAGTAAAAATGATCTTGATGAGATATCAGGGACGAAGGAAGTCTTAGATGATATGGGAGTAGAATATGAAGTGATTGTAGCTTCAGCTCATAGGGATCCAGCGAAAGTAAAGGAATATGTTGAGACTGCTCCAGCTAAAGGTGTAGAAGTATTAATTGGTGCTGCGGGTGGTTCAGCAGCGTTACCTGGGACTTTAGCTGCTTGGTCCACTATACCTGTGATAGGAATACCTTTAACTTCAAGTGAATTGAATGGTTTGGATTCTTTATATTCAATTGCTCAAATGCCACCTGGAGTTCCAGTAGCCTGTGTAGCTATTGGTTCTTGGGGAGCCAGAAATGCAGCTTTCTTAGCCACTCAAATTTTGGGGGTGAAATATCAAAAGTATGCTGATAATTATAAGAAATATAGAGATTCACTTAAGTCATAAATATTGGATTTAGGTGGATTAATAAATATGAATGTAGGGTTTAGTAATCATGATAGATAGATATTCTCGCCCAGAGATGAAAAAAATTTGGTCTGATGAAAATAAATATAATAAATGGCTAAAAGTAGAATTAGCTGCTTGTGAAGCATGGACTCAATTGGGAGAGATTCCAGAAGAAGACATGGCTAAACTCAGAGTAGCAACTTATAACATGGACAGACTTAATGAAATTCTAAATGTTACGAAACATGATATGACCGCATTTTTAAAATCCATAACTGAATCAATTGGTCCTGAAGGAAGATGGATTCACAAAGGTTTAACTACTAGTGATGTTTGGGACACAGCGACTAGTTTACAGTTGTTGGAAGCTAGCAATTTGCTCAGCAAAGAGATTGATAAGATGTTGAACATTTTAAAAACCAAAGCTGTTGAGTATAAGAGTACCATTATGATGGGAAGAACTCATGGGGTTCATGCTGAACCCATTACATTTGGATTAAAACTTGCTCTTTGGTGGGATGAAATGAGAAGAAACAAAGAAAGACTGGAATCATCTGTAGAATCGATTAGTTATGGTAAGTTATCTGGTCCGGTTGGTACATTTGCTACAGTTCCTCCTAAAGTTGAAGATAAGGTATGTACTTACTTGGGTTTAAAACCGGCTCCTGTTTCAAACCAAGTTTTGCAGCGGGATAATCATGCAGAATTTATTACCACTCTAGCTCTTATAGCATCCTCTTTAGAGAAGTTCGCTACCGAAATTAGAGGTTTGCAGAGGACTGAAATACGTGAAGTGGAGGAACCATTTGGTAAAGGTCAAACTGGTTCTTCATCCATGCCTCATAAAAGAAATCCTGAGCTTTCTGAAAGAATATGTGGTCTTGCAAGATTAATCAGAGGGCACGCGTTAACTTCTTTAGAGAATGTGGCTCTTTGGGGTGAGCGAGATATAAGTCATTCGTCAGCTGAACGAATTATATTTCCTGATACTTGTTTAGCTTTAGACTATATGATTTCAATATTTATAAGGATTTTAGAAGGAATGACAGTTTACTCAGAGAGAATGGAATCTAATTTAAAATCAGGTAAAAGTGTTTTTTTCTCTCAAAAGTTGATGCTGAATCTTGTTGATTCTGGTATGTCTAGAGAAAAAGCATACAAGATAGTGCAAACGCTAGCTTTAAAATCTGTAGATGAAAATGTGGATTTTCAAGATTTGGTAAGAACTAATACAGATGTTACTAAAGTGTTGTCTTCATCCGATATTAATAAACTATTTGATCATAAGCAATATTTGGTACATTTAGATGAAATATTTGATAGGTTAGGATTTTAAATAATTGTGTTAAAAATGTTATATTTCGGTAGTAAAAATTTGTTGAAGGAGTTTATTTGAATGGAAGCTATGCGTGAATCATCATACCCGAATCTGATATATAGAGGAAAAGTACGCGACACCCATGATATTGGAGATGGCAAGTTTTTGATGGTATCAACAGATAGGATTTCAGCTTATGATGTTGTTTTACCTAGTGTTGTTCCTGGAAAAGGTTCAGTCTTGAATCAAATATCATCTTTTTGGTTTGGTAAAACTCAGCATCTAGTGAATAATCATTTTATAGAGTTGGGTTTGGATAATAATCAACTTAATTTGGATAATGGTCTTGCTACTAGGTCTATGATTGTAAAAAAAGCTGAACGTGTTGATGTTGAATGTATCGTTCGTGGCTATATAACTGGATCTGCTTGGTCAGAATATAAATCCACAGGAAAAGTATCTGGGATTTCTATGCCAGAAGGTCTAAAAGAAGGTGATAAATTCCCGGAGCCTCTTTTTACACCGACTACCAAAGCTGATGAAGGTCATGATGAAAATATGACTATGGAAGAAGTTGTTGATTTGGTTGGAACTGAAACAGCGGATAAATTAACTGACTTATCAATTAGTATTTATAATTATGCCCATGATTTTGCGTTAGATACTGGTATTATTATTGCGGATACCAAAATGGAATTCGGATTTATTAATGATGAATTATGTTTAATTGATGAATTATTAACACCAGATTCAAGTAGGTTTTGGGACACGATTGGATACGAACCTGGAAAATCTCAACCGAATTTTGACAAACAGTATGTAAGGGATTGGTTAAATTCACAGGGGTGGGATCATAATCCCCCAGCACCAGAACTTCCTGATAATGTAGTAAATATAACTCGTGATAGATACACAGAGGCATTTACTAGGTTAACAGGACAGACATTAAGATAATTACGGTTAAGGGAATACATAATGGCAAATAATCCTCAAGATGTTAGCAAAAAGAAAAGGTCTTCAAGTCAAATTAGAGCTGATAGGAGAGCGCGGCAACAACGAAAAAAGCGTACCAGGAGTTATTTTATTTACATAGGTGTAGGTACAATAGCTTTTTTACTAATAGCTTCGTTATTTGCTGGAAGCTTGCCTTTTGACTTTAGTGGTGGTTCGTCACCAGCAGTTGATGAGCAAGGTAAAAGTGTAGGGATTAAACAAGAAGGAGTAAAGGGCGGAGCTGCTGGATTACATTTTGAACCTGGAGAAACTTTACCTGATGAGTATACTAGTAAACCAGCTACTTCTGGATATCATTACTCTGGAATTAACTTAGATATACCTGAAAAACAAGCACCTGTAGCGTGGCGAGTTTACAATACGCCTATTTCAGATGAAGTTTTAGTTCACAATTTGGAGCATGGAGGAGTTGGAATTCATTATAATTGCCCAGATGGTTGTTCGGATTTAATCGAATCTTTGTCTGAAGTAGTTGGTACAAAGCAAAAAGTTTTACTATCGCCATATCCAAACATGGACAATAAGATTGCTTTGACTGCTTGGGAATATTTGGATGTGTTTGATGTATTTGATAAAGAGAGAATAGAATTGTTTATTGAAACCCACGTTAATTCTAGAAATGCTCCGGAATGGAATGCACCTAACATGAGATAGGATTTTTATTAGGAGAGATAATGCTTTACACAGCAAGGATATTTGTTTCGCTTAAACCGGCTGTTAATGACCCTCAGGGTAGTACAGTTAAACAAGGGTTGATTGATATGGGATTCAAAGAAGTTACAGATGTGCGAGTAGGGAAATACATAGAATTAGCTGTTGAATCTAAAACAAAAAAATCTGCCGAAGATAAAGTAAACGAAATGTGTGATAAATTGCTTAGCAATCCTGTTATAGAAATGTACCGTTTTGAGTTAATTGAAAAGGATGCTTAAAACCTTTGTTTAAGAGATAGTTCCTTTAGTGCTAGTGGGCTCCTGCTTCGACCTAGGGTCTATTGAAGCCGCTTGTCTGATTGCACGAGCTAGTCCTTTAAATATTGATTCAGCCTTATGATGGTTATTTGACCCTGCAAGCATTGTAATATGCATGTTGAATTTCCCTTCTCTCGCTAGCGTTTCTAGAAAATGTTCTATTAATCCCCCTGATAGCTGGCCTAAATCTGTTGATGTAATGGTACTTTTTATTACGGAGTACCCTCTTCCAGAGAAATCAATTGCTACTAATGCTAAACATTCATCTAATGGTACAAAAGAATGTCCCATTCTTACTATCCCCTTCCCTTCCCCAATGGCTTCATTAATTCCTCTTCCTAAAACTATCGCCGTATCTTCGATTGTGTGGTGCCATCCTACTTCAGTGTCACCTGAAACATCTAGTTTAATATCGATTAAACCGTGACGTGAAATTTGAGCAATTAGGTGATCAAACATCCCGCTTCCAGTCGTAATGGTATTAGAACCGTCACCGTCCAAATTCAGTTCGAGTGAAATTTTAGTTTCACCTGTTTCTCTTACTATTTTAGATGTTCTAGCTACCATTATATGTTCTCCTAAAAACTTTATAAGATTTCTTTGAGAGCGGATATTATTGCGTCGGTGTGGTGAGGTTTACCAATTGAAATCCTAAAATAATTATTTAATTTGGGATGACTAAATTGTCTAACGAAAATTGCTTTCCCTACCAAACCTTGTACTACTTTCGATGATGGTACTTTTAAAGATTCGCATAATATATAGTTGCCTTCCGAAGGTAAGGGTTTTATATATGAACCAAACTCTTGTAACGCAGAATATAATCTACTTCTTTCTTTTACAATTAACTTAACATTGTTCATTAAGTAATCAACATCTTTTAGAGAAGCCATTAATGCTAATTCAGCTGCGGAATTGACGTTATAAGGTTGTTTTATTTTCAAAAGTTGTTCAACAAGATCCTGATTAAAAAAACCATAGCCTATCCTCAATCCTGCTAATCCAGCCCATTTACTCATCGTTCTTAAAACAATGAGATTATTGTGCGTCAGAACTAGTGGAGCGAAAGATTTATCAGTAAACTCATAGTAAGCTTCGTCTATAACTACAATAAGTCCAGTTTCTAATAAGATTTCGATATCTTTTTGTTGAGCGAGGTTACCTGTTGGATTATTAGGCGAGTTTATAAAGATAATTCTTGTTTCAGGAGTAATAGCAGATTTTACAGCATTTATATCTAATTCAAAATTATCATCTCTTGGAACCGATATTATTGATGTCCCTGTTATTCTTGCGCAAAAACTGTACATTCCAAAGGTAGGGTCGCATTCAATAACATTATTGTTTGGTGTGCAGAATAATCTAAATAGTAAATCAATTAGTTCATCGCTTCCAGCTCCACATAGAATTGTTTCTTTGGGCATTTTAGTGAATTTAGATAATTCTGTACGTATAGCGTTTTGTTCTGGGTCAGGATAAATATTAGCTTGCAGGCTTTTAATTGTTTCGTTAACCATGGGAGATGGCCCATATGGATTTTCATTAGCATTGAGCCTTATTATTTTTTCTGGTTCTACTCCAACTTTTGCTGCCATTGAATCCAATGGCTCTGCGGGGTCAAATGGTTTAATTTGTTGAATGTGTTTTAAAACAAATTTGTTGATGTCATTTTTTTTCATGAATGAATTTTGCCTAATATTAGAAGTTTATTTCATTACGTATTTCTGCTGCTTCAGCATGTCCGCTTAAACCTTCCGCTTTCGCTATTTCAGCAGCTATTGTAGATAATATTTGTGATTTTGCTTTATCGATTTTAACTACAGGAGAAAATTTCAAAAATGTATTTACGTTTAAACCGGAATTGAATTTAGCCGTTCCAGATGTCGGCATTACGTGACTAGGGCCCGCTACGTAATCTCCCATTACTTCGTGCGAGTGTTCACCTATAAATATTGCACCAGCATTTTTAATTTTATTTATATGTTGATTAGGTTTATTTACCATTAAACTTATATGTTCAGGAGCAAATTTATTTGCTAACTCGAATGCTTCATCAAGATTCTCAACAACTAAAATAGCACCACGGTGTGTTATTGAGTAATGTGCTATTTCATGTCTATCAATATTTTTCGCTCTGGTTATTGCTTGCTGACTTATTAATTCGGCTAACCTCATTGAAGTTGTAACACAAATCGGTATTGCAAGTTTATCATGTTCAGCTTGAGCTACTAAATCAGCTGCACATAATATTGGATTTGCTTTTTCATCAGCGATTATTAATGTCTCTGTTGGACCATACAATCCATCAATGCCAACTTCTCCATATACGAGCTTTTTTGCTATTGTTGTATATATACTTCCAGGACCACAGATTAAATTTACTTTAGGTACTGTTTCTGTTCCGTAAGCCAAAGCTGCAATTGCTTGAGCTCCCGAGATTGTAAAAACTTTATCAACCTGAGATATTTTACATGCTGCTAAGATTTTATCTGATGGCGCCCCCGAGGTTTCACCGGGCGTACATACATATATGTTCTTAACTCCTGCTATTTTTGCTGGTATCACTGTCATTAACACTGTTGAAATAAGATTTTTGGGAATATATATACCAACGCTATCTACGGCGTTAATAACTTGACCGTATCCTTCTTGTTCATCCGTCCATGTTTTGGGAAGGGTTTTAGTATGATAATTTGTAATTCTTTTTGATGCTGCTATTAGTGAATCGATTAGGTTCTTATCGGTTTTATCAAAAGCATCAGTGATTTTCTTTGAATCTACTTCTATTTTGTCTAATTTGACATTATCGAGTTTGAGTGTGATTTCTTTAATCGCAGCATCTCCCTCTGATTTGATTTTATTCATTAGCTTGAGAATAGAATCAGAAAGTGAAAGAGTATTTTTAGTACTATGGTCGGATGCTTTGGTATCAATAGAATTTCTAATTGTATCCAAAAACAGGTTTGATTGTGATAATCCCTTAATAATTTTCATTTTAGGTATTGGTTTAGTGCCTTTACTACCGTTTGTTTACCGAGATGTAAAAACCATCGCATTTGGTATTCAGGAACATATTTATATATTTCATTTATACTATCAGGCATGTTTTTGACGAAATTATCTGCGTAGTGTACTGCACGGTGCGTTTTATTACCACCTGCAATCCTTTTGGCCATAAAGTTGATTCTTTCCCAGTTGAATCCAATATCAATATGGGAAGTTAGGAATTCACGCCAATCTATTAGGTTGGCGTTCTGTATGAATGGTATTTCTATTTCACATTCAATTTCGTTTAAAAGTTTAATCCAGTTTTGACTATGGGCATAGGCGATTTTATCTAAATGTAGTTGTGTTGCTCTATCCATTATTTGCAAATAATCATGATTTGTTTCATCTATGCTATAAGCAAATTTATTTCTGTACATATTTACAATCCACGTTTCATCTAATACTAAATGAGAAATATATCCGGACCAAAAAGCTTTGTGTATACCTGAAACAGATTTAATGTATGGGTTTTGTTCTAGTAGGGATTTATAACCCTCTCCGATATGTTGGAATGAATTTAATTTAACAAAATGGGATTGTTCTCGAGGGGTTTTAGACAAAGCCTTGATATCCGGTGCAGTAGAGCCTAGTAGGTAAAATGATTCGTGTTTTCGTATTGAATCATCGGTTATTTGATTTAATGCTGCTTGAGCAATGAATAGGTGCGTTGGTAGGTTTGGCAAAACTTTTAAGTCTCACTTTTTTCCAATAATGTTTTTATGGAATCACTTTCCTGATTAAATAAATAGTCCAATTTATGCACGCTTATAGTTTGTGCACCTATTTTTCGCATTGAAGACACAGCTTCGATCAAATTTTCTTTACTTATAATCATTGTCACAGCATATAGGTCTGACGACATAGTATTATATACTTTGGAAATAGTAGGGCCTTTTAGCCCATCTTTTACGTTCCCCTTAGATATTATAGATGCAATTTGCTCGGGATTTTCTCCTGTCATATTTGCTGTTAGCGTACAGTATTTGTTGCTCCTTAAATGAGCTTCTATCCTTTCAAGAAACGATATGCATTGATTCAATTTAACATCTTCCGTTACTATCATTTCTCGGTTTGCTATTACACAAGCTTGAGATTTGATTACCGCTCCACCAGATATCGTTTTAAGACGATTTTCCCGCATAGTAGTTCCTGTTGAAGAGATATCGGCAATTATATCTGCGTACCCCATTGATGGAGCAGCTTCAAGAGCTCCACTTGATTGAACCAATTCGAAGTGGAAAACAGAATTTTTTGTCAGATGTTTTTCCACCAAAACTGGATATTTTGTGGCTATTTTTATAGATTTTCCTTTGTTTTTGAATTCGAGCGCCAAATTTGCTAAATCTTTGATATCAGCTATGTCAACCCACGTATCTGGTAACCCGAGTACTAATTGTGCGTGACCAAAACCTAGGTTATTTATGATTACGGATGAACTTCCAGGATTTTTTTTGGTTTCTAAGTACCGGTCGTAACCAACTATTCCAATATCGGCGCTTGCTTCTTCAATTTTTTGAGGTATGTCTCCACTTCTTTGGAAATGTACAATTGCATCGGGTATTGCGCTTATAGACGCTTCATAACTCCTTGCGTTCAATCTTCGTATCTCAAGACCAGATGATTTCAAAAAAGACATAGTTGAGTCATATAGAGCACCTTCGCTTGGTACAGCTATTCGTAAATTCTCTGTTTTTCCTGGTATATTCATAATTTAATCAACCCGTCTCATTATTCTTTAAGATTTAAGATAGATTCAATATCATATGCAAATCCTACTGCAGGTGTAGAGGGACCTCCTAGAATTTGCACTAGTTCGTCGTATCTCCCTCCACCACATACGGATGTACCTTCAATACTGAAATCGAATATAATACCTGTATAATATGAAATACCTCGAACGTAACCCAAATCTACCTCTATATTTATATCTTTTTTGATATTATTTAGTAGTTGGTTTAGGGTCGTTTCTAGAGATGCTATAGTATCATCAGGTTGGGGTAAATCTATTAGGACTTTTTTAAGGGAGGTTATTACTTCTCTAGGATTACCAGATATGTTTGATACAGCTTGAAGTTTATCCAAAGCTTCGATAAATGATTTTTTGTTGTCTAGGTCTGACCATTTTTGCATTAAGCTCAATATTATTTCATGTTGGGTGCGTCTTCCTGTAGCACCGCTGACATAATTGATCATAACTTTCTCAATCAATTCGTTTAGTACGTTAGTGTTTTCGTTGTTTATTTCGGATTTTTCCTGTCCATTACTCATTTCTTCGTAAAAAGAATTCTGGTCGAATGTACCGTCTTTTATGTCTTGTATGTTTTGTACTAGTAACAATTTTAAAATATCTGAAAATTCAAATTGGTCAAGTATAGAAGATAGAATTCCTATATGTCCTATTTTTAAATTTATATTTTTAAAATTTAAACCTTCCAAACCTTCTACCGCTGTTGATATGACTTCATAATCTGTATCTTTTCCGCCGATTATTTCTACACCTGCTTGGGTTTTTTCGTTACCGGTTATATTATGTCTGAATATGGGTCCTTCGTACGAGTAACGAGTTGGAGTAGAAGTTGGTTTATTTTCAATAAATTGACGTATTACTGATGAAGTGAATTCTGGACGTAAAGTCACATTATTTCCGTCAGGATCCACAAAGCTATATAGTTGTCCTGCTAGCTCAGGCCCCAATTTTCTGAGATATATATCACTATTTTCAATTATTGGCGTTTCAATTTTTGTGAAACTGCGTTTTGCGAAAATAGAAGAAATAGTATTTAAGTAATTTGATTTAAGCATAGAATATATTTCAATAAGTTAGGATCCCAGTAGAGAAATGTCCTTTGACATTGTTAACATAAACTCCAAAGGATATAGAATAAGTGTACAACAGCATATTCACTAATCAAAGAAGAAATTAGGTTTAATTTCTAAACTTGAGTGTGCGATTATATTGCAATAATTCGTAAAAATGTCTAGTGCTGAGTATTAGTCTAGCTTTGGTAAGTAAATTTCTGAAGTATATGTTTGAAGTAAATGAAAAATAGTTCCCGTATAGCTGTCGTTGCTGATAGTTCAGCTTCTTTGCCTATTTCAAGTAATGCATTTGATTTTTTATACTTGGTTCCGATGAACGTTATAGTTGATGGAACTGAATTTTTTGATAAGGATGGAAATTCTCTTGGTGAATTTTATAGTCTGATGAAGGAACGATCTCTTCGGGTACAGACATCTCCACCTTCTCCAAATGCGTATTTATCTGTGTTCAGGGAAATTGTATCCAAGTCAGTAGATCAAATAATATGTATGACAGTTTCATCAGATTTAAGTGGTTCTTATAATTCAGCTTCTATAGCAGCAAAGGAAGCTATGGATGCATTTGGTGAGGTTGATATAAAGGTTGTTGACTCCAAAACTGCAGCAGCAGCTGAGGGTTTAATACTTTTGCAATTATGCAGAAATATTGAGAAAGGGTTTACCATGGCAAAATCCTTAAATTGCTTAGAATCCATAGTAGAGAATACTACAATGATTGGATCTATAGATAATCTTCATTATGCATGGAAAAGTGGAAGAATACCAAAATTGGCTTATTTGGGTGCTAATATACTTAGAATTAAACCTGTTTTTGAGTTGAATAAAGGGGAAATAAATGTTTTGGCCAGACCTAGAACTTCGAAAAAAGTTAATGAAAGATTTATCAAATATATATCAGATAAATCTTTTACAAGTGATGTTTGTATATCTGTAATGCATGCCGATGCAGAAGATAAAGCTGTTAAACTTATAGAATTGATTAAGTCAAAAACACAATATAAAGAATTATTTTTGACTAATGTATCGCCTATAATAGGAGCTTATGCGGGACCAGGCATGATTGGAGCAGCTTTTTATCACGACATTTAAAAGAAGTTTATAAATTTCTTAGATTAATATACTATGTTGATTGAGATGATTTGATACCAATATTTTAGGAGTATTTTAATATGAAGCATATTCAGCAAGAAAATAAAAAAATAAAAAAGCCAAGTAGAGAGATTGTTGAACAATTCAAGGAATTCGGCACCGCTACTATTAGTTCTGCTTTAAGAGAAGTATGTGGTATACGAAGAGCTTTTATGGTTGGTCCTGTAGCATTCACTTCTGGTAAAAAAGCTGTTGGGACTGCTGTCACTTTACAGTTTTTGCCAAAAAGAGAAGATATAGAACCGGGCCAGACCGAAGAGGAACAAGAATCCACTTCTGCTTTATGGTCTGCAACTATTGAAGTCAACGATGGAGATATATTGGTTGTTGATGCACGTGGTAATTTAGAGACTGGCTGTTTAGGTGAAATGTTAATGACTGGTTTGCATGCCAAGAATGTTCAAGGTTTGGTTGTGGACGGATGCGTTAGAGATTACCCAGATGCAAAAAATATTGGTCTACCATTATTTTTGAAAGGAGTTACTCCTCATAATGCAAGTCATTATGAGTTATATCCTTGGGATTATAATGTGCCTATTGGATGTGGTGGTGTTTTAGTGTTGCCAGGAGATATTATAGTTGGTGATGATGATGGGGTCGTAGTGGTACCACCTAAGGTAGCGAAAGAAGTTCTTGAATATTGTGATCGGCGTGAATCAGGCGAAGTTTTCGAGCGTATAAAATTGCAAGAAACTGGACAGATAGAGAAATACTACCCAATGAATGAAGAAGCCTTAAAAGAATATGAAGAATGGAAAAAAACAAGGTCTTGATGGCTTTGTTAGAAGATTATTTAAGATAGAAGAGTTGTTTAGATAATGGCGTATAGACTTCGTTTAAGCGAATGTAACCTCAATATAGGCTCCAAAAATATTCAATTCAATGGTGATGGGTTTAGGATAGTATTTGTTTCAGAAGGAACTGCCGTAATACGTGAAGTAACTTCTGATATTAAATTGAATCATAATTCAGCAATTTATTCCGAAAAGCCTTTGGAGATTATTTTTGGCGGGATAAAAAGTGTAGTTCTTATTTGGGAATTGTTTAATGATTCATATACCCATAATAACCCCCCATACGAAATTTATAGTGAAGTTACAAATAAATTGGAAGCTGAAATAAATTTGGATACTCTGGGGGATTATAAGTATTTAATGAGGTGTGACAAGGTTGCTTTTCCTTTGGGTGGTATTGCGTATACTCATACTCATAAAGGCCCAGGAATACGATATTTGTTATCAGGTTCTTTAGATGTAACTGTTAATGGTGAAACATCAAATATTTTACCGAATGAGGCATGGTTTGAAACTGGCCCGCAGCATGTTTATGCTTCGTCTTCTAAAACTGTAGCTACCTCTTTTGTTAGAGTTATGATATTGCCAGTTTCAGTTAAAGGTTTAAAGTCTATTGAGTACGTATTAAAAGAGGATAATAATAAGCCTAAATTACAACAATACACAATGTTTATTGATTCTGATTTAGATATAAAATAAACAAAAATCTTATACAAAAAAAGAGAGGTTTATGCCATGGGAACTAGGGTCGATGGAAAAATTGCAATAGTAACAGGATCTGGTTCGGTAGGAAACGGGATAGGCAACGGAAAAGCAGCTGCGCTAGTTTATGCAAGAGAAGGTGCTAATGTTGTTGTTTCTGACCTAAATCTTGAGTCGGCAGAAGAGACAAGAAATTTAATCGAAAAAGAAGGTGGGGATTGTATCGTTGTACAGGCTGATGTAAGCAATTCTAAAGAGTGTGAAAATCTAGTTTCGAAAACTATTGAACAGTATGGAAGGGTTGATATATTGCATAATAATGTTGGTATAGAAATACCTGGTGGCATACAAGAAATTAGTGAAGATGATTGGGACAAGACATTATCTGTAAATTTAAAAAGTGTTTTTTTAATGTGTAAATTCACTCTACCTTATATGCAGAAACAAGGCTCTGGATCTATTGTAAACATCTCTTCTATAAATGGTATTAGAACGCTTCCGGCATTATCAGGGCCATATGGAGCATCGAAAGCAGGTATGATAGCATTAACGCGGGAAATTGCGGTTGAGTACGCTAGTAATGGTATTAGGGCTAATTGTGTTTTGCCAGGTATGATGAACACTCCATTTGTTAAAGCCGCGTTGACTGAGGCTTGGGGTGGTGATATACAAGAAATGATTAACTTGAGAGATGCAATGTGTCCAACAGGTAAACAAGGAGAATCTTGGGATGTAGCCCACGCAGCTCTATTTCTTGCCTCAGATGAATCCAAATATATTACGGGTACGACTCTAGTGGTTGATGGAGCTTTGACTAGTTCGGTTAAGACGAATTGAAAATCAATATTTTGTGGACATAAAAATTTTGTATTGGAGAATATAAATGATAGATAGGGAACGGTTGATAGAGACATTTTGTAATCTTGTTAAAATAGATAGTCCTTCAGGGGAAGAGCATGATATATCAGAGTATTTGAGTAATCGCTTAAAAATGCTTGGGTTGAATGTAACTAAAGATGATTATGGAAATGTAATAGCTAGATCTGAAGGAGATAATCCTTTGATGTTATCAGCTCATATGGATACGGTTGAACCCGGTCGTAGTATCGCACCTAGGGTTAACTTAGATAGAATTGAGTCTGATGGTACGACAATATTAGGAGGGGATTGTAAAGCTGGATTAACAGCAATACTTGAAGCTTTAGATTCTTTAAATCAGGATAAAGTTAAACATATACCAATCGAAGTTGTATTAACTCGTGAAGAAGAGACGGGTTTAATAGGCGCAAATAATTTAGATTTTTCACTGATTCAATCAAAGGAAGCAGTTGTATTTGATGGTGAAGGTCCGGTTAGTCAGATTACTTCATCTAGTCCTACCTATATTGGATTTGATATTGAAATTACAGGACAGTCAGCTCATGCTGGTGTTGAGCCAGAAAAAGGATTGTCAGCTATAAAAATAGCCGCTGAATTAATTAACAAGTTACCACAAGGTAGATTAGATGAAGAAACTACTTTTAATTTAGGACTGATTGAAGGTGGTCAAGTTCGAAATGCTGTTGCTGAGACAGTTAATTTACAGGGTGAATTTCGCAGTATGAATTTAGAAACATTAGATAGTGTTAATATGCAACTGATTCATACTATAAATGAAGTTCGAAATGCTTATCCTAAAGCAAAATTGCTTGAGAAGATAACCACTGATTTTCACACTTATAAAATAGATGATGGATCTTCCACTTTGCGGAGAATTAAATCTGGGCTTTTATCGTTAGGTTTAAAGCCAACAATGCAACGTTCTGGTGGAGGTACAGATGGTAATGTATATAGAAAATTGGGTATAGATGCAGTTGTAGTTGGTATGGCGGATCACGGTATGCATACCAAGCAAGAGTATGTCTCAATACCGGATTTGATGGATGCAGCTCATTTGGTAGAAACCTTGATAGCACATTAATACATATGAAAATCATAAGAGAATGAAACTTAATTTCGTATAATTGAAAATTACAATAAACTATTATGAAAACTGTTGATATAGCTTATGGAGAATCTAGGTTACAAATAAAAGTACCAGATTACTCTAATGTTATATTACCTAATTACCCTCCTCCATATGCAGATCCTGAGAATGAAGTAAGACACAGTATATTAAATCCTGTAAACTCTGGTAATTTAAAGGATATTATTGGCCAAAATGACAAGGTAGCAATTTCAATTTGTGACGTTACTCGTCCGATGCCATCTGCTGTGGTTTTATCTGCATTATTGAGAGAATTAAATCATATTGAAAATAGTAACGTTACGATAATTATAGCTACAGGTACTCACAGAGCTACTACATCGTCAGAAATCAAGAAAATGCTTGGACCAAAGATTTTAGATAATTATTCAGTTGTAAATCACGATTGTTTTGATAAAGGTAAATTAACCTATTGTGGCAATACTAATAATGGTATACCAATATGGTTAAATAAAATCTGGATGAATAGTAATTTCCGTATAACTATTGGTTGTGTAGAACCGCATTTTTTTGCTGGTTTTAGTGGAGGCCCTAAAATGGTTGCTCCTGGGTTAGCAGGTAAAGAAACCATATATGCTCTACACAATGCTGAAATGATTGGAGATGAAAATTCAAGTTGGGGATTAATTGAGTCCAACATCATCCAGGAGGCAATTAGAGAAATAGTTTTAAAGACAGGAGTTGATTTTAGTATTGACGTAACGACTGATTTTGACAATAAGATTACTAGCGTTTGCTCCGGTAATCTTTTTGACGTTCATAAGATACAGGTTGAGAAAGCTAAATCTATTTCAATGCAGGAAGTTTCGAATAAATTTGACTTGGTCATTACTACCAATAGTGGATATCCTCTGGATTTAAATTTATACCAAACTATCAAAGGTATTTCAGCTGCTTTCAAAATCTTGAAACACGGTGGAGTTATTTTATGTGCTTCCGAGTGCAGAGATGGTTTTCCTGACCATGGGAAATATAAAGATTTATTGACGTCTAGTAATAGTGCAAAAGAGATATTAGAATCTATTGTCAATAACGATATGGTTACCCAGGACCAGTGGCAAGTGCAAATACAAACCCAGATATTGTTAAAATCGAAAGTATATTTATACTCTGACTATTTAAGTGAACAAGATGTCAAAACTGCAGGGTTTAATCCTGTAAGAGATATAGACGACACTATACAGCAAATAATTCACGATTTAGGAGAAACTCCTAAAATATGTGTTTTACCTGAAGGGCCTCAGACAATTGCGTACATAAAATAAAAATAAGGCTATTAACTTACTTCGACTTTAGCTCCAGCACCCTCAAGCTTCTCTTTAGCAGTATCAGCTTCTTCTTTTCCTATACCTTCTTTTACTACCGCAGGAGCACTTTCTACCAATTCTTTAGCTTCTTTCAAGCCTAAAGTAGTTAATTCTCTAACTGCTTTAATGACATTGATTTTGTTAGCTCCTACATCGGTTAGGTTTACTTTAAATTCGCTTTGCTCTTCTGAAGATTTACCTCCTGCATCGGCATCAGCGCCTGGAGCTGCTGCTACTGCAACCGCTGGAGCAGCTGCACTAACTCCAAATACATCTTCAAGCTCTTTAACTAATTCTGATACTTCAAGTACAGACATGTTTTTAATTGCTTCTACAATCTCTTCTTTATTCACGACTAATCTCCTTTAATTTAAGCCCTAAAACGGCCTAAGCACTATTTTGTTCAAGTGATTCGATTCTACGTTGTAATACGGTGACCAATCCTGTTATTGGTGCATTGATAACTCTTACAAATCCTACTGCAGGATTTTGCAATTGACCTAGTAATTGTGCAATCAACTCATTTCTTCCAGGTAATTTTGCTAATGAAACTACTTCTTCGGGAGTCAATATTTTACCGTCTAGTATACCTCCGGTAATGGAAACAGTAGTATTCTCAGATTCAATAAAATCATGTACTGCTTTAGCGGCATTAACTGGATCACCAGATGAAACAACAATTCCAGATGGACCTTTGGTAATTTCTTTGATTTCCGGTTTACCTATCTCATCTGCTGCTATGTAGGCTAATCGATTTTTTACAACAACAAATTTGATTTCTTGTTCTCTTAGTTTATTTCTAAGTTGTACTGCCATATTTCCTGTCATTTTCGAATAATTTGTGGAAATAAGGCAAGTTGCGCTATTCAAAACTTCTTTTAATTCAGCAACTTTGTCTATTTTTTCTTGCGTTGGCATTTTAGCACCTTAATAAAAAAATCCGCGCCTAAGACACGGATAACTTCACTTTAAATAGTTTATGGTAACCTTGGCAGGCAATTTAATCCGTTAGGAACCTACTGTCTTCGGCAACTTTATTAAATTGTAATAATTATATCAGCTTATGTCTGATTTTGGCTAGTGGTATTAGCTATATCAAGCTTCAGGCTCGGACCCATAGTAGTAGTTAGGTACATAGTTTTAATAAATTGACCTTTAATGCCACTGGGTTTTGACTTTACGACCTCACCTACTAATGAATTTAGGTTTTCTACTAATTGGTTTTCACTAAAACTAGCTTTTCCAATGGGTACATGGATTAAAGAAGTTCTATCAAGTTTGAACTCTACCCTGCCCTTTTTAGCTTCTTCTATTGATTTAGCTATGTTATCTTGGTTGACAACAGTGCCTGTCCTAGGATTTGGCATTAACCCCTTTCTTCCTAACACTTTTCCTAATTTACCTACTTTGCTCATCATGTCCGGAGTCGATATTGAAACTTCAAAATCTGTCCATCCTTTGTCAACTTTGGCAATCAATTCGTCATTGCCAACGAAATCTGCACCAGATTCTTCTGCTATTGAAGCAGCTTCACCTTGAGCGAAAACTAAAACTCTTACTTGCTTCCCTATTCCATGTGGTAAAACAGTAACTCCTCTAACGTTCTGATCAGCATGTCTAGGGTCAGCATTTGTCCTGATGTGTAATTCTACTGTTTCATCGAATTTTGTGTTTGCAGATTTTTTAACAATTTCGACAGCTTCTTCAGGGTAATACTCTTTGTCTTTATCTATTGCAGATTCTAAATCTGTATATCGCTTGCTTCTTTTACTCATCAATCTCACCATTATTATTGTTTTGTTATTGTAGAAGAAAATCTTATTTAATTTTCTATTTCTATTCCCATGCTACGAGCAGTACCTTCAACTATTTTCATAGCTCCTTCAATATCAGCTGCGTTTAAGTCTTTCATTTTTGTTTCTGCTATTTCTTTTACTTTAGAGGAAGATACAGTGCCTACTTTTTCAAGATTTGGTACTCCACTACCTTTTTCTATTCCAGCAGCTTTTTTTAGTAGAGCTGATGCTGGCGGTGTTTTTAATTCAAAACTAAATGATCTATCTTCGTACACCGTTAGGATTACCGGTATTACGTTACCTGCTTGAGATGAAGTACGCTCATTGTATTCTTTTACGAATCCCATGATATTTACTCCGTGTTGACCTAGTGCAGGTCCTACAGGTGGAGCTGGATTTGCTTTTCCAGCCTCGATTTGCAATCGTATTATAGCTCTAACTTTTTTCGGCACTAATTTCTCCTAAAACACTGTTTAGAAACCTTAAACAAGGTTTGTTTACATTTCTTCTACTTTGTCGATTTGGACGAAATCTAATTCTACAGGGGTTTCTCGACCAAAAAATGACACTAACACCTTAACTTTGGCCCTTTCTGGATATATTTCATCAACGGTACCCAAAAAGTCTACAAAAGGACCTTCTTTAATTTTAACGGTTTGTCCTATATCAACACCTAATTTAACTCTTGGCTGACCGGATGCAACCTGATTCATTATTGATTGTACTTCTTCTGGATTTAAAGTCACTGGTTTGGATCTTGTTTCACCATCTTCTTCAGCTGAAATAAATCCAGTTACCCCATCAGTATTTCTTACTAAGTTCCAACTTTCATCGGTCATTTCCATATGTACGATAATATATCCAGGAAATATCCTTTTCTGTACGGATTTTCTTTTTCCATCTTTTATTTGAATTTCTTCTTCAGTTGGGACAATTACATCAAATATCTTACTTTCCATATCCATCGATTTTATTCTTAGTTCGATGTTTCTCTTCACACGTTCCTCGTGTCCAGAGTAGGTATGGACAATGTAATATTCTCCGACGTTAGATTGTTGATCTGTAGTCATTGTTATGTTCCTAGAATTACATCAAATAACCTTGCAAACAGAAGGTCGAACAAACCTAAGAATGTTCCTATTATTGCTGCTACTACTATGACCATAATCGAGAGCCTGACCGTCTCTTCACGAGAAGGCCAAGTCACCCGACGTAATTCATTAAAAGAATCGCTGAAAAAAGCGGTACCTTTGCGTCGGCTTTCAGTGGTATTGGCTGTTGGTTTACTAGACATGTTTAGAACACTTGCCTACCTGATTTCGCGATGTGCAACATGCCGTTTGCACCTCGGGCAGAATTTTTTAATTTCTATTCTATCCGGGTCATTCCTTCTGTTCTTAGTGGTGTGGTAAGTTCGTTCCTTACATTCTTCACACCCTAAGTTTACGGTTATTCGATTTTCTCCACGTTTTGGCATAGTATTTTAACTTTTTGAACTAATTTTAGTTCGTGACTTTAGTAATCACTCCGGAACCAACGGTTCTCCCGCCTTCTCTTATCGCAAATCGCAGTTGATCGTCTAGAGCTACAGGAGTTTGAAGTTTTATTGTCATTTCAATATTATCACCTGGCATCACCATTTCAACTCCATCAGGAAGCGCAATTTCACCAGTAACGTCAGTAGTTCTTATGAAAAACTGAGGTTTGTATCCTGTAAAGAAAGGAGTATGTCTTCCACCTTCATCTTTAGTTAACACGTACACTTGGGCTTGTGCCTCGTTATGCGGAGTCAAACTACCTGGTTTTGCAAGTACTTGTCCTCTTTCAATTTCCTCTCTGTCAACTCCTCTCAGCAACACCCCAACCGCATCACCAGGCTCTCCCACATCAAGGGTTTTGTGAAACATTTCCACTCCGGTAACAACGGTTGATGTAGTTTCTTTGATACCTACTATTTCTATCGTATCACCAGTATTAACAACTCCTTGCTCAACTCGACCTGTTACAACAGTTCCTCTTCCTTTGATACTGAAAACATCTTCGACTGGCATCAAGAAAGGCTGATCTTTAGGCCTTTCAGGCACAGGTATATTTTCATCTACTGCATCCATTAATTCCCAAATGCCTTTACCCCATTCAGATTCTCTAGAAGTATCTTCTGCTTCCAATGCGTTAAGAGCACTTACTCTAACTATTGGTATATCATCACCCGGGAAGTCATATTCGTTCAAAAGCTCTCTTACTTCAAGCTCTACTAACTCCAATAACTCTTCATCATCCATTGCATCGACTTTGTTTAAAGCAACTACCAAAGCTGGTACTTCTACTTGGCGAGCCAAAAGTATGTGTTCCCTTGTCTGTGGCATAGGGCCATCTGGAGCACTTACAACTAAGATTGCTCCGTCCATTTGAGCTGCTCCGGTAATCATGTTTTTTACATAGTCTGCGTGACCGGGACAGTCTACGTGGGCGTAGTGTCTCGTTTCAGTATTGTATTCAACGTGCTGTATGGCTATTGTAACGCCTCTTTCTTTTTCTTCAGGTGCGTTGTCGATAGTGTCGAAAGCTCTGAAATCAGCTAATCCAGCTTGCGACAGCGTTCGCGTTATAGCTGCTGTTAACGTTGTTTTACCATGGTCTACGTGACCAATCGTTCCAACATTCAAATGAGGTTTATCTCTTACAAATTTTTCTTTTGCCATTTTTTACTCCCGTATTCTCAGCCCACAAGCAGACTCGAACTGCTGACCTCGTTCTTACCAAGAACGTGCTCTACCACTGAGCTATGTGGGCATCTTTTTATTATTATATTTCCTTAATTTACCTTATTTAGTATATTAGATTTTCACTATACTGTTAATGGTGGAGGGAGTAGGATTCGAACCTACGTAGCCCTTCCGGGCGCCAGATTTACAGTCTGGTGGTATTAACCGCTCACCCATCCCTCCAAATTCTGGCACCAAAACAGTTTAGCATATGTTCATCTACACTTAAATCTTTTTATTCAATTCATTTTTAAAATCTTTTGTCTGAAACAATAAATGATTAGAAAGCCCCAGAGGAGATTCGAACTCACTAACCTGCCGATTACAAGTCGGCTGCGCTACCATTGCGCCACTGGGGCAAATAGAATATGAGAAATTGTGCAGAAATAATTTTACCTAAGGTGTTTACTTGGGTCAACGAAATTAGGCGTTTCAATTGGTCTTAAATCTAAGTTCTATTGAGAGTTGATGTTTGGTGGTGATATTTTTTTATATAGTAGCTGGACCGTTTTTAATGATTTGTAAAGCGTCTTCTGGTGTCTTGCATTGTTCAAGGCTTTCAATCCACCAAGTTGCGCCTGCTTTTTTGTAAGATTTTAACAGTACATTTTGCTCCTTGGTATTTTTATTTGAAATTCCTGCAGCGACAATGTCGTATTGTTGCTTCGGGTGTGATTGCCTACAGATAAAACTTTTAATTTCTATTATTTCTTTTGGAGACACTGGTTTTTCTGATTTGCTTATGGGGAATACTCCATCCCATTTGCTTGCGCGTATAAATGGTTTTTTGTTAGGCCACATCCCCCCAATCCATATTGGAATCCTAGGGGTTTGTACAGGAGTTGGCTTAAATGTAACTTCATTTATATTAAAATAACGTCCTTCATAAGAAAATGGTTGGCCTTTCCACAAACCTGTTAATACGTCCAGTCCTTCATCTAATGTTTCACCTCTTTTCGCATTATCGACAGTTTCGGAAAAAGGTGCAAATTCTAACTCAGGAGGCCATCCTGAACCTACTCCTAAGATCAATCTTCCATTAGATAAAACATCAATAGAAACTGTTTCTCGTGCTAGTTTCCATGGTCTACGCCTTGGTATAGGTGTAACCATTGTTCCGAATCTAATTGACTTTGTTACCGTGGCTATTACAGTTAGGGCTACCCATGGGTCTACAAAGGCAATGTCCATTCCAAGCCACATGTGGTCCCAAATAAAAAAACCGTCCCATTCATAATGTTCTGCCTCAATAGCAAGCTGTTTGATTACTTCTAGATTGTGGAAAGGTTCAAAATTAGGAATGTCTATGCCAAATTTCATCTAAATCATTTCCATAAAATAAATAAGAAATTACATTGTAAGTTTTTTATAAAGGTAGAGTAATCTTTGGGGCAGCATTTGTACGTTTTCTAAAACTTCGTAGCCTAGGTCTTGGCACATTTCTTGCAAATAATCATGTCCTGATTTGTCTACTGTTAGACAAAAAGCGTTAATATTTTTTCTCTTTGCTTCATCTAGTGCCATTTTGGTGTCATTGACTGCATATTCTTTTTCTACCCCTTCCCTACTGTAGCCTCTATCTTGAGGCCTCCCGTCACTTATAAGAAATAAGAGTTTTGTTTTAGATTCTTGTTCAGCAAGTTTTGCTGTAGCATGTCTAATTGCGGGTCCCATACGAGTAGCATGCAGTGGCGATATTTTGTCTATACGACTCTTAACTCTGTCTGATAATTTTTCATTAATATCTTTGACTGTATAGAATTCTACGTTTTCTCTGCCGTAACCCGAAAATCCATATATACCGTATATGTCTCCAATTGCTTCAAGGGCGTTGATTAACAAAACGACTGATTCTTTTTCTACGTCGATTATTCTCTTGTAATTTAATCTTGTCTGATCGGTTCTTTTTGTCTTTAACCAGTTCAAATATTCTACTGTATCTGTTGGTGGGGTCAGTGAATCACCAAATTTGGTGCTTTCATCTATAGCTTCTGCAGTAGATGCACTTGTATCTAATAGGAAAATTACCGCTACTTCTCTTTGTACTTTATTTCGACGCCAATAGAGTTTTTCACTAGGACTTGCTCCAGTTTTCATGTCTATCATCGCTTCTATCACTTCATCAATGTCTAGTTCTTCTCCATCTTGTAGTTTTCTCTCTTTCTTAAACAATTCAGGTGTCATTAATTCAAATTGCCTTCTGATTTGGTACATCAGCGATGAATATTCATTTAATACGTCTGAATAGTAAGATGGATCTCCTTCTGCCATCGTTTTTTGTTTGATTACGCACCAATTTGGTTTGTAGTCTTTTGCTCTAAAATCCCATTCTGGGTAAATGAATGTTTCAGGTTCTGAAGAAGTTAACTCTCCTCCATCTTCTTCAATATGACTCAGGTGGCTTTCTGAATATTCTGTTGATTTGGATTGTTTAATGTTCATTTCATTTAATATGTTTTCAACCGTTTGTGAATCTAATTGCATCTGTTGATCTTGGTCTATCTCAGCACTTTCAGATACCATTTGTTCTAGTAATTCTTTAGTATTATCTTGTTCCAGAGATTCTTCAGAACTAGATCCATTGCTTTCTCGAATCGATTCAAAAAATTGAGTTAATTCTGGTTTGAATTCCCCTCTGTATTCGGTTCCGTCTATGGGGTCATATGATTCTTCTTTTTCAGTTGAAGTGTCAAACTTGAAATGTTCATAATCTTGATTTGAATCAGATGAAGATTCTAAGTTAAATTCCTCACTCTCATTTTCTAGGTCAATATTTTCCCATGTGTTTTCTGGTTTTTCTTCATCATCTAAATTTGAAATAATCGAATATATTCTTAGAGTTGCTTCTGACGTATCTTCTACCAAAGATGTTAGTTTTAACGCTTGTTTTGCGATTGAGGTAATTTGCAGGATTTCATTTTTATATTCAGTAGGAATACTTAGCTTTCTTTTTTTTGTGATGCTGAACTGTAGCAGTATTTCTACCAGCATCTTTCTGATTGGTAAACTCTTTAAATCTGGTCTCAATTCAAGACTTTCAAGTTGTATTTTTTCATATTCTCTTTTGATGCCTGCATAGTAATATTTGACTATATTATCTATTCGCCCCCCTTCGACCACTGTGAATATATCTAGGGCAAGTTCTTTATTTGGGAACAAACTGAAAAAATTTTGTATGTCGGTCAAGAAATGTTTTTCGTCATTTTTATTGCCTATCTGATTAGCGTTACGTTCCTCCAGAAATTTATTACGTATATCAGCGAAATGGATTGGTTTTGTTTCAAATGAAAATTTGAAGCTGCCAAATTCTATGTGTCCCGTTTGGTGCGTCGCTATTACTTTGTACCAAGAATGGTTGTCGTCTTTAGAAGTATATTTGTTTGATTGGGCAGGTAGGTATATTGTTTCGCCTTCAGTTGTTGCAAATTCAGAAAAAGCCCAGCCAATGTTTTTTGAATCTATCTCGTTTCTTGATGAAAGGTCGATTTGATTGCCTGTTAAGGCTATACAATATAATTCCAATTTGTCTTTCTGCTGTTCTAAATCAACAACTGAAGATAGTTTGTCAATTAAATCAATAGATTTTGTGGATTCCTTTCGGAAAAACGACGCTCCTGCAATTTCGTTTTCTAAATATATTTCTAGGCCAGCATCAACCCATGTATTTACCTTGCTTGGCGATAATCGCTGAGATATAAATGGTACGGATTTGATGAAGTCTAATAATATTTCAGGAGTGGTTTTGTCTAGAATATATTTTGAAGAATTTATTAAGTCAGCATGGTAGTTGCTTTCAATATCCTTTATGCAATCTGCATATGTTGAGAGCCAATTAGTTATATTTGTTTTTTTAAATTCTACTATTGAATATAGAAGCTTTATTAATTCGTTTCGAGATGATGAGTTAGTTTTGTCAAAAGATTGAATTGAAATCTCTATAAATGATTTAGTATGCTGCCAATTGTTTTTTACTACCAGATCGAGCAGTTCTATATAATCGGTTTTCTTTTCTGGGATAAGTACCAGTATTTCAGGAAGCAATTTCATGCATTCTGTAGCTGCTTCATATGATTGAAGTGAAAGATTTTTTATAGTGGAAATTGCGTGTTTTAAATTAGTGATATTGCTACTGTGTAGCAGTTGATCTCCTGTTTGGAAAAAAGTAGTTGCTAAGTTGGTAGATTTCCAAATTCCAGTATATAATTCCAGACCCATTTTCACCCATTCTTCTAAGTGTCTTGACCTTAGAATTGAGACTGTTTTTGGGCTATTAGAAAAAAAACTATCTGCTATTGGTTTTGACTTATTTGATATTAGTAATCCTTGTTGCATCCATTCGTAAAAATAGTTGTAAGGAATCAGTTTCGATACTGAGGGGCTTACTTGATAAAATTTAACTGCTAATTCCCAACTTCTTACCCCTTTTCTTACATGTGCGATTTTCAAACCGATATTAGTCCATTCTTCTATTTGATCTTGGTTCAAAATTTTAGATATTGATTTTTTTGATGAAGAATAGGCTTTAGTAAGCTCTATGGGGAATGACTTTAGTTCGATATCGATATTTTTGGGCATTACGTATACCTTATTTTAATGTAGTTCAAGTTCAATCATTGTTAATAATTCTGTCAGTATCCTAGCTGTTGCTCCCCATATAAATTTTCCTTGGTATGCATAACAGCTATACTTGTTTGGCTTAAGATTATTGACTCTGACTTCAGTTCTCACATTTTCATGTTTACTTAGTTCGTGTATAGGTATTTCAATAATTGATTCAACCTCTTTTGGATTTGGTGATAAATTGAGTTTTGAATTTGTTGTCGCAACATATGGGGTGATTAAATAATTTGTAGATGTAGCTACATCACTTAATCTACCAATTATATCGATATTATCAGGAGAAATTCCCATCTCTTCTTCAAATTCTCTTAAAGCTGTTGATTGAAGATTTACGTCACTATTGTCTTTTCGACCTCCAGGAAAACTTATTTCTCCTTTATGATCCTGTACATTATTAGTACGTTTATTAAGCAATATTTTGTATGTGGGACTTGCATATGTTATCAATACGATTACCGATGCTGGAATTAAAGTAGCTCTTAAATTCGATTGAGTTTCAGGTGCATATGATTGAAGTTTTACTTTAAGTGTTTCTATCAAATTTCAATCCGAAATTTTAATCAAGGAAAAAGCGCTGATATTATTTCGTTTATACTTTGCTGTAAAGTTAAATCATCAGTTGTCGACCAATTGATTGCAACTTCACAAGCTCTCCGTGCATTTATCCCGGAAGAAATTAATTTACCAGCGTAAATTAATAACCTAACGCTTGCCCCTTCTGCCAGTCCTTGATCTTTTAAATTTCTTATCTTTTCCCCAAGTCTGGCTAATTGCATTGAAGTTGCTTTATCTAAACCGGACTCATGGTGAATTATTTCCGCTTCGATGTCGACGGGAGGTGGGTTAAATTCAATTGACACGAAACGTTGTCTTGTACTATGTTTTAAATCCTTCAAAGCACTTTGGTAGCCTGGATTGTATGACAGAACTAACAAAAACCCTTCTGAAGCTTCTAGAAGTTCACCTTTCTTGTCTATTGGTAAGATTCGTCTATGGTCTGTAAGAGGATGTATTAATACGGTAGTATCCTTCCTAGCCTCTACTATTTCATCCAAATAGCAGATTCCACCTGATTTTACAGCTCTTGTTAGAGGGCCGTCTATCCATTCAGTTTCGTTACCCTTTAACAGGTATCTACCAACTAAATCACTAGCTGTAAGGTCTTCGTGACAAGCAATAGTTATAAATGGGATGCCAGTTGAATCATCGTTTTTGGATTTTGTTTTATTGGTTTTGTTTATTTTAGTGAGGTTTACCCCTAATTTATATGACATGTACTCTACGAATCGTGTTTTCCCAACTCCTGTTGGGCCTTTAAACAATATAGGTATTTTACTTTTATATGCTGCTTCAAATATTTCAATTTCGTCACTTACAGGTATGTAAAATGGCTCTTTTTGAATCCTAAATTCTTCTACGATGTAGTTTTGATACAACGTTTTTGTATTTGTTGGCATCTATTATTCCTTATTGGTGTTGATAAATTTTTTTGCCCAAATTTCAGTTAAATTGTCTTTAAGTTCCTGTATTGTACCGTTGTTTGTAATCATTCTGTCCGAATTTTTTAATCTTGTTTCATTATCTATTTGCGAATCCATCCTCGCTTGTATGGCATGATGGTTTATTTTATCTCTCTTTTTTACTCTATCCAAAATAATAGATGTTTTTGATTCAATTGACCATACTTCGTCAACAATATCTTTCCAATTCGCTTCTATCAATATTGCTGCTTCTACTACTACTACTTCCACTTGATCTACTCTAAATTGATTTAGTTTTTTTATTACAAGATTTTTAATTTTAGGATGACAAATACGGTTCAATTTATCTAATCTGTTTTTAGAAGAGAAAACTAGCTTTGCAAGTTTTGGCCTGGCTATATTACCTTCTTTATCTAAAATGGTTTTTCCAAATTCTTTGACTATTTCTTCCCATGCTGTGGTGTTTTTTTCATAAATATAATGCCCAAACGTATCAGCATTAATTGTTTTAGCACCTAGCTCGCATAAAATTTTACAAGCTTCAGTTTTACCGCTGCCTATTCCACCTGTTAAGCCTATCGCAAACATTAAATTATCCGGTATTGATTATATTTTGGAAATGTAAATGCATCCTCGAATTTTAACAATCGTATATAAAGTCGGTCAATATTGCATCGATAGTAATCGTTTGTATTATAATGACGTTTTAAGCATCACAAGTGGAATTATAATTGTAATGGACTTTTACCAATGGCAAAGAAAATCAGAGATATACCTTCAATAAATAAGGTTTTGGAACACCCCGAAATTGTTGAATTAATTCATAGATATTCGTTAAATAATGTTTCTGATTTGGTCAGAAACATTGTTAGTGATATTAGAAAAGATGTATTGGCAGAAAAATTAGAGCCATCACTGCAATTAATTGTATCTAATACAAAAAACTTGGCAGAGGAAAAATGGAATTATTCTCCTGTGGCTGTAGTTAATGCAACTGGTGTTTTGATACATACTAATTTAGGCAGATCTTCCCTGAGTGCCTCCGCGATAAATTCAATGAGTGTGGCAGCTGGGGATTACACTAATTTAGAATATGATTTGTCGCACGGTAAAAGAGGGTCAAGGCAAAATTTTGTTTCAACATTAATTAACCAATTGACAGGATCAGAAGCTTCTACAGTAGTAAATAATAATGCATCAGCTATGTTATTGGCTTTGGCCGCGATTTCTAGCAATAAAGAAGTAATTGTTTCAAGGGGTGAATCGGTTGAAATAGGAGGTGGCTTTAGGATTCCCGACGTATTGAAATTAAGTAATGCCAAAATAGTAGAAGTTGGCACTACAAATAGAACATATGCAAAAGATTATTTGAATGCGGTGTCTGAAAATACTGGTGCTATATTAGTAGTTCATGCCAGCAATTTTAAGCAAACTGGATTTGTTCATTCTCCTACAATAACCGAATTAGTAAATATAGGTGCTGAAAAAGGGATCCCGGTGATACACGACTTGGGTAGTGGATGCTTTGTTGATACCACTCAATTTGGGTTACCTCCAGAACCAACTCCCAAAGAAAGTATTATTAACGGAGTTGAGATAGCAATGTTTTCGGGAGATAAGCTATTAGGAGGACCGCAATGCGGTATTATTGCTGGCAAAAAAGACGTAATTGAAAAACTAAATCGCCATCCACTATATCGTGCAATTAGAATTGATAAGGTTAATCTTGCAGGGTTAACTACCACTCTTTTGCACTATATACAAGAAAATCATTTAGAACAAATACCAGTGTTAAAAATGATTAGTCAGACAGAATCCGACTTAAGGATGCGTAGTATACATTTGCAAAAATCGATTGGGAAATCATTAAAAGTTGTCAAAGGGTATTCTACGATTGGTGGTGGTAGTATGCCTGGGGAGACTTTGCCAACGTGGTTATTGGCTATACCAGGAGAGGAAAAGTCAAAAATGATTTTTGACTTGCTAAGAAAATCTAATCCCCCAGTAATTACCAGAATAGAAAATGACATGGTACTTTTGGATCCAAGGACAGTTTTGCCTAAATACGATGGTGTTTTAATATCGATAATTTCAAAAATTTTGAGTTAATATACTGAATCAGCTTAACATGGATAAATTATATGGATCTCTTTAGTCACAGCAATCAAAAAAACAAACAGCATAGAGAGCCATTAGCTTCAAAAATGAGGCCACGAAATTTCGATCAGTTTGTTGGTCAAACTAAATTGGTTGGGAAAAATAGTCCATTGAGGCGGATGATACAGTCAGGAAGAGTACAATCAATGATATTTTGGGGGCCACCAGGTACAGGCAAGACATCTTTAGCTTTATTAATATCATCGTTGATTGAATATCATTTTGATTCGTTAAGCGCTGTTGAATCTGGTGTTTCTGATTTACGACGGTCTATTTTCGAAGCAAATGAAAGATTTACTTTATATAGTGTTAAAACTGTTCTTTTTATTGACGAAGTACATAGATTTAATAAAGCTCAACAAGACGTTATTTTACCTTCGGTAGAGGATGGGACAGTAGTTTTGATTGGAGCTACTACGGAAAACCCATCTTTTGAAATTAACGCGCCACTTTTGTCTAGAGCAAGAATATTTACATTAGAAAGTTTGACAGAAATTGATATTAAAAATGTCATAATGAATGCAATTAATGATGTAGAAAGAGGTTTTGGGTCAGAATCGGTGGATATACATCCCGATGCGTTAGATTTTCTTGTTGGGGTATCTAATGGCGATGCGAGGTCAACTCTAAACATTTTAGAAATGGCTTTTTATGTTAGCGGATTGTCCACTGGAAAAACAAAAATAATCACTTTAGATGTTGTGAAAGATGTTGTTTCAAAAACTGACTACTATTATGACAAAGATAGGGACCTGCACTACGACATTATATCTGCATTCATAAAATCTATACGTGGCTCAGACCCTGATGCTGCCATATATTGGTTGGCACGAATGATTCAAGGAGGAGAAGATCCAGTCTTTATAGCTCGTAGGTTGGTAATTTTAGCATCTGAAGATATAGGGTTGGCTGACCCATATGCTATTTCAGTTGCTGTAGCTGTGCAACAAGCAGTTAGTTTAGTAGGCATGCCTGAAGGTAAATACCCGTTGGCTCATGCTACGATTTTTCTGGCTACTAGAATAAAGAGCAATAGTGCTAAATTGGCTATAGATGCTGCAATTAATGAGGTGGATAAAACTGGCAATAAGCCAGTCCCTCTCCATTTACGAAATGCTGTTACATCGGTAATGAAAAAGATGGGTTATGGTAAAGGATACAAATATTCACATAACTATGAAAATAATTTCGCTGAAATGCTAAATCTTCCTGAAGAATTAACCACTAAGGGATTTTATTACCCTTCTGATCAAGGTTCGGAAGCACAAGTGAAAAAATGGCTTGAGAAATTATGGGGAACTGACAAATTCAATTGAAATCAATTCTTTGATTCATCTATAGCCAATTTTTTTAATCTTCCTGACTTTATGACAATAACACCTAATATTAAGCCTGAAATAATTAACAAAACATTGCTTGAAGCTATGGCATAGTTAGCGCCTATTTGGTTTGAGATTATACCTAAGGGAAATCCTCCGAATGCAGATAATCCCCATGTGGTAGTTTGTATGCTTACGATTCTCCCTCTCATATCATTTGGGACAGTTGATTGGATAGTTGTATGAGTCACTGTTTCAAATATAACGTAGAATCCATAACCGCATGATAATAATAAAAAGCTTAGCCAAGTCTGTGTGTTAATTGCAAAAACAGATAAACAAGTTGCAAAAATAATAAAACCAATAGTAGCGAATATGTCAGGACGTATTTTTATGCCGGTAATTGAGATTATGCTAGTGCTGATTAACATCCCGCCAAATCCAAATCCCAATAAATTTCCGAGTCCTTGTGATTTCATGCCAAGGAAATCCCTTGCTATAACTGAAATCATAGGCATATGGGTCCAACCAAGTGTTTCGCTCAAAATCATCATTCCAATTAATAATCGTAGCAATTTTTCGTTTTTTAAATATAAAACCCCGTTCTTTATTGCTTCAAACACACTTTCTTTGCTCGACACTTTTGGAGGGGTGTAATTAAATGCAAGATGGGCTAATGCGATGCTAATTAAGATATAAACTAAAGATCCGAAGTAATATACATAGTCCATACCGAAATACTTTATTAGTTGCCCTGCGATTACAGGTCCTATTATACCCGAAGTACCGATAGCTATAAAATTGCTAGCGTTAGCATTTAGTAATGATTTTTTATCAACTAGATCGGCGATTACAGATAGATATGAAGGTAGTTTTAGTGCTTCTAAAGATGCCATCACTATTGAAAGGATAATTAGAATGGTAATTGACATTAATTCTAAAGAAATTAACAGCGCCATAAAAAAGAAGAGTATAGATACTGCGGTGTATCCAAATAATAAAATTTTCAGCCGCTTGAATTTATCAGCTAATACTCCTCCAAAAGTACAGAATATTATGAATGCAATACCAGTGAATCCAGCTAGTGTGCCAACCCAGAAAGCTGAGTTGGTTAAATCTAGTGCAAGCCAACTTTGAGTCATTTGGACTGCATTTCCAATTAAGGTACCTAGCAGCCATGAAATCCACACAAGCCTAAACTTAGGATTTGATATGAGAATACGCATTATGTTGGCCTTGATTTGTTATCGTAGAAGAAAATTAACTGAATACGTTATTAATAACTTCCAGAGAATAATCAATATCGTCGGACGTAATACCGTAATGGGTTACTAGTCTCCACCTCGAATCTTCTCTTTCCCCTACTTTGATACCTTTTTGCCCTAATTTAGTTGCAAATTCTTTGGAACGACCTTCAGGAACTTTGAAAAACACTAAATTTGTTGGAAGTTCTTCTGGTTGAATTTCTATGCCATTTATTTCAGCTAGGCCTAAAGCTAATTTACGGGCATTACTATGGTCTTCTGCTAGTCTTTCTACCATTTCAGTTAAAGCAATTTTACCAGCAGCGGCAATAATTCCTGCTTGTCGCATACCTCCACCTAACATTTTTCTTATTCTTCTAGCTTTTGCGATATCTTCTTCAGACCCACATAAAAGTGATCCTACCGGAGCACTTAGTCCTTTTGAAAGACAGATTGATACTGTTTCGGCGTCTTGTACCAATTCTTTAACTGGAGTCTCAAGTGCTATCGCTGCATTAAATAGCCTTGCCCCATCAACATGTATTTTAAGGCTATGTTTTTGTGCTAATAATCGTACTTTATTCATGTAAGATGCCGTCAATGGTTTTCCGCCAGTCGCGTTGTGTGTATTTTCTACACTTATTAATTTAGTAATTGGGAAGTGATAGTCATCTGGTTTTATTGCAGCTTCGATATCTTCAATAGCCAAAGAACCATCAGGAGCAGTATTTATTGGTTGTATTGCTACCCCACCTAATACAGAAATACCTCCAGCTTCCCCTCTACAGATATGTGATAGTGCTCCTGCAATCACTTCTTCTCCTCTATTGCAATGTATGAGGACGCCAATTAGATTGCCCATGGTACCACTTGATACCAACACAGAAGATTCTTTGCCAAGCAATTCTGCTCCGAATTTTTCGAGGTCATTTACTGTAGGATCTTCATGTGTGACATCATCACCTAGTTTTGCTATTTGTATTGCTTTTAGCATGTTAGGGCTAGGTAAAGTTTGTGTGTCGCTTCTAAAATCTATTGTTCTCATTACAATTTGTACTCTTAATAAATTATTTTATTTTTGCGAAATGTTTAACAATAAAATGTTATCAGGTGAAGGTTGATAAATGCTACATATAACAATATTCGATTTTGATTTTAATTTGGGTCAGTGATGAATTTAAGTTATTATTTAAATTAGAATCAATAAATAAAATAATTTATATCAGATATTAAGGTTATAAATGTCAGTTTTAGGAGATTATGATGAGTTCGAATAAGTCGTTTAGAATTGAAAAAGATTCCATGGGGGAGTTTAATGTGCCCCATGATGCATATTATGGTGCTCAAACAATGAGAGCAGTAGAAAATTTCCCTATAAGCACCCTGAGATTTCCTAGGAATTTTATAAAGGCAATTGCACTTATTAAGGGTGCAGCCGCAAAGGTTAATTGTGAATTAGGTCTAATAAATGAAGAAATTGCTTCTTCGATAATCTCTGCTGCCCAAGAAGTTTCAGATGGCAAATTTGATGGTCAGTTTGTTGTTGATATATTTCAAACCGGTTCTGGGACTTCGACTAATATGAATGCTAATGAAGTAATATCCAACCGTGCTATTGAAATATTGGGAGGTACTATTGGAAGCAAAATTCCTGTGCATCCTAATGATCACGTCAATATGGGGCAATCATCAAATGATGTTATTCCCACGGCTATACATGTATCTGCTTTATTGGGGATAAAAACACAATTAATTCCTTCATTAGAGATTTTGAGAAATGAATTGAGTAAAAAATCAATTGAATTTATGAGTGTAGTAAAAACTGGTAGGACTCATTTACAAGATGCAACTCCAATAACTCTTGGCCAGACATTTGAAGGGTTCGTTGGCCAAATAAATAAATCTATTGAAAGAATCAACCAGTCATCTCTGGGAATTTCAGAAGTAGCTCTTGGTGGTACTGCTGTAGGTACTGGTGTTAATACACATTTAGATTTTGCAAGTAAAGTATGTGGAGTTATGAGCGATTCTTTGTCAATAAATATAAAAGAAACTGATAATCATTTTCAGGCTCAAAGTACACTCGATGCTTTAGTGGAGTGTAGTGGTTCTTTAAAAACTTTGGCGGTTAGTTTGATGAAAATTGCTAATGATATTCGATGGTTGGGATCTGGGCCGAGAGCTGGAATAGGAGAAATAGAATTGCCAGCTGTACAGCCAGGTAGTTCTATAATGCCCGGTAAAGTTAACCCTGTAATACCAGAGTCGGTTTGCCAAGTAGCGGCACAGGTAATTGGTAACGATCAGACAATTGTTATAGCGGGCCAATCGGGGAATTTTGAAATAAACGTGATGATGCCTATTGCTGGATACAATTTATTGGAATCTATTGATATTTTGTCTTCTGTATCTGGTAACTTTGCCTCGCAGTGCATAAGTGGAATAACTTCTACTTCCAAAGGTCCAGACATGGTTAAGAATGGATTAGCCATAGCTACAACTCTAGTGCCTCACATTGGTTATGATGCTGCAGCATTAATAGCTAAAGAAGCTCAACAAACTGGAAAGACCATTATGGAAGTAGCCATGTTAAAAACAGATATTCCAGAGGCTGACTTAAATCAAATACTGGATCCAATATCAATGACAGTACGCGGAAATACTTCTGGCCCATCTAGCGGGTAAAAGTAGGTCTGTAACAGGTAATTAAAAGCTATTTCATTTTATTTACAACAAAACGCTTTTCGTCGTCTAGTGTTTTTAGAATTCCATCTGCCACTGCGAATCTGATATCAGTTAACAGGTTTCCAATCTGTGGACCAGGAGGGACGCCTATAGAAATTATTTCATTTGGTGTTATTTTGGGTTCAATAAAACGTAGGTTGTCAATGAAATTAGATAAATTTTTACCCAGCGTTTCGTTTTTGCTGATTAGTTGCATAGAGGATAGAGCTTGTATGTTCAATTTATCTAGTAACATCATTAATTCACTGTTTATAATTGTATTTTTGGACAAAGCATTTATATTTTGTTTAATTGTTTGGATATCATGTAGGATTTGAGAAGTTTTCCTGTTTATATCCAATCTTTGACAAATTTCATCTATGTTTTCAGATTTGATATCAGAAAAAAGCAAGGATAGTAACATTGATTTATCTTGTTTATCAGACTGATTAAGTTGATTTAATTTGTCAAAAAGTGCTTCCTCTATTTTGAAATTAGGATGGATAGAAGAAAATGCACCTAATGAAGAAAGTAATTGAATGTTTGATTTAATGTTGTCTTCTTCTAATATTTGAGATATTTCAGATAAAATACGGTTCCCGCTAACTTTGTTGATATGGTTGGATTTTATACTGTTTCCAATTAGTCTTTTAGTTTTTTCATTGATTGAAAATCCAAACCTTATTGAGTATTTTACTGCACGAAATATACGTGTTGGGTCATCTACAAAACTTTTATCGTGAAGGACTCTGATTGTTCCATTTGATATATCAGCTACGCCCCCAGTTGGGTCGAGAATTTGCCAATATTTATTATCGGTTAATTCAAAAGCGATAGCATTAATTGAAAAGTCTCTCCTCCATAGATCTTTGTCAATTGAATTTTTTGTGACTTTAGGTAGTGCCCCAGGATGAGCATAAAATTCACTGCGCGAATTTGCTATGTCGTATATAGATTTTTTTACAGATAACTTTGAAGTTCCAAATTCTGAATTGTTTAAAACTTCTCCATTAATTGCTAAAGCAATTTCGCTTGATATGGTCTCGCCTTCTTTTTCTACTACGAAGTCGAGGTCCTTGGGTCTTTCGCCTAGGATAATATCTCTAACGGCGCCTCCAACCAAATAGCACTTAATGTTTTTTTGAGATGTAATATTTATAATTTTATCTAAGACAGTTGTATCAGTCTGAGAAAATTTATCTTTTATATTTTGCGATATGTATTTTGATTTAGACAAGATATTAACCAAATCACACTAAACAGTTATTTATTACACGCTTCTAAGAAATCTTTGGCTCCTTTTTCAAGCCAAGGAGCTATTGAAGTGGTTACGAATTTCACACCTTTCTCCAGATAAGATTCAACGTTGTTGTCGTTTACCAACGTACCAGCTATCCTGCCGGCATCTTGGATTTGGATGAGTGCGTTATCAACTGTTTTTAGTACTTCAGGATGATTCGCTTGACCTAGTAATCCCATACTTTGTGCAAGGTCTCCGGGAGCGACGTAAAATACGTCAATATGGTCTACTTCTAATATTTCATTTAAGTTATTGACTGCTACTATATCTTCAATTAAAACGACAATCATGGTTTCGTCATTGGCTTTTTGTGCGAAATTTTCCACGCCTATGCCTTGTCGACTAGTGTAGTTGCCTCTCGCTCCTAATGGATGAAATTTGGCTCCTTTTACTACTTCCTCTGCTTGTAATTTGGTATCAACGTGGGGCATAACGATCGCTTGCGCTCCCACGTCTAAAGTTCTATATATTACTCCAGGTAGGTTTAAATTAAGTCTAACAATAGATGTCATATTCCATAAATCAGCCGCTCTAGTCATGTCTGGAATCTCAGCAAAATCAATAGCGGCATGTTCTGTTTCTATCCAAACTCCATCAAATCCATATGGACCCATGTATTCGATTAAATCAGCTGTGATTGGCATTGGAGTCATTACCGCTGTAGCAATTTCCCCATTGGATAATTTATGTTTGATTTTGTTTTGTCTTATATTCATTTAATAGTTTGCCTTCCTAAGCATTAATTGTGATTCAAGATGACGAAATTATATGTTCGGTGTATTAGTGTAGTCAATTAAACTTCTCTATGAGAGACTTGATAAACAAAGAATTCGATATTTAAATTAGCCTCTAATTAGGACGTATAAACAAATGATAGATGTTAATCGAAGGTATTGTCATTGGTGCGGTACTATCCTTGAAGTAAAAAAATTAAATTTGGTTGATAAACATTATTGCAATACTTGCGACAAATATATATTTGAAGATCCTAAGTTAGCTGTAGTAGTTCTCGTATCTAATTCTAAGCAATTGTTGTTAGTGAAACGTGCGATAGAACCTGCATTGGGTAAATGGAGTTTTCCTTCGGGATATGTTGATAAAGGAGAGTCGGTTGAATCTGCTGCTCTTAGAGAAGTGAAAGAGGAAACAGGCATTGATATTAAAATAAACTTTTTGATTGGAGTGTATTCAAGTGCTTTAAGACCATTGGTACTTTTAGCATATGGGGCGGAAGTGTTGGGAGGAAGTCTAGAGCCGAATCATGAGGTGTTAGATATAGGGTATTTTAGTCCTGACTCCTTGCCTGATATGCCATTTCCCCATGATGATGAAATATTGGAAGATTGGACATCTTTTAATGAATCTGGCTAATCGATTTAGATTTTATGATTCAATCTTATGGCTTATATCATAGCTTCGTTCTAGAGCTTTGTGCACTGGACACTTTGCTGATATATTTTCGATTTTGGATATTTGATCTGGACCCAGATTAGATTTTAAATTTATTGTAACCGATATAGTGCCAATAGCCGTTTGTTCTTGTTCAGTTTTATTTAAAATACGAGCATGATTTTCATCTAGAATACATGTTACTGAAATTCCGATTAAATCCCAATTTTTTCTCCGACAATACAGGAGAATAGTCATTGATACTCAGGTAGCAAGAGCTGCCAATAGTAATTCCATAGGATTTGGGCCATCCGCCTTTATCTCGGTGTATGATTTATCTGCTATAAATTTAGAGGTGGATGTTGTGATTTGATGTTTTAAATCATTTAATGCAGTTGCAGTTACTTTATCCATTCAATTATTCCTTTTTGATTCTAAATTAAATATATTTGCATATTCATAAATTTACAAGGTTGACTTGTCATGTCCACCATAAAGAGAAAATCTCTGTTTCATTTTTGAAAACTATCTTCATATCGACTTTTTTAAGAACCGTTGTAGGAGATCTGGACCATTGAACTAGATGGTCAGTGGAATCACCTTTAATTTCTAAACAGTTGTCAAGTTCAAAGCCGGATATAACGGTTCCAGCAGATGATAGTTCGACCCGTATAGCGCCATGTCTTGCATCAGCATTTATATGCAGGTTTTTAAGAGCAGATATATTATTGATGTGTAAGGTTCCATCAGTTGTACTTTTTAAACCAACCATACGGTCAATTTGCCATGTTGCTAATCCTATGGACCCAGTAATTGCTTCTTCTTTTATTGTTGTGTGGGCATGTGTGTCGTTTCTACCAGTGTAATATGCCTTTATTTCATTTTTTTCTACAATTACGGAATTACCTATGGTAACGCTGCCCCAATCCCATTCTCCTGGATCTCCGCGTTCTATTATTGGAGACCTGTCTCCAACTCTTTGCCATACTTTACCGTCACGGCTTGATACTAGTTCTGGGAATGTAAATCCATCTCTAGAAATATGCCCATCCGTTGTCCTAAAATTTTCTAAGAATCCTAATATAATTGAGTCATATCTAAATATTGGCATACCATAGAATTGGCTGAATCTGTTTGGATCTCCCTTACCCCATGAATCGTCAATTTCATCAGGTATTACGGCAGGTTTTGGTAATGTCCACACTAAACCATCCTTACTTTCAGTCCATAACACAGACCGCCTGCTATAGCCTCTTATGTTCAGATATTGTTTAACTATGCCTCTAAATTTTTTATCTTGCCCATCATACATAAACCACCCTACATCTGCATGTCCAGGTATCACTGGTTCTATTGGACCATCTGTCCAGTTGATTCCATCGTCAGAATAAGCAAGATAATAGCCGTCATATGGTCCATAAGCTGTACGGCCATATTCGTATGCAATCATTGTATATGTTTTACCTTTGCCTAAATGTGGTGTATATAAGATGTTTTTGTTATGGTCCTGTTCCACATCGGGTGGCGGTGAAATCGTATTTTCTCTTAAAGATATTCTGTTCAAATAGATGTTATTATTTATATTTCCATTAAAATCCTTGTATTTTTTTAAGTTAGGTTTAATCCAATTTATTCCATCATCGCTTTCTGCGTACAAGCTAGAATATCCATTGTGTTGAGTGTTATGTACCCAACTGTCGTACCACATGCGATATAAAGACTCTTCTTTAGTGACTGTTCCCCCCATTTGGTTTATGGCTTCCCATGGTTGGTCAGCCACCAGCACTGGGTGTTCAACTTTGGCCCCTGGATTTATGATTCTATTAAGCCCTGTTCTTTTGTCGATATGGTAATCATCTATAAGCAGTATTTTGCTATTCATAATTCACCTTTGGTTAGATTTGTTATTCGGAATTGATAAGTTGTTTATATTTATTAGAGATAAAAGTGATAAGAATCCTAGAAGAGAGAAACTTATTATCCATTGATAGTCGTCTGTTGTCACATCTGTAATAAATCCAATTATTATTGGTCCGATACATCCACTCATTAAACCCGCAAATGATTGGATTCCTAAACTTTGTCCAAGTTTATTATTTTTCGTTACATTAATTATGCCCATTTGATAAATTGATGAGTCTGCAGAGGCGGAGAAGGCATATACGATAAGTAAAAATATCAAAATCGGCATAATATTCGTCAATTCAACAAGGCCGAAAAGAAATCCTGATATAGCACAAATGGCCACTATTAAAGAAGTTGATTTAACGATTCCAAACCTATCGGCAAAAACACCGCCTAAAAGAGGGCCTATAGCTGCAATTGCGAAAGCTATAGAAGCGATGGTGTTTCCTGACACCTTGTTGAAAATGTCACTGGAACTAGCAGCAAAGCTAGAATTCAAAAATACTGGACTCCATACACGAATAGAATACAGAACTAGAGCATGAATTGAATAACTAATTATGATTCTTATAATGTTTTTGTCTCTTCTAATACTTAAACCAGAATCATCTGGATTTACTAGGTGTGATTGTTTGATTTTAATAGTTAGAAAAAAGAATAAAATTATACCTGTTGCGGATGCTATAGAGATTATAGAATATCCAAATCTCCAATCTGACAAACTATTGATTAACAAATCTGTTATACCAAGCGATACGCTGTGAGATAAATATTGGCTTGTCACAAATAACCCTATTGCTTTACCCCTATTATTTTCGTCGAATTGTTCTGAAATAATCCTCAGTCCAGAAATATAAATCCCAACATAACCTGCACCTGCGAATAATCGAATGATTGAAGCAGTCAACAGATTGTCTGATACAGCGCTAAAGAGGATGTGTGTAATAACTGAAATTATAGCTGAAATAATCAGTACAGTTTTTCGGTTAGCCTTATCTGTTAATGGCACTATTATCAAAGCTGAAACAGCGTATCCTCCCAAATAAGAAGAATATATAATTGCCAATTCCGAATTGTTTAGAGCCCATTCATTTTTGATATGGCTGATAGCAGCGATATAGCTTGAGATTGGTAGGAGTGTTATCAATAGCGCAATCGCCATCAATATCGACCATAAATAATTGTTTTTGTCAGGTTTCATTCTGTGTATGTTGCGGATTCAAGTTTTGCTTGAAAGAGTATAAACAGTTAATCTATTGGTGTTTCAATAAGATGTTAATTGTTTAGTATATAGACAGAAAGGTCAAGTTAATTGTACTCATCAAGTGGTTTTAAAGTATCTGGAGCTATAGACTCTTTTATTAATGTATCCGAAAATGGAATTAGCCATTTATCAATATAATTGAGGTGTTGAAAATAAAGGAGGGTTATTTTGACTGATAAGTCATCCGAATTCAAATTGACTAGTCTTTCCAACTGCGCTGGTTGAGCTGCCAAACTTAATCAAAAAGAACTGACGCAAGTTCTGCGTCATCTACCTATAATTAATGACCCTAATTTGATAATAGGGCATACTTCTGGTGACGATGCTGCCGTTTATAAAATGTCAGATGATGTTGCCCTGGTACAAACTGTCGATTTTTTTCCGCCTATTGTCGATGATCCAAGTGATTATGGTGAAATAGCGGTAGCAAATGCGTTAAGTGATGTATATGCCATGGGAGCGAAGCCGTTATTAGGAATGAATATTGTAGGATTCCCGGCAGAATTATCCAAGGATATTTTAGGAAAGATTATTGAAGGTGGTGCGAGCAAGGCTCGTGAAGCAGGATTGATTATTGTAGGTGGCCACACAGTTACTGATGATGAACCTAAATATGGTCTTGCAGTTACTGGAATAATTAAGCCGGGTTTAGAAATTACTAATTCTGGGTCTAAGCCGGGCGACGTTCTTATTCTTACTAAGCCAATTGGGACTGGGATTATTACCACCGCTGGTAAGGCTGGACAGATAGAACCTTCAATAATGAATGGTTGCATAAAATATATGAAACAATTAAATAGTAAATCCAGTGAGATCATGCAGGATGTAGGTGTAAATGCATGTGTCGATATAACTGGATTTGGGTTGCTTGGACATTTGAATAACATGGTTGTTGCTAGTGGTGTTCAGGTAGAAATAATTGCTGGAAATATACCATTAATGTCAAATGTGATAAAAATAGCTGAAGAAGGTATGATTCCAAGTGGTACTTATCATAATTTAGAATATATTGGTGATTCAGTTGTGTGGGACAAAAGTGTCGATGATATTTTTAAGGTAATACTCTGCGATCCTCAGACTTCAGGAGGGCTATTGATTTCAATTCCTGAAGAAAAATCGCCAGTTCTACTCGATAAATTACTGTGCTTTGGGACCGATACTGCCGAGATAATCGGAAAAGTGCACAATAAAGGTGAATTGGGCTCAAGCCCAATTATGGTCAGTTGATTAGATTGGAATTAAAAATTTAGTTTGATAGTGGAGGAATGGATTAGATGATTGATATTCATATAAAAGATGGTTTAGTAATAGATGGAAGTGGCAATCCAGGATTTTATGCGAGTGTTTTGATTGATGGTGACAAAGTTTATTTACATAGAGGAGATACCTCTGAGATTGAAGCGAATCGGGTTATAAATGCTTCTGGGCATGTTGTATCTCCAGGATTTATCGATTTACATTCCCATGCAGGCTTAACAATAATGAGTGAACCTCACCATGATCCAAAGGTAAGACAAGGTGTTACAACTGAACTGGTTGGAATCGACGGTATGTCTCATGCCCCATTCAAAACCAAAGAAGAATTGCAGAGATATATTTGGTTAGATTCGGGAGCTAATGGTTACCCTCCCAAACCTGCTGATTGGCTAACAGTGTCAGAGTTGCTTAGTAAATATGATAACTCAGTAGCGATTAATATCGCCTACATACTTGGTAACGGGCCGGTCAGGATTTGGGGAGTAGGATGGAATGATAGGCCTGCTACCAAAGATGAGATGAATAACATGAAATCTGTGGTACGTGAATCATTAGAGGAAGGAGCATGGGCTCTTTCAACAGGATTGGATTATCCTCCTGGAGCTTATGCTGACACAAATGAATTAATCGAACTTTGTAAGGTTAGTGCAAGATTTAATGGGTTTTATCACACGCATACACGTGCAAGTCTCAAGTCTCAGGGATTACTAGCGCCTTGGGAAGAAGCGATTGAAATCGGTAAAAGAAGTGACATACCAGTTCATTTGACTCATTATCGTCAAGGAAGTCAGGGTGTTCTTAGTCATCTAGATTATTTAGGCCTAGTTGATGATAACAGAGCGAAAGGAATGGATGTTACTTTTGATTGCTACACATACCCTTACTCTAGTACTGCGATAACAATAGCTTTACCGAAATGGTCAAAAGATGGAGGTCCTGAATCTTTGATGGAAAGATTAAAAGATAAAGGCCAGAGACAAAAAATGAAGAAAGAGCTATCTGATGAATGGACATATAGTTCGTGGTTAACAAATTTCAAAAATAAAAGTAATAAGCAATACGATGGAAGGTTATTGAATGATATAGCGCATATGAGAAATCAAGAGCCCGCTGAAGCGTTGTTTGATTTATTGATTGAAGAAAATCTTGGAGTAAATGTAGTTGCTTTAGGTACTAATGAACAAACTTTGCCAGATTTTGTATCGCATCCTTCTGGTATGATAGCAAGCGATGCCATATTGCTTGGTGAATTCCCAAGTCCAAGAAGTTATGGATGTTTCCCTGTTGTATTAGCAGAATTTGTTAGGGCTGAAAAGCAACTTGCTTTACCTGAGGCAATAAGGAAAATGACCTCATTCCCTGCTCAAAGATTAGGAATGACAGATCGTGGAATGTTAAGGGATGGAATGAAAGCTGATGTTGTAATATTCCATGCTGATGAAGTTAAAGCTCCAGCTACCAAATGGAACCCTAAACAATACCCGTTAGGTATACCTTACGTAATTGTAAATGGTCAAGTTGTTATTGATAATGGGGAAAACACCGGTGCTCTACCAGGTAAAGGTTTAAGGCGGGGTCGTACAAATTAATCTGTTATTGATTCAATATTTATGTATTGAAAAGTCGAACCCAGCTTTAACGTGGCAATCTAATAAAACCGGTTGACCTGTTTTCGAAACATTTATAGCTTCTTTGATTGATGGTATGATTTCGTCAGGCGATTTTATTGTTTTAGACCATGCTCCTAAAGCTTTAGCTATTTCGGCATAATTTCCGTCTTGTCTTATCGCATCATAAGTTTTTGCAGCATAGGGCATGTGATCACTTTCGATTGCCATAATGCCATTGTTAAACACAATTGTAATAATACCTAAATTGTTTCTAACTGCCGTTTCGATGTCCAACCCGACCATGCCAATTGCAGCATCTCCCATTATATTGATACAGGTATAATCTGGTTTAGCTAATTTAGCTCCCATAATTACTCCTAGACCAAATCCCAACTGAGTAGATTTCCCCCATCCAATATATGTTCGAGGTGCTACACATTCCCACATAGAAACAAGTTGATCCCTTGGGCTCCCTGCATCGTGAGTAATTATAGTATGTTCGCGATCTACGGTAGCCATTAAGTCGTTTATTATTCTATATTGATTTAATGGAATTTCATCGGAGTATAATTGGTTATTCCATTTAGATAGCCATTCAGTTTTTGCAGTTAAGACTTCATCTTTAACTTTTCTGGTTTTTGTTCTACCTTTGCCATCGGTTAGGCTTTTAATTTCCTCTATTAGCAATTGCAACGTTAACTTAGCGTCTCCAACTAAACCCATATGAGACTGTTGATCTTTGTTGATATCAAATGCATCATTTGTGGAGTGTATTATGGTTTTGTTTGCAGGTATTTGTGGATTATAAAATGTTTTTGAAAAGCTACATCCTATTCCAAATATCACATCAGATTCTTGCATGAATTTGAACCCATGGCCTGTTACTGATCTGCCAGCAGCACCTAATGAAAGTGGATGGTTTTCCGGGAATGCGCTTTTACCAGTATTAGTAGTCATTACAGGCGCATCTAGAAGTGTAGCTATATCTTGGAGTTCATTCCAAGCTTCAGCATAAAGACATCCTTGACCAGCGTGGATTACTGGGGTATTACTCGAAATCAAAAATTTCGCGACTTCTCTTACCTCATTAGAATCCGGGCTTATTTTGTTTCCTGTCGGTGGTGAATAACTAATCTCTTCTTTATATTCTGTCTCGAGTATATTAATCGGTATTTCAACTAGAACCGGGCTTCCTTTGCCTGTTTTAAGTTCATAAAATGCTTTCCTCAATAAATTCGGTATTCTTTCAACGTGATTTGCTTGAATACTCCATTTGGTTATATTTTTGTAGTTTTCAGAAGGACTGAATACTGGAGATATACCGGTTTGATGTGTGTCTTCGCCGCCAGGTAAAATTAATATTGGTGAATTATCCGAATAAGCTTGTGCAGCACCAGGGAAAGCATTTTCTGATCCTGGCCCTCGTTGCATTGTGAAAACACCAATTTTATTGCCGTTATTTATTCTGCTATAACCATCAGCGATAGCCATGCCCATTCTTTCTTGTCTACATACAATAGGTTTTATTCCTAATTTTGCACAAGGGTCAATTAATTCCTGTGCTGGATAACATGGTAAAAATTCAACGCCTTCTCTTTTCAATATTTCTGCTACTAATTCTTTACCTTTCACTTAATAACTCCAAAAAATAATTTATAGAAAAACAACTTCATTATCGTCCCAGTTCTTTCAAAGTTGCATTTGATCCTTCTATCATAAATGAAATATCTGCTCCAGAAGTAACAAATAAAGCGCCTTTAGAAAGCCATTTTTTAGTCATTTGAGTGTTAAAACAGCAAATTCCCGGTATTTTCTTTGATTTATTACATGCATCAAAAATTCTCATTATTGCATCATCATGTTCTTTACTTTCAAATTCTACATTAAGAGAAAGTGCTAAGTCAGATGGTCCAATCCAGCAACCATCGATTCCTTCAACAGCCATTATTTTGTCAACATTTTCTAAGCCAGATTTTGTTTCTATTTGTACTGCTAGAAATATTTCTTCATTTGCTTGCTTAAGGTAGTCAGAGCCGAAATATTTAACTCCGTATGCACCGTTAGACCTGGATCCTAAAGGAGGGTATCTTACTGCATTTACGGCTGTTTTTGCGTCTTCTTCTGTATTTACCATTGGTACGATAATGCCCAATGCTCCTTGGTCTAGTAGCCTGCCAATTGCGGAGTATTCATTGTGCCTGACTCTTGATATGGGAATACTTCCACCTAATTTTATGCTACGAAAGGCATCTAAATTCATATGGTCAGACCAATTACCATGTTGGTTGTCTACCATTATGTAGTCCCATCCTATTGAGGCCATAGTTTCGGTTGCAATTATTGACCCTAGTCCCACTTCGGCTCCGATAGCTGGCTTACCTTCTAGCATCATATGTTTTGCGGTATTAATCAATTTGAACCTCGCTTAGTTAAAATACAAAAATTGAAGGTCTGGTAATGCTAATAATAATTCATTCAATTAACTTGTTTTTAGATTAATTGTATTGGACTATAGATTTGGATAGATATTCAAGCAATTTCAATATGAATTGGAACGTTATAGATAGTTATTGTGTATATTTGTTTTGGATTGAATATATAATGCTTTTCATTGATTCAAAAATTGGTTGTTAGATGTGAACATTTATTTTGGAGGCAAACTAAAATGAAGATGAAAGCTGCTGTTTTACATTCAACTCCATCGGAGTTATCTATTGAAGAAGTAAACATAAAAGAACCTGCCCCAGGTGAAGTGAGGATAAAGATTGCGGCTAGTGGTTTATGTCATACGGATTGGGAGACGATGAAAGGATTTCAATCTCAAGCTTTACCTGCTGTAATTGGCCATGAGGGTGCTGGCATAGTTGAATCAATTGGAGATGGTGTAACTAGACTGAAACCGGGCGATCATGTTGTGTGTTCATGGGAGCCTAATTGTGGACACTGTTTTTATTGTGATAATGGACAGCCTATCCTATGCGAACCCATGACTAAAGTTAGAACAAAGGGGTTGCTATATGACGAAAATCCTAGGATGTTTATTGGCGATAAACCTGTATATCATTACAGTATGGTTTCATCCCATGCCGAATATACTGTTATACCTGAACAAGGAGCGGTTCCAGTACGGGAAGATTTCCCGCTTGACAGGGCGGCTCTATTGGGTTGCGCGGTGATGACTGGATATGGTGGAGCTGTCTATGCTGGTAAAATTAGACCTGAATCAAGTGTTGCAGTAGTAGGTTGTGGAGCTGTAGGATTAAGTGCGATTCAAGGTGCACGCTTAAGTGGGGCTTCTACGATTATAGCTATAGATATCAACTCGGATAAACTCAAGGTAGCTGCTGATATGGGTGCTACTCATACATTTAATTCGCTTGATGAAGAACCTTCCTCGTTTGTAAAAGATTTAACTGCTGGCAGAGGAGTAGATTGTGCCATAGAGGCTGCGGGACAAAATATTTCAATAAAGCATACTCTTGAAATTTCGCGACCTGGCGCGAGGATTGTTTTATTAGGCAAAACTCCATTCGGAGAAGAAATATCATTGCCATTTCACTTGCTAATGGGTGATAGGGAAATAATTAGAACTTCGTATGGTATGAGTAGGCCTAGGATTGACTTTCCTAAACTCGCTAACCTGTATATGAACGAGCGATTGATGTTAGATGAAATGATTTCAATGAGATTGAAATTAGAAGAAATTAACAAAGGTTTTGAACATTTAGAGCAAGGCAAAGTTGCTAGAGCAATTGTTGTATTTGATTAAATTTGGTTTTACAAAAGATGTGTATGGTCGTTAAAACTGTTAATTTGCCAAAACCTATTTGTCTTAAATGATTCTTTTTTTGCCCATTCATCTAATTTTATTGAGAAGTCAAAAATAGCTGTATTTTTTATACTTATACGCCACCGTTTCGGCGTTTCGAGTATGTTTGCTATAACGTCTTGCAAAAATCCCCCATGGCAAACTAAGAAAACTGTATGTTCATCGTTGTGCTCTCTTATTACTCGGTTAATTATTTCCTTAGCTCGCCTCAATTTTTCTTCTATTGTTTCTGCCCCTTCTACTGTTCCATACTCATTAATTTCAAGCTGTTCCCATTCAGATTCTTTATAATTGTTACTGGCTTCTTCAATAGACATTCCTGTTAATATTCCAAGTCCATATTCTTGTAAATCATCTGAATATTGGATGGCAATATTTGTTCCGTCAGCTATGATTTCTGCTGTTTCTTTTACCCTTTTTAGTGGGCTAGAATATATATGTGTAGGAGCTATGTTTTCATTAATAAAACGTTGCTTTAATTTGCGAGCCTGCTGCTTTCCAAGTTCAGTCAGATGAAACCTAGGATCTTTACTTTGACCCTGAAATCTACGTTCAGTATTTCCTGTGCTTTGGCCATGTCTAATCAATATAATTCTCATTTAGTTAATTAACCTCACAGTAATCTATAAAGTGCTTTTTACAGCACAAATAATAGGTGATACCCCAAAAACATTTGTGTTACTATTTGCGTGTCTTGTTTGATTTTGGATAGTTGAATTCATTTTTGCAAGTCTATAAGAATTAATTAAACTGGAGAAATTTAAAATGCCCAAGGTAAATCGTATTGCTGAAAGAAAGAACGTTTTAAGGGAACTGATTAAAGCGGACAAACCAACAATTGGTACTCATGTGCATTCTATTTGGCCAGGGGTAGTAGAAGTTATTGGTCATAGTGGTTCGATGGACTACGTAGAGTTTACCGGTCAATATGCTCCATACGATTTGTTTTCGTTAGAAAATTTTGGGAGAGCTGTTGATTTATTTGACCATATGTCTTCTATGATTAAATTGGACCAAGAACCTAGAATATTTCAAGCTGAGAGAGCAGTAGGATCAGGAATCCAAAATTTGTTATTTGCAGATATTCGTAGCGTGGACGACGCTAAAGAAGCTGTCGCAGGAATGAGAGCGGAGACTCCTAACAGTGGTGGTTTAGCTGGGGTATCAATGACAAGGGATATGGGTTATGTTTTTCCCAATGTCGATTTGCCAGATTTTGTTAAAGCTACCGAAGAAGGTGTTGTAGCAATAATGATAGAAAAAAAACCTGCTATAGACGATCTTGATGCCATATTATCAGTTGAGGGTGTGGATATGGTCCAATTTGGTCCTGGAGATTATTCTATGAGCATTGGAATTGCAGGAAATTATGATCATCCAGATATAAAAAAAGCAGAAAAACTGACCATAGATACTTGTCTCAAAAAAGGTATACGTCCAAGAGTTGAGATAAATGAATGGGAAGAAGCTAAACCTTATATGGATATGGGAGTAATCGATTTTTGTATAGGGTGGGATTTGACGACCATTTACGGTTATTGTCAAGAGCAAGGTGAAGGACTTTCAAAACTGCTTGGAAGATAATGGTTGATGTTGATTTTGATGAATTAGGCTAAAGCACTTTAATCGCTATTTCATTGAGTTCTTTAATACTATTGATTTTGTTATCCGTTTTTAGACTTATTGTAACTCTATCGGCGCCTGCTTTTTCAAATTCTGATATGAGTTTTTTATTAGGATTTACTCCCAATACGGTAATATTAAACTCTTTGGGGTCTACATTAGCTTCATCAGACATTTTATTTAGTATTTCCCTACCCTTTTTTACTATGTCTGGTTCAACACCAATTGGTATCCATCCATTAGCATAATTGATTATTCTACCGAATACTTTATCTATCATACTCCCAAGAAGGATGGGAGGATGGGGTTTACTAACCGGTTTTGGATAGCAATACACTGGAGGGAAATCATAATATTGACCATGGAATTCACTTTGTTCTTTGGTCCAGAGCTCTTTCATAGCCAATACACTTTCTTTAGCCTGTGTCCATCTATGTTCAAAGTCAGAATTCAAAAGGATAGCCTCTTCTTTAATAGAGCCGGTACCAATACCAAATATAAATCTACCGTTACTGTACATATCTAAAGAAGCGATTTCTTTAGCTATTGTCAAAGGATTTCTTTCGGTTACGACGTATACAGCTGTCCCTAGTTTCAAGGTTTCAGTAACTGCTGACGCCCTTGCTAACATTATCAAAGGGTCCGGTATATCTCCCCATTCTCTTGGCACATCATTTTCTGTTTTAACTGGTAATGTTGGTTGGTCTCCAGTCCAAATAGACTCAAACCCAAGTTTTTCAACTTCAGGAGCTAATTCGACAATGTCTATTGATTCTGCACTAAGTATTGTGTCTATACCTATTTCCAAATTTGGTACCTTCCTTCAGGATTCATTACTTTTGTTTAATTTAGTAAGTAATTCTATAGCCCATTCTCTCAATTGATCATCCAGTTCATTCCCACAGTGAGGGCAATCATAATCCCCGTAACGGATTTTTGTGCCACATTCATTACAACTAAGGACTTCGCTGGTATGGTTCAATATTTGGTTTATTTGTTGTTCATTCATATCTCTACTATTTTGTTACTTGATAGAATAATAATCAAGGTAGTAATATTGAGACGCTTAATTGAATCAACCGATTGAATTGCAAAAATTTCGTTGTATATGATTTATCAATTAATTGTTAATGCTTTAATGCTGGGTTTATTAGCTAAGGGAAGGGATTATTATAAGTTTAGATTTGTTTTTGGTTATGATAATAATGACATTGGCAGCCTTCGTTTTAAGGACGCTTTCCTTTGGTTTAGGGTTAACTGCAAGTCCTTTACTGTTGTTCGTGCTAGACCCTGTCTCTGTTGTAATAGTACTTGTTAGTGTGCCTGTGATTTTAACAGGGATATTAGTTTGGGAAACTAGGGATCAAATTGATAAGAATACGATTATACCTCTAGGGATTTCAGCAATTATTGGAACCTCTTTTGGTATATTATTTGTAAAAAATATTGAAAGTTCTATTCTTGCAATAGTTATTTCTTGCGTAGTGATAGCTATGGCAATACTGATAATTTCAAATATCAAAGTTATTAATATAGTATCAAATAAAATAATATATTTTATTTCAATTCCCGTAGCGGCACTTATTTCTTCAACCGGCATGGGAACTCCCGTTTTAGTTGCAATATTGTTGCCTAAGTTTTCAAAAATCAACCTTGTACGAGGATATATATCTATATATTTACTTTTCGTTTATGGGACAGCTGCCTTAGGTTATTTACTATCCGGGTTAGTAGAAACTAAACACGTCCAAATAACAGCTTTATGTATATTTCCATCGATGCTGGGATATTTGGCTGGTAAATGGTTTTCAAATCAATTGAAAGATACGGCAATGAGGAAGGTTATAGTAGGTTTTATAATAATTTCTTCATCAATCACACTTTTTAAAGAACTGTACAATATTTTAGCTTGATAATTGAACTAACTTAATATTCCTATTAGGGGTTCGATTTCATCAATTTCTTTTGGGATTTTTTGTGATAGGTTGATGTTTCCTGTTTTGGTGACGAGTATATTATCCTCTATCCTAATACCTATACCTTTCATTTCTTGTGGTAATTCATCAATGTACTTACTGAAGTACAATCCGGGTTCAACTGTTAGTACCATGCCAGGCTTTAATTTTGTAAAGGAATTATTTTTGGAATAGACTCCAGCGTCGTGCACGTCTATTCCAAGCCAATGTGAGGTGCCATGCATGTAATATTTGCGATATGCTTTTTCTTCAACTAATTTTTCCGTATTGCCGGTTAAAAGACCTATTTGGATTAATCCATCGGTAAGAGTTGTAACTGTTGTTTTATTTATCGAGTCGATTGTTGCTTCGGGTTTAACATCATTTATAGCTTTGATTTGTGCTTCAAGGACTATTGAGTATATGTCCTTTTGTAAATCTGTGAAATTACCGTTTATAGGCCATGTGCGGGTGATATCAGCCGTGTAATAATCCATTTCAGCTCCTGCATCAATTAGAAGCAAATCACCATTTTTCAATTCGGAATTGTTGTTTGTGTAATGTAATACGCATGAATTGTTGCCTGAAGCAACAATAGATGGATAACCATTTCTGACAGAACCAGCTTTACGAAACTCTTTTTCTAATTCTGCTTGGATTTCATACTCGAATTTTCCAGGTTTAGTAAAATTTAGAGCTTTGTTAAATCCGTCTGTTGTTATGTCGATTGCTGTTTTTAATAAATTAATTTCATTTTGTGATTTAAGTAGTCGCATATTGTCGATTGTTTGTTTTGGGTCGATTATGTTTGTTATATAGTTGCCGTCCCTAGCTGCTCCGGATCTTCTACTAGTCACAATATTAGATATAACTTGATCTAATATTGGATCGAGTCCTATAGAAAAATATAATTTTGTATACCCTTTGAGTAATTCGGGAAGTTTATGCGTAAGTTCTTTAATTGAATATGCGGCGTCAACACCATAATCATTTTGTATCCCTTCTATACCTTCCATAGGACCATTCCAAATAGCGAAGGTTTGATCGAAAGGGGTTGTGAACATCACGTAGGGTTTAGTGTCATTAGGTAAAAGAACCATTACTGCATCAGGTTCTTCGAAGCCAGTAAAATACCAAAAATCAGATTGTTGTCTAAATTGGTGGTTAACATCATGATTACGGGGTGAATTATGACCTGCAGCAATAATTGTTGCACCATCCATGTTGTGAGACATTAAGGTTTTTCGCCTATTTGAAAAATCGTTTTGTTCAATTTTATTGATAGTCATTAAAAATCATCTCAAATAATATTACATTCATTTATTATTTCATGTGCTAATTCGGCAGTACAGCAAGCTAATAGTATTTTACTTCTTTCGTTGTTGTTCTGTGGGACAAATTGATATGGAATGAGTTGATTGTTGTTATCTATTTCGTAAATCGGATATCCGGAAAAATAAGCAAAACTTAAACCTGGGTCTGTTTCTGACTTAGGTTCATTTACCATAAGATACGCATCAACAATACCTCTGGAAAGCCAAGGGTAAATAGAGGAGCCACCATTTGGCCATATTTTTGTTGCAGGCCACTTAGTTAGTATGTTTTCTACCAAGGGATACCATTTAGTCAAATAAGACGGGTCCATCAGATAGGAAGCAATCCAAACATTTGAAGAAAAAGACGTTTTAGAAGAAGGTTTTATGGTAATTTTGGATTCAGATGATATTGTTTGCATTGATACTGAATCACTTTTTGCTTCGTACGACTCGCTTCTAACGATATCTATTGCTCTGCCTAATATAGGTTTGAAATCATTATCGAAAATGCTAAATACGCTCCACCATTCTGCTGGTATTCCGTTTCTGTACAGTGATGACCCGTCAAATGGGTCAATTACGGCAATATATTCTGGCGATGAAGTGTGGTTGATGTTATAAGTGCCGTGTTCCGAATATATATCGAATGATAAGCCAGTGTTTGTAATAATAGATTTAAATAAATCATCACATTCTTTATCTACAATGATTTGTAAATCTTCTGAAATAGGTCTTCCTTTAACAGGTCCTATAATCTCAGAACCAAGATTTTTAGAATATAGTTCTTTAACGGTCTGTGGCACGGATTTTATGAATGCTTCCGCAGCAGTTGTGATTATTTTGATTTGTTGTGAATTAGTCTTTACCATTTTCTATAAATCCTGAACAAATTGTAACAGGTAATCTTGGATATTTAGGAAATTTTTTGTTGGAAAAGTGTTGCTTACACTGTATAAATATAGATCCTTTTCCTGAGACGATTCTGCTGACGAATTTACAATTTTGACAGATTCCAGCATCTGATAATTTATTGCTCATTTATCTTTCATTATCTCATTTAGGATCAGGTTTTAGTAGATGTTTATCTTGCTAATGCTGAAATCATTATTATCTTCAATTTATTATACATAGTGTAAAAGAAAGTCTGACATTTTGTGCATCACCAATTATTCGCCATGTTGTGGCATTGACCTGCATCTCCACAAGATATAGTATTGTGTTGTTTCGTCATTCTTTAATTCTAAGGAGGGTTTTTTAATGCATTTGGCGGTTGGAAAATATATGAAAATAAGTTTGGTTTTGGTATTGGCTTCTCTTGTTTTATTGCAAATATCTTGTTCTTCGGAAGAAAAAGAAACTGAAGCCTCTGCAATAAAATTTGGTCTCATTCTTGTAGGACCAAAAGATGATAAAGGCTATTCTCAAGCTCACTACGAAGGTGGTGAATGGGCAGCAGAACAATCTAAAAGTACGATGATAGTTATTGATAAAGTTAATCCTGCAGATTCACCTAACATAACTGTTGAACAAGTGGTAGATGATATGATTGCCGATGGTGCACAGTTGGTAATCGCTACTTCAGACGATATGAAAGATGGAATATTGGCGGCAGCGGCAAAGCACCCTAATGTACCCATGATATGGGCATCAGGTGATAGCGCTTGGAAAGAAGGTAATGGATATAGGTCTGATTTAACAAATTTGGGTAATGTTTTTGGAAAGATGGAGTACGGTAAAATGATTGCTGGGTGTGCAGCAGCAATAAAATCAAAGACAGGTAAAATCGGCTTCTTGGGTCCATTGATTAATGATGAAACAAGAAGATTAGCTAACTCGGCATATTTGGGAGCTAAGCATTGTCTAAAGACTTATAATTCACAATTCACTGGTGAATTAGACTTCTCGGTAACTTGGATTGGATTTTGGTTTAATATCCCAGGAGTTACTTTGGATCCTACACAGGTATCAAATGAATTTTTTGATTCAGGCGTTGACGTCGTCATATCGGGCATAGATACACCAGATGCTTTAATAGTGGCGGGTCAGAGGGCTCAATCAGGGGATGCGGTTTGGGCTGTACCTTATGATTATGAAGGCGCATGCGAACAAGCAACAGATGTTTGTTTAGGTGTACCCTACTTCAATTGGGGGCCTGCTTATCTTGATTTAGTTAAATCTGTAGGTAGCGATACCTATAAGGCCGAATGGACTTGGGTTGGTCCTAACTGGGGTAATATAAATCATAAACCAACTTCATCAATTGGTTACAAAATGGGTGATGGCTTAACTGAAGGACAACAAAGGCAAATACAGAGTTTCATTGATGCTTTGGGAAATAAAGGAGTAGAGTTGTTTACAGGGCCATTAAATTTTCAGGATGGTTCTCAGTACCTAGCAGATGGGGAAAAAGCAACTGATAAACAAATATGGTATACTCCCATGTTGCTTGAAGGAATGAAAGGCGATAGCGCCGCTTCGAATTAATTCATAACCATATTAAGAGTTACTTATGGATTAGGCGACTTCTGCTTATTGTGGGAGTCGCCTTTTTTAGCAATGAAAATACAATTTGAAAACATTACAAAAACATTTGGAAATTTAGTTGCCAATGATTCAGTTTCTTTTCACATTGAGTCAGGTACCATACATGCTGTAATAGGTGAAAATGGTGCAGGAAAATCGACTCTGGTAAAAATATTGGCCGGGTTGCTTTCACCAGATTCAGGGAAATTGTATGTTGATGATAAATTGGTTCAACTCGGTACAGTTAAAGAATCTCAGAGTGTAGGAATCGGTATTTTGGGCCAGGAGCCATGGGACTTCGCTAATCTCACAATCATAGAAAGCTTTATGGTCGGATCGAATAAAAATTCCAGATTTATGGACTACAAAAAGATAAGAATAGCAGTTTCTGAATACTGTAAAGACTATGGATTAGAAATAGATGTTAATACACAAGTTAAAAATTTATCAGTTGGTGAAAGGCAACAAATTGAATTATTCAGACTATTGTTTAATGGCGCTAAAGTAATAATACTGGATGAACCTACTAGTGCTTTCTCTCTTGATCAAAAAGAGATGGTTTTTGATACGTTAAAAAGGTTAGCAGAAAATGGTTATTCCATAGTTTTGGTTTCTCATAAAATTGATGAAATTCTTCAAATATGTAGTCGTGCTACTATCATGAGGAGTGGGAAAGTTGTTGATACATTAAATTTGCCCGTGTCGCCTAAAACATTGATTGATTTGATGTTCGGTGTCGAAAATAGGACTCATTATGAGGCAAACAGTTCTTTGCAATCTGATAGTTTTTTGCAAATTGAAAGATTTTCCAATCAAGGAAAATCTTTGAACCAATTTAGAGATGTAACTGAAGGATGTATTCTAGGAATCGCAGGATTACAAGGTTCTGGAGCTGACGGATTTGTGAAAAGTATATTCGATTCTGACCATTACACAGTTTCAATTACGACATCATCCAACAAAAATTATTTTAAAGGCAAGAGCACTACATATTTACCATCTGATAGATTAGAAAAAGGATTGTTTTCTGACTTATCGGTCCTAGAACATTTTGCCTTGGCTAAGACGTCACGCAATTCTTTGATTAATTGGAGTAAAGTTGAGAGCGACGCTTCTAGTCTTATGCTTGAATTTGGTATTAAGGGACAGGTTGATTCAATGGCATCGCATCTTTCTGGAGGTAATCAGCAAAGATTAATGCTATCTCTTATCGATGAATCTACTCGAATACTATTAATGGAGCAACCAACAAGAGGTCTTGATGTTTTATCGGCTCAATTTGTTTGGGACAAACTAATTGAATCGAAAAAAGAAAGAATGTTAACAGTTTTCTCGTCTCACGACATAGATGAAATTTGTATGTACTCAGATTACATAATCTGCTTCCATGGCGATGATATTTCTGGTTATGGATCCAATATAGATCTAACTAAGTCAGATGTAATGAATTTAATTTCCGGTAAGTTTGAAGATGAAACCTGATATTAAATCCGTTCTAGCTAATGGAATATCTCTTATAATGGTATTTTTGGTGATATCTATATTCTTGATTTTAATCGGGTCATCTCCATTTGAAGTTTATATGGCATTTGTAGATGGTGCTTTCGGTAATCCTGATAGATTTTCGCGAACCCTTTTAACTACTGCTATATTAAGTATTTCAGCCTTTGCTTTAGTAGTCACATTTACTGGCGGATTATGGAACATTGGGATTGAGGGTCAGCTTATTGCTGGTTCTATTGGAGCAACCGTTATAGCTAGGTCTTTTATCGGAGAAACTGTAGCAGCGCCAATAATAGAAATTTTGATAGGCAGTCTTTTTGGGAGCTTAATAGCAATATTTTGTGGAATATTAAAAGTTAAAAGTAAAGTACACGAAATTTTTGGTGGATTGGGTCTTGATTTCGTCGCTGCAGGAGCAATAGTTTACTTGGTAATTGGGCCTTGGAAAAGAGAAGGTATTGCATCGACTAGTGGAACTGATATATTCCCTGAAACAGCGTGGATTCAAGGACTGGGAGAATATGGATTACCATTGTGGCCAATTATTTTTGCTTTAGTTGTAGGGGCATCACTACTATTTTGTTTTAAACGAACTGTTTTTGGATTGCGCTTGAAAGCTGTAGGTTCCAATCCTTTATCATCTCAAAGATTTGGAGTTGAACCTAATAAGTATATTTTATACGCTTTTGCATTAGCAGGCGCTATTGGAGGTATTGCCGGAGTTATACAAGCAACTGTGGTTTATCATAAACTGGTTCCGTTTATTTCTGGTGGATATGGGTTTTTAGGTATTTTGATAGCATTGATTTCTTCGCGAAACATATACCTAGTTGTTTTAGTTAGCACCGTTTTCGCCTGTCTTTTGATTGGTGGCACTCAGCTTCAACTTAAACTTGGAATGCATTCTAGCTTATCTGGCATTATCCAAGGATTATTAGTTTTGACTTGGATCTTGATTAAGGCAAGCAAATTAGACATTAAAATTGCAAACAAAATATTATGGAGATAACTTGGGTAATATTGAAGCCACTATAATAACCATAATATCTTTGAGTACACCCATGGTTTTTGCTGTATTAGGTGAAACTATTAGCGAAAAGGTCGGTGTCGTAAACTTATCGCTCGAAGGGAGTTTATTGATTACCGCTTTAGTTGGGTTCGCTGTTTCCGTGATATCCGGGTATGCTTTAATAGGATTTGTTGCCGCAGGTTTTGTTGGTGGATTTGTAGCTGCGAGCCTATCTATTTGCGATATAAAATTGAAAATGAATCAAATAGCTGTAGGATTTGTCTTAACTATATTCTTAGCAAAATTGAGTAGTTATTTGGGCCAGCAATACGTTAGAGTACCAGGACCATATCTACCAGGTATTGATGTACCCATATTGTCTGATATTCCGATTTTAGGCAAGATTCTTTTTGGAGAAAATATAGTTGTGCTGCTGGCTATAATTGCTGTGCCGTTAACATGGTATTTTTTGTATAAAACTAGATATGGTTTGGATCTGAGGGCAGTAGGTGAAAACCCATATTCAGCTGATGCGAGAGGAATCAATGTTGAAAGGACTAAGTTTCTTTACACGACTATCGGAGGTATTTTAATTGGCTTAGGGGGAGCGGCTTTTTCGTTACATGCTAAATTTGGTTGGTCTGATGGGCACACTACTAATTATGGATGGATTGCTTTAGCTATAGTTATATTTGGTGGATGGAATCCAGTTCGTTGTGTGTCAGGTGTATATATGTTTGGTTTATTACAAGCCTTGGCATTTAAACTACAGGCGGTTACTTTGGGACTATCTCAAGTTCTTCCGTTAATCCCATTCCCTTTAATGATTTTGACTTTGGTCGGTATTCAAATTGTTAATCAAAGAGATGTAAAATGGATACCGAGATTCATTAAAGTTATGATTTTAGGTAATCAACCGCAAAGTTTAGGTGTTACTTTCAATAAAGATGGTTAAATAAAAATGGAAACAAAAGATTCGGTAAATATTGAAATAATATGGGATGCTACAGAGATTGATGCGAAGATTAAATTGTTAGCAGAAATGATCGCCAATAATTGGAAAGATGCGGATACGGTTAATCTTGTCCCTATAATGACTGGAGCCATATCTTTCGGTTCTAAATTGTTAAACTATTTAGAAGCGTTTTTCCCCCACAAATGGGTTGTAAATCCGGTTTTAGCTAGTGCCTATAGCGATGACTTTGACCCTAGTGAACCTGAAATAGTTACTTCACGTAATTTTGAACAGCGAATGCAGATGGGTTTTCCGACTATAATTCTAGATGATCTAATTGATACGGGGATTACTTTAATTAAACTCAAAAATAAAATATCGAAGATGACAAATGGTCCTGTGGAAATCGCAGTATTAGTTGATAAGAAATTTAGACGACAAGCTAACCTAGAAGCTAATTATTCATGTTTTACTCTTGCTGAAGATAAATGGCTTGTAGGCTATGGTATGGACTATAAAGGTAAAATGAGAGGAATGGATAAAATCGGATATATTTCTTAGTTTATGTATTCTTAACTAGTTTTTACCAAGATAAATTTTCCTTTATTTCGCATTTCAATCAAGTTACTTGAATTTATGTATGTACATGTTGATCTGATTCCGCCGAGAATTTCGTCAATGGTGTTGGATACATTTCCTTTATCTGGAATCAGCGTTGAAATTCCTTCTGAAGCTCTATATGGTGCGATTTCGTTATAGTGTTTGACCATAGCTTCTGAGGAACTCATTCCGTAAAATTTCCTATATATTTTCCCATCTTTCAAAACAGTTTCAGAATTTCCTTCTTCGTGTCCGGCTAGCATCCCTCCTAGCATCACAAAATTAGCTCCTGCTATGAACGCTTTGGATATATCTCCTGAAGTATTCGCTCCGCCATCAGAAACGGTAAAAATTTTTTCTCTTTGAGCAGCTTCAGCACATTCCAATACAGCTGATAATTGTGGGTAGCCAACACCTGTTACGCTGGACGTACTACATGCTGAACCAGATCCGATACCTATTTTCACAGCATCTACTCCACAGTCAGCAAGTATTTGGACGCCCTCGGCTGTAACTATGTTTCCAGCTATGATTCCTGTTGACGGATATTTTTTTCTAAATTGGGTTACGATTTTATGAAATGGTTTTATGTAACCGTTTGGAACATCGAAAACAACTATTTTAGGTATAATATTAGTTTTTGCGTGGATGGAATCAAAAAAAGTTTCAATCGATGATATCGATTCTATGCCAAATGTGCAAAAACTATAGTCGAGTGAAATCCCTGTTAATATACCATCTATCCAATCTTCTGGAGTGTGGAATTTTGTAACGGCTGTACACAAACTATAGTTTTGCAATGCTCTAGCCATGTCGAAGGTGGCTACATTATCCATGTTAGCTGCAATTATAGGTACACCTTCCCACTTGATTTTTGATCTTGGAAAAGTATATTCAGTTTGCAGGTTAATTAATTTACGGGATTCAAATTTTGATTTTATTGGTATTATTTTTACGTCATTGAAGCCCAATTTTAAATCATCACTAATAAACTTTGATTTTATGCTCATGTTTCCAACACTGTAAGTTTCATTTTTGATTTGAGTACATATAAATTTTAAGCATTTGTTTCCAAATTAGCTTAGTTTTCATAAAATATTTACCCCAAGAAAAATACTACCATATTGCCTTGCTTTTTCTGTGTCTAAATATAAGGATTTTTTAATAAACTTTTTTTATTGATAAAACTCATGTTTAATATAAATTACTTTCATGAAAGATAAAATTTGCGAAAAGTGCCTGAATAGCAATACGAATTTTGCTAATTTCTGCAATTTTTGTGGGAACAAATTCCTACAAACTACCTCAATGTCTAGCTCTAGTAAATTTATTGAAACTTTTCGAAGTAGATGGGCTCTTATTTGGATAGTTGTAGGTGTGTTTATATTAGCAGTGCTATTTGAATTGATGCCATATTTAAGCGATTTTCTAGATTTATTAATAAGTAGTATCTGGATGTATGGCTTAATGTTTATTTGGGTATTGTGGGTGAGAAATAGAAACGAGTTGTCACTAAAAGCAATTTTAGGGAAATTAAATAGTATTAATACTATCGGAATCCCCTACTTGGTCTTAATTGTTATTGTTGGAATGGGCTTTAGTATTTCTTGTACTTATATGAGTATTTATTTGATTATTCAGTTGTTTGGAGAAATATCCCTTATAGAAACATTATTTGATGGTGGGGATTTATGGCCTAAAAACTTTAGTTCTATTCAAGCATATTTGCATGCTGGTTTTGTTGTATCTATTCTGGTTTTAATAGCTCCGATTTTTGAGGAGGTTGTTTTTCGAGGAATGTTTATGACTCGTTGGGTGGTTAAGTGGGGTTATAAAAGAGGGATAATTTTCAGTTCTTTATTTTTTGGTATTTTGCACCCTGGAATAATTGGGCCTACTGTTATGGGAGTTATATTGTCATGCTTATATAATCGTACTAAAAGTTTATGGGTTTCTGTTTTTTGTCATATGATAAACAATTCAATCGTAGTTATTTTGGTATTGATAACTGGTGATCCGGGTAGTATTGAAACAGAAGAATTTACAAGCTTATCAAGTATGTTACCTATATTAGGCTTATTTATTGTGAGTAGCGTTATTATTAGTTTGGTTTTATATAAACTGTGGCCATCAAAATCAGATATAATACCGTATCAGCACAATCTTCAAAATCTGCATGTTAACAACGAGTGAAAAAGAAACTATAATTTGCCTTATTTATTGAATATTGCAAAAATCAGTAAAGATTAAATATGAAAGATAATTCAAATTCAGATGCAAATAAAATTTTACCTAGAGGTAGAAAAGATATCATTGAGGCAACCAAACGACAAATATTAAAAGGTAATATTATAAAAGCAATATTAATATTTGTTTGGGTTTTTATGCCGTTAAATATGACACGGCGTCATTTAGCTTCTTTGAAAAAATAGCCTGATTAAACCTATATCATGATGGTATGTTTATTGTGCAAATCAGTTGCGGTAACTTGAGAGGTAAATATAAAAAAATATGCTCAGGGCTTTGGGAAATTTTTTGCTCAAAAATATAGTCTAATTGTTGGGTTTAGCAGATTTCATAAATTTATCTTGATAGCGTCAAGAGGAAGGTTAATGAGCACACTTGGCGGATATCCTGTTTTAATTATCCATACCAAAGGAGTCAAAACGGGTAAGATTAGGAAAACTCCTGTTATATATATGATGAATGATAAGGATTATTTTTGTGTTGGTTCCTTTGGAGGTTCCCCTAAAGATCCTCAATGGGTAAAAAACTTAAGTAATGATTCAAGGGTTCTATTAGAGATAAAAGGAATAAAAATGACTGCTGATGCAGAATTTTTAAATGGTTTTCAAAGAACCGAAATATGGGAGAAATTGATTAATTTTTATCCAGGCTTCAAATATTATCAATCTGTAACTTCTAGATGTATACCAATAATAAAATTTACACCAAAGAATTGAAATGGCTAAAACAGTTTTAATAACAGGAGCGACTTCAGGAATTGGGTTTGAAACTGCGAGGCAGATATCTGAAATGGGAGCAGATGTTATAGGGATTGGTAGTTCAAGTTCAAGTTGTGATAAGGCTTTTAATAGGATGCTTTCATATGGGTGTAATGTTGATTTTATCTCATGTGATCTATCTGACCAGCAATCGATCAGAGATTTAGCAGAAAATATCAAAAAACGATTCAGAGAATTAAATGTGTTGATAAATAATGCTGGTGTCATATATTTAAAACGTAAAACCGATTCTCTTGGTATAGAAAAAATGTTTTCAGTTAATTATTTGTCTCATTATTTATTGACTAGACTTTTGTTGGAATCTTTGGTTGTAGGTCCAAGTTCTAGAATAATTAATGTCAGTTCCGTAGCACATAAAGGTGTTAGAATGGACTTTGATGATTTAAGTAGTCATCACTCATATAGAGTAATGAACGTATATGGCAAAACCAAATTAGCGCAACTTTTGTTTACAAAATATTTGTCTGAAAAAATAGATTCAGAGAAGATTACTATAAATGCTATGCACCCAGGAATAATCCCGACTAATCTAATATCCAAAAATGGGATTTTAGGCAGTGCTATAACGTTGGCTTGGAAATGTCTCGGCAAATCAACAAAAGATGGGGCTAAGACAATAGTGTACTTAGCAGTTTCAGAAGATGTCAAAAATATTTCGGGAAAATATTTTATTGACTGTCAGCCAGTTGAACTTGCTCCGCATGCTACGGACGCAATAGCTGCTCGGACGTTATGGACAAAAAGTGCTGAAATGTCCTCTATGCCATATGAATTGGGATTTTGATGTTTACTTTAGATGGAGCTCAAAATTTGATTCCGTTTTTGAAAGAAATTTGTAGTTCGATATCCCCTTTAAGAAATAAAGTTAAAGATTTAAATGTTGAAATAAAAACCCTTCAAATTCGTATGCAGGGTAATGGTGGTGCAGCTTCTCATAACCATTTAGATAAACTCAATTCAGATTTGAAATCTACAGTAACTAAAATAAATGAGAAAATATCAGATATAGAGGCTAAGGGAATAATAATAAAGAGTATAGATCCTGGACTTTTTGATTTCGAATATGTAAAGGACGGAAGAGAAGTTTATTTGTGTTGGAAGGAAGGCGAAGATAATATAGCCTATTGGCATGAAAAAGATACTGGATTTGCAGGAAGAGAGAAATTGTAGATGTGTTTCCTACATCAAATAGGAATGACTTTCAATTTACCTTCAACTGTTTCTATTTTATATCCTGTATCAGATACTTTCATTTTGGAAAATTTACGCCATTGGTCTATCCCCCACTGCCGATTAGGATTTTGATTTGTGTTTGCCAACCAGTTTTCTGAAACTACTTTTTTCGGGTTCCATGGAGCCGCAGTGTTGTGGGTGTCTTTGAAATAATTCTTTGCCTCGTGAATAGTTATTGCTAGTTGTTTGGGTGTTTTGGGATAGTTGATGAAATTTACCGTACACATGTGTCGATCTTTCGAACCCCCGAGGCTTGCATGAAAAATCCTATAATCAAAGATTACCAGATCGCCAGGATTTGATTCACAAGCATAGCTAGGTATAGGAGCAATAAATGAACTTTTACTAGCTGCAGTGTAATTTTTCCTTATCCATGAATAGTTTAAGTTTTTGATATGGGCGAGTTCATCATGAAATGGTTGTTTGTGGGACCCGGGAATCACTCTTAAGGCTCCGTTTTGGGAAGTTAAGCTATCAAGGTAAAATGCAAATTTTACTCCATACCATTCGTATCCTCCTGCGTCATGGTGCCAAAATGTATTATCTACGTGTCTATCTATGTTCGTGCTCCATGGCAATATTCGATTATGTATAGTTTTTCCTATCGATAGTAATTGTTCATTGTCGAGTAATGAAGCAAAAAACGGACTGTCATCATCAGACATATCAATGGTCTGTCTTTTTGTACCATCAAAAGGTTCGATATTGGATGCAACTTTAGACCGATAGTTAAATTCCTTTGAAATGGTATTTATCTCATTTTGAGAAAAAAAATCTTTAATTATCAAAAACCCGAAAGTTTCAAAGAATCTTTTTTGTTCTGATGTAAGCATCTGATTCTCCAAATAATTTTGTTGACAACAATCATTGTGTGGTTATTCTACAATAATTGAATATTAGGTAATATAAAGTTGGATTATAAATCTTATATAAACTATGTTATTGAGATGGGAAATAAAGTTTCACAAAATGTGGCATATATAAATCATATCGTGTAAAATGTACTATATAATATACTGAATGAGTGGCCTTCGTTAGTAGTGGATTATTGAACTGCCCTCAACGTTTCTATAGGAAATACTAAATGGAGATAAAATTGGAAAATTTAGAGAATGCTAGATCTAAGGTTCAACAAATCATTGAGAATATACAAAATGTCATAATAGGTAAGAATTCAGCTGTAGAGTTGGCGGTCGTTACTTTGATTTGTCAAGGACATGCTCTTATTGAGGATGTTCCAGGTGTAGGTAAAACTATGTTGGCTAGGAGTTTGTCTAAATCGATAGGTTGTGATTTTAGCCGTATTCAGTTTACTCCTGATTTGTTGCCTAGTGATATCACCGGGGTTTCTATATTTAATCAACAAACCGGAGAGTTTCAGTATAAGCCCGGTCCAGTTGTAAGCCAATTAGTCCTTGCAGATGAGATAAATAGAGCAACTCCTAAGACTCAATCAGCCTTGCTAGAAGCAATGGATGAAAGACAGGTAACGGTGGAAGGTAATACATATAAATTACCTCGGCCATTCATTGTTATGGCAACACAAAATCCAATAGAGTATGAAGGTACTTTCCCTTTACCAGAAGCTCAGCTAGATAGGTTCTTTTTAAAAATTTCTTTGGGATATCCGTCAAGGCAAGAAGAAATAGATATTGTAGAGAATCAAAAGCAATCACATCCTATTGAGGATTTACAAGAAGTTGCATCAGATAAAGAGATAACTGAAATCCAAGAAGCGATTAGGAATATATATATAGACGACCGCCTGAAAGAATATATAGTGGAAGCCGTTGAAATGACCAGAACCCACGAAGACGTGGCATTGGGTAGTTCACCTAGGGGTTCTATTGCAATGTTTAATGGTGCAAAAGCTTTGGCTTTTATAAGGGGCAGAGATTTTATTTTACCTGATGATATCAAAGAACTCGCTAATCCTATATTGAGTCATCGTATCGTACTATCATCTCCTGCGAGGATGAGAGGGGTTACAAGTAACGACATTATTGATTCTGTTTTGAGTCAAATATCGGTTCCTGGGAATGTTAATCTGGGCAGGTAAAAATATGGAATCAATGCATTATCTTTTTGCAAGGCCAACTTTTAGAACGTTATTTGTTTTTATATTACTCATCGCAACGCTTATCACCGCTGCAGCTACGGGTTTTAATTTGTTTTACAGATTGACCTATGCTTTTATATCGATATTAATCTTAGGATATATTTGGTCATGGTTGATGTTGGTTTCAGTTAAAGTTGAAATAATTGAAAGATTAAGTCAAACAGAGGTAGGAGAATCATTTCAACAAAAATTGGTCATAATAAATAATAGTATAATCCCAAAGTTTGGCTTGGTACTGAAAGATATGACTGATTTACCTGGGCATGTAGGGGGTATAGCAATAAATATCAATTCATTTGGACGTACCGAAATAGATCTTAATTTAAAAGCGCGCAAGCGTGGTATATATCAAATTGGGCCTGTCGAGATATCCAACAGTGATTCTTTTAATCTTTTCGTACGTTCAAGAAAATATGGTACTAAACAATCCGTTATTGTTTATCCTAAAACTGTAGATTTGTCTAATTTGGTAATACCTTCAGCTGAATTGTATGGCGATAGTCTTAGTAGGAAAAAAACCTATCGAGTGACGCCTCATGCTAACTCTGTTAGGGATTACGTATATGGAGATAGTTTCAATAGAATTCATTGGAATAGTACTGCCCGTATGGGTAAGTTGATGTCAAAGGAATTTGATATAGGTAGATCAAGCGAAGTTTGGATAATCGGTGACTTTGATACTGAAGTACAAGCAGGTGACCTAGAATACAGCACGGATGAATTTGTTGCTTCAATAGCTGCTTCATATGCGAACCGTTATATTTCTGTTGATCTACCTGTAGGGATAGTCGCCTATGGAGATAATAAATATGTCATATCTGCAGATTATGGGAAAGCGCAGCTAGACCGTATAATGGAGTATTTAGCGATAGTCAAATCCACTGGGATTATACCACTTCAAGATGTCATTGCTGACTTTGAAAGAATGTGGGTTTACAGTACTACAGTTTTAATAATAACGTCATCTGCTAGCCCAAAGTGGGTTCATGCGTCATTTGAATTAATGAAGAAAGGAGTAGATGTTAAAGTAATACAGCTTGATTCCGATTCTTTTGGAGCTAGGTTTACTAATATAAACAACACACAATTGCTTCAAGATTTGGGAGTTCCATCAGTATTAGTTTCAGTTGATGATGACATTGAACAAAAACTAAGACCCGAATTCTATAATCAAAATATGGAATTGGTAAAGAGATAATCCGAATTAACCTGTGAACAATATGAACAAAACTAATGTATTTAAATTAGATCCAACAGATGATTCTGAAGATATAACTTTCAAAAAAATGTTGGGTATTGTTTCTCCTAGAGAAGGGTGGGATACGTATCTATTGGCGCTAGCAATGGTTTGCGTATCAGCTTGGATAGTTAGAGAAGCTGAATGGGTAGAAACACCAGGGTTGTGGATTATCATGTTTTTGTCAACTATTGTTGGATTAAGTACAGCTAAAACGAAATTATTTCCTTGGCCTATCAGTTTTATACTTGGAATTTTAATAGGAATAATAGTTGCGATTTGGCAAACTTCTAGATTGATTGAAGACCAAAATATGTTGTTAGCTTTTCGAGAGGTTATAGACCATGTAATTCGGTGGTTTGAAGTGGCAAGAAGTGATGAAATAAATAGAGATTTAATTCCTCCAACTCTGTATTTATTGGTTTTAGCTTGGTCTCTCGGTTATGTAAGTACATGGGTTTTATTTAGATTTTCGAATGCATGGGTTGGTATTTTGCTTAGTGGAGTTGCGATTTTAACCACATTGAGTTTTATGCCGGACTATTTCATAGATAGATTCTACTTGTTTTTAATTATTGCATTTATTGTTGTAGGTAGGCTTACAATTGTCCAAAGGCACGATAAATGGCAAGCAAACGGTATCTTAACCAAATCCCGTGGATTAAATACGCTTATCAGTATACCCGTGGTAGTAGCTGTGAGTTCTATAGTGCTGATTTTAGCTAATGGGATACCAGTGTATGAGGTAGGTGATAGAACTATAGCAAAATTGTGGAGTAAAGCAAGAAGACCTCTTGCAACTGGTCTTGAAAATGACTTTGCTAGGATGTTTTCTGGGATTACTTCAAAGAAAAATGTAGCCGGTAGATTTTTTGGTGATATTTTACCATTTCAAGGGAAGATATCATTTGGTGGTGAAACAGTTATTTGGGCAACTAGTGAGGAACCAACTTATTGGTTGTCTCGTACTTATAGTGAATATACCTCACTTGGGTGGAAAACTGGCAAAACAATTACATCTGAGGTACCTGTTAGTGACCTTCCCGATGAAAAGATGGTTGATGATTTGCAGCTTTCTTATCAAATGCTTCAATTAGGTTTCGATTCAAAAACTGCTTTTATAGGCGGTGATATTACTTGGATAAACAGACCTGTAGTTGTAGAAACCCTAGCACCAAGGGAGTTTGAAATAGATTTGAAAGGAGAAAATGATAGTTTACCTGAAGATATCAAACAGTATGCAAATAACATGAAGGCATTATTAAACCCTCCACCTAATAAATATGTTGAATCATTCGTTATTGATAATTTACCTAAAGATTTGCTTTTAGTTGATATAACTCCGGGAGGTCAGGTACAAGACTGGAAAACTCAAAACAAATTGACTGTTAAAAGAAAGGAATTGGAGAAGCCAGATATTGTTTCTTGGAATTTTAAAGATTCAATTCAAAAATATGAAGCATATGAAATGTATTCGTATATACCGGATGTCACATACAATGGGTTAAGAAATACTGATGTCCAATACAATAATTATATATCTGACCATTACTTGTATTTACCAGATACGTTACCAACCAGAGTGAAACAGCTTTCATTGGAAATTACTGATGGTATAGAGCATCCTGTAGATAAAGCATTGGCTATAGAAACATTTTTACGAGATACTGGAGGGTTCACCTATTCTCAAGACATAAATCAACCACCTTCTGATGGTGACAGCGTAGATTGGTTTTTGTTTGATACTAAGATAGGTTACAGTGATTATTTTGCATCAGCGATGACTGTTATGATGAGGGCTGTTGATGTACCATCTCGTATGGCTGTAGGTTATGCTTCTGGTGAATTGATAGAAGAGGGTTACAGATCAGTAAAAGATTCTGATAGTCATGGCTGGACCCAAGTTTATTTCCCTGAATATGGATGGATAGATTTTGAACCTACTCCAAAATGGGATAAACTGGACCGATCTTTTGAGAGGAAAGGAATTTCAGGAGTTGGTGAATCTGATTTAGCTGATTTACTTCTTGAAAACAATCTTTCTTTAGACAGTATAGATGAATTCATTGAACCAGAATGTTCAGTAGAAAATGAATTTGACTTTCCTTTTTGTGAAGATAACGTTTTGGAAGATGGTGCTGTAGATACACCCCAACCAACTTCTAGAGATTTCCCCTACCCGCTTGTAATAGCTTTTGCAGTGATTATTGGTTTACCGATTAGCATATGGCTTGTGTGGTATTTAAGTTTAAGAGGGAAGTCATTAGCGGAAAAACGCTACATAAATATGATGCGATTAGCTACCCTAGGTGGTATATCTCTTAAAAATACTCAAACCCCTATTGAATATGGTATTAGTATCGGTAATCTTTTACCGTCTATAAGAGAAAGTGTCAGTTATATAACTTGGGATTTTTCAACTACTCAATATAGTGGAAATAGTGTCCAATTAAGTTCACTTGATTCGGAATCAGAGTGGAAAGAAATTCGCAAAGCTTTGCTTACTAGAATTTTAAGTTTAAGGTTTATTACAAATAAATTGGGTTAAGCTGTTAACTATACATCTGAAAATCAAATATATAGTCACAAACTTGAGGGGTATGACCCATATTTAACTGATAACTCAACTTTTTCAATGGTAATTCCATTGGACATATCTTCGGGTCTCGAATCTAGCGATATTAATAATTCGTTATTTCCCGTGTTTGGTTTAATATTGCGTAAATCAAACTCAAGCAATTGAGCTCCATATGGATCAAATGGTCTGCCATAACTCCTAGTTATGGGTTCATTTTTTAAAGATTCGTTATTAAGTTCTATGGTTAATTTGTCATCAGACAACAAGTTAGCAATGTTTAATTGTAGTTTAACTTCCTTTATATATGCTGCTTTGTCATCAAATTCATCTGACACATAAAAAGGAATCTTATATTTTTTGCTAGGATCAGCGTGAGGTATTTCTACTGGTATATTTGCTCCATATCCGCGTGATTCTGCAGGTTCAGTTTTATGCCGTAAAACGTAATTTTTATCCGCCATTTTAATTAGGTCGTGGTCGCCTATTTCAGTTAATGTTTGTTTTTCAGGACTTGAGAGTGGCCATCTTAGGAACCAAGTGTAGATACCGTCAACACCTTTAGAATAAAAATTTGAAGCTGCGGCTCGAGTGACTTCGGGTTTAGCATGTACTCTTTCGGGCGCACCGGCACTTTCGTCTATGGAATATGGCTGTAACATTCCATACACAGACACGCCATTAGCATGACATAAGTCTATAGCCCAATCCATAGGCATGTCAGGGTCCAATTTAAAATCTTGGTATGAAAGTAGGACTACCCAATCGATTAATCCTTTTTCTATCCATTTTTTAATTTCTAATCCCTGATTTGTATTCATTTGTTCTGTAGGATAAATACGCGCACCGATAGCAGGAGTATTACCTTTTCTGCTCCTAGCCATTTCTGATACATCTTTTACCCAATCGGTCATTACATGCCCATTTGTTTTAGCATCTTGTTCGTTAAACCAGTAATCTGTTCCACCGGGTGCAGCTGCGAAATCTAATTCAATTCCATCTGAATTGTAATCGTATAATAATTCTTTGAGTACATTAAATTGGTGGTCTCGGGTTTCTTTATGCATGTGTCCCCGTCCCCCCTGGTTTACATGGAAATCTTGGTTCAATCCAGGTGTGTCACTCATCCTTAGGCTAGGGAAAAACTCCATTCCTTTCGAGTGAGCTCTGTCTATCAAAACTTGTAGAGGATCCAAGCCACGTTCTATAAGGCTTTGCATATTATAAAATACTCTGTAATATGCTGCTGAATCGAATGGGTGCGTATCAGTTCCAAAAGGCAACCCGATTTTAGAAGGGTAAAATAGTCCATCGCCTCTTGCGACTCCATAAATAAATGTGTCGATAGAAGTACCAGCAACTTCGTCTATTGGTCGCCATGCATCTTCCATGCTCATTGGCGGTTCAAAAACGAATAAGTAATAATGCCTTGCATCGTTGAAATATATGGTTCTATTTTTTATCATTGATTTCTGCCTTTATGGTAATAACTACTAACTGTTAATTAATTGCAATGAACTATAGCATGAGTGGTTATTTGTGTACACCTATAATTGGTAATAGAATATTTGATTTATATCAGGGTTTATAAAGGGGCGCAAAAATGAAAATAGCTGATCTCAAAATTTATTCAGTAAGGAACGTTACACCTAATCGTGGCGGTCCATATTTTATATTTATTAAATTGACAACTGATAATAATATTGACGGTTTTGGTGAGATATATGGTGTCCCGTTTCGTCCGAAAGTTGTAGAACAAATGACTCAAGATATTTTCGACAGATATATCGTTGGTAAGGACCCTTTTGATACAGAAACAATCGGGAGAATTGTTTATTCTAACAATTACGGACAACATCCTGATTTAAGTGTGGGGGGAGTTCTTAGCGGCTTAGATATGGCATGTTGGGATATTATTGGTAAGTCATTAAACAAGCCTATTTATAAATTACTTGGAGGTAAAGTTCATGAAAAATTGCGGTCATATACATATTTGTACCCAGCAAATCTGAATCCTGAGGGAATTGATTCTATAGTGGAGGCTTTTGGAGATGCTGAGATTGCTCCCCAAAGGGCGGCAGCTTATTTGGAAGAAGGTTTCACTGCAGTTAAATTTGATCCCGTCATGCCTATGTCTGCTTTCGATCCAAGGCAATTGTCATTGGAAACTTTAGATAATGCTGAGCTGGTAACTAAAAATATTAGAGAGGCTGTGGGTTCTAAGTGTGATTTGCTTATTGGTACACATGGACAGATGACTACTTCAAGTGCGATAAGATTAGCGAAGAGACTTGAACAATATGATCCTTTATGGTTTGAAGAACCAGTACCTCCTGAAAATAAATACGAAATGGGTAGAGTTGCTAAATTTACCACTATACCTATTGCTACAGGAGAAAGATTAAATACCAAATATGATTTTGTTGATCTATTTGCTAATCAGGCTGCTGCAATAATTCAGCCTGATTTGGGAAGGATAGGAGGTATCCTTGAGGCTAAAAAGATAGCGGGTATGGCTGAATCTCATTATGTACAATTAGCTCCTCATCTATATTGTGGACCTATAGCAGCAGCAGCAAATATACAGTTAGCTACATGTAGTCCGAATTTTTTGATACAGGAAAGCATAGAAAAAATGTCCGGATTTCATGCAGAAATTTTGAAAAAGCCAATAAATTGGCAAGATGGATATATAATACCTCCAACCGAACCTGGACTCGGGGTAGAGTTGGATGAGGATGTTATATCTGATTATCTATATGAAGGAGATGAGATATTTATAGAAATGGTTAATGAACCCATTTAATCAATTTGAAAGATGGGATATTGTTAGTTGGCGGATGACAAATAAGAATTTGGAGGTATGTAGTGAAATATTACAGAGTACTTGAACAATTTGGGAAAATTCATTTATGTGTAGAAACGAGTGACGGAGTGTTGACTTCTCTGACCAGCGTAAACGATTTAGTTAATTCATATGAAGTTTTATTAGATGTTGCTGATATCAGTGGGGTTACTGTGGATAATTTAACTAAAAACGTGTTGGCACAGGGAAAGGCTGTTACTTTTGATTTGACTGAACTGATTGAGTGGTCAATTAAAAAATCAGGACCTGCCTTTATTATAAAGCCAATTGAACCAGAAGAGATGTGGGCTGGTGGTTTGGGGAATATGATTATGGACGAAGAAGCGCTAGCCAATGCAAATGAAGATACTAGACTTGCTTACAATACCCCAAGTATTTCAACAACTATTTATAAAGGTACAAATCATAGGCTGGTTGGACCTTTCGATAAGATAGGTGTTCGAGAAGACACAGAAAGAACTATAGCCGAAGGAGAGATAGTTTTTATTATTTATAAAGGTAAATTTGCAGGTATTTCCACTGGTAATGAAGTAGCCGGTACATTGGCCGGATTGAGTTCTAATTGGGCAGTTCCTTCAAAGGTGTTTAAAGGATGTGCTTCAATAGGCCCCTGTATTCTTTCTTTAGAGGATGTGAAGTCACCACTAGAACTCCATCTTGAATTAAAGCAATTTAGAGGAAAAGATCAAATTGGCCAAAGTGATCTTATAACTAAATTCAAAAGGACTCCAGAAGAAATAATAGCTTCTACTGTAGCGCACGATTCTCCACCTAAAGTGGTGATACAGTATACCGGTGGATTTGTGGTTGCAAAAGACGGGGATGATATTGCTTCGCTTGAACAAGGAGATGTTGTTCGAATAAGTCTTGAGGGTGTTGGGTTTGTTGAGAACGAAGTTGAAGTGGTTTGAACCTAATACAAATTACATATCCACATTGATTGCGTGAATTTGATGGTTGAAATGGTCTGATATTAACAATACATTATTGTTATAGAATCTTATATTCATAGGCATTATAATTCTTGCCACACCATTTTGGTTTGTATGGTCTTCGAAAGTTGCTTTTCGGGAATGATCCCCAGCTATTGTTTCAATTTGACCGTTTTCGTTTATTCTTCTGAGCAATCTGTTACCAGTATCGGAAAAATATAGTATTCCATTTTTTGATATATCTAAACCTGAAGGTGAATCGATTTGAGATTTACTTGCAACTGTACCATCGGGAGAGAAACCGGCACTGCCGGTTCCTGCTATAGTAGTTATAACACCATTGGCATCAATTTTACGTATAACATGGGTTCTATCATCAACAAAATATAGATTTCCTATATCATCAAATGTGATATCAGCGGGTGAGCTTACACGTGCTTTTCTAGCAGAGTCACCATCGCCATCATAGCCTGTAATTCCAATTCCAGCTATAGTATCTATAATTCCTGTTTTGTAGTCTATCTTTCTTATCCTACCTATACCGCTATCTCCAAAGTATATATTGTCATTATTATCATGCCTTATCGATCTTGCATGAACCAAATTAGCTGATAATGCTGGTCCTCCATCCCCTTTATCCCATGGGAAAGCAGACCCAGCTACATTGGAGATTGTACCTTTTGTATCAACCATTCTAATATGAGAGTGCCTAGTGTCCGCTATGTATATGTCACCTTTGGAATTTACTGATACACCATGTGGATTTCCCAAGTGTGCTTTTAGTGCAGAACCTCCGTCTCCTCCATAGGATCTTGCTCCACTGCCAGCAACGGTAGTAATTATCGAAGTACTTGGGTTAACCATCCTTATTCTTTGGTTCCAAGCATCAGCAAAATAGATGTTTTGGTCAGGTCCTATGCTAATACCAAAAGGACTTGCAATATATGTTTCGGATGAATTAATGCCATCCTTTACTGATGTTCCTCCAAAAACGGTGTTCACATATCCTTTATTATCTATTTTGCGTACCCTTCCACTTGAGTCGCTGAAAAATACATTTCCTTTTGCATCTGCGACCAATCCAACTTCTATAGAATTACATTCAGTTTGAGTCGCCAGGATATTTTCGCTACCATATCCCGCATTACCGTTACCTGCTATGGTTGTTACTATTCCTGATTTCTTTTCAACTTTTCTTACCCTGAAACCGTACTTTTCACCTACATATAAGTTGTCATATTTATCTAAGCATATTGCGTCAGGCATTAAAGTACTTGCTTTTATTGCTAAACCACCATCACCATTTGATGCTCTGTCTCCGTTACCTAAAACAGTTGATACTATCCCTGTATTAGCATCTATTTTCCTGATCCTGTCGTTAGAATTATCACATACAAATAAATTTCCTTTAGAATCAAATGCGAGGTGCTCTGGATGATAAAAAGTTGCTGTTTCTTTTGGTCCGCCATCTCCTGCATAACCGCCAAGACTTAAATATGGCCCTATAATAGGCTTGGCTCCTTCAACTGGTGTGGCAAGGTGTTCAGCATGATGTCCTGCGAATAATGAAATTATGCCTGATTGTTTATCTATTTTACGTATGTTGTTAGCCCATTCACTAGAGATATATATATCACCATCTGGAGATATTGCTAGACCACAATAACAATCCATCTGTGAATCTGTAGCTAATCCACCATCCCCTTTACGTCCAAGCTCACTTGTACCAGCAAATGTTGTTATTATTCCTGATTGAGCATCAATTTTTCTGTAGACATTGTTGTTAAGGTCAGAAAATAATATGTTGTCCTCAATGTCAATAACTAAATCGTGTGGGCCATCTAATTCTGCATCTATTGCCTTACCTCCGTCTCCGGAATATCCTGGCATCCCAGTTCCCGCTATTCTTTTTAAATTTCCATTTAGGTCAATTTCCCAGATTATACAAAAAATATAATCTGCCACAATCAATTCGCCAGTTTTGCGTTGATCTAAACCCAATGGCCAACCTGCATCGGCATCTTTAGCTAATTGATTATCCTTGATACCTGACCCAATAATACTTTTTAAATATGAGCTGCTGTTTTTAATTAAAATTGGAACATCCATTAAATAAACTCCTGACTTTCGCTACTTTTAAGGTGTTAAAGTTTTTACACAATAATTTAAAGTTTCGGTAATGTTATAAAATTCATTTAGGGTTAGAATAGTCCAAAACCTAAAAAATACACCGATTTATAGGGGTAAAAAATGAAACAATTTAGTTTAGCTTCGGTTTTATTTATTTCCGAGGGTGATGAATATGAAGGTAATCAAATTGATGCTTTAAGAAAAGTAAAGAATTCTGGTTTTGACGAGACTGAATTAATAGCTGAAGGTTCTATTTGGGCTGATGGTAAAGTACCTGATATCGAATTGTTTAAACAAACATTGAAAGAAGTTGAACTTTTACCTAGAAGTATTCATGCTCCATACACAACGGTCAATTTGGAAAGTGCAGATATTGCGGTAAGGAAAAAAAGTGTTTCCCAAGTACAATCTGCAATTAGATTTATATCTGAATTGGGTGGAGAAGTTGTAGTGGTGCATCCCACCGGATCAGTTGACCCAAATGCGGAACCTCGTGATTCTTTTACTTTTGGTGAATCTGTTAAATATATTGGAGAATCTGTATATGAATTGTCACAAACTGCAAAAGAGTGTGATATAAAAATAGCTTTGGAAAATTTGCCCTCCAAACCAGAATGGGGATGGATTGTAAGACCGCTAGAGTCTATGCAGCAGTTGAGGTCGTTTTTGCAGGCATTTGATGATAAACATGTAGGGATCTGTATGGATGTGGGACACACTAGGTTATCTGCTTTAGACGTCGGAGAACAGGTTAAGATAGCTGGAGATAGATTGTTCGCTCTGCATATACAAGATGGAGATGGACCTTTAGATTGCCATAGACCTCCTGGACAAGGCGTAATTGATTTTGATTCTTTCGGTCAAGCTTTATCGGATATTAAATTTGATGGTGCTTGGACAATGGAGGTTATATCAAGAAATACCCAATCAAATCCAGAGGAAGTTGGATCCCAAACAGCGCAAGTCGCTAATATTTGGCTGGATAGAGGTATTTCTAACATATAGAATCTATCTCATATGAATGTAGAGGTGGATAAATGAATTCGAAATCATCTAATAATTATGTGCAGAGTGTTTTGACTGGTCTAAATTCATCTGAGATTTTAGAGAGGTTTCGTTCATCAAGAGAGTCGCTTGCTAAAGACCCATATAGACCAATATTTCATTTCAGCCCTCCTGAAAATATTATCAATGACCCTAATGGCTTATGTGAATGGAACGGTTTTTATCATCTGTTTTATCAGTTCAAACCTGAAGGTGAGCAAAGAGTTCATTGGGGGCATACTGTTAGTACTGATTTAGTTCATTGGCAGGATCTCGAACCAGCTATATATCCGACTTTGGAAAAAGATTGTTATAGTGGTCAGACTATTGTAGAAAATAATAGGGTTATTGCTATTTATCATGGTACAGAATTGGGAAACTGTATAGCTGTTTCTTCTGACTCTATGTTAAACAAATGGGATAAGCTCCCAGACAACCCAGTTATCCCAATTGTTCCTGTCGATAAAAATATATTGCCATATAAAGTCTTTGATCCTTGCATATGGAAAGAGTCGGACGGTTATTATTCTGTGTCAGGTGTCTATATGAATGGAGAGAGGAGTGTGGATTGTATTGCTGTAAACCACCTGTTTTATTCTAAAAACCTAAATGATTGGAAGCATATTGGTAGGCTTTTTACCTCATCATATTTTACTGAGCCAGGAGAAGACGGTGCCGTTCCAAATTTTTTGCCTATTGGTAATGGAAAGCATCTTTTCTTATTTTTTAGTCATAAAAGATGTAGCCAATATTTTATTGGTAGTTATGATCAACGTACGCATCGATTTGAACCAGAAATACATGGCAGGATGAATTATGGAGCATACCAGAATGCTAGCCTTCATGCTCCATCTGCAACAGTTGATAAATCTGGTAGGGTTTTAGCTATTTTCAATGTTAAAGAAGGTAAGCCGACAGAAGGATGGCAAGATGTTATGACGTTACCAAGACAATTGTCATTAGATTCTGATGGGAGTTTAAATATTTCACCTGTTTCAGAAACAAAAAATCTTCGTTTGGAAGAAGCAAATATTTTTAACGTAAAAGCTGAACATGGAGAAGATATATTACTCGATAATATAGGCGGTAAATCTATAGAAATTGAAGCTGAAATAGACTTAGGGTCAGCGCGAGAGGCAGGATTTTATGTTCTTAGGTCAATTGATGGCGAGGAAAAGACTAGGGTTTCTCTTTTGCGTTCAAATAAGCATCCTATTGTTAAAGATTCAATTCAAATAGATGTTTCTGAATCATCAAACCATTTAGAAGTTTATGGTAGACCACCTGAAACTGGTCCTATTGACTTAATTGACGATAGAATATTGAGGTTACGTATGTTCATTGACCGTAGCATTATAGAGGTGTTTGGAAATGACAAGCAATGCTTGACAATTCGTAGTTATCCCTTGAGAGAGGATAGTCGATTTATTTCATTTTTTTCAAGAGGTGGGACTTCTGAACTTTTGAAAATGAAGGTTTGGCAAATGAAGAGCATTTGGAATGAATTACAATATAGGGAAACCCAATAGGACTATAATTGTAGATTTTATCTGACAAACCAACGGATTGCATGGCTACTTTGCGAATCTGTGAATTTCAATGTGTATGGATCTACTAACCTACGACCTACTTTTCCGTCATTACGTAGCATTAACCATCCGAAATCCCAGTTATTACTTTGATATTTCATTGGAATATTGGGAGCTACTCTTACTAGGGGGTGAGAGCCTCCAATAAATATCTTTTGTTTTGTATAATAGTAGCAAGAATTCATTTGTATAAATGTTTCATGTTGAAGTGTTGGAGAATTATTCAAAGATAAGTCGCTACACAAATTACGTAAACCTGCCTTAACTTCCATTCCTTGAGCGATTGCATCTGCTAGGTCTTCAGGTGACCCTGAAACTGTATTCCCATTTTCATCATGTGACAAAACTTCTATCCAATCATCTCGTACAAAGTATCGAAAGAAATCAAAATCATATATGAAATTGTCACTTGGTGCATTTGTTTCAGTATCCCACTCGTCAATAGGATGCATTTTTGTCATATTTGGTTTTTTTCGTTTAGGATAATCCGGTGGAATTGAATATTTAGGAGATTCCGCTTCAAGATATGGTCTAGCTCTACATTGAAGTCCATCTTCATTGTACATAAAAAAAGACATGGATGGTCTTTGAGTAAATTCAGCTAAAGGCGGTGTTGTAGGTTGGCGGAGCGTCATTATACCCGCTATCCATTGGTTATCAACAAAATAGGTTGTACGAAACTCAGCTGCTTCCAGGATAAGTTCATCATTATTAGAATTCGTATCGATATGTTCATTATGCTGGAATCTAGTGTGAATTCTGAGATCAGCACCATTTTGAATTGCCTTCCGTAATACTGAAGGATTTCCATCAATAATATTTCTTTCTATATCTAATTCAAGAGTACATTTCCATTTGTTGTTATCATATAATCTCATATGCTTATCCATTTATAGATTTGAGTTTCAGTGAGGCAAGTATTTATTATTAGCGTCATGGTGTTGAATCTGTAAAATTGTATATGTTTGAGTAGTACATAGCTATCTTATTTGAGAGACGTTAATTACATTTGCTTAGGTTGATATATCAGATTCAAACAAGGATGATTCTAAGTCTGATGTGAAAGTACTCAAGTCTTCTTTTTCCACCTTTTTTTTGTTAAGTACATTTTCCCTGAAATTTGCGAAAATCCAGTTGTAGTTTTTACCTCTTGGTATCTCAAAGAAATGCTTGTCAAATTTTGGTTTTGATTTTGCGTCGAAATAACCTTTGTCTTTTAAAGAATAACTTTCCAAGTCGTTAGTACCTTTTCCTAGTATTTTTCCTGTTTCAACGTAGTGATTCATAACCTTTTCCATGCCGAATTTTTGTACAGGGCATACTTTCATACAAATAGCACATCCGTCATATCTTCCCATAACGGCTCTACATCTACCATAGTTGACTTTATATTTTTGTACTCCCCTCCACCATATTGGTTTATTAGATAAGGCGTTACTAGGACACCTTTTTACACATACCTGACATTTGCCACAAAATTTATTTATACCGTAATCGATGGGTGAATCATATTTAAGTGGCATATCGGTAGTTATTATCATCAGTCTCATCCGTGAACCCAAGTGTGGACTAAGTAATTGTCCGTTAGCACCTAATTGACCTAATCCAGCATTTACAAACATCGGTATATAAGGTGCACTGGAATCGCTGTGGCTATGTACTTGGGAATGGTAACCTAGAGATAGAATGTATTCTGCTAATTCTAAAGCTAATTTCCCTTCTTTCAGATAGGTGCCAAAATGAGCGTGTTCAGATTTTTCACTAGGTAGTGTTTGAGTTGCTTCATATTCTTGCTCAAGTCCAAGGCATATTGCGTTTGGATATTTCACCCATTTTTTTCTACTGATGAAGGTATATCTTTTGTCATATTTCGTAAACCCAACCTCGTTGAATCCAAGTTTTCTGGCTTTAGTCCGTAGTATTTCGGTATAGTCTTTATTTGTATTGGGTTTGATCAGTGGCTGTCTATTACCAGAATGATTAGCCCTTTTAATCAACGGTTGTTCTTGTTTTTCATATTGTTTTCGGAACTCTGTAAAAGTATCTGTGTATTGTGACCAGAGCCAGTCTCTGTCTGCGGAATTTTCAATGAAATGTGCTTCCTGAGGATATTCTCTTGAATAGAAAGAGACATCGCTTTCTATAGTTGGTATACCTGGTGAACCAGCTATATCTTCAGCAACTTTGATTTGTACATCTTTATCATTCTCGTTTTTGCCTGGCCTAGTAACTACGTGATGGATTTTTTTGGTTGACATAATCTGTTCCCAGTATGGTCAGCTTTTATGCTGGAGGTTCACTATATTCGGTGTCTTTTTGATATATTTGCAATCTGCATCTTGTATCAGCTATTACGATTCGGTTGTCTTCCGTTATTGCTATTCCTGTTGGTCTTCCAAATGTTGCAAGATGTTGCATAGGGTCTGGATTCTGTTGCACTTTTTTAATTGATTCGGGGTCTCTGTTTAAGACATACAATCCTGCTTTTGAGTAATCATCTGCATCGCCATACAATGAGGCCATAATTTCTCCATCTGGTTCATAAATCTGAACTCTTTTATTTCCCCAATCTGTCACATATACATCGCCTTGATTATCTATTGCAACATGGGCAGGACGGTTTAAACATACTTCACGTTCTTCTGAATATCCGAAAGACGATAAATAGTTGTCGTTAGAATCAAATTTTTGCACTCGGTTATTTCCCCAGTCAGCCACATAAACATTTCCTTCATAATCCAAAGTCAAACCCCATGGATTATTAAATTCTCCGGGGCCATTTCCTTTATTGCCCCATTGTCTTATAAAATCTCCAGTTGAAGAAAAAAGTTGTATTCTGTTGTTTTTGCTATCTACTACATATAGATTATTTTCTTTATCAAAAGCTAGACCTGTTGGACCATTTAATTCTCCAGGATTACTTCCTGATGATCCCCAGTTGAAAATACTTTCACCGTTAGGATTTGCTTCTGGGAATGTAATGATTTGGTCTGGTCCGAATGCATATATTTTGTTTTCATATTCATCGGAACAAAAAACATTTCCTTCAGCAGATATTGCAAGGCTGTTAGGCCATGTAAATCCATTTCTGGCAAAATCTCCTAAATGGTCTTCATCGAATGTTGTTTTGCCTATGCGATTTCCGAGATCTCCATAATATCCGTCGGTTGTGTAACCAAACCCCCTGCTTAGTATGAATATGCATTCTCCAAGTACTGCTATATCCATAGGGCTGCAAGATCCTCCAGTCCTGCCAAATTTACTTTCATTATGTTCAGCAGTCTGTCTTCCAATCGAATATTTATAGTGCCAAGCTCTTCCAGCACTTACTGTGGTTTTCATAAAGTCATTCGCAACTGATAGTTGAATGTCTTTTTAATCTGTGTAACCATCAGGATTGTTTTTCCTCCAATCAGGTTTGTATCCTTTGCTACTGCCAAATCCGTAGGATGGACCAATTTGGTTTTTTATGCTCCATGGCCAAGCTTGTCCTCCGATTATTCTATATTGGTCTCCTTTGCCTGAAAGCCAATAAAACATATGGGCGTAATATCGACCTACGTTATGACCGCCAAAATCAGCTGTTTCAGGATTAAATCCTGGTTCTTCTAACCAGTCAGATACAGGTTCAGATGTTCGCCAATAATTGTATTTGAGCATATGCCGCTTACCTTTTCCTGTAGATTTACCTCGTCTATGGAAAATGCTTTGATGATGAATTACAAATGAACCTGCTGGAACAGCTGCTAGTGTTCCAGAATCTTTATAATCAAGCGTTGTATGGCTGATATGAGAACCAGGCAGTATTTCTGTTGGTCCCATCTCTATAGGAGTATCCTGTGGATAATAAAAATTTTCTAGGTAATTTAGTTCTGGTCCAAAGACGCTGTCAGCATCATGGTGCCACGGTTGAGCTGCTGCAGGACATTCTACACTGTGGGCGCTTATTAAAACTGGAATACCGAAGTTTGCACCTAATAAAGACCTCAAGGCTCCACACAGTATAGGATTCATAATCACATTTTCTCTAAACCATTTTTCTAAAATCAGTGTACTTGGTTCATTGGAGTGTCGTATAGAATCTAAATCTTTTTCGGATAATCCGTCAGGTATATATTCAGGGTTTGAAGGTGTTTTCCCATTCAAGTAATCGATAGTTTTTTTGTTGATTTCGTTTGGAACAACATTTTCTAAAATCAAGTATCCATTTTTACAAAATTCGAGAACTTGTGAATCATTCAAAGTAGGTTCACAGTCGATAGTTCTGTTTTTACCGTTATATTTAGTCATATTTGTTCCTCTTAATATTGTTCCTCTTAATAACTACATATTTCATCGCATGAGGGTCGAAAAACTTAGAAAAACATTATACTTTGAATTTTCTGTTAATTATTTATTGTTGTATCCTGCTTTAACAAAAATCAGTCTATTCTTTGAGCTTTGGTAGGTCTTGGATAGGCTTCAACTTTAATATCACTGCCTTGTAACGTTTCAGTCACAAGTTCCTTTGCCTGAAATCTAGCATTTTCTAATGTGTGTGCAGTTACAGTTATAACTCTAGTGCCACTAAAGCGAATTTTGATTTGGTATTCTTTTTCTTCAAATGAGGTTGGTTTCAAATTGTATATTCCTAATTTGTAGTTTGGAATATCATAACCTTTTTGCAAATATAAAAATACAGATAAGAGATTAATTTACAGTTACCTTAGCTCTCATTGAAGTATGTATTTTGCAGAAGTATTGGAATGTACCCGAGTTGGAGAACTAGTAGGAATAACTATTACTGTTAGAAATAGTACCGCTATCCCAAATATCACTTAGGTTTCCTAGAGTACCTAAGGTGACAGTATGTGGAGCAGAATGAGAATTTATCCATTTGATCACTGTTCCAGCACTAATTGTGATATTACTTAGAGAATATCCACTTATATTAGAAGTAATAGTAGTTGTCACTTGTGTAGCAGTTGGTGCTGGATTAGCAGTGGCAATAGATCTGGATAATACTTCCATTGCGCTAGATTTGTCTCTAAAATTTTATTGTATAGAT
>VFGY01000024.1 GCA_009392195.1 SAR202 cluster bacterium | reverse complement strand
GAAAAGAAGCCGTGAAATTACTTTCAGATGTCGATAATTGATTTTGGTTTTATATAAGCATAGGCGATTGACTGCTTACGATAGACATCTATATCCCTATTGAGATAAATTCAAGTTAAAATAAATTATGATACAAAATATTTATATATGAGAAGATTAACAATTGGTGTGATTGGTACATCAACTCCTACGAAAAAAATCGAAGGCTTAGCGGAAGAAATTGGTTACTATTTGGCATCCAATGAAGTAGATGTGATTTGTGGGGGGTTAGGTGGCGTTATGGAAGCAGTATGCAAAGGTGCTAAGTCAAATAATGGCAGGACTATTGGAGTTTTACCAGGTTCTAGTCCAGAAGATGCTAATATGTGGGTTGATAACGTTATTTGTACGGGTTTAGGTGAAGCTAGAAATTTGATAATAATAAAATCGAGTGATGCCGTAATAGCAGTTGGTGGAGGATATGGCACTCTGTCTGAAATTGGCTTTGCTCTTAAATTGAATAAACCTATAATTGGGTTACATACTTGGGGTTTGGAGAATTCAAATATGGATAAAATAGCACTAAAAACCTCAGATGATCCCCAAAAGGCAGTCTCAGACGCAGTAAATTTAGCAAAATCTAGATTTGAGGAAGATAATTGAGTCAAATAACCAAAATTGTAGGAAGAGAAATTATAGATTCCCGAGGAGAACCAACTATAGAAATAGATGTTTATACTTCTGATGGGGTATTGGGTAGAGCAGCTGCACCTTCTGGGTCAAGTACTGGTAGCAAAGAAGCAAAAGAAAAAAGAGATAGAGATTATAGATTTTCTGGTAAAGGTGTGTTGACAGCAGTTAAAGATGTGGCTAATGAAATAGAACCAGCGATAGTTGGAAAATCGGTTTTCGACCAAAATTATTTGGACGAAATATTAATAAAAATTGATGGTACACCTGATAAAAGCAGATTGGGTGGAAATACTTTAGTTGCAACTTCTTTAGCGATTGCTAAAGCTGGTGCTGCTAGCAAAAACATGCCTTTGTTTAGATATTTAAACCAAGATAGCTCTGAATTTTTGTTGCCATGCCCTATGCTAAACATTATTAATGGAGGCAGGCATGCTATAGATTCGGTTGACATACAAGAATTTATGGTTGTGCCATCTGGGTTTCAAACATTCGCTGATGCTCTCAGGGCGGGGGCAGAAATCTTTCAAGCACTAAAAGGATTACTTAGAGATAAAGGTATGATAATTGGGTTGGGTGATGAAGGAGGATTCAGTACCACGTTAACGTCGAACAAAGAAGCATTAGAGGTTATAGTTGATGCTATTCAAAAGGCAAAATACAAGCCAGGTGAGCAATGTTTTATAGCTTTAGACGTAGCAGCTACTGAATTGTTAGAAGGTCAATCTAATAAGTATAAATTTCACAGAGAAAACTTATTGATGAGTTCATCTGAGCTGTTAAATACTTATCGTGATTGGGCTAACAATTATCCAATAATTAGTATAGAGGACGGATTTTCCGAATATGATTGGGATAGTTGGGAGGTAATGGTTAGAGATTTAGGAGAAAAGATACAAATAGTTGGGGATGATTTGTTTACTACCAACCCGAAATTGATTGATAAAGGTATCAAGCAAAATGTAGCGAATGCAGTTTTAATTAAACCTAATCAGATAGGTACATTAACTGAAACCATTAATGCTACACGTATGGGTCAAAAATCTAATTGGGGAACAATTTTAAGTCATAGGTCAGGAGAAACTGAGGATACATCAATTGTTGATTTGGCGATTGGGCTAAATGCCGGCCAAATAAAAACTGGTGCTCCAAGTAGGGGTGAACGAGTTTCAAAATATAATAAATTATTAAGAATAGAAAAGGATTTGGGCCAATCGGCAATTTACGCCGGCTATCAGGCTTATGAAAAATATGACTCGATAGTTGGATAGGTTTAACATATTAGATATAGTATTAATTTGGAATTTTAGAATATGGAGGTTTTATGGCTACGAAAATAGGAATTAATGGATTTGGAAGAATTGGGCGACAGGTTTTAAGAGCGATAATCGAACGATATCCAAATTCTCTTGAAGTGGTAGCAATAAATGATTTGGGTGACACAAGTACAAATGCGCATATGTTTAGATATGATAGCAATTATGGGATATATCCTGGGAAGGTAGATGTATCTGAAAAGAACATTTGTATTGACGGTATGGAAATAAGTGTAATACAAGAGCGTGAACCGTCAAAAATTAAATGGGGAGATTTTGGAGTTGAAGTAGTAGTTGAATCTACAGGATTTTTTACTGATGCAGACAAAGCTTCGGGTCATTTAGAAGGAGGGGCAAATAAAGTTATAATTTCTGCTCCAGCGAAGGGTGAGGATGCCACAATCGTAATGGGAGTGAACGAAGATGTATATGATTCATCTAAGCATAATGTAATATCTAACGCTTCTTGTACAACTAATTGTGTGGCTAATATGGTGAAAGTGTTAGATGATAATTTTGGAGTTCAAAATGCATTAATGACAACAATACATTCATACACTAACGATCAAAAAATACTTGACCAAGTACATTCTGATTTACGTAGAGCTAGGGCTGCTGCAGTAAACATCATACCAACTACCACCGGAGCTGCTAAAGCAGTAGGATTAGTATTGCCGCATTTGAATGGCAAAATCCATGGTATGGCTTTTAGGGTGCCTACTCCTACAGGTTCAGTTACTGATTTAGTAGCGAATTTAGGTGGCAAAGTTACTGTTGAAGATATTAACGATGCATATGCTAAAGCATCCAAAGAAGGTTTGAGTGGTGTTTTGCAATATACTGATGAACCTCTAGTAAGTAGTGACTTCATTCGTAATTCCAACAGTGTGATAATTGATGGGCTTTCTACAATTATTCTTGAGGATAATATGGTTAAAGTGGTTGGATGGTATGATAACGAATGGGGATATAGTTGTAGAACTGCAGATTTAGCTGAGTATATATCAGGGCGCTAAATAGGGTCATATTTTAATATTTGATAACCAATATTTACCAAGATATAATTAAGTTCAAAATATGTTGATGGAGTTATAGAAATGGCTACGCAAACTAAAGTTTCTTCGGGTGACAAAAAACAGACTGCTACTTGGACTGTCAAATCAGGTTTGGCGCAAATGTTGAAAGGTGGGGTCATAATGGATGTAGTTACAGCTGACCAAGCTAAAATTGCGGAAGATTCTGGAGCTGTAGCCGTGATGGCATTGGAAAGGGTACCTTCTGATATAAGGAAGATGGGAGGAGTTGCTAGGATGTCTGACCCTACAAAGATTATTGAAATAAAAAAAGCTGTAACGATACCAGTTATGGCTAAATGCAGAATTGGACATTTTGTTGAAGCTCAAGTTTTAGAAGCTCTAGAGATTGATTATATTGATGAATCTGAAGTTCTCACTCCCGCTGATGAAAAACATCATGTAGACAAAAACGCATTTAATGTACCCTTTGTATGTGGCTGCAGAGATCTTGGAGAGGCGCTTAGGAGAATTGGAGAAGGAGCAGCTATGATTCGAACAAAAGGCGAAGCGGGTACTGGCAATGTTGTAGAAGCTGTTAGGCATGCTAGGACGGTTATAGGAGAAATACGTCAGATACAATCTATGACTGATGATATGTTGATGTCTAAATCCAAAGAATTGGGTGCCCCTTATGAATTAGTAAAGAAAGTGAGAGACACTGGTAAATTGCCGGTTGTGAATTTTGCGGCTGGGGGAATTGCAACACCTTCGGATGCTGCTTTAATGATGCAATTAGGAGTTGATGGTGTTTTTGTTGGGTCTGGGATATTTAAGTCATCCGAACCTCCTAAAATGGCTGAAGCGATAGTAAAGGCGACTGCTCATTATAATGATCCTGATATTGTTGCCAAAGTTTCTACTGGACTAGGAGACGCTATGGCTGGTTTAGATATAGCGACTATGCCAGAAGACCAGCAACTTTCAACTAGGGGATGGTAATTGCCTAAAATTGGTATTCTAGCAATCCAAGGTGATGTTGAAGAACATGCTTCATCACTAGAGGAACTTGGGGCAGAAATTGAACAAGTTAGATTACCAAATCAATTAGATGAAGTAGACGGCTTAATCATTCCAGGAGGAGAGAGCACTACTATAATTCAATTGATTGATTTGTATGGTTTAAGAAGGCCGCTGATATCTAGAATCCAAGCAGGTATGCCTACATGGGGCACCTGCGCAGGTATGATTGTACTTGCTGGATCTTTAATCGATAAAAGACCAGAGCCATTACATTTAATGGATATAGAGGTAAGCCGTAATGCATTTGGGGCACAAATAGATAGTTTTGAAACATTTATTTCGGTTAAACATTTAGGCGAACCCAAACTTCGTGCTGTTTTTATTAGAGCTCCTGTTGTAACTAAAGTGGGTGGAAATGTTGAAATTATGGCGAAATTAGATAATGGAATACCAGTGTGTGTGAAGGAGCAGAACATGTTAGCAACTGCTTTTCATCCAGAATTAACCAAAGATACCAGGCTTCACCAATATTTTGTTGATTTGGTAAATATCAATCTTGATTCTAAGCTTTTGTAAGTATTTCTATAAATACTGATGATGGCGTACTTTCAATATGACCAATTTGTTTAATTTCAAACATAGATATGCATTTAATTTTGATACCATCTGGCAAAATTCATTAGTACCAGTTCGTACAATTTTGTTTGATTCAATATTCAGTAGATTTATGAGGGATTTTGTATGGACCAAAAATAATTTAAATGAAATTGAATCTTTAGCAAGGTTGAAAGTAATAGATGATTCAAACAATTGGTATATTTACGACATTAGAACTGTTTCTGAAACACAGGTGAATTTTGAGATAACCCTTTTGAATTTAATGAATGTTACATCACGTTCAGGAGGTAACAGCATATCGATATTGAGTGGTTCAACTAAGTTAAATGAACAAGCAAGTTCCTTAGGGTTTATGAAAATTCAAAAATACCTGATTTGCAGTTTCCAAAGCAAAAATATTAATAAGCCAGATATTATAGTCAACAATAATATACGGAAAAAATTGTCTAGTGATGGATATAATATATTCCAACTGGTTACTTCTAATAAAGATAAATCGGATATATCGCATACGTTCAAATATCAACATTGGAAATCGTTAATTGCAAAATTTGATAAGGGTTTTAATGAATTCGTTGTTGAAGAAAATGGGAAATTGGTATCTTGGTTTAGAATCAAATCGGATTCTAAAGTTGTAAAAGTTGAAATCTTGGCATATTCTAGGTTGAATCGTATGTTAATCGATTCAGTGCTGCAAATGATTTCTGATTTTGAATCTAAGTCCATTTACATCTTAGTTTCAATTAAAGATATAAAGGAAGAGAGGTTATTATCAGAATATGGTATGCAGGTTATTGGTAAATATGAATTGTATGTAAAATGGTTAGCTGAATTTGTTCATAATCGAAAAAAAATAAATTCAAGAGTTGTTACCGCTAGTTAAAAATAATGTGGTAGCGTTGAAATAATTGTAAGGGCTGGTATTTAATATAAAACCAATGGTAGAAGTATCTGATAATGATATATATTCTTTGTTTTCTAAATTACCTAGCAGGTTGGTAACTCTTTTAACATCAAATAATTATAGAGGAGATTTATTAGAAATCATCTTAGATTTGGGCAGAGAACCCGAGGCTAGATTTTCAGAGGAAACTGTTGTTTTTACTTCATTAGGTCCTACAACAGACTCAGATATTGAATACGTTGTATCTAAAATTGGGGAGTTTGGAGATGACAATAGAGCTGGAATTGAAAGGACGCTTCATAGAATTTCTGCCTTTAGAAATAGGAAAAATCGCATTGTCGGATTGACTATACGAGTTGGAAGATCGGTACAAGGAACCATCAAAATAATTGAAGACTTGGTTGTTCAAGGGAAAAGTATTTTATTATTAGGAAAACCAGGTGTAGGGAAAACGACAATGTTGAGGGAAGTTGCGAGAGTTTTAGCTGATGATACCGACAAAAGAGTTGTTGTAGTAGACACTTCGAATGAAATAGCCGGTGATGGTGATATACCTCATCCCGGTATAGGCAGATCAAGAAGAATGCAGGTCCCCACCCCTTTATTGCAACACTCCGTAATGATAGAAGCTGTTGAAAATCACATGCCAGAAGTAATCATTATTGATGAAATTGGGACTGAATTGGAAACTAATGCCGCCCGCACAATTGCGGAACGAGGTGTGCAGCTTGTCGCAACTGCTCATGGTAATACGATTGATAATTTGGTGTTGAACCCCACTCTTTCGGATTTAATAGGCGGCATACAATCTGTTACGTTAGGTGATATTGAGGCTAAGAATCGTAAGACACGCAAAACTGTGCTTGAGAGGAGAAATCCGCCGACCTTTGATATTTTAGTAGAAATACAAGATTGGCATCAAGTAGCAATTCACAATGATGTTTCCGAAGTAGTAGATCAGATGTTACGAGGGAACGAAACGGCTGTTGAAATCAGGTCTATGAATCAATCTGGTCAAATAAAAAGTTCCGAATTAGTACGCAAATCTCCTTTAGGCAACCGATCTACAATCAAAGGGCAAAGGGTTTCTGATTCCTACGGTAGAAGCCGTGAGGCAAATTCTGAGATAGAAATGCGAAATTTGACTGAAATTCAACAAGATATCAAGAAAATATTTCCTTATGGGGTTAACAAAGGAAAGATTGAGCAGATAATCAAATCGCATAATCTTCCAATTACTATAGTTTCAAATATTGATGAAACTGATTACATATTAACCACCAAAAATTTTTACAGGAGACGGACAAAATTATTAAGAGATGCGGAGGTAAAAGGTAAAACAGTTTACGTTTTGCGAAGAAATGCATTATCTCAAATACACCAATTTTTTAAATCTTTAACAAAGATTAATGTAAACGATAATTCAAATAAGGACTTGAATGTAGTTGTCAACGAAATGGAAAAAGCTGTTAAGGATTTGAATGAAGGTGAGTCATATTTGGAGCTAAGCCCACAATCTAGCTACATAAGGCGCATACAACACCAAATAGCAGAACAATATGGATTAATATCTTCTTCTAATGGAATAGACCCCGATAGAAAGGTGGTATTGTATAAACGGCCGACTAGCAGAAAATTGTAAAACAATCATTTTAGAGGGTAAATCAATGTTTATTTCTTTTGAGGGAGTGGATGGGAGCGGTAAATCTACCCAGATAAATCTCCTTAAAGCTGAGATTGAGCGGAATGGTATTGAATGTGTTTTATTAGAAGAACCAGGTACCACTCTAGTAGGGTTGGAAATTAGAAAACTTCTCAAAGATTATGAAAAAGTCGGAGATTTAAGTTCAGTTACGGAATTGCTTCTTTTTGCAGCGAGTAGATCTGAATTAGTTGATAAAGAGATAAAACCTGTTTTGGCTGAACAAGATAAGATGATAATAGTAGACAGATATATTGATTCGACATTGGCATACCAGGGATATGGAAGAGGATTTGATACTGACAAAATTAACTATATTAACGATATTGTTACTCAGGGTATAAAACCCGATTTAACTTTTTTGTTAGATTGCCATCCATTTCAAAGTATTGGACGAATTAATAAATTTAGAAACAAAGATAGGTTTGAGACAGAAGGATTGGATTTTTATCAAGCAATTCGGTCAGGCTATTTGGAAATTGCAAAATTAGAACCGAAAAGGATTAAAGTAATTAATGCTGAGCTTCCAATACCAGACGTTGCTTCAATAATATGGGACATAACGAAAAGCTGTATTTAGGAATATTGAATATTCGCTGTAATTTTTACCAAAATTTCCAATAGCTTGTTCTTTTAGGCTTTGGCATTTTCATTATAAATTGTCCTGTATTTGGAGCCCCTTCGATTATCGATTTTGGGTTTTCTGAAAATAATTTCAAAGCAATGTCGGTTCCATATGAACGTGATACCAATTTCAAAGCTGATGATAATATTGGTGTTCTTGGCCCGGTTGGTCTATGAGTGTCGGATGCGAAAGTATGAATTAAACCCTGCTTGAGATATTTTTGTGTGAGATTTTGCGCTTTTTTGCCAAAAAGACCTATGATACTACCAGATGTAAATTGGGTTAACATACCACGCTCAACAAATTTATTCAGAATAGTAGGCGTGTCTTGAAATAATTCAAGTCTTTCAGGGTGTGCTAACACAGGGATATATCCTGCTAATTGCACGTCAAATAATACTTGTTCAATAAAATTCGGTTTTCCAAAAAAAGGGAGTTCAATCAAAGTATATTTAGTTTGATTGAGAGTTAAGGATGTTCCATCAGCCAAATTTTGCGGCAGCTCTAGAGTGATATGGTTTTCCATCCCTGTCCCTATTTCAAGATCGATTTTTTCAGTTTTTAGTCGGGATTTAAATTTAACAATTAGTTCTTTAAGTTTGGGTATAGAATGATTTTCAGTAACATCTTTATGGTGTGGAGTGCAAATCATCTTTATCGTCCCATCGTTTTTAGCCATACGAGCCATTTCAACTGAATCATCCATTGAGTGTGGACCGTCATCTATGTTTGGCAATATATGTGAATGGATATCGTACACTGCTAATTTTGCATTATGCGGATTTTATTAAATTGGAATAGACCAAATCAGTTTTTGTAGCAGCGGTGTTCCAACTTAGCTTGTTAGCTTGCTTATTAGCTTTTTGTCCCATATTAGCTCTTAGGATAGGGTTTTTTAGCAAAATTTCTAAACGTTCGGCATAATGCTCTGGGCAGTTCCAAGGAATTAAGTACCCAGACTTTCCTTGCTCGATAAAAGTTTTGGCCCCACTGTTACGGCTAGTGATAACCGGTGTTCCGCAAGCCATTGCTTCAAGAGCTGCTAATCCGAAACTCTCATAATATGAAGGCATAACTAGTACGTCAGCAGCACTCATGTACATAGGCATTTTATTGTGGTCGATATTTCCTAAGAATTTAATGTTTTTGGTTAGGTCTAAACCGTTAATTATAGTTTTTAATCTTTGAAATTCATTTGTATTGTTTAAATAGTCACCTGCGATAAGTAAAATTATGTCTGAATTATTTTCAATCTTATATATCGCTGATATTAATATGTCTAATCCCTTTAATGGTTCCAATCGTGCTACAGCTAAAATTATTTTTTCGGCATTTAATCCCAATTTTGTTTTACTTTGATTTTTGTTTTTTGGCTTGAACAAATTTAAATCTACACCACCAGGAATAACATTGAGTTTTTCATTTGAGATGTTATAAATATCTTGTATTGTTTCAGCTTCATCTTTAGTTGAAATTATTATAGAGTCAGAATTTTCCGCCATCGTAGATTCAACTTTAAGGCGGTCATTAGTTTCATATTCCCCAACTCTTGCCAACATCTTTTTTTGTGCCAATGTGTGAAATGTTGAAACATGAGGAATTTTCCACTTACTACTTAACGATAAACCAATGGAACCTGACAACCAATAATGAGAATGAATAATGTCGTATTTTATTGCATGATTTGAGACAAAATGTTCTATATTATACTCGACATTAGGAAGGTGCGAAAAAGCGTCATTTTTATCAGTATTTTCGGGTATACCTTCCACATGTATAACTCTAAGACTTGGGGAAATTTGAATTATTTCATTAGGATGAGATGGGTGGGATTTTGTAAATATATCTATAGAACAATTAGAACTTGAAAGTTCTTTATATAAACTTTCAATATATACATTCATTCCACCTGAATGTTTTTCTCCCAAATTATTTATGGGGCATGTATGAATTGATAGTACAGCTATTTTTTTCAGCAATTTATTTGTCCATTATGGTTTTTATTCTACTAATTCATAAAATTAATGGCATTTTATTTTAGGGTTGTTTTTATATTTATTTCTAAGGTAATGATTTACTTATGGAGATGTTGAATATATTGATGTCCTGTGCACCAAGATGATATTTATATTTTTCCTTTCCTTTTAGAAAATTGAATTCTTTCCCACTAGCGGTAATTGCGTGTTGAATTGCAAACGCGGTATTTATCAGTCCTACGCTGTATTGTGAAAACTCAGGGTTAAAACCGCTGTTATATAGTAAAAATGATTCATTTGATTGTAGTATATAAGCAATCGCCACACATTTGTTTCCCAAAATTAACGAATGTAAAATTAGCGATTCATTACGAATAAGCTCGCGTGAAATATTTTCAAAAAATCTTTCTCTTTCAGGATTCCAGAAATCTGACTTTTCTTTACTACTTAATTTATGCAGATTAAAAAAATTGTTAAGGCAGGATTCATGTATGTTTTGATTGCTACAGATATGAGTTTTATAATTTGTTTGCGATTCTAAACGTTTAATCTTACGTTTTAATTCATGCCTGTTTTTTTTGGGTAATTGAGAAAGATAGTCATTCCAATTTTGGGCTAAGACTAATGTTGGAGTTGAGTTTTCAGGATATATACTCACGTTGTTCTCTTTAATTTCGAAGAACTTTGGCAGATAATTCAGCGTTGCAGATCCAGATGGTATCGAATTAAGCTCTATTTTATCCCACGTTATTTCGCTTAGGTGTTTGGCCAATTGTTCGAAAAAAATTATTTCTTTACCTTTAATTACTATGAAATCTCTATAATCATATAAATCTTCATCCCCAATGAATTTCACGATTTTGTCTTTTATTGACAGAGGGGCTATTCCAATCAGACTTTCATTTTCATATATTTCAATTATGTCAATTGAAGCATTTACATCTATATATTTGTGCCAAGTCTGGTTCCACCAACTAGTAAGGAAGGGGGTTGAATTGGTAGATTTTTCAAATATTTGATCCCAATGAAGTTTAGCATCAGTAAAATTGTGATGGGTGAGAATCTTTATCAATGCAACACGTCTTGATTTGTAGCCAAAATTTCCTTAAACAAAGTATTTTCGGTTATCTCGCCTCTTATTGCATGGGTCACAAATTTTGCATCCACTTTATTTATACCTCTCATAGATATACACATGTGCGTAGCTTGTAATAACACCTCGACACCTTTTGGATTAATTGTGTCATATATCGTATTAGCTATTTGGGCTGTCAATCTTTCTTGTAGTTGTGGTCTTTTACTTAGAATATCTACACATTCAGCAAATTTGCTTGCACCAGCTGTTTTAGATATGGGAATGTAGCTTATATATGCTTTTCCAAAAAATGGTAAGAAATGATGTTCGCATATAGACGAAAATTCAATATTACTTAAAATAACTAAATCTTGGTGACTTTCAGAGAAAGCATTTTCGAAGCAATGGCTAGGATCTTTGTTTATTCCTGAAAATAATTCTGAGTACATATCAGCGATTCTAGTAGGAGTCATTTTCAGTCCTTCTCTATTAGGATTTTCTCCTATTGCTGCAATTATTGAATCAACTGCTTTAGATATTTTGTCTTTGTCTATCATAAGGTTTCATTATACTGGATTGAATCACCAATTAATTGTATTTAAAGCAAGCAAATTTATATTCGTAGTTGTAAACTGTAGACATAGATTTAAAAGTTTAGTTAGTTTTTTGATTTGAAAGTGTAAATTGATACCAATTTAATACGAATGTAGACGCTTTTTGGAGGGTTTTATGGATCAACGTTTTGTGAAAGAAATCAAGCAAGAAATTTCAAAAAATGATGGCGCAGATTTAGGGTATATCGCATATTTGTCCGCATTGGGCTTGATAAATGAGGTTGCCCCCAGTATTTCTCGGTCTATCGTAAATGAAATTGATGATCAGCGTTCCAATTTGAAAATGATTGCTAGCGAAAATTATTGTTCTTTACCAGTCCAATTAGCTCAAGCAAATTTGCTGACCGATAAATATGCAGAAGGATTTCCTTACCATAGATTCTATGCTGGGTGTGAAAATGTAGACCAAATTGAAGGTGAAGCAGCAGATTTAGCATGTGAACTATATGGAGCTGATCATGCTTACGTTCAACCTCACTCTGGTGCAGATGCAAATCTTATTGCATATTGGGCAATTTTAGCTTCTAGAATTCAAGATAAATTCGTTTCCAACAAAAATAAAAAAGATATTTCTAATTTATCCGAAGAAGAATGGACGGAACTAAGAGGAATTTTGGGGAATCAAAAATTGTTAGCGATGAACTATTATTCAGGTGGCCATTTGACACATGGCTATAGGCATAATTTTTCATCAAGGATGTTTGAATGCGCTTCATATGATGTTCGTGAAGACACTAATTTGATTGATTACGATCAGGTTAGAGACAAAGCAAAAAGTTTTAAACCACTGATCCTGTTAGCGGGATATAGTGCGTACTCGCGGAAAATCAACTTTCGTATTTTCAAGGAAATTGCAGACGAGGTTGGGGCGGTTTTAATGGTTGACATGGCACATTTTTCTGGTCTTGTAGCGGGAAAAGTTTTTGAGGGAGAATTTAACCCAGTAAATTATGCTGATATTGTGACCAGTACAACTCATAAAACATTACGAGGACCAAGAGGTGGTATGATTCTGTGCAAAAACGAATTAGCGGATAGTGTTGATAAGGGTTGTCCTCTGGTAATTGGAGGACCTTTACCTCATGTTATGGCAGCAAAAGCTGTAGCTTTTTCAGAGGCGAATTCGCAATCGTTTGTTGATTATGCTCACTCCATAGTAGATAATGCGAAAGTTTTAGCCGAAACGTGCATCGAAAATGGATTGGATGTACTAACTGGTGGCACCGATAACCACTTACTATTGATTAATGTCGGAAAATTGGGCTTAACTGGAAGAATGAGCGAGAAAGCAGTTAGAGATGCAGGTATCACGTTAAACAGAAATTCAATCCCCTTCGACCCTAATGGAGCTTGGTATACTAGTGGGTTAAGGATCGGAACTCCTGCCACAACTACTCTTGGAATGGGTGCTAATGAAATGAAGAAAATAGGAGAAGTTTTGTCGGATATTTTGAAAAGTATGCATCCAGCTAAGATCACAAAAGGGAATAGTGTTGGTAAGCCTAGCAAGGCAAACTATGTTTTGGATAATGACGTATTGAATAAAGCTAGAGGGGAAGTAAAATCGTTATTGAATAAATATCCGGTTTATTCAGGTGTAAACGTAGATTTTCTGAAAAATATTTGGAAGTAATGGGGTTTGTATCAAGCTAAAATTTTTAGGGCATCTGATGCCGCGTTTTGTTCTGCCTGAGATTTTTTCGAACCCTTTCCCTTTCCTAGTATTTTATTGTCCATTGAGACTTGTACGATGAATTCTTGATTTGGTGATTTTCCGGAAATAGAGATAGTTTTATATTTAAGTCTTTTGCCAGTTTCAGATGACTTGTCGCCTTGTTGTATTTTTATTTGCAACATAGATTTTGGGTCGAGCAAGTCTTTTGGACTTGGATTTTGAATATCTAGCGGAACCATAAAAGAATTAACAAAAGATTGGGCTGTGTCAAATCCTTGATCTAAAAATATCGCTCCAACTAAGGCTTCGAAAGCATCAGCTAGATTACTATCTTTGTTTCTTCCTCCGCTTTCTTCCTCACCATTAGATATTTTGAGGTATTTTCCTAAGCCAAGCGTAATACTAAGTTTAGCTAAACTTTCTCTATTAACTAATTTTGATCTAGCTTGAGATAGTGTCCCTTCAGCCCAATCGGGATGCTTGTTATAAAGCAAATCTGATACAGAGGTCTGGATTATACTATCTCCAAGAAATTCTAGCCTTTCATTTGATTCGAGACCCATGTCTGGATTCTCATTTAGCAATGATTTATGAATTATAGATTTCAACAAAAGGGTTTTTTGATTGAATTTAATTCCAATAACGGTTTCAATTTCGCTAATCAAATCATCCATGTTAATTTTACTCCGATTGCATTCTTCTAATATTTACATGTAAATCCTATAGCATTTGGTTTCATGTAACAAATAGTTAACAAATGTGCAACACTTGTTTAATATTTTGGAGTTAGATTAGTTAGATTGATAAACAGAGATTATTGAGATGGAGGTTAATATGCTCTCATTTAATCATTTATGGGTTATTCTTTGTTCCGCGTTAGTAATGCTTATGACTCCCGGATTAGCTTTTTTTTATGGAGGATTAGCAAGGCGTAAAAACGTCGCGGCTATTATGACACGATGTGTTACAGTTATGGGGCTTGTGGGTATCGTGTGGGTCTTATGGGGGTATAGTATAGCATTCGGTCCTAGTATAGGAGGTTTGTTTGGGAATTTAGATTTTATTGGATTAAGAGGAGTTTTACCTGGAGGTGGCCCTGGTGATACTAATTCTCAAACATTTATGATTTTCCAAGGTATGTTTGCAATAATAACAGTAGCTTTGGTTGCTGGAGCATTTGCTGTAAGAATGAGATTTATTTCTTTTGTATTATTTGTACTATTGTGGGTTACTATTGTTTATGCACCATTAGCTCATTGGGTATGGAATTCAGATGGGTGGCTTTACGCACTTGGATCCCTGGATTTTGCAGGCGGAACTGTCGTTCATATAAGTTCAGGAGTAGCCGCGTTGGCTACTGCGGTAATATTAGGCCCAAGATTGGGGTTTGGAAAAGAAGAAATGAGACCCCACAATACACCTTTTGTGCTGTTAGGAGCAGGTATATTGTGGTTTGGTTGGTTTGGTTTTAATGCTGGTAGTGCTCTTGGTGTAAATACCGACGCTATAAATGCATTTGTTGTTACAAATATTGCAGCGTCAGCAGCATTAGTGACTTGGATTGTAACTGCAAGGATATTTGGAGAGAAACCAAATCTTGTAGGAGCATCATCTGGGGCGGTAGCAGGATTAGTTGCAATAACCCCAGCATCTGGTTTTGTGGGGCCTATGCCTGCAATAATTATAGGTTTTGGAGCGGGTGTGTTTTGTTATTTGGCGATTAATCTCATTAACAAATTAAACATAGACGATGCAATGGCCGTGTTTGGCGTTCATGGAGTCGGTGGTACGTGGGGAGCTATTGCTACGGGATTGTTTGTCGGAATAGGTTATGGAGCTTTAGATGATGGAACAAGTAGGATACTCCAAGTTTGGTATCAAATTGTCGGTGTTTTAGCTGCTTGGGGTTGGTCTCTTGTTGCAACCACCTTAATCCTTTTCTTTTTGAAATATCTACCAGGCATTGGTTTAAGAGAAGAATCTAAATTAGAAGAAGTAGGTGCTGATCTATCCTCGCAGGGACAACAAGCGTATTTGGATTAGTATCATTAGATTGAAACTGAAAATTAGTCATATGAATCAGGGGTTTTATTTCTAATAGACCTCTGGTTCGCTAGTAGATTTGACATTACATAGAGCTAGATAGTATATTTGGGTCTCTTGCAAATTATATGACTAGGTTATATAAGTATAGTTCAATATATTACTTATTACATTTAGATGGAATCTAATAAATTATTATATCGCGTGTATTAATCAAATGACTCAATATGATTCTGAAGCAATCAATTTTGTATTGCGTAACGTTAGAGACAATGACGTTAAATTTATAAGGCTTTGGTTTTCAGATATTGTAGGTAATCTGAAGGGCGTAGCTATTACTTCTGAAGAACTTGAATCTGCAATGACGAGAGGGATGGGGGTTGATGGTTCTTCAATTGATGGATTTGCACGCTCGAAAGAAAATGATATGTTCATTGTGCCAGATCCCACTACATTTGCAATATTGCCATGGAGACCTAAAACTAATGCAGTTGCCAGAATGTTTTGTGAAATATTGACACCGGATAACCAACCGTATGAGGGAGACTCAAGGGCATTATTAAGGCGTAACCTCGCTAAAGCAACAGACTTGGGATATACATATTATGTGGCTCCAGAATTAGAATATTTTTACATGAAAGATTCTAAAAATGCGGAGCCTCTGGATGGTGGTGGGTATTTTGATCAAGATCCACAAGATATTGCTACTGATTTGAGAAGGGAAACGGTATTGACTTTGGAAGAACTCGGTATCCCTGTTGAATCAAGTCATCATGAAGTGTCACCCGGTCAGCATGAGATTGATTTGCGTCATACGGACGCCTTAACTATGGCTGACATGGTGATGACATATCGGATAGTAGTAAAAGAGATAGCTATAAAGCATGGATATTATGCAACATTTATGCCGAAACCTTTGATAGGATACAATGGTAGCGGAATGCATGTTCATCAATCGTTGTTTTTGGGTGATAAGAATGCGTTTTTCGATGAAAGTGATGATTTATATATATCCAAAACAGCGAAATGGTTTATTGCCGGTTTATTAAAGCATGCCAGAGAAATTTCGTTAATTACTAACCAGTGGATTAATTCATATAAAAGGCTAGTGCCGAGTAATGAAAATAGACCATTGGGATATGAAGCCCCTATTTACACTTCGTGGGCTACTGTGAATAGATCCGATTTAATTCGTATTCCAGCATATAAAAAAGGTAGAGAAACCTCCCAGAGGATTGAATATAGAGCCCCCGATCCCAGTTGCAATCCATATTTAGCTTTTAGTGTAATGTTGGCTGCTGGGTTAGAAGGAATAAAATGCCAATATAAATTACCTAAGCAATCTGAACATGATGTAAACTTAATTGATGAAAAAGAACGTACAGAACTTGGAATAAAAAGTTTACCAAAAACTCTCGGGGAAGCGATAGAAGAAACAGAGAATAGTACGTTAGTTAAGGAAGCTTTAGGGGATTATATTTTTAATTCATTTTTGGAAAACAAGAAAATAGAATGGCAAAAGTATAATGAACAAGTTACAGATTACGAATTAGGTAGGTATTTGCCTATATTATGATGGATTTCTATTTGAATTAAGGAATCAATCATTTGAAATTAATTTCAGAAATTCTTCAGGTTCAAATATACTTCGTGATTACAATAAATGGAAAAAAATTACAAAAATAAAGATTTAAAAAGGCCAAAGGCTCAGGGATTATATGATCCTTCATTTGAGCATGATTCATGTGGTGTAGGGTTAGTTGCCAATATTAAGGGGGTAAAGTCTCACGAGATTGTTCAACAAGGTCTAGAGGTATTAGTTAATTTAGGTCATAGAGGTGCAGTTGGTGCGGATCCAGACACAGGCGATGGCGCTGGTATTTTGGTACAAATGCCAAACGAATTTTTTCAAAAACAAACTCAGGGTATTGATATTGATTTACCAGGTATTGGGAATTATGCCGTTGGAATGACATTCCTACCTTCAAATAATGATTCCAGAGTTGGTTGTGAAAAAATTATAGAAGATGTTGTTAAAGCAAATCATCAAGAATTTTTGGGTTGGAGAGATGTTCCGCTAAATAAATCTGCAATAGGAGTTTTGGCAAATAACGTTATGCCTGAGATACGGCAATTTTTTATAGGTTTAAACAAAACTAAAAAAGACAACCTAACATTTGAAAGACGATTGTATATAATTCGCAAACAAATTGAATATAACGTAGCTGCAAATATTACTGCAGATAGGTCTGATTTTTATATTGCAAGTTTGTCTTCAAACACTATTGTTTACAAAGGTTTGTTGCGAACGAATCAATTGCAGAATTTTTATCTGGATATATCAGATTTATCGTTTGAATCGTCATTTGCCATGGTACATTCTAGGTTCAGTACTAACACTTTAGGTTCTTGGGAATTGGCTCATCCTTATAGGTATGTCGTACATAATGGTGAAATCAATACTCTAAGAGGGAATATAAATTGGATGAATGCTCGAGAATCTGCTCTTGAATCTGAATATTTTGGGGATGAACTAAAATATTTAAAACCAATAATACCAGCTAATCAAAGTGATACTGCTAGTTTTGATAATGTTCTTGAATTGCTTTTGCAATCTGGAAGAAGTTTACCTCATTCAATGCTAATGATGATGCCCGAAGCATGGTCTGAAAAAGTAATGATGGAGAAGAAGAAAAAAGATTTTTATGAATATCATTCATCTTTGATGGAGCCTTGGGATGGACCAGCTTTGATGGTAGGTACTGATGGTAAAAAAATATGTGCTATCCTAGATAGGAACGGCTTGCGCCCTTGCAGATACTTGGTTACAAAACATGATCTATTAGTTATGGGTTCTGAATCAGGAGTACTAGACATACCTGAAAAAGACATTTTGTATAAATGGAGAATACAACCAGGTAAATTATTTATGCTCGATACGGAATTAGGACGTATTGTCAATGATCATGAAATCAAAGAAAAATTAATTGATAGGAACAATTATGGTTCTTGGATAAAAGAAAATGTTGTAGACATTGAAAAAATATCTAAAGAACATCAATATGCGAATAAAGTCGTAAAAAATATCCATCAAAATCAAGCGGCGTTTGGTTTTACTAAAGAAGAATTGAGATTAATTATTGAGCCTATGATAATTAATGGTGCTGAAGCTATTGGATCCATGGGTAACGATGCTTCGTTGGCAGTTTTATCCGATCAAAACCCTCGCCTATTCAATTATTTTAAACAATTATTTGCTCAAGTCAGCAATCCTCCTTTGGATGCAATAAGAGAAGAGCTGGTTACTTCAACCGAAATTATGGTTGGACCGCAGCTTAATTTAATGGAAGAAACTCCTGAACACTGTAAGCAAATTAAACTATATGAACCGATTTTGACTAATAAACAGATTGATTCAATACGTAGATTTAAAAGTAACGGATTTTCAACTAAAACTATAAACATGCTATTTAACGCTTACACGGATGGTTCGCTTCAGGGTTCTTTGGACAAAATGTTGGATGAAGCAGAGGAGGCTGTAACTGAAGGTCATAATATTATAATTCTGTCGGATAGAAATGTAGACAAAGATAATGCGGCGATTCCTAGCTTATTAGCTGTTTCCTCCGTACATCATCATCTTATTAAAAAAGGGTTAAGAACTAGAGTAGGATTGATTGTTGAAACTGGTGAACCAAGAGATGTATCCCAATTTTCTTTGTTGTTAGGTTATGGAGTCAGTGCTATAAACCCATGGTTAATATTTGACATGATTAATGATATGGCGACTAGCAAAAACTCAAAACTTTCTAGTTATGAACAAGGCGAAGACAACTATATTAAATCTGTCCATAAAGGTGTTGTAAAGGTTATGTCTAAAATGGGGATATCTACTTTGCAAGGATATATGGGTGCGCAAGTTTTTGAAGCCGTTGGGTTATCTGAGGAATTTATTAATAAATATTTTACATCTACGCCATCTAGGATCAACGGTATAGGTATTGAAGAGGTTGAGAAAGAGTATTCATACTGGCATAAAGTAGCATACTCTAACCGAAATGGTTTTTCAAAAACGGACATAGCTGAAGGAGGACAGTATCAGTGGAGAATAAATGGTGAATATCATATGTGGAATCCTGAAACTATAGCTAAATTGCAGAAATCAGCTAGAGACAATGATAGTAAATTGTTTAAAGATTTTACAGAAACAGCGGATTCTTATAGTAAACGTATGTGCACAATTAGAGGTTTATTAGAATTCAAATCAAACCAAAATTCCATACCAATTGACGAGGTTGAAACAGCCGATACTATTGTTAAGAGGTTTGCGACTGGCGCCATTTCTCTTGGTTCAATCAGTAAAGAAGCTCATGAAACGTTAGCTATTGCTATGAATAGAATTGGTGCTAGAAGTAATACTGGGGAAGGCGGTGAAGATCCTGCTAGATATCAAACTGACAATAACGGTAATTCCAGAAATAGCGCAATTAAACAAGTCGCATCTGGAAGATTTGGTGTGTCTATAAATTATTTGTCAAAAGCCACTGATTTACAAATTAAGATGGCTCAAGGATCTAAGCCTGGAGAGGGTGGACAATTACCTGGTCATAAAGTAGACGAATATATAGGCATGGTAAGAAATTCAACCCCTGGGGTTGAATTGATATCACCACCACCACATCACGATATTTATTCAATAGAGGATCTAGCACAACTTATATACGATCTAAAAAATTCTAATCCTGAGGCGAGAATTCATGTGAAATTGGTTTCGGAGATTGGAGTAGGTACTATAGCAGCAGGAGTTTCAAAAGCTAGAGCAGATGTCGTTTTAATAAGTGGAGATTCTGGGGGTACTGGAGCTTCTCCTGAGTCTTCAATAAAAAATGCTGGTGTTCCATGGGAATTAGGTTTAGCTGAAACCCAACAAGTTTTGGTTTTGAATGATTTACGAGGCAGAATTGTAGTCCAAACTGACGGACAACTTAAAACAGGTAGAGATGTAGCGATAGCATGTTTGTTGGGAGCTGAAGAGTTTGGTTTGGCCACTGCACCATTAGTAGTTATGGGATGCATTATGCTTAGAAAATGCCATTTAAATACTTGTTCAGTAGGGGTTGCCACACAAGATCCAGAGTTAAGGAAAAAATTTGCTGGTAAGCCAGAAGATGTAATAAATTATTTCTTTTTGATAGCTGAACAATTAAGAGAAATAATGTCACAACTTGGATTTAGAACTGTTAGGGAAATGGTTGGCAGAACCGATATGTTGGATGTTAACGCAGCTGTGGGACATTGGAAAGCTAAAGGTTTGGACCTTTCAGCATTGTTACATGTTCCGGATGTATCTGATAGAGTTGCGAAACACAATGTTGAAGAGCAAAATCATCAGCTTGATGATGTAATGGATCATCAAATTATTTCTATGACTCAACAATCGCGTTCAAATGAAACAAAAGTATCTTTAGAGCAACCTATTAAAAACCACAACCGGTCGGTTGGCGCAATGTTAAGTAATCAAATAGCCAAGAAATATGGTGATGAAGGAATGAAAGAAGACACCATATCCATAAACTTTCATGGTTCAGCTGGTCAGAGTTTTGGAGCATTTTTGTCGCGTGGGGTTACAATGATTTTGAATGGGGATGCAAATGATTATTTTTGTAAAGGATTATCTGGCGGTAAAGTTGTTTTGATGCCTGATACTCCCACTACATTTGATCCGGAAAAAAATATAATAGTGGGCAATGTTGCACTTTATGGGGCGACGGCGGGAGAAGTTTATATTTATGGTATTGCTGGTGAAAGATTTGCCGTTAGAAATAGTGGAGCTATTGCAGTTGTTGAGGGATTGGGTGACCATGGTTGTGAATATATGACTAAAGGGACAATAGTTGTTTTAGGAAATACCGGAAGAAATTTTGCAGCTGGAATGAGTGGAGGCAAAGCCTATGTTTTTGATGAAACTAATGATTTCCAAAAACTATGTAATAAAGAAATGGTTGATGTTGAAAGTGTAAAATTATCTGAAGATGTGAAAGAATTATTTGACTTAATCACAAAACATAATTTGTATACCCAAAGCAAAAGAGCACACAGGATTCTTGCTAATTGGGAACAGGAAGTGAATAAGTTTGTTAAAGTTATCCCCAAAGAGTATAAAAAAATATTGATGGAAAAGAAAAAAATTGAAATAAAATGAGATATTGAAAATTGGGCAAAATTACAGGATTTATAGAGTTTAATAGGGAATTGCCGAGTAAAAATTCCGTAAATGAACGAATAAAAGACTTCAAAGAATTTCAAAATCATTGGAGCGATAAGGAAGCATCTGAGCAAGGTGCTAGATGTATGGATTGTTCAGTTCCTTTTTGTCATAGTGGTTGTCCTTTGGGGAATATTATTCCTGACTGGAACCACATGGTTTATCTAGGAGAATGGGAAAACGCATTAAATATTTTACATTCGACTAATAACTTTCCTGAATTTACTGGTAGAATTTGCCCTGCTCCCTGCGAAGCATCTTGTGTTTTAAATATAAATTCTGATTCGGTAGCAATTGAACATATTGAAAAAGCTATCGCAGATAGAGGGTGGAAAGAAGGTTGGATTAAGCCAATTAAACCAATCGAAAGATCAGGCAAGACTGTTGCAGTTATCGGGTCAGGGCCTTCAGGTTTAGCTGCTGCACAGTTAATTAATCGAGCTGGTCACGCAACTACTGTTTTTGAGAGATCGCCTGAACCTGGTGGATTATTACGTTTTGGAATTCCAGATTTTAAATTAGATAAAGATATTGTTAATCGTAGGATTAATCAAATGGAAAAAGAAGGTGTTGTTTTTAAAACTGGTGTTTCAGTAGGCGTAGATATAAATTCGGATGAATTATTTCAAAAATTCGATGCAATATGTTTGGCGAGTGGTTCAACAGTCCCTAGAGATCTTAATGTGCCAGGTAGAGATTTAGATGGGATTTATTTCGCAATGGACTATTTGACTTCGCAAAACTCAGCAATAGCTAGCAATAGGACTTTGAACCCATCAATTACTGCAGCGGGGAAAAAGGTTGTGATTTTAGGAGGTGGAGATACAGGGTCTGATTGCCTTGGAACTACAATTAGGCAAGGAGCGGATCAGATTCATCAATTTGAAATCATGCCAAAGCCACCTCAAGTAAGAATCGATTCAAACCCATGGCCTGAATGGCCAATGATAATGAGGACTTCATCTTCACATGAAGAAGGTGGGATTCGAGATTATGAGATTATGACAACGTCCTTTACAGGGAAAAATGGTAAATTGGAGAAAATGGAATGCGTTAAAGTAAAATGGGATAATGAATCTAATAATTCTACTTCTCCAAGTATGCAAATCGTACCTAATAGTAAATTTGAATTGAATGTAGATTTGGTTTTGTTAGCGATGGGGTTTTTACATCCTGAAAAAAAGGGTCCAATAGGGCAGTTAGGAGTCAATGTTAGTGAAAAAGGTAATGTTATAACAGATCAAAATAAAATGACTAATGTTAATGGCGTGTTTGCAGCTGGAGACATGGTAAGAGGACAATCTTTAGTGGTTTGGGCTATAGCTGAGGGTAGAAAAGCCGCTACAGGTATTAATAAATTTCTTTCCAATAAAGAAAAATGCCAATAGAGTTAAACCATTATTTTAAATTGGTGTATAATCGACGATAAAATTAATCAAATAGGATGTAATTATGGCTATAACTGTAGACGGAACTATACCCGTAGAGATTATATACTGCGTCCCTTGAAGTTATCATGGTGAGGCAGTCTGGATGACTGCGGAATTTTTTGCTGAAGGAGGAAATCTCCTTTCGATAACTATCACTCCTGGTGATAAGGGTGTTTTGAAAGTATATGTGGATGGAGAGAAAATATACGATAAAAGTGAAGAAGATGGTAAACATCCTGATCTTGACCGAGTTAAGAAAATGAGAGCGGTTATCAAGAATAAAATAGCTGCTATGTAATAGTAGCTGTTGAAATAGATAAATCTGCTTATTATGGAGATAGGAATGGTCGACTTACACCTTTGGGTCGTGCTTCCATGAAGTTTTTTAAATTTTATTGGGATGTGTAGTTAATTGAGAATTATCTTCATGGGTACTTCATCTTATTCTGTTGAAGTATGTAAATTAATCATTACTTCAGGCTTGAATATTGTAGGTGTATGTACAAAACCCGATGGTAGGGTTGGTAGAAGTAAAGTATTAACCCCCCACCCTTTAAAAGAGTTTGCTTTAACAAACGGTTTGCCAGTATTGACTCCGGTTGATTTAACAAATGGCGATGTGTTGGAGGATTTTAGTAAATTAAAACCCGATTTAATTGTATTAGTAGGATATGGTTTATTAGTCCCAAACCAAATTATTAAACTACCTGTGTATGGGTGTTTAAATATACACCCCTCGCTACTCCCTAAATACAGAGGTCCATCGCCTGTCAGTTCAGCTATTTTAAATGGGGATCGTTTTACTGGTGTATCTATTATGCTTATGGATGAAGGGTTTGATACCGGTCCAATATTGCAGCAGAAAAGAGTTGAGATAGGAACGACAGATACAGCAGATAATTTGACGAGTAAATTGTTCAATATTGGTGCTGGAATGTTGGTTGACTTGATTCCTTTGTGGACAGATGGTTCAATAAATTTAACTCAACAAGATGAAATACAAGTTAGTTACACACAAAAAATTGTAAAACAAGATGGAAGAATTCAATGGAATGAAGATGCACAATCAATTTTTAGGAAGGTAAGAGCATATTCCCCTTGGCCCGGAACATTTTCAACTTGGAGGGGGAAAAACTTTAAATTACTATCTGTTACAATCAATGACTTAGTTGCAAAAAAACATCTTGGTAAACTTTGGGGGTCGGTTCTTGATGGGTTATATGTAGGTACAGGTAAAGGTGTTTTAGAGATCAAAAACTTACAAATTGAAGGGAAGCAGCCTGTTTCGGCGAAAGAATTTATGGTAGGTTATCCAGATTTTGAAAAAGATATTTTAATATAAGTATCGTAATTCATCTTAAGTCAAATTAAATTCTGTGAAGTAACTATCAATTTGAATCAATAGAAGGGAGATTTTTTAATGGCCGCCAAATCAACTGAAAATAAATTGAGCCCAGACAAATTGTTGTATGGGGTTTCTTCAATTTTAGTATTCTTAGCAATAGTATTCATAGCTACAACCACCTATCTTTGGATTAGAAACGATGATTTGGATAATAAGGTAGACCAAACATTGATTTTTGTTGTGGAAAGTATCGGTTCTGAGTTAATCGCTGCTGAGGGTAATATGATACAAGCTTTATCTGCTCAAGAAGATAAAGAAACAACCGCTAGACTTTTTGATACAACAATCAAACAAATAGCTGAAGCTTCTAGACATTTGAGCTTTTTGGCTGTAGCTGATATTTCACCTTTATATAGTGAAGATTTAATTGAATTTAGTACTGCTACCCGTATGGGTGCAATTGAATTGAATAGGGTTGCAGAAATTTATGGTAGGACAGATTCTTTGACTATGAGAGAAAATGAATTATTGGAGGGGTTATTGGAGTTGATTATGTCAGTTAAAATAGCGCTTGTAAGCAAAATTGAAATTGGAACAACCGAGATAAAGTTTGATAAATCGCTCGTCGAAGAGGCCGTCAATGTTTCTAGAGATTTCCAAAATAAATTATAAAATTGATTTCAAAGATTCCTAGATTCCCGAGAAGGTTCCATTTGATTTTCAACGTTGTCCCACTCGGTAACTGCAGATGAGTTTCTACTTCTATGACCGTTAATAGCGTATGCGAGTATTAATCCAGCCACTCCTCCGTAGCCAATAATAAAAACTAAACTATGTTGATTCAAGGTGAGACTAGTGATAGCTAATATTAGGTATCCAGTTATAAAACCCACTAGTGATGATACATGTTTTAGTTTCTGAGTTCCAAAAGCAATTAATAAGGCAACTATTATTGCCATTACTGAATATATTTCAAATATTGCTAGTGTGGAGCCTGCTAATAATGCCATTCCATCACCGCCTTTGAACCTAGCAAAAATCGGTTTGCAGTGACCGGCAATTGAGGCGATTAATGGTAAAAGTATTAAGTTCCCATCTAATCCTATGAAAAAGCATATGCTGATAGTTAAAATTCCTTTAAAAAAATCACCAACGAACGCTGCACAACCTAGCAGTACCCCTAAATTACGGGTTACATTTGATGATCCTGCCAAACGGGAACCAACTTCTACTATGTTTAATCCTCTTCTCTTACTAATGAGGTGGCATATTGGTATCGAACCAATACAATATCCAATTATAGTTACCGCTAGTAATTTAACTAGTAAATTGATGAAATTTAAATCAAACAAATATCTTTGCCTTTAATTAAATGAATTCAGGAGAAGTAATATTATACATGCCATACATGCCAATAACATCTTATAAAACCTGTTTTATTTGAAATTTGATTCTTGTTTTGACTACGTACAAAGATTAGGGAATTTTTGATAATGGTTGGACGATAGGGTGTGTGGATGAGTTTAGTACATTGGCAGAAATACCGTATACATTTCGAATATTTTCGGAAGTAATAACTTCATATGGTGTGCCTTGACTGAACACTGTACCATTTTTTAAAAAAATTATTTTGTCACAATATTTGGCAGCTAAATTAAGATCATGTAAGTTGATCAGTATTGTTTTATTTGAAGATTCTCTAATTGCGTTGATATTGTCCATTATGTGCAATTGATTTTTGATGTCGAGATTTGATGTTGGTTCATCAAGTAGAATTATTGGAGTTTCTTGACAAAGCACCATAGCTATTAATGCTAGTTGTCTTTCACCTCCAGATATATGTTTTAATTTTTTTGATGCTAATTGCAATATACCAACCCTATTAATGTACTGGACTGCTAATTCGTTATCATCTAAGGATTCCCAAGAAAGTAAGTTCATATATGGATTCCTGCCCATTACTGTTAATTCAAATACTGATATATCTTCAGGGAAGATGGTGTTTTGTGGTGCTAAAGCAATTAGTTTTGATTTTTGGGTTATCGAAAGATTATTAATGTTTATGCCATCAATAAAAATATTCCCTTTAGTAGGTTTTATTAAGCCACATAAAATATTAAAAACAGTCGTTTTACCTGACCCATTAGGTCCGACAATTCCTAGTATTTCTTTTTGCTTAATCTGAATATTAATTTTGTTTAGAATTGCTTTGTTTTCGAAAGAATATTCTATTTCAGACATTTTTATAATCGGATTAACCATATGTTCCCCATCGTTGCTTTATAAGTAGGAAAATAAAAAACGGCACTCCGCAAAAAGCAGTTATTATCCCGATTGGCAATTCGGTGGTTCCAAGAATAGTCCTGGCGGTTGTATCACTGACAATTAGAAATGCTGCGCCAATAAGTGCAGCGGCTGGGACCAATATTCTATAGTCCTTTGACCAGATCAGTCTCACTGCATGAGGACAAATTAATCCAACAAACCCGATTAATCCCACAAAAGATACACAAGCGGCAGTTGTTAGTGTTGCAGTTATTATCATGGTTAATTTAACTTTTTCTAAATCAACTCCAAGGGTTTTAGCATGATTATCGTGAAGTTGAATTACGTTCAACATTCTCGAGTATATAACTGCAATAACCATACATGGAGCCAAATAGCATAAAGTAATAATGCAATGTATCCATTGTGATGATATTAAACTTCCCATTAACCATGATAAAACGGGACGTACATCCGGGTTGCTTTTTATCATCAATAGAGTAGTAATTGCTCCAAAGAGGGTCGAAATTGCGACTCCAGATAATATTAATGTTCCTAAATTTAAACCTATCGAATTGCGGGCAATAAAATAAGAAATCAATACTGCTGACATTGCACCAATGAATGCAGCAATTGGCAAAATATTAGGATTCACCTGAGTTATCGATGGAATCGATATTACAATTGTCGCCCCGAGGGCAGCTCCTGCAGCTGCTCCTACAAGATAGGGGTCTGCTAGAGGGTTTTTGAATAGCCCTTGATAAATCGTTCCCGAAAAAGCTAATCCGGCACCAACGATTGCTGCAAGAGTTACTCTCGGGAGTCTTAGATTAAGCAGGATTGTTTCATATGATTTTGGCCAATTGGGATCAAAATCGAATATCGGTATTTGATTTAAAGATATTTTCAATAATGCTATTGGTGATATATAAACTGATCCGATGCAGCATGCAAGAATGTAAAACACTAAAGTTATGAATATTGTTGTAATAAATAGTTTTACAGGGAACTTAAAACCATATTTATTATCAGGTTCAATATTTGATATATCCGTCATGGATTTTTGATGTCCTCAAATTTATTTGGGTACATATACTTTGCTATTTCTATTATTCCATCCGGAAATCTCGGTCCCGGTACAGATAGACTATCGGATTGAAGAGAATAGATTTTGTTGTTCTTCACAGCAGATACATTTTCGTATGCTTTATTTTCTAAAAACACCTCAGGATTTGGAGTGATAATTATCTGAGGGTTTTTTTCAACAATAATCTCTGGGCTAATTTGTGCATAACCATCTATTTCTTTAGCAATGTTGTCAGCTTTGAGTAATTCAAATACCTCGTGAACTAATGTGTTTGCACCAGGTGTCCACAGACCTCCAATATCTTGAAATATTCGAGGTCCTTTTGTTGATGAATCAACTTTTTTAGATATAATATCAATCTTAGTGTTAAAGTCATTAATTGAGGTTGATGCTCCTTCCATATTGTTGGTTATACGCCCCCACATCCGCATTAATTCAGTTGTTTTTTCAAAGTTATGATCAAGTGTTTTAATGTATAGTACCTTAAGCCCTAATTTACGGAGAGGTTGGACATTACTTTCATAAAATACAAACACTAAATCGGGTTCTAAAGCTACTATGGCTTCTAAATCCAAGTTGAAAGCATCTCCTACTTTTGGCAAGTTAGATACAGTTGATGGATGAGTGGCAAATGAATGAGTGGCGATTACTTTATTCGATTCTCCAATGTCAAAAAGGATTTCAACTGCACTTGAGTCGAAAGCTATGATTCGTTGAGGAGCAGATGCAAAAGTGACTATTTCGCCATCAGATGACATTATAGCTATTGGATATTCTACTTGATTGAGTTTGTTTTCAGTTTCAATTAATTTCGCTTGAGATTTAGTAAGTTTAGTTTCCAAGCCGTCTAATCTATCTGTTTTTTCTGAGAGTTGTTTAGAAAGATCTTTTCTTGTTTCCTCAAGCTCTGAAACCATTATCGATTTAGATGTTAACTCAGCTTGCTGGTCGGTTAATTTTTGTTTAAGTTTATTTAACTCAGATTCTCTGGCCTCATTTGATTGTTCTAAAGTGGTATTTGTAGGATTATCGAGGTTCTCAGTTGTCGTGCACGATAAAGATGTTGTTAGCAAAATTGCTTGGAATAAAAAAACAACCAGAATAAATAAATTTTTGAACATTGATACTTATAACTCCTTATATAAACAAATCTTTCAAGTGTAAGGAGCTTTTGTAAAAAAAAGCTCTGCAGGCGCAGAGCTTATACCATCGCACCTTTCCTCGAAGGTTAAAGTATTAGTTGGGGGGTTGATCGGACTTGTTATATTTATAACCTACCGCTGCGGGACAGTACCGGATTTTGACCGGTTTCCTCCATTACGCTAATCCACAGGATTAGACACCCAACCAAGTCATTTAAACGTATTTAATTTTCTTCTTGATAGTGTAAGAAACTCGTTTGATTTTTTCAAGTACCGAGAATACACTTTATAATCAGATAATCTTAAGTGTATTGTCTATTAATACTTTTATCTTCTGTTTGATTTCTTCAGTTACAACTGTATCTCTTGAAGGTAATCTTGATGGCCCCGAAGGTCTACCAAGATATTCCATAAACGGTTTTACAAATATACCTTCTCCTGCTGTTTTAGAGCTTATTGCTGCTCTGATTTTAGAGTATTCTCCGTTAAAGTCGTTGAATAATTTTTGGGCGCTAGAATAATCACCGGCATTCATTAGCTCGTGGATTTTCCATGAGTGTTGAGGTAAGAAATTTGGTACATGACTAACCCAAGCTTTGACTCCAAGCTGATGGCCGTATATTCCCAATGGTCCGTTATTAACTACAGCAGCTCTTGGCACGAAGTAGTTTATGCCTGCCAAATAATTCGCTATATTTGGTGAACCCCATTTAACTGCTACAGTATTAGGTACTTTGAGTAGTTCTTCAGCTACATCCATGGTCATGTCGTATTTGGACCCACTATACCAATGGCTGTATGCTGCGAATCCAACACTTGTATGTTTAGAAACTTCGTTTACCCATTCAATAATATCGCCCTTTTTCACGTCGTAATAAAAGGCACTACTCATTTGTACAATGTCAATCCCAACTTTCTCGCAAAGTTGACTTAATTCTATCGTGGTCCTTATGTCTGTACTTTGTACACTTGCAAAAGTGGGGATGTTGTTCGGTACTGCAACTTCAGCGATAGCTTTTATTGTAGATTTACGCTCTTCAGTAGTCATTACTGTAAAATCACCACCAGATCCTACAGCTATGAATACTGTATTTCCAGGTTTTGCTCCTTGGTCAACAATCCACTGAACATTTTTTTGGGTAGCATCTATGTCTACTGATAGGTCATCTTTAAAAATGGTTGCTAGTGGTATTACAACACCATCCATTTTTTCCTTAGCTTCTTTAACAGTGATCATAATTGATTTTTTTCTCCATTGATTAACTAATTTGTTTTTTAGTTTTTAATCCATCCAATTGTGCGCATTGCGTTTTTAAGTTCGGATATCTCTTCATCATCAAGGGGCAAAGTTGGAGGTCTTGGCTGTCCGACATCTTGACCAACTGCCTTCATGTAACCTTTTAAGTGTCTATATCCGCCAGATTTTTTCGTTGATTTCTCTCGCCATGCATTTAAAGGTTTCTCTGTGTCAATAAGTTTTTGCGCTTTTTCGTATTCTTGATTGTCTAGTAGTTGCCATAAATCAAGATCAAATTTAGCGTAAGCTGTAGCTGTTGAGGTAATATATCCTCTACCTCCATTTTGGATGCACCTGACCGTATTCCCTCCTGAATTATTTATCACATTAAATATGTGAGAAAATTGCTTCATTGAATCAAAATTTTCATTAAGAGGAGTACTCCATTTTACTGCTACCACCTGCTCGGCATCGGCTAATTTAAGTAATGTTTCGGGTGTAATTGGGGGAGCGCCGAACCAATGAGTGTTATAGATCATTATTCCTATATCAATAGCATCAGATATATCAGTGAAAAATCGTATGTAGTCATCTTGGTTTGGATGATGGTAAAAAGGCAGGTCGATTTGTAATCCAGTTATTCCAACATCTTGTGCTTTTTTTGCATCCTCAATGGTGTGCATTGTTGATTTGCTTTTTAATCCACACATAATTACCGATTCTGGTCCAGCCGCTTCTACTGTTGTTTTTAAAACTTGTAACCATTCATCCTCTGTTAAATCAGGACATTCTCCTCCTGCAGCTGTTACTTTCAGTGGGGCTACATTCGTACCTAATCCTTGTTCAATCCACCATTGAGTGATTTCATGTGTTCTCCCTACGTCAAGTTTCAAGTTTGCATCAAATGGCGTTGGTGTCGTGACAATAGTACCCTGAATCAAAGATTGTAATTCGCTGCGGTTCATAAATAACTCCCTGCTTATAGTGATTTTCAAAGTCTGACATAAATAGGTCAATAGCCACAATATAATATACGAAAGATATCATTAAATATACTGTTATATTATAGATATTTAACGTACAGGTAGCTCAATATTTATTTCAAACTTAAGTCGTATTGAAATCAACAAATTGATACTTTTCTTATAAAATGTTAAAATTTTGCATTGTATTAGTCATAAATCTGTTTAATCATTTACCAAACTTTTTATATTGTATAAGATATGGCTGTTAATCCTTAATTAAGCCAAAGATTAAAAGAGTTTGACAGGAGTTGATAATGGCAACAGAACGTTTGGAAAACACTTCGGGGTATACTTCGGAAGATATTCAAGTTCTTGAAGGAATGGAGGCGGTTAGGAAACGACCAGGAATGTACATTGGTAGTACCGATCAGCGTGGAGTACATCAACTCATTTATGAAATACTTGATAACTCGGTTGACGAATTTATGGCCGGATACTGTACGACTGTTGATGTTGTAATTCATGAAGATGGGGTAGTAGATGTTCGTGATAATGGTCGAGGAATTCCAGTCGATCAACATAAAAAAACGGGAATGTCTGCAGTAGAGACAGTTATGACGACTTTGCACGCAGGCGGTAAATTTGGCAGTAAAGCTTATCAGGTTTCTGGAGGGTTACATGGTGTAGGTGCTTCTGTCGTAAATGCTTTGTCTTCTTTCTTAAGGGTAGAAGTTTTTAGAGATGGGAATATGTACACGCAGGAATTTTCAAAAGGTAAGGCTACAACTACTTTAGAGTCAACGAAGTTGATTGAAAATGTCAAAGAGACTGGTACGCGAGTGAAGTTCAAATATGACACAGAGATTTTCGTTCAAGGGGTAGAAATAGAATTTAATACCCTAGCACAGAGGTTCAAAGAGATTGCTTATTTGAATAAAGGTTTGGAAGTCAATTTTAGGAGTGAATTGCATCAAGATATATCTCCTAATAATAGCGTTTCATTTAAGTTTGAAGGTGGAATAGCGAGTTTTGTGGAAGCGCTTACTGGTAATAAAATGCCACTTCACAAGGACCCGATATATTGCGAAAAGAAAGTCGAAGAGACTATTGTTGAAGCAGCTTTTCAATACAACGACAGTTATAACGAATTTGTCACTGCTTTCACGAATTGTGTGAGAAACGATGATGGTGGAACTCATATAACTGGGTTTAGGAGTGCTCTAACTAGGGTGATGAATGATTATGGAAGAAAGCAGAAGATATTGAGAGACAATGAGCCTAATTTAGCAGGAGAAGATTGTAGAGAAGGTTTGGTTGGTGTATTGAGCATTAAGGTCCCAGAACCGCAATTTGAAGGTCAAACTAAAAGAAAGTTAGGAAACCCAGAAGTAAGACATCAGGTTGAGGGAGTAGTTGCAGAATCTTTAAGCATATATTTAGAAGATAATCCAATTGAAGCTAAAAGAATAATTGAAAAATGTGTAACCTCACAAAGAGCTAGAGACGCTGCAAGAAAAGCTAGAGATTTAATAATAAGAAAAAATGCTATGGATGGAGGTTCATTGCCTGGTAAACTTGCTGACTGTTCAGACAAAAACCCAGAGAATTGTGAGCTTTATTTGGTAGAAGGGGACTCAGCTGGAGGGACCGCAAAGATGGGAAGAGATCGGATAAATCAAGCGATTTTACCTTTGCGAGGGAAAATTCTCAATGTTGAAAAGGCTCGCGAGGATAAAATGTTGGCACATGAAGAGATTAGAGCTTTGACTATTGCTATAGGAGCAGGTCTAGGTGAAGATTTTGATTTAGAGAAATTAAGATACCACAGGGTTATAATAATGACTGATGCTGATGTTGATGGAGCACATATAAGAACTTTGTTGCTAACTTTTTTCTTCAGAAACATGTACCAGTTAATAGCTCACGGACATCTTTATATTGCTCTTCCTCCTTTATATGGAGTATCGAGGGGTAAAAAAAATAATTGGGCTTATACAGAAGAAGAAAAAGAAGAGTTGGTTAAAGAATTGAGTGGTAAAGGAAAAGTTAATATTCAGCGATATAAAGGTCTCGGTGAAATGAGTGCTGAACAACTTTGGACTACAACAATGGACCCTGATAAAAGAACTTTATTACAAGTATCCGAGAGTGATGCGGCTGATGCAGACCAAACATTTTCGTTGTTGATGGGAGATGTGGTGGAACCAAGAAGAAACTTTATACAAACTCACGCGCTAGATGTAGAGAATCTAGACGTTTAAATAAAGCACTCCTATCCCCAAATCGCAGTACTGAAATATCGTTCGCCAATATCATTAAATATGGTTAATATATGACCGTTGGAACTTTTGCTTGCAGCGATTTTTGCTCCTAGAACATAAGCTCCTGAAGATTGACCTGCAAAATATCCTGATTTTGCCATTAATTTTGACATTTTTAAACTATCATCGATATCTACATTGATTGTTTCGTCGATTATGGATTCATCGAGTATCTGGGGCGTTATGTGATTGGGTCCTAGAGGTTTAAGCCCTTCAATGCCTGGCCATTCGTCAAAGCTAATGCCTATTATCCTGATGTTGGGATTATGTTCTTTTAAGCGTCTCCCAATTCCTGTGATTGTCCCACCTGTTCCTACCCCTGCGACGAAGTGGGTTATTTCGGGTAGTTGTTTTATTATTTCGAATCCGGTTGTTTCATAATGTGCCATAGGATTTGAATGATTTGAATATTGGTCAGCATAGTAATATGATTTGGGATCTGATTCATAAATTCTTTTCACTTCACGTAAAGATTCGTCATAGCCTAACATCGCATCTGTTAGAACGATATCTGCCCCATGAGCTAATATACGTTTTTTCCTTTCTTCACTTGCATTTGATGGCATAACCAATTTTACTTTGTATCCTAGTATAGACCCAACCATTGCATAAGCTATACCTGCGTTTCCAGATGTTGCGTCCAAAATTATTTTATCTTTAGTTAATTCTCCGGCTAAGATAGCTTCCACAATCAACCTAGAGATAGGTCTATCTTTGATTGAACCACCTGGGTTTAGCTGTTCTTGTTTTGCATATAAGCAAGAATTAGAATTGCCTATAGGAAGATTAAGTTTTATAAGAGGTGTATCTCCTATTGATTGCAAGGCGGGATAGTTTGAAATGAATTCTTTGTAAGTTTCGGAGAAGGGCATATCAAAATATTGATTTACATTTGCTGATTATTATTAGTACTTTAAGTATATCGATAGTATCATACAGAGTCCACATATAAAGAGAGGCCGTTTTTCTTATAATGTACAAGTTGGATATAATGGAAATACGCAAGATATACTGGTGTTAAATTCCAATGACCGATAATAAATTTAAAGAATATATCGAAACTCTTAAAGAAAAAATAAATTATCATAATTATCATTATTACGCCTTAAACAAGTCCGTAATAAGTGATTATGAATACGATAAATTATTTGCTGAATTGAAGTCTTTAGAAGAAAGTAATCCTGAATTAATAACTGACGATTCGCCTACGCAGCGAGTAGGGGAATCGCCATTAGATGATTTCAAACAAGTTGAACATAAAAATATTCTGTTAAGTTTAGGAAATGTTTTTGATAGAGACCAATTAACCAATTGGTACAAAAAGACTGCAGAAGCACTAAATACCAAAGAATTTGATGTTATTTGTGAATTGAAATATGATGGGCTCGCTGTAGCATTAACCTATTTGGAAGGTCTTTTAGATACCGGTGCTACACGGGGTAATGGTGTAATTGGCGAGGATGTTACTCACAATGTTCGAACTGTTAAAAGCGTCCCTTTAAATTTGTTTGAAAAGCCTTCAGTTTTGGAAGTAAGAGGCGAAATATATATGCCGATTTCTAAATTCGAAAAGCTTAATTTTGAACGTGTTGCAGGAGGAATAGAACCATTTTCTAATCCAAGAAATACTGCTGCTGGTTCCTTACGCCAACTCGATTCAAAGATTGCATCAGAGAGGGAATTAGATATATTTGTTTATGGGATCGGGTATGTTGAAGGTATAGACCCAATAGGAACCCAGTGGGAGCAATTTCAATATTTAAAACAGTTGGGTTTTAAAATAAATCCTCATAATAAGTTGGTGGGTGATTTGGATTCAATAATTGAGTATTGTGAGTATTGGAGTGAAGAAAAAAACAAATTGGATTATGATTGCGATGGGGTAGTGTTGAAAGTAAATGAACTGGGAATGCAAAATTTGTTAGGTAATATTTCTAGAGAACCAAAATGGGCTACTGCGTTCAAGTTTCCATCAAGAAAATCAAAAACAAAGTTAATTGATATTGGCATTAATGTAGGAAGAACAGGTTCTTTAAATCCTTATGCAGTACTGAATCCTGTTGATGTAAATGGTGTAATTGTAAAACGTGCAACTTTACACAACCAAGATTACATAAATGATAAAGATTTAAGAATTGGTGATCAAGTTATTATTGAAAGAGCTGGAGATGTAATACCTAAGGTTCTAAATTCAGTTTTTGAAGAAAGAGATGGTAGTGAAATCCAATTCAAATTTCCAACTATTTGTCCAAGTTGTTCATATGAAGTGATAAGGATTGAAGGTGAATCAACTGTGACTTGCCTAAATGTTTCATGTCCAGCTCGTTTAGAAAGATCAATAGAACATTTTGTTAGCAAAGTAGCTATGGACATACAAGGTATGGGTCCGAAAATAGTTAGAACATTGATTGAGAATGAATTAATTAGTAAATTACCTGATATTTTTCAATTAAAAATTGATGAATTGAGTTCTTTAAATGGTATGGGGCAAAAGAGAGCTGAAAATTTGATTAATGCAATAGATGAAAGTAAAACCAGACCGTTTAGCAAATTTTTGGTTGCACTAGGAATCCCATATTTAGGAGCAGAATCGGCTATTATTTTGGCTGAACATTTTGTAGACATGGAAAATTTATTGAATGCGACTTACGACAGGTTATTAAATTTACCTTCTATAGGAGACAAAATTGCTCAAAGCATTATTGATTATTTTGATAATCCTTCTAATTTGAATATGGTGAAGTCTTTGAATGGTTTTGGGGTAGGTAGAGTAAATGAATTTTCGAAAGTTGAGGAAGGACCCTTTACAGGTGTTAATTTTGTAATAACAGGTAAATTTACAAATTTTACGAGAACAGAAGCTGTTGAGTATATAAAAGAACGAGGAGGTTCCGTTTCAAATCGCGTTATTGAAAAAACGGATTATTTATTATGTGGAGAAGACCCTGGGAGTAAATTAAAAGATGCACAATCAAAAGAAGTAAAAATTATTGGTGAGATGGAATTTAAGGAAATGATTCAAACTGATCATGACAATACGTGATTACTGATTGTGTGTTTATATGTTTAAACAGGGGGGAATATTTATATTTCAAATTTAAAACTGAAAAATTTCCGAAATTATACAAACTTGAATTTGGATTTATATAAGGGTCCAATGTTGATTGTAGGTCATAATGGAGCAGGTAAGAGTAATTTGCTAGAATCTCTTTATATGCTAGCTATAGCTAAACCTCATAGGTCACGATTGGATAGAGAGTGTATAAGTTGGGATGACAATGAAGGCCCTAAATTTGCAGAAATCACGGGCGATATAAAGAAATCAGGTAGGAATTTAGGCGTTAAGGTTTCAATTTATTCTGAGATTGCTTCAATTACTCAAAATAAATCAACAAACCAGTATAAACCTCTTCAGAATTATAAAAAAACTCTTACGGTTAATGGAGTGAATTATCAACTGTCACAATTTATTGGGCAAGTCAATGTTGTGTTGTTCGATGCGGAAGATATGAAACTGGTTTATGGAGCACCTTCTATTAGACGAAAATTTATTGACATTTGTGTTTCTCAGGCTGACTCCAATTATTTCAAGTTACTTCAAGCCTACAACAATATTTTGGCTAATAGAAATAAACTGCTTAAATCTTTGCGCCATGGTGATTCTAAACAAGATGAGATTATATTTTGGGACAATCAACTTGTAGAGCATGGTTCATATTTGATACATAAAAGACACGAAGTAATTAATTTTATGAATCCTTTGATAAATCGGATCTTCAAAGCTATATTGAGCAATCAAGAACAGATTGGGATTGATTATAGCCCAAATAATAAAGTGTTAAGTTATGGATCATTGGAGGAAATAAAATCTACATTTCTTAGTAGGCTAAAAGAGAATTATTTGCAGGATGTTTCCCAAGGATTTACCACAGTAGGTCCTCATAGGGATGATATAGATATAATAATGAATCAAAACAAGGCTGCTTTATTTGCATCTAGAGGACAAGCAAGATCTATAGCTTTATCTTTCAAATTAGCACAGGCTGAATATATCCAAAATGTGAGTAAAGAAAAACCAATTATTCTTTTGGATGATGTTTTTGCGGAGCTTGATAAGGACAGGAAACTTTTCGTAATGTCAAAAATAATAGAGTATGAACAAATTATTGTGACTACATCTGATATAACACAAGTTCCTGAAGAGTTTTTAGAATCAATCCGAGTGTTAGAGGTTAGTAACGGAATTATTAATTCTAATTGATATATATAATGACATCTATGTTATGGGTTTCTAGCAAAATTCTTAACATACTTTATTTATATGAAAGGCCATATTTGTTATGAAAGCTGGAATTTTTACTAGACAGGGTGTAATAGATTGCTATGAAGTAGATATGCCCGAAAAAAAACAATCTGAAGTGTTAATCCGCACTTTAAGAGCTTCTATTTGTGGAAGTGATTTACATGTAGGATATTGTGGCTGGGGTGTAGATGATTTCCCTCTTCCACCAGGTTTTCCTGGGCACGAATCTGTGTGTGAAGTTGTAGATGGCGAAGGTACAAATTACGTTGAAAACCAATTAGTTTTAGCTGTGCCGATTATTCCTGATGCGAGGTCTTTTTCAGAATATCAAGTTATCCCTGAAAGTCAGCTAATCAAGATAGGTGATAGTATTTCAATGAATGAAATGTTGATGGCACAACAACTTGGGACCGTAATTTTCGCATTACGAAAATTGCCAGATCTATCTGGGCAATCTGTGGTTATAATTGGACAAGGATCTGCGGGTCTTTTCCATACTTTTATGTGCAAACGGTTAAATGCCGATAAAATAATATCTATAGATCCTATAGCTTTGAGGTGCAAAATCAGCAAAGAATTAGGAGCAGATATAGTTATTAATTCAAAAGAAGAATATGCGAACAAAGAAATAATGGAAATTACTCAGGGGTTAGGAAGTGATATTGTGATTGATGCCGTGGGAAGCGTTGATACATTAAATCAATCTATACAAATAGCCAAGCCAGATGGGAATATTTTGCTATTTGGTTTGCCTACTACCGAAACAAGAGTTTCATTCGATTGGAGCACAATGTTCAAAAAAAGCTTAAGTATTAAGGCGATTCATGGATCTCAGCATGAAAAAGGGTTGCCGGATTTTAAATTAGCTTGTGAACTGATAGAAAGCAAAGAAATAGATGTTTCTAACTTTGTGACCCACGTGTTTGAATTAGAAGATATTCAAAAAGCATTTGACTTGGTTGAAAATAAACAAGATGGAGTTATAAAGGCTGCGATAAGATTTGATTAGATATGTGTCGGTAAGGATTATGATATGAGTGAATTGTATGAATTAAGTGCTAAAACAATAGCTGAATTAATTAAGAAAAAGAAATTGAAACCTATTGAGGTAATGGAATCGTTTATTGGATTATCCAATAAACTTGATGATAAATTACGGGTTTGGGAAACATTCGACCCCGAATTGGCTAAATCAAATTCGAAGTCGGTCGAGAATCTGATTGGTCAAAATTCAGATAATTACTCTTTACTGGGTGTTCCGATTGGTATTAAAGATATAATTTACACCAAAGATCAATTGACTACTTTTGGCTCTAAAATTTATTCAAAATTTAAACCCAATTATGATGCCACAGTAGTTGCTCTGTTAAAGGACGCAGGAAGCGCGATTATGGGTAAAACCGTAACCACAGAATTTGCTTATATGGATCCTCCTCCAACTGTTAACCCCTGGGATTCTGAATGTACTCCTGGTGGTTCTAGCAGTGGTTCTGCAGTTGGCGTTGCATCTGGAATGTTTCCAGTAGCGTTGGGAACCCAAACTGCTGGGTCTGTTGTAAGGCCTGCTTCATATAATGGGGTTGTTGGATTTAAGCCTACTTTTGGTCTTATAAGCAGATATGGGATCATGCCATTTGCTTGGTCGTTGGATACTGTGGGGATTTTTGGGAGATGGTTAGACGATATAGTTATTGTTTTTGATAAATTGGCCAAATATGATAAAAAAGATCCAAGTTCGGTTGGTATTACAAGTCCAGGTGAAGTACTCAAGATAAAGCCAAAAAAGATAGGTATAATGCCTGAATTAATTGGAATGGCTGATAATGAAACGAAAAATAATTTTCTAAAACTAATCAATAGATTTGAACAGGACGGTATATTAATCAATGAAATAAATTCTGGAGTAAGTATTGAAGACATCCTGCAAGCACACAAGACTGTAATGTCGAGCGAGGTAGCTTCTTTACACCAAGCTATATATAAGTCTCAATGTAATAACTATGGAGAAAATATTAGGAATTTAATTGAGACTGGAATGGTTACTCCATCCGTTCATTATATAAAATCACAAAGACTTAGAAGTAAATTTGTATTTTCTATTAAAAATCAATTTTCTGGAGTAGATGTTATACTTACTCCCACAACTCCCAGGCCTGCTCCTAGAGATTTAAATAGTACGGGTGACCCAGCTTTTCAAATACCTTGGACAACAGGTGGGTTTCCTTCAGTTACAATACCAACTTCTATTAGTAAAGATCGCTTGCCAATAGGAACTCAAATAATTTCGAATCAATTTGATGATTGGTTATTGTTGTCCTATTCGAAGTGGTTTCAAGAGGAGTATGGGGATAATACTCGTCCTTTTAAAAATTAATTGAATTTTGAAATATTTAGTAGTTCTTGGTAAATCAATTCTTAATTAGATGAAAGGTAACATGATATAATTGCGTTTAGGATAACAGCAGTGAAAATTTCTAATAATGAAGCTTCGAATTTAGAAAAAGTACTTAAGATTGAACTAGATGAAGAGGATATCAATCCCTATATCATCAAAGGTTACAATAAAGTAAAAAATCGTGTCAAAATACCTGGGTTTAGACCTGGTAAGGCGCCAATAAATGTTGTTGAACAAGTTGTTGGTAAAGAGGGCATGATAAATGAAGTCATGGATGAATTGGCTTTTGAAATGTCTGATAGAGCGATTGAAAAAGAAGGTTTAGACGTTTCTGGTACACCCCGTATAGAACTTGAGTCAATATACCCATTTGTTTTTACAGCTAAGATTCCATTACAACCAATTGTTGATCTAGGTTCTTACAAGAACATTAAAATAAACAAAAAGACTGTAAGGGTATTGAAAAAGGATGTAGATGAGAAAATTGATCAGATGAGGAAACAGATTGCTTCATGGGAACCGGTAAATCGGAAAGTGAAGGCAGGAGATTTAATTACGGCTGATATAGAAGCTTCTGTAGATGACTCGAAAATAATGGATGAAAAAGGGGCTGTATTTATAGTTGATCATAATACTAGTCTGCCATTTGAGGGATTTACCGAAAAATTAGTAGGTTTGAAGTCCGGACAAACGAACAAGTTTTCTACGAAGGTTTCTAAAGATCACCCAAATTCAGAGATAGCAGGTAAGGAGGCAGATTTTACTGTCAGTTTATCTGAGATTAAACAGCAAGCTTTGCCTGAACTGAATGATGAATTTGCTACTAGCTTACCTAATGGTGAATATGAAAGTTTAGAAGATTTGGTGGCGAAAACTAAAGATCAGATTAAGAATGAAATGGATCTTGCTAATGAGAATGAGCATAGAGAAAGTGTGATTAATAAATTGACTGAAGGTGCCAAGGTTGAATTACCAGAGTTACTTGTTGAGCGAGAAATTGAGAACATTATTTCACGAAGAAATGAGATGATTGAAAGAATGAAAATTACTAAAGAAGATTATTTCAAATTTACGGCAAAAACAGAACAACAAATGGATGAAGAAGCTAAGGTGGATGCAGAAGAAAGATTAAAACGTTCTTGGGCTTTAACCAAATTAGGTGAATTAGAGGATGTGCAAGTAACTGATGATGAGATAGAAGCTCAATTAAATTTATATAAAGAGCAAAGCAAAAATTCCAAACAGAAAATTAAAAATAGAGATATCGATCGAATCAAAATTTCTATTAAAGAAAGTGTTTTATTAAGTAAATCAGTTGATAAAATTTTAGAAATTGCTACAACGAAAAGTGTTGGTTCAAAGAAAAAACCAAAGGCTGAAACAAAAAAAGTTGTGGCAAAGAAAAAGCCGAAAAATGTGAAGTCTACAAAAAGTTGAATTAGTTTGTGTATCTAGGAGGAATAATTTCAGATGGAAAGATTTGAAAATGTAATACCAATGGTTGTCGAATCGGGTGCAAGGGGTGAGCGTGCATATGATATATACTCATTATTATTAAAAGAGCGAATTGTATTTCTTGGAACCCCAATAGATGACCATGTTTCAAATGCTATTATTGCTCAACTATTGTTTTTGGATAGAGAAGATCCTGAAAGAGATATTAATTTATACATAAATTCTCCTGGCGGAGTAATTACGGCCGGTATGGCTATATATGACACAATGAGATTGATTAGGCCTAATGTATCTACTATTTGTGTTGGAATGGCTGCTAGTATGGCAACTGTACTATTGTGTTCTGGGGAAGCAGGAAAGAGATATGCATTGCCGAATTCGACCATTCATATGCATCAACCTCTAGGAGGTTCTCAAGGTCAGGCTTCTGATATTGAAATTGCAGCGAGAGAGATCATTAGGCAACAAGATAAAATGAGACAGATAATATCATTGCATACTGGTCAAACCTATGAGAAAGTGGCTAAAGACACAGATAGGGACTACTATCTTAATTCCGAAGAAGCAAAGGAATATGGTCTGATTGATGACGTTTTAGGAGATACAGGTTTGCCAAGTACAAGTAGTGGGAAAAAAAACAGGAAGTGAGGTAGGAACAAATGCCAGGTAGCGTAACTGAGAATAATTATAATTGCTCGTTTTGTTCTAAAGTTCAAAGTCAAGTAAAACGATTAATTGCGGGACCCGACCGTGTTTTTATATGTGATGAATGTGTAGAGCTGTGTGGGCAAATTATTTCTCAGGATGCTAATTCTTCCGGATCAAAAGGACAAAATTCAGGATTGTCTAGGCCTGAAGTCAATCCGAGATGGATACACGGCAAGTTGGATGAATACGTTATTGGACAAGAACAGGCAAAAAAAGTTTTGAGTGTCGCTGTATATAATCATTACAAAAGGGTATGGGCGAACACAAACAGAGATGAAGTTGAGTTGGAAAAAGCGAATATTTTAATGTTAGGTCCAGCTGGATCTGGTAAAACCTTATTGGCTCAGACACTAGCCCGTATCTTGGAAGTTCCTTTTGCTATTGCTGATGCTACATCTTTAACTGAAGCTGGTTACGTGGGTGAAGATGTTGAAAACATTCTACTACGACTAATTCAAGCAGCTGATTTTGATATATCCAAAGCAGAGCAAGGAATTATATACATAGATGAGATAGATAAAATCGCTAGGAAAAATCCTAATCCTTCTATTACAAGAGACGTTTCGGGAGAAGGTGTACAACAGGCTTTGTTGAAAATAATAGAAGGATGTGTTGCTAATGTGCCACCACAAGGTGGAAGAAAGCATCCTCATCAAGAATTTCTGCAGATTAAAACTGACAATATTTTATTTATGTGTGGTGGAGCCTTCGAAGGACTTAAGGATATCCTTTCGAAGAGAATAGCGGTTGGTAATTCAACAATTGGTTTTGCGAAATCTATCGAAAAATCTGAATCATTAGATGAAGATAATTTATTTGGAATGGCGACTTCAGATGATTTGTTGAATTATGGTTTTATACCTGAATTAATTGGTAGATTACCTGTTTTTGTTGGGTTAAAAGGTTTGACAGAAAATGATTTAGTTAGGGTTCTTACTGAACCTAAAAATGCATTAACAAAACAATATCAGTTCTCTTTTGAACTTGATGGAGTTGATTTGTCATTTACAGATTCAGCATTGGAAATTGCTTCTAAAAAGGCGATTGAAATGGGTACCGGTGCAAGGGGATTGCGCTCAATACTCGAGGAAACCTTATTAGATGTCACTTATGATATATCTTCAATGAAAGACGTAGAAGAATGTGTAGTTACAGATAAAACAATCATGAAAAAAGAAGGCGTGAAGATTGTTAAGAAAAATGTTGATGATTCTGTAACTGCAACGACTTCGATCCAAGTGGATCAAGTTACTGAACAGCCAGATATTGATAGTAAGACAGCGTAATATTTTCAAAAACTGAAAATAACTTTAGTTAATTACTGATTCACTTTCCTTAATGTAGTTTTTTATAAACTTTTAGTACCGAACCTTTTTAAAAATAAAATGGTTTATATAGATAATTGATATCCATAAGGTATTTAAAAGTGTTTGCTGTGGATTGGATTCTTTACTTTAAAATAACAGTCTGTATTATACAACCACTAGAAGAAAATATTGCATATATTTTATGTGATGAATATTTGTGTATTAATTAAATATCAACTATGAAATTGTCTGTAATAATACCGGTTTATAATGAAGAATCCACTATTGCGGAAGTTATAAGGCGAGTGGAAAACGTTACAATTGAAGGTGTAGAGAAAGAGATTATTGTTGCTGATGATGGTTCTACAGACCAAACAAGTAGCATTATAGCAAACACCCAACGTGATGAATCAATAATAAAAGTGCACACCTCGTTAATAAATTTAGGTAAAGGCGCTGCTGTAAGATTTGGATTAGAATATGCCACTGGTGATGTAATCATAATTCAGGATGCAGATTTGGAATTAAATCCAGAGGAATATGTAAAGCTTTTGGAGCCAATTTTGAATGGACAATCTGATGTGGTCTATGGATCTAGATTTATGCAACGAAACCCAAACATACCAATAATTACTAGAATTGCGAATAGATTCTTGACACTTTTAGGGAATATTATATTTTCTGGTGGACTCACAGATATGGAAACAGCATACAAAGTTTTTAGGAGGAGTGTTGCAAACCAAATAAGTTTACGTTCAGTCGGGTTTGAATTTGATGCTGAAATAACCGCAAAAATATTGTTGGCAGGCAATAAGATATATGAAGTCCCTATAACTTACAATCCAAGAAGTAAAATTGAAGGAAAAAAATTGTCTTGGAAAGATGGAGTAAAAACTATATACATCCTACTGAAGTGTAAATTTGGTTAGACAGTAGAGTAAATGCTTATTTTGGATTTGTTTTTACCAATTCTGCGCTTTTGTTTTTGATTATTGAAATAGCTGAAATAATACCAAAGCTGGCCATCATTATTATTAGCGAGTCAACTGGGAATCTGAATCTCGGCGACCCCCAAAACGGTAAAATCGTTATAAATACATATAATATTATAACGATTGCTGGCCAAGAATTTTGGAAGTTGCATTTGAACAAACCAAAGATGAAAAATATCAAAATTGGTATGTATATTAACGCCATTACCAAATCATTGAGAGTAAAATTAGTATCATAAGGGTCGGGGCGCCAAGACCAGAAATTTTTTGCTCTGTTCAATATCGGTTTAGGAAGTAAACGCCAATTTTCACTAATTTCAGATAAAGCCATTTCCATCGCTAACCCATCTTTTTCAATTTCACTAAGGTTGTCATTTAATGTTTTTTGGTAGTGTTCATCTTTATAGTAAAATAATCCCTTTTGAATATCAGGGTGATTTAATTTGCCGTTGCAAATTAACATCATATATCCAGAAGCAGTGTGAATCGGGACGAAGTTCTCGTGTACTATGAAGTTGTGGATTGTCCATGGCGATATAGTGATTAGCATTACTATAATACCAATAATCCAGTTTGTAGGTTTCCACTTCCAATGGATGTTTTTGAAAGTTAGTTGTAACAACATTTGAGATACAAGCATAAATATTGGTAGCATCAAAAATACTGGTCTGTTTAGAGATGCTAACCCCCACAATAATCCTGAAATAACTGTTAACAATAATGAGTTGGTTTTTGAAGTAGAAAGATATGAAAGTAAAATCAGCGGTACAAATAGGCTTGCTGCGTTTTCAGTCAAAAGCATGTTGGAATAATAAATTGAAGGTGGGTACAAAGTAACGATTATAGCTGCTGTGAAGCTTATCCAAAATTTATTTGGAAATAAAGTTTTGCTCACTGCAAATATTGTTGGAGCCACGAAAGAAGCTAATATAATCATGAGTATTTTAGCTGAGTTGTAATCGACATCAAATACGCTATAATTCAAAAACAAAATTATTGGTAGTAGCGGTGGTAAATATGATGCTCTTCCAGCATAGTCATGCCAGCCTGTGCCGTTTAATATAGACTCAGCCATGCTACTATACGCATATTCATCTCCTTGCAAAGTAGTTAAGCTTTCGATAGGTGCCAAAAACAGTATTAAGCGGATTAAAAAAGAAACTGAAAAAAATAATGCCACCCAATAAATCATTTTGGCATTATAAATATCTTCTATTTTTTTATCGATGATTGTATTTAGCTTCATTTAAGAGTAATAGATTGAAGGTAGGGTGATTAATTAATCAAGAATTGGCTAAGATGTTTTAAGTTGTCTTCTTTAGTCTTATTTTGAATTGATAATTGATATTCGCTTAAAGGTAATAAAGAATAGAGTGAAGGTTGGTCAGCTATGAAAGATTCTGCATATGGTACTCTTGAGTGGATTGCATGGATATTGCCGTCTAAAGCTTCTCCAAGTTTTCGTTGCAAATTTCCGTTTTCTCCATAATATTGAGACTTGAATTTGTTCATTGCATTTGATTTGAGATGTATAACATCAGTTATATCTATGATTGTAGTAGGGTTTGGAGGTCTTGAATTTTCTCTTATATTTGTTCTACCTTGAGAAACATGAAAGAAAATTTGTTTTATTGAGTGAGGTTGTTTAGAATCATCTTTTTGTACGCATGATGCAGCTTCAATAGCTAAGAGAGTCATCTGAGTAGCGTTAGCATGTGCAGGTACTGTATCATTTGGCCAGTGGGTTATGATTATATCTGGTTTTACTTCTAATATAACATCAGTAATTTCTTTTATTATTTCAGGTTTTGGAAGTATTATTGTGTCATCGTGACCAAGAAATCGTACGTCCTTAATACCTAATTCTGCAGAAGCAGCTTCCAATTCATTTTTCCTTTCTTCAATCAAAGAATCAAAATTGATTTTTTTATTTTGTTTAAAGTTTGCTATTGCGGTTTCATGATGAGACAAGCCGTGTGTAGGAGTTAGTGTACATACTGTATCTCCGTTGGCGATATGATTTGCCATGGTTCCACCTGCATATAATATTGCATCTTTGGGATGGCCTCCAACATTTAATACACTTAATTTGCCCATGACATTTTCTCCTAAATAGAAAATTATTGGTCGGGGTGACTGGACTCGAACCAGCGACCCCCTGCACCCCATGCAGGTGCGCTACCAGACTGCGCCACACCCCGACTTCGATAAGAATAGCAAAAGGTATATAATGCATCAACTTAAATTGGGAAAACTGTATTAGATTTTTATCGAAAGTTTTTAAGTGATGATATCAGTATCGTTTGAAATTATATTTACTTCATGATTTGAAGATTCAATAAAAGAAATTATATTCTCAATAGTTTGGTTTAAATTAGTAATTTTGTTACTTATTACTCCTATTCCTATTGTGGCGATTTGCCAAAGTTCATTACTTTCGATTTCTATAATTGAGACATTAAATTTGTTGCGTATTTGCCTAGTTAGTGAATTCACTATTCTCCTTTTACCCTTTAGATCATGATTCATTGGTAAAAATAGTTTGATTTTACAGACACCTACGTGCATATTTATCCATTGATTAATTATTATTTTGAGGCATTATGCTTGACACATGTTTTCCAAACGATAGTATAACAACAAAGAGATTCTTTTAATGGAATATTATGTCTGCAGATAATGTTGATTGGAAAAAGGTTTTAGAAAACACTTCAATTATACGGTTTCCTAAACAAAAATTGGCTACATTTGGAAGCACGTCTATTAATTATTATGTTGTTACTGAACCTTTATATACAGTTATAGATTCAAAATCAGAGGAAGGAGTCATAAGAACAGGAGTAGTAGTAGCAGAAAAGCCTGCTATTATAACTCCATATTATGCAATGCACTTACAGGGATTTAGTGAGGATGCTTATGAATATTTCAAAGAAATAAGTTCAAGTTCCGGTCAAAATAGCCCTGGGATACTATATCAATACAAAAATGAACCATCTGAAATGGAGATTGTAAGTGGTAATCCAAAAGAGATTGCAGCCAATATTGATTCAGGGTTAGACAAAACCAAATCCGACATGTCGGTTGTAATGATTGGTGTCGATGAATATTGGGATGTAGCATTGCTAAAATTCGTTTATGAATTTACAGCAAATTCAATTGCAAACAATATAAATGAATTTAGTTCTAGAGGATTGTTAGACCCAGATGCATCTTTAGGAGGAATTCCGAGAGATGCTGTGCAAAAAATAGAGAAACTTTTTTCAGAAGCAGAAAAAGGTGGTTCTACAGACATGTTAAAACTTGAATTGGATAGATGGGGGGTGTTTGAGCAATATCAAGATAGGTTTTTTAATTTGTTCAAAAGAGCGTTTTGAATTAATGGCTTGGAATTGCGAATCCGCGTTCTGAGTCATTATTATGAGTTTGGTTTAATCTGTTTTTTATTTTGAAAAACCCATTTGTTTCGTCTTCTTTATGCTCTAATACATCTGTTACTAGTTTTCCTATGGATGGACCGAATTTGAATCCATGCCCACTTCCTCCAGAAGCGACAAAAGTTCTAGAACAGGTAGGAGCCCAGTCCAAGATGAAATGGTCATCAGGAGTGTTTGTGTATACACATCCTTTTGCGGATACTATTTGACTTTCCACAAGCAATGGGAATCTTTCATGCATAAAATCAGTTGCATTTTTTAAAAATTCTTTGTTTGGAGACCGATCAGCATTTGGGTCAATAATTTGTCCTCGAGAATCATTGGCAATTTTAATGTAACCTTCTCTTAATAAAGGGAATCCATACCATTCAGATATAAGTTCATTTTTGGAATCGATTGGATTCATAGACCAAACAGGTAACTTTTCATGAACAAATGAACTTAGGTTGCTTGAATCCACAAATATCATTTGCTGCAAAGTTACAGTTAATTTAGAACCTATATTAGGTAATAGAGCATTTGTCCATGCACCTGAGGCGACTACTATCAGATCAAATTCCATTTTAGTGAGAGAGGAAGAGTGTCTTTGATCGGATTCAATATATAGATACGCAGACTCATTACTTTCTTCGATTCCCTTAACCTCCGAATTTTCATATATTTGCACACCTTTAGATTTAATTAATATAGATAATTCTTTTACTGCAAGACCGCTTTCAATATATCCACCCCACTTATCATAAATTGCTATTTCGTCATTATTAATTTTGATTTGTGGAAAAGTTGTATGTAATTCAGCATTGTCTAATATCAATATATCTTCATTTTGGTCGTTTTCTTTCAAAAACCTCCAACTTTCATAAAGCGGGGTTTTTGGTTCAAATTGGTTGCTTATTATTAGAGTTCCAGGTTGATGGTAAATTTTGTTAGTGAATTTACTTTCCCATTCTTTCCACTTCAAAGCGGATTGTTCGACTAAATTGACGTAAACGTTATTATTAGAGGCGTAACTAGTTCTTCTAATCGCTTTTGAGACGTCGGTTGAACTGGCCATAGGATTAGGTATAATCCCTTTTTCAAACACACTTACAGAGTGCCCCCGATTTTGAAGTTCATAGGCTGTAGATAGGCCGAATATCCCGGCACCAACTACAGCGATTTTCATTTTTTGCTTATTTAAAGTCATTGGGTTGTCACAAATTTGGGTGTTACAGAAATTGATGTTGACATAGATTCGTAACTGGCTAGAACCACTACTAAATCGTTTAGCGCTGCTTCGTTAGTCATAATTGGTTTATGAGACGAATTCATAATATATTGACGAAAATCATCTAACATTTCTTTAAATCCAGCCCCACCTTTATCCAGCTTGATTTTTTCCTGGGTTTCTTTTGAAGTTACTAAGATCTCGTTGCCAAATGGATTGAAACTTAATTGCTTGATTGTACCAGATATCAATACGTTATCTTGTCTTGTGTTTTGAGGTGCTGCAGTACAGTGGTTGATTAATCCAATGACTCCGTTTGGTAGATTAGCAATCATTATAACTGTGTCTTCAGCCTGGATATTTGGCAATCTGGTTTGTGCAGCTTGAGCATATAGACGAGTAGGTAATCCTCCTAAATTTAACAAAATGTCAATATAATGTATTCCTCCATCAATAAACCTTCCACCTCCAGTTAAATCTTTGTCAAGTCGCCACCCATATACAGGGTTATAGTCTTTAGATTCGATCTCAATCGATATCATATTCCCTATTATCCCAGCATCCAATATTTCCTTGACGCTTTTGATAGTGGGCAGATATCTGTAATTTTCTGCAATCATTAGTTTTACGTTATTTGCATGAGCTTCACTAATCATTGCATGAGCTTCTTCTAAATTTCTTGCAATTGGTTTTTCCATTAATACATGTATGCCGTTTTTTGCAGCTAATTGGACATTGGATAGATGTACGTTATGTGGGGTTAGGAAATATGCTGCGTCAATTCTTTTATCACTTAAAGCTTTCGAATAACTTTCAAAGTAATCTAAACCCTTATATTTATCTGAATATGTTTTCGCTTTGTTTTTGTCATGACTAGCGAAATAAAGATTGAATTCTTGGGAATAATCTTTTTCAGATAAGACTCTTTTCGCATGCTCTCCACAGCCCAATATACATATAGAAGGTTTCATTATGTTGGCTCACACTTTTAATTTGCTACAAATATTATGATTGACTTTATTTAATTTTTTTCAATACGTCAAATACAGTTGATTATGATAAAATATAAACTGATATGTCATATAGAAATGAAGAACCAGAAATAAATTTACGTGCAATTTTAGATAAACTCCCATTTAAATTTGGAGGAATGTCAGGTGGCAACACGTTTAGCTACGTAGTACTTTCTATTTTCTCAGTTGCCTTGATTATTTGGTTAGCGACGGGGTTTTATTCGGTACAGCCTGGAGAAGTTGCTGTAGTAAAACTGTTTGGCGAATTAAATTCAGAAGAAGGACCAGGTTTGCATTGGTTCCCCAATTCACCTATTGGTAGTAAGCAAATAGTATTTGTTGAGGAAGTTAAAAGATTAGAACTTGGTTTTAGAGGCACTCAACCTGTACCTGTCGAATCTGTAATGATAACTGGAGATGAAAACATAGTAGATGTTCAATTGCTTGTGCAATATGACATAAAGGATGCTACTGATTATTTGTTTGAGGCTGTAGATCCGTCTGGTGCATTACTTAAGGATGCTACCGAAACTGCATTACGGCAAGTAGTAGGGAGTAGTCCGATTGACACTGTAATTATTGAAAGAGAAAATATTCAAAGTAGGACCAAGCTTAAGCTACAGGAACTATTGGATGAATATAAATCAGGAATAAGAGTTAAAGAAGTTAAGCTACAAGGTGTTAATCCACCTGATGAAGTTAAGCCTGCTTTTGCAGATGTAGTTATTGCTAAAGAAGACAAAGAAACAATAATAAATCAAGCTCAAGCTTACGAAGAAGCAGTTTTGCCACAGGCAAGAGGTGAATCTAGGAAATTAATTGAAGATGCTAGAGCTTTTAAGGCTGAGAGAATAAATCAAGCTGAAGGTCAAGCTAGTAAATTCACATCTATGCTAGTTGAATATCAAAAAGCGCCAGACATAACAAGGCAAAGACTTTTATATGAGGCAATGGAAGAAGTTTTGCCTGGTATAACAAAGTTTATTGTAGATTCTGAAACTGGTATTTTGCCAATATTACCATTAGGACAGGAAAACAACATATCTTTGGTTCCTCAAACAAAAGAAGGTGCAGAATAATATGAGATTAGTAGGTCCATTATTAATTATTATAATTATTGCTGCATTTATATTAGGTCCGCAAACGTTCTTTAAAGTGGATGAAACTCAAACTGCAATTGTCACAAGATTCGGAGAAATAATCGGTTCTGCAAAGAAAAATCCGGGTCTTTATATGAAAACACCATTTATTGATTCGGTTACCTATTTCGATAAAAGATTGTTAGTTTTTGATGCTCCACCAGATTCGTTGTTAACTAAAGACAAAAAAAATCTTGAAATAGATGTATATGCGAGAGGCAAAATTGCAGATCCTAAAATATTTTATGCAACTCTAAGAACTGAAGTTTCGGGATATAATCGTGTCGTAGATATAGTATCTTCAGAGTTAAGGCGAGAAATTGCAAATGATGAACAATCTGAAATCATTAGTATTAGTCGTGAAATGATAATGAATCGAGTGAGGGATGCTGTAGCTCCAAAGTTGAAGGAGTTTGGAATTGATTTAGTAGATGTAAGAATCAAGAGAGCAGATTTTCCTGATGCAGTAGCTGATAGCGTACATAATAGGATGATTGCAGAAAGACAAAGAATAGCTAATAGGGAGAGAGCAGAAGGTGCTGAATACGATTTAGAGCGCAGAGCTAATGCGGATAGAACAGCTATAGAAATCAGGACCGCTGCCAAAAGGGATGCAGAGATAATCAGAGGATGTGCTGAGGCAGAGTCAATCAAAATATATGCACAAGCATTGGAAGCAGATCCTGAATTTTATTCATTTCAAAGGTCATTAGAAGCATATAAAGAATACTTGGCGAGCAATACTACTATAATTGGTTCATCAGCAGACTTAGGAGAATTATTTGCTAAAATTCGGATAGGTGTTAATGATGCTTCGCGAATAGATGGAAGTGATACAGGGGTTTATAGTGTAGAAACTGTTGTACCATCTAGTAGTGGTATAAGTTCTTGTAATGAGGTTGATGTTAGGCGAGCAGGCCAGAAGTTGATTTCAGAAAAATTAGATATAAATAATGATATTGATGTGAAATTAGTTAGTATAAATTCAAAGGAATGGAAAGATAGTAGCATGGGTTGTGAAATTGATTCATCCGAAGAAACAGTGCAGATGGAAATTAAGGGATTTGTTGCATTTTTTGAATACAATGGCAATACTTTTGAAATCCACACAAACGAAGATGCAACAATGGTGGTTGAGTGTCTTAAATAGGATGGGTGTATTTATATCTTAAAGTATATATACAGGTGTCGTCTCATTAATGAATAAATATACCTGCTCACCTAAAGTACATAAAGTTTACGATGGTGACTATTGTGTTTCAGCAGATTGGATAATTCTAGTAGCTACAGTGGCATTGAAGCCGCATATATTTATAAGAAACTGTGATTTAAATATAATAATTGCTGACGATAAATTACTACATTCATTGAATTTAAATCATAAAGGAATTAATGATAGTACAGATGTGTTGTCATTCAATATTGAACCCATTCATGATTTTGTTTTAATTGAAGATGAATCAAGGCAGTCTTTGAATAAAAGTGATTTTGTTGTTCCAGATGGCGCTCCCGGTACTCTTGGTGAAGTCATAATTTCACTAGAGAAAGTAGCTTCTCAGTCTAAGGAAAAAGGGATTTCTTTTGACCAAGAATTAGCAATATTAGTTATTCATGGTATCTTACATATATTGGGGTTTGATCATGAAGATGATCAAGATTATCAAAAAATGCAAAAGTTTGCTGATAAAGCATACAGTGCGGTTATCAATATTTCTTGATAGGATACATTTATGGCTCAAATGCTATACAGAAAATGGCGTCCAAAAAGATTGGTTGATGTAGTTGGGCAAGAGCATATAACTAGGACTCTTAGTAATGCAGTCAAACTTGACCGAATTGCACATGCTTACCTTTTTTGTGGACCAAAAGGTACTGGTAAAACTAGTACTGCTAGAATACTTGCTAATTTGGTAAATTGCATTAACCCAATTGATGGAGAGCCTGATGGTAATTGCAATATCTGCAATGAATTTTCAAATAATCCAATTGATATGATTGAAATAGATGCTGCTAGCAATAGAGGCATAGATGATATCAGGGATCTTAGAGAAAAAATCCAATTTACACCTAACTTGTTCAAGTACAAGATATATATTATAGATGAAGTACATATGCTCACTGAGGCTGCGTTTAATGCACTTTTAAAAATATTAGAAGAACCGCCTAAACATGCTATTTTTATTTTGGCAACCACTGAGAGTCAAAAATTACCTGAAACAATTGTTTCTCGATGCCAGAGGTATGATTTCAAAACTATACCTTTCGATGTTGTGGTAAAAAGATTAAGAGATATATGTGATAGCGAAAATGCTGTTGTTTCCGAGGAAGCTCTGTTCCTTATAACGCGATATGCTGGTGGAAGTTTAAGAGATGCAGAAAATTTACTTGAACAAGCGATCGTTTCATTTCAGACAGATTTAAAAGAAGACCAAATAAGAACTCTTTTAAATTTGGATTCTGATGAAATAGCTATTCAAGTTGTTGAATATATGATCGATTTGGATATTAAGAAAACGGTATTGATTTTAAATAAATCTTTAGAAGATGGTTCTAACCCCAATCAATTGCAGCGTAGCCTCCTTGAGATTAGCAGAGCAATTTTGTTAATTAAGTCAGAAAATATTAACCAGTTAAATTTCACAGAGAATATTAAGAATCAATTGCGTTTAATAAGTGAAAAAGTGACCTTGGAGCAAATAGTCAAAATAATCAGAGTTTTAGCTGAGTACAAAACTGACAATAAAATTCCTGCTAACTTGGGTTTAGAGTTGGTTTGTATTGAAGCGGTCATTGCTGTTAAAAATGATCATGCAGATGTGGTATTTACACCACAGGATAAAAAAGATCAAAATATATCCAAAGTGCAAAAACCAAGTTTAGGTAAGAGTAATAATATTCCTAACGAATCCAAAATTAATAATGATAATCATACTGAGTTGCAAGATGTTACTAAAACATCAATAAAAGAGGATAAAAAAAATGTACCACCACCAGATGTTGTTGTTTCTAGCAGCGAGAAATGGGATGAGTTAATAAAAAGATTGAGTAAAATTAAAGGAAAAAGATTTAATATAGGGGCATTATTAAGAGATTGTAAAAAACACCAAATTATAGACGGAAAGGCCATATTAGAATTTACTCACAAGGCTAATATGGAGAGAGTAGAAAGTGAAATTGAAGATGTGCGAGTAAAAAAGATGCTGTCTCAAGACATAAATGAAATATTTGAAGGAGATTACGAGATTGTCATCAAATTATTAGACGTTTCTTTTGGGTCAGAATCAAATAAAGTTGCTACAAATAGCCATTTGGTTCGCTCAGCCCAATCTATTGGAGCATTAATATTGGAGGAAAAGGAGAATATCAATGATGAATCGAAAAATGATGAAGCAAGCCCAGGAATTTCAAAAAAACATGGAGAAAATCCAACAAGAAATTGAAGAATTAACTGTTGAATCTTCAGTTGGTGGTGGAGTTGTAAAAGCTTCTGTTAGTGGCAAGATGGAGCTAGAGTCAATAATAATTTCACCCGAAGTAATTGACTTAGAAGATATGGATATGGTTCAAGATCTGATAGTCGCAGCTGTTAACGAGGGTTTGAATAAAGCAAAAGGTATTGCCTCTGAAAAAATGGGAGGATTAACCGGAGGGCTCAAGATTCCGGGTTTAATGTAGCAATAGTATTTGTTAACTAGGATTAGTTGAACCATACTAGGTTGATTATATGAACTATATAGATAACTTAATAAATGAGCTTAGTCGATTTCAGGGTATTGGAGCAAAAACAGCTCAACGTTTAGCCTATCATTTGATTAGGATGCCTAAAGAAGATGCGAAATCTATAGCGCAAGCAATAATTGAAGTAAAGGATAATATTAAATTTTGTTCTCTTTGTTTCAATATTACTGCAATAGACCCATGTATTATTTGTACTGCTCCAGATAGAGATCGCCAATCTTTATGTGTTGTAGAACAACCACTGGATGTACTTGCTTTTGAAAAAACTGCAGTTTTTAAAGGGATGTACCATGTATTGCATGGAGCGATATCACCGATTAATGGAGTAGGTCCTCAAGATATAAAGCTAAATGAATTGATAAAACGAGTAGAAGTAGGTAGTTTCGACGAAATTATATTAGCTACAAATGTTAATTTAGATGGCGAAGCGACAGCGATGTATGTACATCAAATGCTTTCTAACTTTGGTGTAAAAATAACAAGACCTGCACGTGGGTTGCCATTTGGAGGAGATTTGGAATATGCAGATCAAACTACTCTGAGTAAAGCCTTTGAAGGAAGGCAAAATTTATAATGTCTCAAATTTAGATGTGGTTGTATTTGTATAAACTTTTGATTTACGGTTAATTTTGATGGTTTCACATAGATCTACAATTTTTGAAACTAAAGCGGTAGTTATCAGGCATATGCCTCTAGGTGAGGCAGATAGGTTAGTTACGTTTTTTTCAGAAAAACTCGGTAAAGTGCGGGCTATAGCGCGTGGCGTTAGACGGTATAAAAGTAAAATGTCTGGCCATTTGGATACATTGAATTTAGTAACAATAAGTGTTGGTAAAGGCAAAGGTATCGATGTAATAACAGATGTTGAAACATTGGATGATTATTCGAAAATTAAAGGGGATTTAAAAAATATATCTCTGGCGACGTATTTGTCAGAATTAGTTGAGAGCGTTTCAATTGAAGACTCATCTAACGAAGAATTGTTTAATATCTTTGTGTCTACTTTAAGTAAACTACCGGATTTGGATACATATGACGAAGTTTTGAGGTATTTTGAAATTAAATTGTTGGAATATAGTGGATTTGCACCAGACCTCAATAATTGCTTAGAATGTTTTGAAATTTTACCTCCTTCAGATCATTATTTTAGTATCGATAGGGGAGGTCTTATATGTTTCAGTTGTGGACGTTCGTTTGAAAACTCTAAATTACCTATCAAAAAAAATACTATAAAGTTATTTAGATATTTTCAAAAAAATTCTGAAGAAGACTCTTTATCATTAACCGCTCCTAAAATTAATGTTAATGAGTTGGGCTATATACTTAACCAATATATAAAACATGTGATTGGGAAAGATATGAAAAGCACAAAATTTTTGGATTTGATTTTGGAAACTGGCGGGGCTTTTAACAAACGTAATTGATGGTCATGCAAAAATGAGCATGTGAGGTTTATCATGGGGAGTAAAAAGTTTATTGCAATAGATTCACATTGTCATGCTGGCGAAAGTTGGTATGAGCCGATTAAATCATTGGTGTTTCATTTAGAAGAAAATCAAATCAACAAAGCTGTGTTGATTGGACACATGGGTGCTTATGAGAACAACAATTATTTGCTCGAATGTAAAAAAAATTTCCCTGATAGGTTTGCTGTTGTTGGTGTTTTTGATTTAGATGATTTATTTTATGAAAATGATCACTCTTTGCGATTAGAACTTGATAAGTTTGATGGAGTACGTATTTCAGCTGTAAATATTGTAAAGCCTGAATATCTTTCAGTCTTGGGGATGATATCTGAATTAGGTTTGCCAATAAGTTGTTTGGGTGAATGGCCTCAATTTAATAGCAGTAAGTTTATTGAGATTGTGGAAAAAAATCCTAGTCTAAGCATTGTCATGGAACATCTTGCAGGTATTGGTCATAATCCTGATTATCAAAAGGAATATTATGAGACAGTAGGACGATTTTCAGGTTACAAAAATATATATATAAAAATACCTGGCTTGGGAGAAATAAATAATAAACCACATATTTTATTTAGAAAATCCGCATTTGAAAATAAATCGGAACAATTACTGGAAGTTACTTTAACCAATTTTGGGTCGGAAAGAATGATGTGGGGAAGCGACTATCCTCCCGTTAGTAGCAGAGAGGGATATACTAACTCATTTAAAGAAATTATGGGTTCACCTGTTTTTCAAAACCATAGCGACCTCTCTAATATTATAGGAGGTACAGCACACAAACTATTTTGGAAAAATAATTTGTAATATTCTTTATAGTCTATATGAACTATTGACTTGCATTAATCTAAATTTTTATACTTCATTTTATTTTAAGTTAAGTTTGACTCTAAAAGGGGATTAGTAATATGGATCCATTTATCAAAAAGTTTTTGATCGGTTTTGTCATAATAATTGTGACCATAGTGGTTATCGGTATTTGGGCGAGTGGACGTCAAGAAGATACAAAATACTCTTATAGCCAAGTTGATAATCAAGTTAATGTTATCGAAACACAGTCAGTATCGATGCGTTAATACTCTATCATTCATACTATTGATGAGCAGGTTATTAATGAAACCTGTATGATATTTGATGTATAGTGAGCTGATGGATATTGATTTACGCGGAACTGAATGTTCGTTAAGAAACACTTTTAATAATTTTAGTATTAAGGGATTAGATGATTCTCTTAGTATATATAGAGATGTTTATGGTATTCCCCACGTTTTAGCTAAAACAACCAATGATGCTTTTTGGGGCCAAGGATTTGTCACAGCGCAGGATAGATTGTGGCACATGGACCTCGACCGCAAAAGTGCATATGGCAAATCTGCAGAGTACCTAGGTGTTCAATCTATTGATAAAGACACCTTAATGCGTAAATTTAGGATCCAAGAAACCGTAAGAAAAGAATATTCAAATCTGAACATTCAAACTAAATTGATGCTTGATAGTTATGCCAACGGGGTTAATGCTTTAATTGCAAAATGCGAAGTACTTCCTATTGAATATCAAATCATTGGAGAAGAACCAGATTCATGGAATCCTTGGGATAGTTTAGCTGTCTTTAAGGGGAGACACATTATGATGGGTTCATTTGAATCAAAACTATGGCGCGCAAGGCTGTTAGAGATTTTAGGTTTCGAGAAAACTAACTCTTTGTTTCCTGAGTATGGACTAGGAAATCGACATATCATTGAATCAACTGGTGATGGATATATCAATTGTAATAAGTCTGAAATTTTACACCAAGCAAGTAAAAATATAGCTGCATGGTCCGATGAATTAGATTCAGGTAGCAATAATTGGGTGTTGGCTGGCAAAAAAACTAGTTCCGGAAAACCTTTACTTGCTGGTGATCCTCATAGAGGCTTAGATACTCCAAATGTTTATTATCAAAATCATGTAGCATGTGGCCAATTTGACGTAATAGGATTGTCTTTTCCTGGTTGTCCTGGTTTCCCTCACTTCGGTCATAATAAAACTGTTGCTTGGTGCGTCACGCATGCTCAAGCAGATTATCAAGATATTTATTTAGAGAAGATTAAACCAAATGAAAATCTAGATAGATATGAGTACGAATTTGAAGGTAAATGGTTTGATTTGGAGATTAAAGAAGAAGAATTGAAAGTTAAAAATGGTTCGCCTGTTTATATAAAAATGGCCAAAACGGTAAATGGTCCAATTATCTTTGATGATATTGAAAATGGACAAGCGTTTTCTTTTAAATATTCAGGACTTTCTGGTGAAAATAAAACATTGCAGTCTATTCAAAAAATGCTTTATTCAAACAATATAAATGAATTAGATGAGTCAATGGATGATTGGGTGTCTCCATGTCAAAATTTCTTGTTTGCAGACGTTAATGGTGATATTGGATATTTAATGAGAGGCAAGATGCCGACTAGAAAGATAGATAATGCCTGGGTTCCTGTTCCAGGTTGGACAGATGAATTTGATTGGAATGGGTACATACCTTTTGATAAATTGCCTAGAAAACGCAATCCAATAGAAGGTTATATAGCTACAGCAAACAATAGAATAGTCGGAAAAGATTTTCCGTTTTACGTTGGGTTATTTTTTAGCTCTGATCACAGAATAAATCGAATCGTAAAGAAGATTGAAGCATTAAGCAATGCTTCAATAGAGGATATGTCTGATATTCATGATGATATCCTTTCGATACCATCTTTGGATTGTATTGATATGATAAATAAGATTCAAACAACTGACGAATTTTTGATTAAAGCAAAGCGAATTATTTCAACTTGGAATGGATTAATGTCCGGAGATTCAATAGGTGCTTCAATTTACAGTGCATTCCGGTTGAAATTTAATGTGAATATAGTTGAATTTCTTTTCGGAGAATTATCCGAGGAAGCACTAGATTCAAATGGCAGAGGAGCTCCTTTTCATATGAGACTTTTAACTGATTGGATAATTAAGAACAGGAAAGGGAATGAATTAAAACACTTAATTTGTTTAGATACAATGGACGATATTATCCTACGTTCTTTTTCACAAGGTTTAGAATACCTGATTGGGCTAATGGGTGTAGATATGGATTCTTGGTATTGGTCACGTATACATAGGACATCTCATACACATGAACTTTCAGACCAGTATCCAAATTTAAAATGGCTTTTAAACCCTTTATCTGTGGCAATGAGTGGAGATGGTGATACTCCTCATTCGTCCTCATATGCTTTGTCTGGACCTTTTACAGTTACTGGGTCCTCGGTTGCAAGATATATTTTTGATTTGTCTGATTGGGATAATTCCAAATGGATTACTCCATTGGGAAGTTCTGGTAACCAGTTGAGTTCTCATTATTTGGATCAAAACCCGATATGGGCGAAAAATAAGATGATAGACATGCAATACAGATGGGAAGATATAAAGTTAACATCTAAAGTCAAACAAATTATATCACCGAACTAATTACAATTATTGAAAAATTAATGGAGTTCAAGGTATGCAACCGCAAATTCATTATCAAGGGTCTCATCAACAATATGATGTTATATGTGAAAAAAATATACAAATTAAAATGTCTGATGGGTGTAACATGGCAACAGATATTTACTTTCCGGCTATTGATTCAAAAGTAATAGAAGGTAAGTTTCCAATAATACTGGAACGTACACCGTACAACAAATCATTGCCGAACACGGTTTTAAATGGGAAATATTTTGCAAGGCGAGGTTATATCGTTGCTTTTCAAGATGTTCGAGGCAGGTATGAATCCGAAGGAGAGTGGTATCCATTTGCAAAAGAGGCACCTGATGGTTTTGAAACCGTGGAATGGCTAGGAAGTCAAAAATGGAGTAACGGTAAAGTTGGTACGATCGGTGGTTCTTATTGTGGTAGTGACCAAGCTGCGCTTGCTACATTAAACCCAAGTCATTTGTCATCCATGGTTGTTGCGGTTGGAGCTTCCAATTATTTCCATAGCTCTATGAGACAGAATGGTGCGTTGGAACAAAGATTTCTTGTTTATATTTATAGAATGGCAATGACTTCTAAGGAGGCGCTTAGAGATACATCTTTATACGAATCTTTGAAAAATGATTATGAAAATAATATGCATGAAATTGTAAAACATTTTCCGATAAAGAAAGGGAGTACTATTTTGAAAGAATTGCCATCATATGAACAATGGGTTGTTGATATAGCAACCCACGGTGAATACGATGATTATTGGAAACAAAGAGGTTATGCAATATCAGAATATTACGATGAACATGCAGATATCCCAACCCTTTACTGGGGTGGTTGGTATGATTCCTATGCAAGAAATACTTGTGAAAGTTTTATTAAATTAAACAAAATCAAAAAATCTCCACAGTATTTACTTATGGGTCCTTGGACTCATGGGAAATATAGCGAAAGTTTTTCAGGAGAATTAGATTTTGGACCCGAATCTGTAGTTGACCATAATGAAATGAGGTTAGCTTGGTTTGATTATTGGTTAAAAGGAATGGAAAGTGAGGTGATGAACTGGTCACCTGTGCGGATCTTCACTATGGGTACAGGATCCCATTTAAAGGAAAGAGCCAATGGTTCAAATAGGATCGACTATGGAGGATATTGGAGGAACGAAAAAGAATGGCCTATTTCAGATACTGTTATGACAAATTATTATTTGCATGATAATTTAATTCTGAATACCTCAAATATTTATGAAGGTGAAGGAAGTACTGAATACGCCTATGATCCGAGTGATCCAGTTCCAACAATAGGAGGAGGTATCTCTGCAGCGGATAATGTAATGCCTCCTGGAGGATTCAATCAAATAGGTAGAAAAGGATTGGTAGGCTGTATTGATAACCAACCTCTTATTATGAGAGGAGATGTATTAAGTTTTCAGACAAGTGAATTGGAGAATAATATCGAACTGACAGGACCTATATTTGTACATTTATGGGTATCTACTTCTGGAAAAGATACGGATTTCACAGCTAAATTAATAGATGTTTTCCCTAGATCTTCAGATTATCCTGAAGGTTTAGCGATAAACATTTCTGACTCTATTATTAGGGCTCGTTATCGTAATGGTTGGGATAAAGCAGAATTTATGAATTCGGGTGAAATTGTTGAAATAGTGTTTGAAATGTACCCTACATCGGTCATATTTACTAAATCGCATAAAATAAGATTAGATATCAGTAGCAGTAATTGGCCTAGGTTTGATGTTAATCGTAATACAGGAAAAGATTTAGGTACAGACAGGACATTAGAAATAGCCAATCAAACTATCTATCATTCATCCAATTATCAATCTCACGTGAAATTACCAATCAGAATAAAATAATTTCATCATACCTACCAAGTGATTTTAGTTAGGGAATTGTATTGATATAATATTATTTATGTAATGATTTTTTTTGCATAGTTTTAATAGATTGGAGAACGTGATTTCTTATGGATATAAAAGAAGGAGTCGAACAGCTTTTTGATAAAATATCAAACCTAATGGTGCGTCTTTGACGTAGAGTCTAAAAAGAAAGAAATAATTCAACTTGAACAACAATCTTCTGATGAATCGTTTTGGTTGAATTCCCAAGTTGCAGGTCAAAAAATGAAACGGTTGACGATGTTAAGGGATGACGTTGTTAACTTGGAAAACTTACAAAAACAAGCTGGTTCGATTATGGAATTTTATGAATTGGCTGTGCAGGAAGATGACCAATCTCTAATAGTAGATTTAGATTCAGAATTGCAAACTTTGACCGTTAAAGTTAATAAAATTGAATTTACCGCTATGTTTTCAGGGGAATATGATAGAAGGAATGCTCTGATAGCAATACATGCGGGTTCTGGAGGAGTTGAAGCACAAGATTGGGCTTCAATGTTACTCAGAATGTACATTAGATGGGCTGATCAAAAGAAATTTACAAATAAAGTTATGGACGTATCGCCAGGTGAAGAGGCTGGTATAAAAAGTGCCTATTTACAAATTTCAGGAGATTTTTCATATGGATATATGAGGTCAGAACGTGGAGTACATAGGCTTGTTCGAATGTCTCCATTTGATGCTGACCACGCTAGGCATACTTCATTTGCATTAGTTGAAGTAATGCCTGAAGTTGAAATGGGAGCGGATATTGAACTAGACCCGAGCGAAGTTAGAGTAGATGTATTTCGAGCGGGAGGACATGGTGGCCAAAGTGTGCAAAAAAACTCTACTGCAGTTAGAATGACTCATATGCCGACTGGTATTAAAGCTGTTTGCCAAAATGAACGATCTTTACACCAAAACAAAGAAATAGCCACAAAAATTTTATTGTCGCGATTAATGGAAAGAGAAATGAAAATGCAAGCTGAACAGAGGTCAAAGATAAAGGGCGAACATGTTTCTGCGGAATGGGGTAATCAAATTAGAAGCTATGTACTTCATCCATATCAAATGGTTAAAGACCATAGAACCAATTTCGAGATGTCAGATTCGAACAAGGTTTTAGATGGTGATATTAATGGATTTATAAATTCTTATTTGAAAGCAGGATTAAATTAATAAATAATAGATTAGAAAAACAGATAACTTTATTCGATTATAATCGTTAATAAATAAAAGGACATATAATTGGCTTAAAGGTGGGTAGTAGCATGAAAAGAATTAATAAATTTTTATTATCAGGTATTATTGTGGGATTATTTGCTTTGTTTGGATGTGGAGGGGAAGATGTAACTCCTGAAAATATTAACACTGTTGAAAAAATTAATAGTGAGAGCACAGTTTCAGAATCAACAGCGGTTTTTAGGAGGTTTTGGAGTGATCCTCCCACACTTGACCCTCACCTTACATCTGATACTACTTCTGCTGGTATTGTAGTTGAAGTATTTAGCGGGTTGGTTTCATTAAACACTGATTTACAGATAATTCCTGATATAGCTGAGAACTGGACTATCGAAAATGGAACGATATACACATTTACCATAAGAGATAATGCTAAATTTCATAATGGAAATAAAATTACTGCTCAAGATTTTAAATGGTCAATTGAAAGGGCTGCTGATCCTACTACAGCATCTCCGGTAGCTGATGTGTATTTAAATGATATTGTTGGGGCAATGGATTTAATTGACGGTAAAGCAAATGAAATTTCTGGAATTAAAGTTATTGATGATCGTACTTTGCAAATAATAGTTGATGCTCCAAAGCCATATTTCTTGGCAAAATTAACCTATCCTACAGCATTTGTTTTGGATAAAGAAACCGTACAATCAGGAGGAAGAGATTGGTGGATAGATAATCCAGTGGGGAGTGGGCCATTCAAATTAGATGAATATAAAATTGGTGAAAGGATTGTGTTGGTTAAAAACGATGATTATTATCGAGAACCTGCCAAAATTGCCAAAGTATATAATCACCTTGCTGGTGGCCAGGGAATGGCGATGTACGAAAATGATGAAATTGATGTGGTTGGAGTTAGCATGTTCGATTTGGACAGAGTGTTGGATCCTGAAGAACCGTTGAATAAAGATTTAAGGGCAGTTCCGCCATCATTTCAAATTGGATACATAGGTTTTAATGGAGCAATGGCACCTTTTGATGACCCTAAGTTTAGACAAGCATTAAATCATGCTGTAGATAAGGAGTTAATTGCCAAAGAAGTAATGTCAGGTATGATTAAACCCGCCTATTCAATTTTACCTAAAGGGTTTCCAGGGTATAGTCCAGATGTAGTTGGTTTGGATTATAATCCAGAATTAGCAAAAACATTAATGGCCGAGTCAAAATATTCAGATGCATCAAATAGGCCTAGAATAACAATAAGTGTTCCAGGTACTGGTGGGACGATAGGATTAGACTTAGAGGTAATCATTGAAATGTGGAAGCAGGTGTTAGGTGTTGAGGTTGACATTCAACAAGTTGAATGGGCCACATATTTAGATGAACTTGATAAACAATCTTTTCAAGCCTACGCAGGTTTAGGTTGGTCTGCAGACTATCCGGATCCGCAAGACTTTCTAGATATATTATTTCATTCAGAAAGCAGCATGAATCATGGTGCATATGCTAATAAAGAAGTAGATGCGCTACTAGAGAAAGCGAGGATAGAACCAGACGTTATAAATAGAATGTCACTTTATAACAAAGCTGAGCAATTGATATTGGATGATGCAGCTTGGCTACCTTTGTGGTTTACTGGAGATAGTTATATATTGGTGAAACCTCATGTTAAAGGATTTGAAATGACTCCTATGATTATCCCTAAGTTACACTTGATAAATTTGGATAGTTAAAGTTTAATAATTCAAAATAGTTTTATTTGTGAATATATAAGTAGGAAGCGTCTAACAAATGGGGATGTATATAGCTAGAAGATTAGTGTGGTTACCAGTTTTGTTATTCGCTGTTTCATTGATTACTTTTTTTTTATTCAGAGTAGCTCCAGGAGATCCAGTAACGGTGATGCTTGGTGCCAAAGCGCGGCCAGAAGCTGCAGATAGATTAAGGCATGAACTCGGATTAGATCGTCCTTTTTGGGTCCAATATTTTGACTATGTGTTTAGTTTTGCAATAGGTGACTTTGGAGAAAGTTTAAGATACCCGGGTCAATCTGTAAAAGACTTAATAATCCCCAAAATGTGGGTTTCTGCGCAACTAAGCTTTGTAGCTTTGGCCATTAGTGTAGTATTTGGGTTACCTTTGGGGTTTTATGTTGCCCATAAACAAGGTTATGCAATAGACCCAATTGTAATAATAGCTGCACTTTCATTGATGGCTATTTTGCCAATGATTAGTGTACCTACTCTATTATGGATATTTTGTTTGAAATTGGGATGGTTACCTTGTTCTGGTTGGGGCGGGCTATGGGATACGAGAATTATTATTCCTGCAATTACATTGGGAACACCAGGTATAGCGTTTTTTGTAAGACTTATGAGGGCTAGTACTTTAGATGTCTTAGGTCAGGATTTTATTAGGACAGCCAAATCAAAAGGTCTGGGTGTATTCACCATAGACGCAAGGCATGTTCTGAGAAATGCAATCATACCTATTGTTACTATATTAGCTTTTTCATTAGCTGGATTGATAGGAGGAGCATTAATAACAGAGAGGATATTAGGTATTCCCGGGATAGGGTATTTTGCAGTGGAATCAGTTTTCCAAAGAGACTTTCCTGTATTAATGGCTATTACTATGATTGCAGCCACATTTTTTGTTATAGGTACATTATTAGCAGATATTTGTTATACATTAATTGATCCAAGAATCAGATATAACTAACAAGGTTAAGTAAATTGGTGACTTTAGACCAAATAGAATTAAATGAAGATAAACCAAAGGGACATTTTTCCAGAGCTTTATCTAGACTGTTTAGAAAAAAAATTGCAGTGTTTTGCCTAACAGTTATAGTCATAATTTATTCATTAGGAATATTTTCACCGGTTATTTCTAGATATTCTTATTCCGAACCAGACTATCAAGCGATTCGCCAACCTCCTAGTTGGGAACATTGGGCTGGTACTGATAGGGCGGGAAGAGACTTATTTACAAGGGTGCATTGGGCTGTTCAAAATACAGTAATTTTAACAATGGTAGGTATGTTGAGCGGTGGATTGTTGTTAGGAGTAACTTTAGGTTTAGCAGCTGGATACTATGGTAAATTTGTGGATGCATTGATTATGAGGTCGGGAGAAGTATTGAGTGTGGTCCCTACTTTTTTCTTGGTTTTAATGATTGCGGCTACATTGCGAGGAAGAATAAAAAATGCAATGATTTGGTTAGAGGACAACACCTTTTTAAGTGGATTGATTTCTGCAGGGGTTGCTGATTACATAGTCATATCGTTTGCTTTGGTGGTTTTTGGTTGGTTCAGTACTGCTAGGTTAGTTAGAGGGCAAGTACTGTTTCTTAGAGAATCTCCATATATTGAAGCAGCTAGAGCTTTAGGCGCGTCAACCCCCAGGATTTTATTTAGACATATTTTGCCGAATGCCATTAGTCCTCTAATTGTGAGTGTTACCATGAGCATGGGTACCATGGTCGGAGTTGAAATATTTTTGAGTTGGGTTGGTGTAGGGATTCAACCACCAAGACCTAGTTTGGGAATAATGTTATATGAAGCGGGACATGTAAGTGTTTTAAGAAATGAGCCATGGATGATTCTTGCTCCTGGGTTAGTAAGTTGGTTACTAATATTCTGTTGGAGTTTATTGGGGGACGCTTTAAACGACGTCTTTAATCCACGGACTCAATAAGATTTTATGAGTATCAAGTACGTTAATTATTTCTTTTCGATTTGAACAAAATCAAAAATATCAACAAACCTAAAATACTTAAGTCGGCATTTGAATTATCGTTAAGAGAGAATAAATTGCATCCAGAACTTGTTGAGGTGTTTTTATCCTCTGATTTAATTTCACCCCCACCTCTAGTTATTGCGGAATCATCATTAAGGCTAAATGGTTTGATGGTTTTTATTGGTTCTGCGGTCGGTATAGTTAAAGATGATTTATTATCGATATACTTTTCTGCGCCTATTTTATTACGCCATGTATTTTCAAGATATACAATGTCAAACCCATAAACTGTTTGTATAGCTTCTTCTAATTTAATATCTGATTTTAATTCTGATAAAAGAGAATACATTTTCTTAGCACCATACTCTGATATCAAGTATGTAACTATGCTTCTTGAAGCCCCATAAAAAATTATTGCATCTTCCGGTTTACCGGGCATAGTGACACCTTTTGTTATAATAGGTACTCTATCTGTAGCTACTGCAAATTCTAAAGCTATATCATAAGACATTGCTGGATCTATATTAGCCCATTCTGCTAAGCCCTCATTTAACCAAGTTGGGACTTTCCTGAAAACGCCCTCCCCAGCTCTGTGTACTAATATATGTGTAACTTCGTGAGAAGCTGTACCTATTGAATTTCTGTCGCCTCCTATTAAGTGTAATGTGCCAAAATTTGAGAATGCTTGGCCTTCAGTAATTAATTCTCTACCTTGTGTAGAACTTTGTGGAGGTTGGGCATCAATCATTTCCTTGCCATTGTTGTACATGGTTACCATTATTGGATCATCGATGTTTGCTCCCAAGACTGGTCCAACTTTTTCCAACGTTTCAACAATAGCATCTAGTATTTTTTGAGCTCGTGATTTGACAGGTCCATGATAATTTAATGTAACAGGCCCCTCTGAAATATTTTCCCAATTGAAATTTGGGTCAAGGTATATAAAGTTTGTTGGTGGAGTAGTTAAAACATTACCTTTTTCATCTTTTATTTCGAAAGATATTTCAATTAGGGTACCCTGAGGGATGTATTTACCTGAAGTGTCTGTTCTCCAAAACAAGGTTGCCTTTATGTTGTTGTCTGGTACAAGATCTTGGCATCGCCATGATTCGGGATTTTTATTTTCTTTTTCTAAGCATAAATAATTGTAAGTCGTTCCTTTAGTTTGCCCTATTTTTAATCTAGAAGAAATTTCTGTGATTTTGTTATCGGAAACTACCTCCACATCTAACCAAATACCTTTTGGAAATTCACTGGTAATTGAAAATGATTTAACATCTATTGGATTTTCAGTAGTTTCATCAGCTATAGCGATATTTGCTGTTTGAGAAATAGTTACTAAGAATGTGAGTATCATTAACGATAATAGTTTAGGTATGCCTGTAGTTAGTTTATGGAAGTATAAAAGTATGGGCATTTAGGCAATCCTCATTTCATCATTAATTTGTAGCAAGTTTTCAACTAATGTATCAGAAGAAATTTGACCGGGTATTTGTATTTTATCGTTGATAATAGTAATTGGTACACTTGTAATGCCATAATTACTAGCTAAATCAGGATATTCTTGAACCTCTATTATCTCTGTTTTAATTGTTTCGAACTGCATCGCTAATGAAAGGGCTAATTCAGCTATTTCAGGACAATATTTGCAAGAGGGTGTTACAAATACTTTTATATTTATGGGATTCTCAATCGTTTCAAGGTCTCTATGTAAATCTTCATTTAAGTTTTGAGAGTCTAGCGATGCATTGATTATAGAGTTTACCAATGTGGAAAATTCATATCCTGAAGGCATGCCGTAAAAAATGGCACGTCCGGATTGCCCAATCACAGTTGCGGGAATACGTTTAATTTTTAATTCTCTAGATGCCTGTTCATTATTGTAAAAGTCTATTATTTCTAAACTGACATTATTCGAAACGCTTGATACCTCGGTTAAAATGGCTTCTGTTGTTATGCATGTATCACATCTTTTACCTGGGATAATTAGCCCCGAATTATTCTGAGTAAACAAGCGTAAAGAAACTTTGGAATTTAAATGAGTTTCAAATTTGTCGTTTAGGTTAGCTAGATTTGATTTATCTAAAATTGCCATGCTTCCTTACAGATCCTATTTGCTATCTGATGTAGTTTGATTTTTGACAATAAGTACTCTTTGGATAATAGTGAATACAGATAAAATGGTTATTAATAATAAACTTATGTCAATAATACTCAAGTTTAAAATTGTGGTTTGTTGGAAAAATGAAAATATCAATAATCCTATGGTGAGGGATAAAACTCGTGGTGCTCTTGTCATCAAGCCGTCGTTAGATTTTACTCCTAAACTTTCTGCACGTGCTCTGCTATAACTTACAATTATTGATGAACATATGGTTGTATAGCTTAGGAAAGCAGTTATACTACTTTCTTCTTTAAATATAAAGTATATAAGTACTGAACCTAAAACCAAAGATTCGCATATTCTATCAACAAACGAATCGAGGAATTTACCGAATAATGTCGTATTATTGGAATATCTTGCTATAGCACCGTCTAGCATATCGAAAAATCCTGATAACAAAAGAATTAAACTAGCAGTTAGCCACATGCCATAGAATATTAGGTAACAACAGACGATTGCAAAAACTAGACCCAACAAAGTTATATGGTTAGGTTTGATTTTTAAAAATATGAATATTTTGACTATTGGAATCAAGAAAAATTTGTTGAACCGATCCAAAATCATTTTTCACCTTTAGATATGTTTATAAAACTACCAAATTATACTTTACGTTTTTAAACAACTTTCTTGTATAGAAATTCGTTGTAATAATTGTTAATCTTTTTGCCAATTATTGTCCAATCATATTCTTTTGCTTTGGCCATTCCGTTTTGTCCTAATTCATTACAAAGAATAGGATTGTTCAAAAGTTTTAAAATAGATGAAGCTATTGCGGATTCATTTTTGGGTGGCACTAATATACCTTGCTTATTGTTCTCAACCACGCTTTTATATCCTGGTATATCTGATGCGACAATTGGTTTGCCAGAAGCCATTGCTTCCAACAGTACTATCCCAAAACTTTCATTGCCAATAGCTGGAGCACAAAATATATCACATGTTTTAAAGTATCGCATCTTAATTGAGTTAGTAACATCTTCAACTAAAAGGATATCATTTAGGTTTCTTGAAGATATTATTTGATTCGTTTCTTTGTCTAGGGGACCAGATCCTAAAATTACTAAGCGGGTTTTAGGATAATCCCATTTCAATTCTCCATACGCTGATAGTAAATATTTCAGACCTTTACGTTTCTCCATTCTCCCAACGAATAGAATGTTAGTCATCCCATCTTGGATTTCTTTTATTGGTAATACACTTTGAGAATATTCCGATATATTTATTCCGTTGGGTATTATTTCAAATTCACCATCGAAATGATCAGATATAAACTTTTTGGAGGCTGTCGAAATGGTAATACGGCCATCAATTTTTTTATAGTAATTATTAACTAATTTAGCTCCTTTTACACGTTTGAATACTGAATTAAATTTAGAATCTCTGAGTGAATGGAAAGTTGCTATGTTAATTGATTTGGAATGTTGCAAAAATGCTAAAGGAACCAAACCTGCAAATGGTTCATGTAAGTGGATGATATCAAAATTGTTTTGATTAAGTATTTTTTTAACTTTAGTAAAAGACGTCAGAGATAAAGAAATACGAGCTATAGAACCATTTGTAGGGATTCCAACAGAATTGCTTATAGGTGTGAAGTCCTTTTGGGGAATAGGGTTTGAAGATGGAGCGAATATCGTAATTGAATGCCCTATAGATTTTAGTTGGGCTGCAAGATTCTCTATATGGTTGTTAACTCCACTAGGTAATGCATAATCGTATGCAGATACTAGAGCTATATTAAGTTTTCGATACATGATGATTCTAGGATATAGTCTATAAAATCAAAGTGTTTAATTCGTTGATTATTTATTTGTGTCTAAAGAATATTCTTGGTCGGATGATTCGTTAGATATAAAGTCCTCAACCATTTCTCTAGCTATTGCATCTGTATACTGTACAGGCGGTGATTTCATAAAGTATGCAGAAGGGCCTAATATTGGTCCTGATAGCCCTCTATCAAGAGCAATTTTTGCACATCTTAGGGCGTCTATCACTACTCCTGCTGAGTTTGGGCTGTCCCATACTTCTAGTTTTAATTCGACGTTTAATGGAACATCACCAAAGCTTTCGCCTTCCATTCTTATGTAGCACCATTTCCTGTCATGAAGCCAAGGTACATGGTCGCTCGGACCTATATGTATATTTTCTTTACCAATATCATAATCCATTTGGGAAGTTACAGAATTAGTTTTTGATATTTTTTTGGAGCTAAGTCTTTCTTGTTCTAACATGTTCAGAAAATCAGTGTTGCCTCCAAAATTAAGTTGGTAACTTCTTTCTAAATGAACTCCTCGGTCTTGGAAAAGCCGAGTGAGAGTTCTATGAACAATCGTTGCTCCTACTTGAGATTTTATATCATCACCAATTATAGGTATTCCTGCACTCTTAAATCTTTTTTGCCAATAGTCGCCATCTCCACTAGCTATGAATACTGGTACACAGTTGATGAACGCACATTTTGCTGCTATTGCCTGTTCTACGTACCACTTAGTGGCTTCCTCGGAACCTACGGGCAAATAACTTATAAGAACATCAACTTTTTTATCAATTAGAGTTTGTGCTATATCTGCGGTAGGTCCGTCTGCTCTTTTAATCAATTCATTTGTGTATTTGCCTATTCCATCGTGAGTCATACCTCTTTGGACTTCAACTCCAAGCTTAGGGACTTTTTGGAATTTCACAGTGTTATTAGGTTCAGCAAAAATAGCTTCTGAAATGTCAGTTCCGACTTTGTTTTTGTCGACATCAAATGCTGCCACAAAATTGATGTCGTCTATTGAATACCCACCCATTACTGGATGCATTATTCCCGGTACTTTGTCTTTTTCTTTTAAACCTTTATATTTGTAAACACCTTGTATTAGCGAGGAAGCACAATTTCCTACACCGATAATCGCTACGTTTATAGTTCCCACTTGGGAATTACCTCCTTAGAATCACACCAAACAATATGCTCTGGAAGTCATAATATATTGTTGTTTATGACTTGCATATTTTAACAAAGATTCATTTTAATAAAACTTGATTGTAACATTCAATTTATGCACTAACAACTACGATAGTTATCGTGCAGGACCGCGATTAGTTGAATATGGTTGCCAGCGTCTAAGGTTGGTATTATTAAGTACTGATGGATTCACACAACCTATTGGCCATTTACCTAACAATGCCAATCTTATTTCTCTTGCAACTCTGATTCTTCTTTGGGGTTCGAATCTAGATGAAGCTGAAGCTACATGAGGCGTGACTATTACATTTTCCATAGCCAACAAAGGGTTTTTGAGGTCAGGCGGTTCTTGATGTAATACATCAAGCCCTGCACCAGCTATCCACTTTTCTGTTAATGCTTTTATCAAAGAGGGTTCATCAACTGTGGATCCTCTCCCATTATTTATGAACAAAGCTGTTTTCTTCATTAATTTGAAATGGGTTTCATTAATCATTTGATCTGTTTCTTCGGATCCAGGAGCATGCATTGATACTATATCTGATGATTTGAGCAATTCATCTAAATTAACCGGTATTACTCCTGAATCTGAGATGGTCGTTTCAGATATATAAGGGTCATATGCCAGAATATTAAAGCCAAAAGGTTTTGCTCTTTTTGCTACTGCCCTAGCAACATGTCCGAAGGCAATCAAACCCAAAGATTGTCCCATTAATCTTGGGAATTCGTATAAATATGGTCGAGCTTTTTTCCATCTACCATCTTTGGACATTTGGTGTAAAAGAGTTAATCTTCTATAAGTTGATAGAATCAAAGTTAGTGTATGGTCAGCAACTTCATCTATAAATGTATCTGGGTCATTTGTAACAGGTATACCATTTTGAGTAGCAGAAGCAATATCTATCGTATCTGTTCCGACACTGCCTATAGATATTATTTTGCAATTTTCTAAAGATTCGATAATTTCTTTGGATAGTTGCATTTTGCCTGCGATTAAAGCATCGGCGGTTTTTGCTTCTTTTATAAAATCATTTTTGTCGTCACTTGCCACTTCGATTAATTCAGCACCTATTGGTTCCAAAATTTCTCTCTCTAAATCATAATTTGAATGATTATAGACTGATCCAGCTTGGACGATTACTTTAAATTTCATATTTCTCTCCGTTTTTTGATTTAAATTGCAATTTGGACGCTGATTTAATGATAAAACATTTCTACTTTATCAATATAAGGTTCTCTTGAGAATATGACTTACACTCGTATTTTGGTTAACTTTAAATTGATTGACACTCATCCTAGCCCGCTGGTAGCATATTTTACAAATTGAATAAACATTATAAAAGTTATGTTCGCCTGTTTTACGGAGTATTCCGTAGCAGGCGAATTTGTTTAATATAATATGGTTAATTGGGGAATAATAATTTTAGCTGCGGGAAAGGGTACTAGAATGATGTCTAGTACTCCTAAAATACTTCAAAAGTTATGTGGTAAGGAAATGTTGAATCTCGTTTTGACAAACGTTTGTTCAGTAATTGATGGAGAATACATTGTTGTAGTTCCTCCTGAATTTGATCTTATAAAAAAGGCTATTAACCGACAAGTAAAATATGTTGTTCAAAATGAACCTAGAGGTACGGGTGATGCTGTTAACATTGCTCTAAAAGTTTCCAATTGTGAAAACATTTTTGTGATTAATGGAGATGTCCCTCTTATAGAAAGTTCTATAATAGATTCAATGGTGACTAGTCACGTTAAATCAAAAGCAGCAGCTACCTTGTTGACATCAGATGTAAAAGATCCAAACAGATTGGGTAGGATTATTAGAGATAAAAGTGGTACCGTTAAGCGAATATCTGAAGTAAATAATGGAAATCTAATACAATCTGGTATTACCACTGAGATAAATAGTGGAGTTTATTGTTTCAACAAAAACCTTCTTGAATCATATCTGAACAAAGTAACAAAATCACAATCAGGAGAAGTTTATCTAACTGACGTTATTGAATTATTATCAAATAACGGTGAATTGATAGATTCGATCAGACTCAATGATGCTGAGAGGGTGAAATTTGGTATAGATAGTAAATATGATTTAGAAATTGGAAACGCTTATTTAAGAGATAATATATTGACTCAGTTGATGTTGGAAGGGGTAACTATTGAGGATCGTAGGGCGACTTATATTGATTGGGGCATTAAAATTGGGAAAGATTCAATAATCAAACCAAATACACATATAATCGGCGATTCACGAATAGGTGCAAATTCTATTATAGGACCTAATTCTATTGTAGCTTCTTCAAATGTTGGAGATGATTGTAATATAGGATCATCCACTGTAAATGATTCTGTTGTGTGTAATAACGTTGTTATTGGTCCATTTAGTAATGTTCGAAATAATAGCTATTTGGACGATGGTGTTCATTTAGGTACTTCGGCTGAAGTGAATAGGAGTAGGTTGGGTAAGGGAACAAAGTCATCTCATTTTAGTTACTTAGGAGATGCTGAAGTGGGGAATCAAGTAAATATAGGTGCAGGAACCATTACTTGTAACTATGATGGTAAGAATAAAAATAAAACCATAATTGGAGATGGTGCATTAATAGGTTCAGATACAATGTTAATTGCCCCAATAAAAATTGGGAACAAATCTTCAACGGGAGCTGGAGCGGTGGTAATACATGACGTTGATGATGGGGCTAGGGTTGTAGGGGTTCCAGCGAAACATATTTCAAAACAAAGTTGAATATATAAATAGGAATATTGAGTAATGAGTTGGATAACAAAATATAATCCTTTAGCATCTTCAAATGATATGGTGGGCAAATTATTGAGATTGAAAAAATCTCAAAGTGAAAATAATTTTAATCAAGATGATATGGAATTGAATATAGAAGAAGATCATCTTGATGACAATGAAATCAGAATGATTAAAGGAGTTTTTCGTCTTGATCGTATGATTGTACGGGAAATAATGATTCCTAGAGTAGATATAATTTCTGCTAGTACTAACGTTAAATTAAAGACCCTTTCAGAATTAATGCTAGATTCAGGACACAGTAAAATTCCTATCTACACTAATGAAATTGATGATATCAAAGGTATAGTTTATGCCAGGGATGTTTTAGGATTATTGTTAAAAGATACGGCAAGTATAAATAAGAAAATAGAAGAAACTTTAATTAGACCAGCATTATTTGTTCCAGAAACTAAAATACTTGATGAGTTGTTAACTCAATTTCAACAAGAGCAAGTCCATATAGCGATTGTAATGGATGAGTACGGTGGCGTCTCAGGTATAGTGACTATAGAAGATTTATTGGAAGAAATTGTTGGCGAAATTGAAGATGAATTTGATTCCGTTGATCCTGATATAGAAAAGATTGATTCGAATATGTTCATTATAGATGGAAAAACAAGTTTAGACCAAGTTAACGAATTATTGTCCATTGATATAGAGGGTGATGGGTTTGATACCCTTGGGGGATTGGTATATCAGAGATTAGGAAAAATTCCTAGTGTAGGAGACGATATCTCAATCGGAAATTTAAATGTTGAAGTTAAAGAAACTGTTGGTAGAAGAGTGAAAAAACTAATAGTTAAATTCGTTTAGTGTGGTATTGACCGCTTGTGATTTCTTTGTGTTGATTATGGCTTCTTGTATTCGAATCATTAAAGTAGTTATATGGTTATTGTAACTGTTCCATTTAGTTTCGTATTTAGAACCTATATTGTTAGGTAAATAAAAAACCCGCCGGAGTTGAATCCGGCGAGTTTTTTTATTTAATTCTTTATGTTCTGTAAATTACTTTGCAGTTACAGTTACTGCGGAAGTAGCTTCTGTACCTGTAGCGCCAATAGCCTTAAGTGTGAAAAGGCCAGCACCTGTACGTATCGACATCTTTTTCTCAAGTGTTCCGCCACCAGTGGCTACACCGGATTGTAACGGACTGAACTGAGGGATACCATCGGCTGTAGTACCAGTTTGTATTATAAACGTGATACCTTCTCCGCCTCTGAATCCTGCTGCATGTACAGTTATTTGACCTTCGTTAACCACTGTACCGCCTGTTAAGCTTGCGCTAGCAGATGGAGCTGGTCCTGCTGGTGGAGGTGATGCTGTTGCTACCCTTACAGGTACGCTGGCAAGACTTCCATCTGAACCTTCTGCTCTAAGAGTGATTACAGGAGTTTCGTTAATAGTCTTAGCGTTAGTTTTTACTTTACGGATACTGCTTAATGTCGGTATCGTTGCTGAGAACGAACCAGCATCGTCTGCTTGTACCGTAGTCAATACAGGTGTTGTTGCTCTAAGAGCGAACACTAAATCGATTGTTTCGTAACGCCTGAAACCGGATCCATCTATGGTTACACCAGCATCCATAGCTAGGTGCCTAGTAGATGGCTCGATTCGTGCTTCTGGTGAAACTCCATCGATTCCTGCGGGTCCTTGTATGCCTTGTATTCCTGGAAGACCTGGAAGACCTGGCTTACCTGGTGCTCCTGGGTTACCTGGGAAACCTGGAAGACCTGGGTCACCTTGAGCTCCCTGAATACCTTGTGGTCCCTGTATTCCTGGAAGTCCTGGGTTACCTGGAAGACCTGCTTCTCCTGCCGGTCCTGCCGGTCCTTGACATGCCGATAAAATGGCCATTGCCAAAACGGATGTTAGGACTAGCATTAATATACTAGATTTCGGAAGATATTTTCTCACTTTTGTCCCCCTTTATATATATCACAAAATAGTATTCCATGAGTAAGAATACAATATATTACGCCTATATCTCAAGAGCAAAACGCTCTTAAACTGAGATAGTTGCCTTATAATATTCACGACTTAGGTTGATGTCAACCCCTAAAAATGCATATATCTTGCTTTAAGAAACATATGCCTGCCTATTGGACTTGAATATAAACGATTACATGTTGTTATACCTGTTTATGAAGCTATATATTGGGATTGATGGGATATTATACTAAGTTAAATTGAAAAGCCCCCGTAGCTCAGTGGATAGAGCACTGGCCTCCGGAGCCAGGTGCGTGGGTTCAAATCCCGCCGGGGGTACTTATCTTAGAATTAAAGCAAAAAATCAAAACCATTTTGCTTTGTCAACAACGTTATTTAATGGTTTGCCATTATTGAATTTAATACAATTATTGATGAAGATTTCGCTTCTACGTTCATCCAAATATGGTCCTTCTGCTGCTACGTGTGGAGTTATTATTACATTTTCATGTGCCCATAAAAGGTGATTTTTCGGTAAAGGTTCTGTTTCAAATACATCAAGAGCTGCCCCAGCAATTTCTCCAAGGTCAATAGCATTATTTAGGTCGTTTAGTGAAACGGTAGTGCCTCTGCCGATGTTAATGAAGTAAGCTGAATTTTTCATTAGTTTAAATTCTTCGGAGCCGAACATTTTGTTTGAATCTGGGGTTTCCGGTACTGTAGATATTATAAAATCAGCTTTTGGTAATATATATTTTAGGTTTGATGGATGGTAGATTTTTTCGATTATATTTTTTAGTTCAGTTGTTTTAGGATCAACTCCGAAAACTGTCATTCCAAATTCTTTGCATAGACGAGCTGTTTCTTTTCCAATTCCTCCTACGCCTACAACTAATGCTGTTGAATCAGGTAAATGAATGGTAGGTACAGGGCCACTCCATTCGGAATTGAATTGGTTTCGTATATATTTGTGTAAGCCTCTAGAAAAAGAAAGAATATAAGACATGATATGAGTGCTTATATGGTCACTATAAATACCCTTGATGTTGGTTACTACAATTGAGCTATTTATTAAAGATTTGTTATAAAATCCTTGTGGAGGCCCTGCTTGAGGGCAAGCCAGCCATTTTAAATTAGTTGCAGATTTAATCATATCTTCTGTCAAGTACCCGAAAGCTGCATCAAATTGACTGATATTAGAAGTAGCCTCTTTAGTTGTTCTGCATAAACTTATGTCTATGTTAGGTATTAATGCTTCTAACTTTTCTACCCAATCTTCGCTATAAAAGGCACCGTTTGGTTCTCCTCCAGGTCCAGCAGTTAAAATCAGTAATTTAAATCCCATCTTATTTTCTCCTGTATTATCGGATAGTTTAAAATTCTAATTTTAAATTAAAGGTTCATAATTAGATTGTAGTGGGCTAAAATAAGTTTATGCGCCCCTGTAGCTCAGGCGGATAGAGCACCGGTTTCCTAAACCGGGTGCCCCGGTTCGAGTCCGGGCAGGGGTACTTTAAAGATTTTTGAAACTTGTTAATAAATCCATAGATGCTTTTTTTGCATCTTCAAATAACATTAAGGTGTTGTCTGCAGCAAAAAGAGGATTAGCAATATTGGCAAATCCTGGACTTAAGCTTCTTTTTATAACAATTATTGTCTTAGCTTGATCAGCTTGTAGTATAGGCATGCCGGCTATAGGGTTCCCGGGGTCATCACTTTTATATGCCAGAGGATTTACAACATCGTTGGCACCTACAACTATTGCAACATCTGTTTCTTTAAATAATGGATTTGCTTCGTCCATTTCTATTAAATCATCGTAAGGCACATCTGCTTCAGCTAATAAAACATTCATGTGACCAGGCATTCTTCCTGCAACTGGATGTATTGCGAATTTAACTTCAATCCCTTTGGATTTTAAGGATTCAGATAGGTCGTGAATAGAATGTTGTGCCTGTGCTACTGCCATCCCATAACCTGGCAAGATCATAACTTTGTCTGCGTTGTCTAGTAATAAAGCTATTTCGTCAGCTGATGTTGCCTTAACTTTACCTTCATATATATCATCTTGGTTTTTGTCTTCAGTGGTCGAGGTACTTCCTATTCCACCAAAAAAAACATTAGTGAGTGATCTATTCATAGCTTTGCACATTAAGCTGGTCAATATTATTCCTGCAGCTCCAACTAAAGAACCACCTATAACTAGTAGAATGTTCCCCAAAAGTAAACCAGTCGCGGCAGCTGCTAACCCAGAATAAGAATTCAGTAATGAGATTACAACAGGCATGTCAGCCCCACCTATTGAAATAACTAAAGATATCCCTAGGATGGCCGAAGCTATTAAAATAACCCAGTAGAAATTAGGGTTGATTTCGTTGATGGGTTGAGCCATTACAATAAAACCACTAACTACAATAAGTATTAATAGAAACACATTGAAAATATGTCTACCTGGTATCAATATAGGATTGTCAGGCAGTAATCCCTGCAGTTTTGAAAAAGCAATCATACTTCCCCAAAAAGTTATAGAGCCGATTAAGGCAGATGCTAATGTTGCAAATAACATGAATTCAATAGGCATATCAGCTGGACTATCTAATATATCCAATACAGACCCGGCATCTCTATTGATAAATTCATTAGTTGCAACCAAGACTGATGCAGCTCCTCCAAGCCCGTTAAATGTAGCTACTAGTTGAGGCATTGATGTAATGGTTGTTCTTGTTGCAAGTATTATGCCGATTAGGCTGCCTACAATTATTCCACCGAATATCCATCCGATGCTAACCGTGTTATTTGCGACCAAAGTAACTATAACAGCGATCAACATTCCTATTGAAGCAATGATATTTCCTCTGATTGCTGTTTTAGGTGAACTAAGGCCTTTTAAACCTAATATTATTAATATTGCAGCTAATATATATATGAATTTGGTTGTTAAATCTAAATCGAATGTCATTTTTTCTTCTTGAACATATATAGCATTCTATGAGTTACAGCAAAACCTCCAACCACGTTTATAGTAGCTAGGGCAATTGCTGATGCCGCTAATATGTTACTTACCAGTCCTAATTCAGGATTAGAAGCCGTGGCAAGTGCCCCTATTAAAATTATTCCAGACATTGCGTTAGCCCCCGACATTAATGGGGTATGAAGTATAGCTGGAACCTTGGTTATTACTTCGAATCCTACAAAAATCGCTAATACAAAAATAGTTAAAGTGAGAAGCAAGTTTTCCAAATATGTAACTCCTGTTTAAATTGATTAGGGCGAGATTCTGAATTGGTTAATTTGATAATTCCTTGATGACTGGGTGCACTATATTTCCTTTATGAGTAACCACTACTTCTTTGAGAATGGGATCTTCTATTTTAATTTCTGAATCATTGTTTTTTACTATGTAAGATACTAAATTCGAAATGTTATTAGAATAAACCTGACTGGCATCAGTTGGTAGTGTTGAATGTAAATTTGTTGTTCCTACTATAGAAACACCATTATGATTAACAGTTTGGTTTATTTCAGTCAACTCACAATTACCGCCGGTCTCTGCTGCCAAGTCTACTATCACGGATCCAGCTTTCATGTTTGAAACCATTTCAGATGTAATCAGAATAGGGGCTTTTTTCCCAGGTATAGCCGCAGTCGTTATAACTGCATCTGTTTCAGCAATTGCTCGTAAAAGTAATTTCTGTTGATTTGCATAAAAGTCGTCTGACATTTCTTTGGCATATCCGCTGTCAGTTTCAACTTCTGTGTTTTTAAAATCGTCTTCCAGAAATTTTGCTCCTAAACTTTCAACTTGTTCTTTGACAGCAGGTCGAATATCATATCCGGTAACTAAAGCACCAAGTCTTTTTGCCGTTGCTATCGCTTGTAAACCAGCCACTCCTGCCCCAAGTACCAAGATCTTAGCTGGACGTATAGTTCCTGAAGCAGTCATCATTAAAGGAAAAATTTTAGGCATAACTGAAGCAGCTAACAGCACTGATTTATATCCTGCTAGGTTTGCAAGAGAACTAAGGGCATCCATGTTTTGGGCTTTTGTTATCCTTGGTATTAATTCCATTGCTATTGATGTAGTTCCCTTTTGTGCAATTTGGTGCATTTCGTTTATTGAAAAATGAGGGTGCAAAAAACCTATGATAATATGTGTATCACCTAGATTGGCTATGTCTTTTTGTCCGGACTCTGGATTTTTGCTTGGACCTCTAACCTGAGCTATAACGTTGGCTGAATTAAATATCTCAGTCCGACTTGTTAATATGCTTGCGCCAGCATCTTCGTACTGTTGGTTGTTAAAACCTGCTTTAATACCGGCATTGTTCTCAATTAAAACTTCAACGCCCAGTTCTTTTAATGCGGCAACATTTTGTGGTACTAATGAAACCATGCGCTCCTCTGGGTGAGTTTCGCATGGGATTCCAAGTATTAATTTATTGTTTGGTATCTCAGAGCTTTCCATCTAGTCTGTATCTAATATTCATTTGCGGAATATAAAAACAATTTGTATTTCTTGACACAATTTGCCATAAGGTTGGTGTATCCCACTAATCAATATTATAATATGCTTTACATACAAATTAATAATGAATTAATCGTGTTTTTTTAGGATTCTAGGCGTATATGAAAGAAGTTTTCGAAGAGGCTACAAATCAACTCAATAATAGAATGCCATTGGTTATAGCTACAGTTGTCAGGACCAAGGGTTCTACTCCTCAAAAACCAGGGGCAAAATTACTCGTCAAAAATGATGGGAGTGGGGTTGGAACATTGGGAGGTGGGTGTGTTGAAGGTGATATTTGGTATGCAGCTAAACAATTAATGAAGAACCGAGGTAAGGCAGCGCACATCGGATATGAGCTTAATGAAGAAATTGCTGCTCAAGATGGATTGGTTTGTGGTGGCACAATGTATTTCCTAGTTGACCCTGTGTATGAAAACGGGGAGGATGCGTTATTTTTGGATGAAATAAACAATGCTTATGCTGGAGGTGATCCAGTAGCACTGGCAAGTTTAGTAAAAACAGTTCCAGATATTAATGCAGATTTAGCAGGAAAGCTATTAATTAGGTCTGATGGCTCCACTGAGGGAACTTTAGGTGCAGAGGGTCTTAATTCTGAAGCAATTAAGCACGGGTTGGAATTAATGGCTTATGGCAACAGTGATTATGTAAGGTCAGAAACTGGCGCTGAATACTTTATTGAAGGATACACTACTCCTCCAAGAATTGTGTTATGTGGAGGAGGTCACGTTTCGCGTGCAATATATACGTTTGCAGTAAACCTAGGTTTCAATTTAACCGTTATCGATGACAGAGATGAATTTGCTAACAATGAACGGTTCCCATTAGCGGATGTGGTAGTGGCAAGGAGTTCTGCTGAAGGGTTTAAATCCATAGAAATCAACAAAAACACATTTATAGTAATTGCAACAAGAGGGCATCGTTATGATCACGTGTCGTTAGAAGCTGCTATTGATACTTCGGCTAGTTACATAGGACTTCTTGGTAGTAAGCGAAAAACAATTTTGATATATGAAGAGTTGTTGAATAAAGGTGTCAGTATAGACCGCATAAAAGATGTAAGAGCACCAATAGGTTTAGACATAAATGCAAGGACCCCTGAAGAGATAGCCCTAAGTATTTTGGCAGAAATATTAATGATACGAAATGGAGGCCAAGGCAATTCAATGCGACTTGATTCGAGCTTGCTGGAAAAGACTTCTGTAAAAGTATCAAGAAATAAAACCGACGTTAAAATTGGACCGTAACGATAATAATTACGTTACTGCAATTTTGACGGCGGCTGGGTTTTCCAGCCGAATGAACGGATATAAGCCGTTATTAAAGTGGCGTAATACAACATTGATAGAGTATCAAATAAAAACCTTGTTTGAAGGTGGAGTACATGAAGTCATAGTTGTGGTAGGACATAATTATGAGTTGATTACCCCTTATATAGAAAAAACTAATGCTTCATTTGTTTTGAATAATCGGTTTCAGGATGGTAGGGCAACTTCAATTGTTGAAGGAGTCAATCGTGTATCACCTGAAACTACATCTATTATGATTTTAGGCGTAGACCAACCTAGAAATAGGGTGATTGTTGATCGCTTGATTCAACACCATTCGTCTTTGGATTATCTGATTACATATCCAAGTTACAACGGTAAAGGTGGTCATCCTATAATATTCGCATCTGCTCTTAGGAATGAGCTGGCGACGATCTTGGATGAATCGTCTGGAATAAGGGTGGTAACCGAGAAATACAAAGCCAAGACAAACAAAGTTGAAATGCACGAACCATTAGTTGGTTTGGATTTGAATACCACTGATGAGTACAGTAAGGCTTTTTCTAAATGGGGTAGTTGATTTTTATACGTACACACCATTAGGATCTATTGTATTTCTTAACAAGTCTAATTCGTCTTTTGTTGGTACGGGGATAATTTGGATGTTATCTGAAATCAAAGGTGTAAATCCTGTATTGGCGATAACGTGATTAACGGAAATGCTAGGCATCGTATGTGTTATTTCCAAAATTCCCTTTGATTTATTAATTTTCATTATCGCTAAATCAGTTACTACAGAAATATCGGGAAATTCGACTGGTAAACTTGCCTTTACTCTACCTTCAGGGCCGTCGATGTATCCTGGACTTGTTATATAATCACATTTTTCTGGGAACCTTCTTTTTTCGTGTGGCGCAATTATTAAGATTTGTTTAGCATGGGAAGCGATATCATTAGCCCCGCCACTACCAGGCAGCCTTACCTTAGGATTTGTTTTATCCCCAATCAAAGTGGAATTAACATTGGCAAATTTATCTATTTGAGCACCTCCAAGGAAACCTATATCTGCCATTCCTCTATGTAAAATTCCTCCTAGGGCATCTAATAAGGACCCAAGTTTTACAGCCCTGTGCATCACTCTTGGATCAGATACTGAAATTGGAATCGGGATAACTTCAGGTGCTATAGTGCCTGTTTCAACTACAAAGCACATTTCTGGAGCGTGACTTTTAAGTGCAAATATACTGGCAACAAACGGCATTCCCGTTCCAACCATCACTGTATCTCCGTTCGAAATAAATTTCGAAGCTTCAATTACCATTATTTCTTTTAAATTGGCTTTTGGTTGTGAGTTCATGATTGTATTAGGATACGTTATGCATAGATTCGGCAAGGGAATTAAGATTTTCCGGTGTGGTAACCATTTTCAAATAATTATCGAAATCTGCACAGTCGTATATGTAATCTTCAAGATATTTTCTGTATTCGGATTCATTGGATTTTGCTATTGATTGATAACGTTTGATGTGAGGTTCGTCATGTTCATAAAATTTATATGTAGATGTTGGGTATGCTCCCCAGGGCTGTAATACAACTGCATCGACAAATATATAAGGGATTGATGTCATTTCTGGGTTTTGTCTGACAACCTCGGTATCTATTAATTGCTCGCAACTTACGATAACCGATTTAGAAGCTTTTATCATTTCAGGTTCATGAGTACTAAAACCTTCGATAATCGCATTTCCTAGGGAATCTGCCTTTTGCACGTGGACTATTGACACGTCTGGGTTACAAGCTTTTAGAAGCAGTACTGACTTTTCGGAATTCCATGGGTCTTTAGATTCCAAAATGTTATTAGAAACTTGTTGTGATAAATCTGTTCCTAACATGCTTTTGGTTGGGATAAAAGGAAGTCCAAGTGAACCGGCTAAAAAACGAAGAGACATAGACAGATGACTATAATCTTCAACTTCGATGGTTTTTTGTTCTATTGCTTTTCTCCACTGAAAAGCAGTTCCGTATCTCTCTAAGTTGCCAGTTCCTGACTCTGTTTTTTTTACAGCTCCAGCTCCTACCAGTAAATCCATGTGCATAGCCATATTACATCCTACAAGCGTTAAATCGGTTTTGTTTTGCCGGATAACTTCATGTGCTAATGCCATGCTACATCGGCCGATGCTTTGACCACCAATACCTACAGTATCACCATCCGAGACATATTTTGCCACGGCTTCCTTCGCTGTCATTACCTTGTTTAGAAGTGCAGTCAAATAAAAAATCCAGTTACAATATAGTATGATTGTTATAACCAAGTTCAGGGTTTTATTTTACCAAAATCGCATTAAAGGTAAACAATTTACCTGACAATAAATATTAATAGTTCTTCGACAAGATGGTTTAGGAGCAACAATTGCGAATCAATAGCATAATTCAAGACGCTCGCGATTTCATGATCAAATCTAAATTGGATGGGTGGCTTGTGTATGATTATAAAGGTAGCAATAATTTGATGTTGGAAATTTTAGGTCAAATTGAAAACGTGACAAGACCAATATTCCTTTGGGTTCCTGTTTCAGGTCAACCATTATTATTGGTGAGTTATGTAGATCTTGGTCAATTTTCAGCAATCGATTTGTCTAAAGAAATATTTGTAGGAAGGACTGATATGGTTAATAAATTGCAAAATTTGTTAAAGACTAAATCAAATATTGCGATGGAATATTCCCCGTTTGCTGAACTGCCAAAATTATCCAGTGTAGATGCAGGCACAATTGAACTAATAAAAACTTTTGGGGTTTCTGTACATTCTTCTGCTGATATGGTGGTATACGCTACGCAGCGTTGGGACAATGAGGGATTGGACTCTCATATTCAGTCAGGTAAAATTCTTGGAGAAATAGTAGTTAAAGCTTTTGAATTTATCGGTGATAATATCGATAAAGGTTTAAAAGAAATCGATGTACGCGATTTTATAAGGAAAAAATTTATTGATAATAAAATGTTTTATGACGAAGGTCCTGTAGTAGCTATAAATGAGCACTCTTCAGATCCACATTTTGACCCGGAAATTTCAGATGGACGTGAATTTAAAATTGGTGATTGGGTGTTAATCGATTTATGGGCGAAACTCGATACGATGTCTAGTATATTTTCCGATATTACTTGGGTTGGTTATATTGGTAGTAAGGTGCCATCAACGAATCAGAAAGTGTTTGATATTGTAATAAATGCTAGAGATCTTGCAGTATCAGAAATAAATAGAAGATTTGAAGAAGACATTCCAATTTATGGTTGGGAAGTTGACAAAATTGCGCGTGATTATATAGATAGATTGGGTTATGGAGACTATTTTACTCATCGCCTCGGTCATAGTATTGGCCTAGAAGTACATGCTAGTGGAGTCAACTTGGATGGTTTGGAGACATTTGATAAAAGGCGAATAATTCCGGGAATTGGGCTTACTGTAGAGCCTGGTATATATTTACCTGAATTTGGGGTAAGGTCTGAAATAGACGTATATATCAATAATGAAGGTGCAAATGTAACCACACCTGTTCAAAAATCAGTATTTATTATTAATTAAACTTCTTAGTTGGAGATTGGTAATCTACTGTCGGGTTATTTTAATAGACAATAGAACAAATCCAGCTGCAATCAGAATTATCCCTCCGAAAAGAAAAGCAGCATAGAATCCATATTTATCTGCGAGTAAACCGGCTAAATAAGGTGCGAAAGTGCTGATTATTCCTGAACCATACATTATAGCAACTATTGATGACTGAGTTTTAGTGCCGGAAACGTCTAGTGCAGCTGCCAGATAAATATGGTGTAGGGAAAATGTAAATGCTCCTTTACCTATAATAATTGCCCATAGCCCTATTACGACTAATGAAGAGTTTATCGAAGCTATTGAAGGATGTGCCATTACTGCTAGTCCAATCGATAATAATCCAACACACCCCGTGCCAACCACGAGTACGATTTTCCTGCCTTTAGTGTCAGATAGATTGCCCATTATAGGTTGGGATATTATTCCCATAGTTTGTGCAAGAGATAAAAGCAATCCTATTTTGATTTCGTTTATCTCTAATTCTTCAACAAGGTATAGAGGTATATAAGTGCCGACTGCCCCTTCTCCTATACTTTTTAGCGATATTGCTATTATCAAAATAATAATAGTTTTGTTTCTTAGGGTTTCTAGCAGGGATTTAACATATTCTGATATCGATGAAATAGTTGTTGATTCTGTTAATTTTGGTTTATCGATAATCAGCCACAATCCAATGCTAATAAAAATAGCTGGAGCTATACTGATTCTCATGACATTTTGCCAATCTACAAGCAATACCAATAAACCAGCTATTGTAATTGGACCTAATACTTCTCCTATATTAGCTCCGAAACCATGCATGGATACTGCTAGGCCTTTTTTGTTGGGGAACCTTCTTGCTAGTTCACCTAGAGCTGGGGGGTGAAACATAGATGGTCCTATAGACATGAATAATATTCCCAACAGCATAAGTTGATAAGTTGATATAAAACTAGCAGTGAAAGTTGCAATCCCCATCAACATTATTGATAAACCAATAAAGATATTTGCACGATTACGATACCTATCTACCAAGGCACCAGTGATTATTGTTGATGAAGAGTGGCTGAGAGATCCTACTGTATTTAAAGCGCCAAATTGAGCTTTATTTAATCCTAAGTCAATTTTGATTTTCGGCAGTATTAAAGCATGAATTCCTCCATTGAACAAATGTTTGAAAATATGACCGATCACAATGGCCCATAAAACTTTAACATTTTTATTTGCAAATGATGTTAGTAGCCCAATTGCTGATTTTTTTTCGGGATTTAATTCTTTAGATGATTCATTCAATGTTTAGTACCTTAACCAAGTTTCAATATGAAATATATACTAGTTGAGTAGGTTAGAATAAACTATATGAATCAGAGCAAATTAATATGCGGAAATTAAATATAGGCATCTTAGCTTCCCATGGAGGATCGAATTTGCAGGCAATCGTGGATGCTTGCAAGGCAGAAATCATCATTGCAACTCCCGTAGTTGTAATAAGCAACAATTCAAAATCTGGAGCGTTGAAGCGAGCGAAGAATGAAGGTATTCCATATTTTCATATCAGTAAATCTTTATATGATGATGATAATGAAGTAGATTACCAAATCACTCAAAAGTTATTACGATATGAAGTTGATTTGATTGTCCTCGCTGGATATATGAAAAGATTGGGCGAATCGATAATGAGTACTTTTGAAAATAGAATAGTAAACGTTCACCCATCTCTACTTCCAAAGTTTGGCGGTAAAGGTATGTACGGCATAAAAGTACATGAATCTGTTTTGGAAGCTGGAGAGGACAAAACTGGTGTGACAATTCACAAGGTTGAAGGAGAGTATGATCGAGGTGCGATTTTAGCGCAATCGGAGGTCCAAATCAGAGAAGATGATACCCCATTTTCCCTTAAAGATAGGGTTTTAATCGTTGAGCATGAATTATACGTGGAAACTTTAAGGCAAATAAGTTTAGGTAAAATAAAATTATAGCTATGAATGACTATTAATTATATGTTTCAATATCTACTTTGACCCCAATTTTATTTTTAACAGCTTTTGAATATATATGAGCAGCTGCTGTTAAATCTTGTATAGCTAATCCCTGTGATTCATATAAGGTGATTTGGTTATCATTAGTTCTACCAACTTTCAATCCCGAAATTATTTCACTCAGTTGGTGGATATAGTGCCAGCGTAATAACCCTCTGTCGATTACATTGATTAGGTCGCCGCATTCTATGCGTGCCTGATTGATATCGTCTGTTGCTATAAGGTCACTCTTAAGTACAGTATCATCATCCATCTCTCTTCGCATATAGTGATTTCCTCCAGCAGCATTTATATGAGTCCCTGCTGTTATTTGACTACCTCTGAAAACTGGATTTTTAGAAGTGGTAATAGTTGTGATTATGTCTGATTTTTCAATACAGTCTTCTGATGAATTAGCAGAAATACATTCGATATTAAGATTTTGTTCTATCCACTTTGCGAAACTGTTTCGATTTTCCAAGGATCTACTATAGACTTTTATCAATGTGATTGGGCGTATAGCTGCAATAGCTTGCGCTTGTGTTTTGGCTTGATAGCCTGTGCCTATGATGCCCAGGGTTGTTGAATTTTGCTTTGACAGATATTTAGTTGCTATTCCTGATGCTGCACCAGTTCTTATTTGACCTAATGCAGATGCATTCATTATCGACAGTAAATTTCCGTTACTGTAGTCATACAAATATACATAGAACGTAGGCGGCGTGTTTTTGTGAATCGAATAGGTCTTCATACAATAAAACCCAAGTTCTGGAGAGGATGCAGTCATATAATTGAAAAATTGTTTTTGATTTGCGATTCTTATTCGGGGATGATTTATAGATTGAGTGCCTGCTTGGAGTTTAAAAGCTAAATCAGATGCTTTAATAGCGTCTTCCATTGGGAAAAGTGAGATGATGTCAGATTCATTCAATATTAAAGCCATTAGAAAACTTATTCTCCTATATTCAATATATTTACCTATAATCCGTAAATAAATTCTGGATTTATTTTTGCATATGCTTTTTGGTCGATATCTAAAACTGGCGTTTCCCCCCAATAATTAGGTTGAAACGATGCAATTAGAATTTGAGAATTTATTTGGATTTTAAATTCGTATGCCCTTTCTTTAAAAAATTTTCCTATAATTCTACATTCATATAAATTGTCAGTGGACTCAATATTGTCCACTTCATTTTTTGTGAATAAAGAAATTCCTCTAGTATCAATAATGATTGAATTATCTACAAGATTATATGCGATTTTCTTCGATAAAATCACTTTCCCAAATTCACAATCAAATGAAATGTTATTTGAATCGGATTGCAATTGTCCTGAAATGATGTTTTGGTGGCCTAAAAATTCTGCGGCAAAAATATTTGCAGGAGATTGAAAAACTTCATTAGGAGTTCCAGTTTGAATTATTTTGCCATCGTTCATTAGCACTATTTTATCTGCAATTGATAGTGCTTCATTTCGGTCGTGGGTGACGTATATGGATGTTACGCCTATCTTTTTTACGATGTCCCGTATTTGTATTTGTAATGAATTTCGTAAATTACTATCTAAAGAACCAAGAGGCTCGTCTAACATCAAAAGAGTTGGGGATGGGGCAATCGCTCTCGCTAATGCTATTCTCTGTTGTTGTCCTCCTGAAAGTTCATTAACATCTCTTTTTGAGTAACCTTTCAATCCAACCATCGTCAATAGATTTGATACTTGGTTATCGATATCTTGATTAGAAAAGTTTTTCATTTTTAACCCGAATGCAATATTTTCAAATACATTCATATGCGGGAAAAGTGATAGGTTTTGAAACATCAGACCGAAATTTCTTTTTGAAGCGGGTGTTTTTGATAAATCGTGATTTTCAAATATGATTTTACCTGAATCGAATTGTTCTAGGCCTGCTATCAATCTTAATAAAGTAGTTTTCCCACAACCGCTAGGTCCTAACAAACAAACGATTTCACCTTTTTCTACAGAAAAGGATACTGAATCAACGACATTATCGCCGTTAAATGATTTAGTTAAATCAGTTATCGTTAATTGAGACATTAAAATGTTCCTATATTTTTGTAGCGCAATTTTTCAATACATATAAATCCGATAATGACAGTGCACATTAATATTGAACTCATAACTAGAGCATTTTTCAGGTTTTCATCCCCTGGTAATCCAAGGAATCTATATATTGCTACAGGCATGGTAGTAAATTCAGGTTTCACAAGTAGTAGAGAAGCGCCAAATTCCCCTATAGATATAGCGAAAGCAAAAGTGGAGCCTACAATTAGAGAAGGAGTTATTAAGGGTAGATCAATTTTGTAAAAAACTTTTTTAGTTGAACTTCCTAGTAGTGTTGCCACTTCTCTAAGATTCGGGTTTATTTGTTGAATTGCAGGAAGTACTGATCTCATGACGAAAGGATATGCAATTAAAGAATGTGCGATTATTATAATTATCCATGATCCACGAAGATCGAAAGGAGGGGTATTCCATGCCAATATATATCCCAAACCTAATGCAATTGACGAAACTCCCAAAGGTAACATTAGCAGAGCATCTATTAAGTGGTTTTTTGATCTGTTAGTTCTATTTGCAACCAAATAAGAGCTTATTGTACCTAATATTATGGATATAAAAAGTGTGCCTGCTGCAAATTTGAATGAATTAATTATAGTGGTAATTGGGTTCAAGTAAAAATATGACCCCTGTTGATTTGAAAAAAGTTCTGAAACGTGAGATTGAGTATTTCCGATTTCGAAAGATAGAGTTCGGGCAATCAATGCGATCAATGGCGATATTAATATTAATATATAAATAACTCCCAGTATTATAAAAATGTTATCCTTTTTGGTTTTTTTGAGTTTGTAAGTGTTTTTACTAGGCCTTATGTTTATCCAGTTTGAGTATCTGTTTTGCAGGTTAGAATATAAGATCATAAATGAGTAAGTGAATATTATTTGTATTATACAAAGAGTAGAAGCTGATGGTAGATCCATTAATTTTACAGCTAACTGGTATATTGATACTTCAATTGTTGCAAATTTTGGACCGGCCAATACGAGAATAACCCCAAAACTTGAAAAAGAAAAAGTAAACGCAAGTAAAGCAGACGAAATAATTGCGGGAAGAAGCACAGGCAGAGTGATTTTGGTAAATACATGAAATTTATTTGCACCCAGAATTGATCCAGCGCGTTCCAATTCTGGGTCAATATTAGCCCAAATACTTGAAACGATTCTTACTATAATTGAATAGTTATAAAAAGTATGGGCAATAAGTATTATTGTTAAAGAATTGTTGATTTTGATTAATGGTTCATTGAGGTTTAGGAATTTAGAAAGACCTGTATTTAAAATTCCGTCATTACCGAAAAGCGTTATGAAACCCATTGCAACAACAATTGTTGGCATTACAAATGGAACAGTAGTCAAAGCTTGTAGGAATGATTTGCCAGTAAATTCGTATTTTGAAAAAATATAAGCTATTGGTAATCCTGCTAACAAGGCTAAAATCATAGAAAGAAAAGCTTGCCATACTGTAAACCATATCCGGCCTAAGTAATATGGGTCAGTTAATATTTCTGCAAACTGATATATTGCTATATCTTCACTGCTGGTAAAGCTATAAATCAATATTTTAAACAAAGGATAAGCAAAGAAAGCGATGAAAAATATCAAAGGCAGTAAGGTTAAGCTTGTCCTTAACATATTATTATCTCAACTTCTGATTATTATCTGAGCAATATATCAGTCCAGGTTTTAATCCATGTTTCTCGACTTTCTTCAATCGCCTGTGGAGATATTTTGGCTGGTAAAGTAGGGACTTCTGCGAATCGAAAAAACTCAGGTTCTTTTGCAAATTCATTTACTGGATAAACAAACATTCGTGTCGGTACATCTTCTTGGAATGTTCGTTGTAGCATGAAGTTTATAAATAGTTTTGCTAATTCTTGGTTCTGGCTTCCCTTTAATATACCAGCGCCTTCAATTTGCAAGAATGAAGCTCCGTCTATAAGAAGGTTTTCAGTAGGGGGTACAGTATATTTACCTTCAGAAAAATAAACTTCTGCAGCAGGACTCGTTGCGTAGCTCACTACTAGTGGTCTATCTCCCCCGTAAAGACTAAAATCTGTGTAGTATGAATCGCTCCAGCCATCCTTGATTAATACATCATTTGATTTTAAATCTTCCCAATAATCGGCGTATGAATATTCAGATGTACTGGAATCACCGAATTCAGCAATAGTTACAAGCAAGAATGCTAATCCTGGTGACGAAGTAGCTGGATTTTGTATTACCAGTTTGCCTTTCCAATCTGGTTCAGTTAATTGTTTTAAGCTTTTTGGTGGATTTAGTCCCAAGTCGATAAGATGTTGTTTATCGTAATTTATAATTACATAACCATATGAAATTGGCGTTACATGATATGAGTTATCGAATAAGAATCTAGAATCAACATTTTTAAGCCATGGAGATTTGTGCTCGATAAATATATTTTCGCTTATTGCTTTAGTAAGAAATGTGTTGTCTATTCCATGCAAGATATCTGCAGATGGATTACTTTTTTCAAGGATAGCTCTTGATAACGCTGCTCCAGAGGAACCCGCCTTCAAGATTGTTATTTCCGCATTATAAGCGCTTTCAAACTCTTTAATGATTTGTTCACTTACATCAAAACTATCATGGGTCAAAATCTTCAATTCCCTGGTTTCAACTTCTATGCTTTTGAAAATATGTTCTGCATATCCTTGAGTTGTTGACTGAATCTGTTTGTTTTCAATTTGAGTTTCTTTGTTTTGACATGCTGAAACCACTAAAATCAATAAAAATATGAATAAGCATGTAGATAAACTGGTTTTTAAACTCTTGTTTGTGGTTTTTGTTGTATATAAGGATATATTTCTCATTTGACATTGTCTCCTAAAATAAAAAAATCCACGCTAAATGTATGGCGTGGACCTTAATTTCATCTTTTCCCTACGCTGGTATTACCCAGATCAGGTTTGATGGGTCGTCCGCCATATTCACGGACCTCTCAGCTTGCAATTGCAGGCTCCCCGATATTAATGTTTTAAGTAAAAGTGTAATTTGTATTAATTAATGTGTCAATCGCCATAATTGCATGTACTAGGATTTGAGAGTTTTTGAATAGGAGTGTAATAATGATAGAGATTGGATTATTTGAGAAATATCTATTTGAACCGCTAAGGTTTTTTGATGGGAAATAACTTTTTACAAATAAATGCTAAGCAATATTTGAATCTAGATTTAGATGATGACAATTTAAGATTGTTTGAAATTTACTATCAGTTGGTTGAGGAATGGAACTCTACCGTGAACCTTACCGCAATATCAGGATATGATGAGTTTATGTTGAAGCACATTCTTGATTCGCTAGTACTGAATAAATGGTTGAATAAGTTTAAGGATACTTCTATAGATATAGTAGATGTTGGAACGGGAGCAGGGTTTCCTGGATTACCTATAAAAATAATCAATCCGGCATTTAATATGTGGTTGATAGAGTCTAATCAGAAAAAGACTAAATTTTTGAATCATGTAGTTGATACTTTAAATTTGAATCAAGTTACTATTATTAATGACAGGTCTGAATCAATAAGTAAAGAATCGGATTTTAGAGAGGCATTTGATGTTGTTTTAGGTCGTGGTATTTCTAGAATAGATGTGTTGTCAGAATTGACCTTGGGACTATTGAAAATTGGCGGAATAGCGGTTTTTCATAAAGGCAATAATTTAGAAAGTGAATTGAAAGAGTCATTACAATCGATAAACTTGATGGGAGGAGAATTGAAATCTAATATTTCATATCAGATATCTAGTGATAGATTGGGAACTTTAGTGATTATAGATAAAATAAATAAAACACCTGATTATTTGCCAAGGAATCCAGGGATCCCTGTAAAAAGGCCGTTAAATAATCGATTTAGAAGTTCATTATGAAATCAAGAAAACTGTTGGTGATTTTTTGAAATAACTTTAAAAGTAACAATTATTTGTCTAGCGAATAATCTAAACCATAGGAATAATATGTAAGTGATAGATATTAGGGAGTGTAGTTATGACATCAAAATCTAAACTTAAGTTGAAAGCGAAAAGTGCAGCCATATCAGAAGGTCCAAGCAGAGCCCCCGCGAGGTCTATGTTAAGAGCTGTAGGATTAAGTGATGAGGATATGGAAAAACCGTTTGTGGCATTAGCAAATTTAGCCAGCGATGTCACTCCGTGTAATGTTCATTTGACCCGTTTGGCAGATAAGGTTAAATCTGGTATTTGGGAAGCTAATGCTGTCCCCTTTATGTTTGGAACTATCACAGTGAGTGATGGGATATCTATGGGAACTGATGGGATGAAGGCTTCTCTAGTTAGTAGAGAAGTTATTGCTGATTCTATAGAAACAGTAACATTTGCTGAAGGTATGGATGGGCTTATAGTTGTAGCCGCTTGCGATAAAAATATGCCTGGCGCTATGATGGCAATGGCTCGATTAAACCGCCCAGCGATATTTGTATATGGTGGAGCTATATTACCAGGCAATTACAAAGGTAATGATATTAACATACAGGATATGTATGAAGCAGTAGGTACATACTCTCAGGGCGATATTACCTTGGATGAATTGATTGGTATGGAACGAGTAGCATGTCCTGGTGAAGGTGCTTGTTCAGGTATGTTTACTGCAAATACAATGGCGTCAGCTATAGAAGCAATGGGTATGTCATTGCCTGGAACTTCATCTATTCCTGCTGTCGACAGAAGGAATGAAACAACAGCGAGGCAGGCGGGGTCATTCTTGTACTCAATGTTAGATAAAGATATTAAACCAAGGGATATTATGACCCTAGAAGCTTTTGAGAATGCAATACGGGTTGTTTTAGCGATGGGAGGATCAACAAATTCAGTTTTACATTTGTTAGCTATCGCACATGAAGCAGGAGTGTCATTGGAAATTGATGATTTTGATAAATTGAGTAGAACTACTCCCTATCTTACAAATTTGAGGCCATCTGGACGTTATGTGATGTCAGATTTAGATAAGGTTGGAGGTGTTCCTGTTGTAATGAAACAATTACTTAATGCAGGTCTTTTGCATGGAGATGCGATAACAGTTAATGGCAAAACAATTGCAGAAAACCTGTCAACGGTTGATTCAAGTACCGATGGTGAAGTTGTTAGGTCGATAGATAAGCCGCGTAGCGCTACGGGAGGATTAGTAATACTCAAAGGAAATCTTGCTCCTGAAGGGGCGGTTTTGAAAGTGTCTGGTACAAAGACATTGAAGCATGAAGGGCCTGTGAAAGTTTTTAATGGAGAAAGATCTGCTTTTGAAGGTGTCACTAAAGGCCAAATAAAAGATGGAGATGTAGTTGTGATACGTTATGAAGGGCCTAAAGGTGGACCAGGGATGCAGGAGATGCTTGCAGTTACAGGTGCTATTATGGGTAAAGGTTTAGGATCGTCTACTCTTTTGTTAACGGATGGACGGTTTTCTGGTGCGACTCATGGACCTATGATTGGACATGTAGCTCCTGAAGCTGCTGTTGGAGGTCCTATTTCTCTATTAGAAAATGGAGATATTGTTACATTGGATGTTGATAAACGTACTCTCAATGTGAATTTGTCTGAAGAAATTTTATCAGATAGGAAGTTGAAGTGGAAAGCTCCAAAGCAGAATTATGCTGGGGGAGTAATGGGGAAATATGCGAAATTGGTTTCTTCAGCATCATTAGGAGCAGTCACTTCTGAATTTAACCGTTGAAATAGGATTAACAATGGTTACTTTGTGATCTGATTGATTTCCTTTCTTGCTTCAGAATAAGTCATATTTGGTTTCTGATATATTTCAAATATATTTTGTTCGAATTCCCTTATTTGTACAGCAAGATTTAGAATTTCTTCTGCATTAAATTCTTTTGGAATTTTTGTACATCCATTTATATCTGCGACCAATATATCATTTTCTTGGATTCTTAAACTGCCTATGGTTAGTGATGAATTCACACTTATCAAATTAAATGTGCCATGGCCAGGTACTAGTCCATTAGCCCATATTGGCAGACCAGCTTCTTTAATCCCATATAGGTCTCTTACGGTACCATCTACTATGGCTCCTGTGACGCCTAACATCTTGTGTCCATATGCCATTCCATCGCCAAAGCAAGCGCCCCTTCCTGGATTGGAATCCACATCCTTTATAACTGATACGATTGGACCTTCTAAATCTTCTAAGGTTGAATAATAGTCATCCCATGGGATTGATTTTGAATCGGGGTCATTTGTTGTAACCTCTGCAGTTACCGCTTTACCAACTATGCTACCTAGCTCAGGTAATAAACATTTTATGGTCTTATCTGTATACATTAATGAATGAGTGTCTCTAGAATAGGTTTTGGATTCATTAATGTATTTATCGACGGCATTAAATATTGTTGGGGAATCAAATTTGGCTAGTTGTTGGTAAATGGACATATTCTTATTCCTTAAAATAAAATCACTAGTTTAATATCATAATTCAGATCGTACAAGTTGGGTTCCAGCAACCAAAGCTTGAAGCTTTTTGTATGCTAGCCATCTAGGTAATTGGAAAAAACCACAATCAGGATTTATGGACATTTTTTCTGGATTGGTATGTTTAAGTAGGATTCTTATCCTTTCAGCAACGTCTTCTGGCGTTTCAACGTGAAATGATTTGATGTCTACAACACCTGCGCCTAATTCGTTCGGTATGTCGTATTTAGACCAAAGGTCAGCTTCAATCATTTCACGATTTGCGTATTCTAATACCAATTGCTCAGCGTTGGCATCAAGCAGTTTTGGAAACATCCATTCATATTGGCGTTTACCTCGAGGTCTGCTACCCAAATTTCCAAAACATACATGCAGTGCTAATTTAGCGTTCACATCTTTAACTGTTGCATTATATAGGTCAATCCAATCATCCATTTCTCCAGGTATAATAGCAAATGATGGTTCATCGATTTGAATAAAATTTGCCCCTTTTGCTACTAGTGATTTTAGTTCACGGTTAATAACGTCTGCTAATTCCCATGCCATATCTATTCTGTTTTTATATATTTCTCCTGGTCGTACATGAATGGTTAGAGTTAATGGGCCAGGGCAAGTCATTTTCACTGGTAAATTCGTTTGTGTTTTTAGGTAATCAAATTCTTCTATGATGCCTAAGCCTTCAGGCACTTCAATTTTACTCACAGCCTTATATCGGGCTGGACTATCATAACCATATACTCCAATTTTGCGCAGGTCCGGCTCTCTTTGGATTCCAGTCATTTTCTTGTAAAAACTCTGTACAAAATGCCATCTTCTCATTTCACCATCACTTATGATATCTATACCGGCTTGTTCCTGGTCTGAGATTGCTACTTTTACCGCGTCGTTAAATGTTTCATCTATGTCTGTTTGTCCGTAGTTCCCCTTGTCCATTTCTTGGATTGCTGTTATTAACCAGCTGGGAGTAGCATAGCTGCCAACAACTGAAGTAGGTAAAATAGGAGATTTTGTAACCATAATAGACCTCGATTTCGTTTATTGATTGGTACAAGATTCCAATAAATTCGAATTGGAATTCAATACGAATGGGATTATATCATTTTAAACTTCGATAATGCACAAATAATTATTATTGATAGCCCTAGTCCCTGGGGTTATAATACGATTCATTGATTAATAAAATTAAGGATTACTAAATTGAATGCTAGAAGAAACTTTCTTAAGGCTATTCCGATCGCGGTGCTAGGAGCTATTTCCGTCTTATTCTTGAGATTTACAAATAAGGGTATAGGTAATACTAATATGCCGCCTGAAGTAGACGAAGAATCAATTTACGCTCCTGCGAAACGAGATTACGAATTATAATCATTAGAATTGATTTATAATACTCTCGTTATTATTTTCATATACTTTAAAAGCTAACTACTTAAAAAATGTTACATTTGACTATTCGGAGGATTTTTCATGCTAACGACCGTATCTAGAGGAGTTTTGGTTGATGCAGCCTTTCCTAGTATAGGTTCATTACCACTAACAAGGAGAATAACTGTTGAAGCCATAATAATTTTGGGTTTTGCAATATTGGTAGGTGTTTGTGCCCAAATAGCGATAAAAATCCCTACTACTACCGTACCAATAACAGGCCAGACATTTGGTGTTTTAATTGCAGGTACGGTTTTAGGTAGTAACAGGGGAGCGGCAAGTATGTTTGTTTATATGTTATTAGGCTTAGTAGGGTTGCCTGTTTTTGCTCCTAGTAGTGGTAAATTAAGCGAATTAATATCTGAAGGATCAACTATACATTTTATATTTCCTTGGTCAGGAAGCAACGGCGCTATATGGGACTTGTCAAGTGGCGGATATATATTAGGATTTGTCGCAGCTGCATATTTAGTTGGTAAGTTGGCGGAAAAAGGATGGGACAGAAATTCGAGGATCCCTCTTGCAATGTTTATTGGTAACTTATCAATTTATGTATTTGGTTTAATGTGGTTAGGGGTATTTATAGGCTCCGGAGTGAAAATTCCAGGGATGGATATTACGTATTTTGATGCAATATCAGGGTCTGGCGTTATAGACAAAACGCTTAGAGGAGGGCTTTACCCATTTATTGCGGGTGATGCATTAAAGTTACTTTTGGCTATGCTAGCGGTTCCAGGTATTTGGTCACTAGTAAAAAGAATAAAAGATAAATTACAAAAAGATTAGATTTTGAATACTATCCGGATTCTAAATTTACTTAGTTTGATGGAATGGTGATTTGAAAATATTTATTTGGATAATCACATTAGTTTTTTTGCCAATTAAATCAATTATATCTCTTTGCAAAATACTTCCTCCATATAAAGTGATTGAAGGTAGACTAGTAGACAAAAGTAAAAGCGACTTTGGTGATTACCATATATTGGTAGAGCAGCAATTAATTATCGTTGATGAAATTACGATGAATACTTTGGTTGTGGGTGAAGCTCTGAAATTAACATTGACTAGAGATAATCGTGCTATTGAAATAAAACGATTAGTGCCTTGAATTCACATATCACTTTAATTTATACCAGAACCTAGATTTTCACAGGTTTCTTGCATGTTTTCTTCTTGATGCCACCATTGATTTTCTCTATATATCCATCTTTGCTTAAATTGGTGGATCAATGTGTTATTGTTATTTGCATAGGTGTTTATAATAGCGGTTCCAATATTTGTTGTAGTCCCTATTGATATCATTTCAAGTTGAAAATTCAAATTTGTTTCTTGTGGTAGGCTGTTTTCCGATTTGATTTTTTCGGTCACAGATACCATGTTAAATATAAAAGTTTCTTGGGAGCACGGTTGAGCAATTTCCAGTCCGAATGGAAACCTTTGTTCTCTTAGTTTTGGGTTTTGATATCCGTGTAACTCAATCCAATTTTCCAAATTTAAATATTCGATGGATTCTTTCACTCTAGTCGTTAATGATTTCAGATTCTGGGAGGATTCGGTGGTGGTTGTTTCATTAATAAATTTTTCTTCAGTACAATTTAATATTGTAACCGCTGATAATATAGAGATCACCCAAATTATTGTTTCTGATTTTTTTCTTTGAAATATGGTGTGCATTTATATTTGGTTTAAGTCAGTATATTCTGTAAAAGTATTTAGCAAAAATTCCACAAGATGTTGAGGTCTCGTGTTAGTTAAATGTCCAATTTGTTGCCTGCAAGAAACTCCTGAAGCTACAATTTTGCTTTCGGAGGTAATTGAATTAATCTGATTCAATAAGTTAATTTCTCCGATTTTCATTGATATATCATAGTGTTCTTTTTCAAAGCCAAATGAACCTGCCATTCCACAGCATCCGGTACCTACTTCAATTGGTTGGCAATTTGGTATTTTCATTAATTTATTGATCGCGCTGCCAACAAAAGATTTTTGATGGCAGTGATTTTGATAAAATATATTGCCTGGAGGGGTAAAATTATCATCATGTAATTTGGAAATACATTGTTCAATCAAACTTTCAGGTTGGATTATTTTTTCAGATAAAGCCTTTGCTTTAGGATTGTTTGGAATAAGGTCTGGATAATCCTCTTTTAAAGTTAATGTGCAACTTGGTTCTAGCCCAAGTATTTCTATATCATTATCAACAAATTGATATAATTGCTCCACGTTATAGTTAGCGTTGTTAATTGCTTTTTCGGTCATTCCCTGAGACATAAATGGCTTACCGCAGCATTTAATTTTAGGTATTATTATTTGGTAGCCAAGTTTTTCTAATAAAAGAGTGGCAGACTTACCAATATTTGGATAATTGTAGTTCGTAAAAGTATCCACAAACATGACTATTTTATCTAAAGATTCATCTTCGATTTGTTCTCTTGATTTAAACCATTGATTGAAAGTTTGAGTCGCATATAGTGGCAGGTTCCGATTTTTTGTAATCCCCAAAATGGAATGCAAATATGACTTAAATTCATCTGAACCTAATATCCAATTTGAAATAGGAGCGAAAAATGCTCCTAATTTACTAAGCTGAGCAATATTCCCGAATAGCTTATTTCTCAGTGGAATGCGGTTCTGTTTATAATATTTGGACAAAAACTCATATTTCATTTTAGCCATATCTACGCCAGAAGGACATTCGGATTTACATGCCTTGCATTCGAGGCATAAATCGAGCACTTCGTGTATACGTTTAGCATTGGTACTATCCCAAGGAATTCGGTTAGAAATCAGCGCTCTAAGTGCATTGGCTCTTCCTCTAGTGCTATGTTCCTCATCAAGAGTGGCCATATACGAGGGACACATTCCTCCATCAAGTTTGCGGCAAGCGCCTTGTCCATTACACATTTCAATGGCATTAGAAAATCCACCTTCCTCGGAAAATGAAAAATGTCCTGAAATATCGTTAATTTTAATTTCAGGGCTAATTCTTAAATTTTCAGTCATTTGATAAGAATCGACTATTTTTCCAGGATTCATCAATGTTTTGGGGTCAAAGGTGGTTTTTAAAGACTTAAATATAGCGTAGATATCTGCCCCAAACATTTTTTTATTCCAACTACTTCTAACTATACCGTCTCCATGTTCTCCACTTAATGACCCTCCAAACTCAAGTACCAAATCACTTATTGATTCAGATAGTGAGAACATTTTGTCTATGCCATCTTGTACGTTTAAATTTATTAAAGGTCTGATATGTAAACATCCAACACTAGCATGACCGTAATAACCAGCTGAAGTTCCATGTTCTTTAACTATCTCATCGAACCTTTTTACGTATTGTGGTAGGAGGGAAGTATCGACAGCTGTATCTTCTACGAATGGTAATGGTTTCGAATTTCCTTTGACATTCATCATTAATCCCAGCCCAGCTTTTCTCACAGCCCAAACCTTTGCTTGTTCTGAGGGGTCAATGATTTCGGTAACTTCATAAGACAGACCAGTAGATTTTAGTTTAGCAGTAATCTTTGATAATTTTGAATTGAGTTCTAATTCATCGTTTGAGTTGACTTCGATTATTAGTATCGCTTCCGGGTCTCCAGTAACAAAGTTCATTAACCTAGAATATCCTAGGTTTGATTTAGCAGGTCTTAGTATGGATTTATCTACTAGCTCAACGGCCGATGGTTCTAAATTTACTATTTCAACTGTAGCTTCCATAGATTGATATAAAGAAGAAAAATGAGCGATTGCTAATGCTTTGTGTTTGGGTGTAGGTACTACTTTAATCTTTGCCTCTGTCACTGTTACTAAAGTTCCTTCTGATCCCACCAGTAGTCCTGCAAGATTCAGGTGATTTGCATCAGTGATTTCGTCGAGGTTATATCCTGAAACCCTTCTAGATATTTTGGGGTAATTTTCAATAATATACTTAGATTTAGAATGGTTTGTTTCTTTAATCCACTCATAAATATTAGTTTTCAGATTATTACCGTTATTATATTTACCTAAGGATTTAATATCAGTTGCACCAAAATTCGTTTCTGATCCGTCGGAAAGAATTGTTTGTAGACTGATAACGTTATCAACCGTTTTACCCCATAATATGCTATGAGACCCACATGAGTTGTTACCAATAGCACCGCCTACAGTGGCGCGGTTACTCGTACTTGGGTCTGGTGCAAAATGAACTCCCAAGTGTTTGATGGAATTATTTAACTGATCGATTATTATACCGGGTTGTGTTGTGACTGTATTTTCTTCTTGGTTTATATGAGTGATATTGTTCATATATTTTGAGAAATCGATTACTATTCCAGGGGTTACAGTTTGACCAGCTAAACTAGTACCTCCTCCTCGAGATAAAATCGGTATGTTGAATTTATTAGCAGCTTCGATAACCAAACAAACATCTTCTTTTGATTTGGGAGTGATAACTCCAGCTGGTTCAATTTGATAAATACTTGCGTCAGTAGAATAAAGAGCTTTAGTCAAGCTGTCGAATTTCATTTCACCTTGGAGGTTAGGTTTTATACTTTCTGCTAATTCAACTACCGATGATGTGTCGATTTTTTGCATGTAAGGGGTTACTTTTGATTATCAGTTTTATATAGATATGATAGTACTATAGGTGCTAATAATGTTGTGATGAAAGTCATCATTATAACGGCTCCATAAAGGTTTTTGGTAAGCGCACCTGAAGCTATTCCTATTGCCGCCATAATAAGAGCAACTTCTCCTCTTGGTAGCATCCCAAAACCAATTTTTAGCGATTCTTTTGGTTTAAATCCTGCCAAAATTCCTGCAGCTCCTGAACCGAATACTTTTCCTATTATTCCTGCTATTGATAATATTGCCCCAAATTGCCAATAACTAGCAATTGTTGTTAAATCTACCAACATGCCGGTAGTCACGAAGAAAATAGGTACAAATATTGCTGATACATCGTGCATTGGCTTCTCAATTTTTTCACCTAATTCAGTTCCAGATAGTGCGATACCAATTGAGAAAGCACCAATAATCATTGCAATTCCAAAAAATTCTGCTACTCCACTTGAAATGAATGCAAGAGATAAACTAAGTACGATTAGTGAACCTCTAGATTGGAATTTAACAAATACTTTGGATATTTGATTTGATAACAGTCTTCCAATTATTGTTAAACCAAGCCAAAATCCTAAGGTTTTAACGATTATTATAGATATGTCAATCAGTGCAAGACTTTTTTCGCTTGATGTCATGCCTACAACAATAGTAAGGAGTAATATTCCTAGTACATCGTCAAGGACAGCAGCTCCAAGTACCGTTATACCATCAGGACTACTTAATTTTTTCAATTCATTGAGAACTCTTACAGTGATTCCAATGGATGTTGCAGTTAATACTGTGCCCATAAAAATAGCCTTAGTATCACCAAAATTATCGCTGTATCCAAATGCAACCATTACCGCTAAACCGAGAATAAATGGAAAAACCATTCCTCCTATAGCTACTATTGTTGCTTGCTTGGAGTATTTCAAAAATAATTTCAAATCTGTTTCCAAACCTGAATTAAAAAGTAATATAACAGCCCCAATTTGACCCAAAAACCATATTTCGGGTTCAACAGGTATCGCAAAATGACCTGTTTTTAAGTTGTCAGTTATAGCTCCTGAAATTGAACCTATTATTGGGATTTCAATTGCACCTAACGCAAATGGACTGAGAGCAATACCAACACTAAGCTCTCCAAGCACTGAAGGTATTTTGATCACTCTATCACAGAGTTCCCCGGCTATTTTCGCAATTACGAATATGAAGGCTATCTGTATAAGGAGTATAGCAATATGTTCGAAAGTGTGTTCCAAGTTTTTACGTCGTGTTTAATATTTAGTCTTTAAATCTGGTATGCTCATGTAAATTACGAAACTTTCTTTATCTTATAGGTGACTAGACCACCAGGAGTCTTTATTTCTACAGTATCCCCTGATTTATGCTGTAGCACTCCTTTTCCAACTGGTGATTGACTCGAAATTCGCATTTCTAATGGACTAGCTTCAATTGGAGCTACGATTGTGTAGGTAGTAGATTTTTTTGTGGCTGTTTCTTGTAAGACCACTTGAGAACCGATTGAAACGCGATTTTTTGACGTTTTCTCATTTACTACTTGCGAATTAGCTAAGACAGTTTCTAGTTCTTTTATTTGAGCTTCTAATTTCCCTAATGATTCTCTAGCGGCTTCAAGTGCTGAATTTTCTCTTACATCTTTGTCTGCAGCAGCTATTTTGATTTGTTCCGCTATTTCTATCCTTGTTTTTTTATGTTCTGTTAGTTCTTGAGATTTTGCTTTGTATCCAGCTTTTGTTAACGTGGATATAGATAAGTCAGAATTAATAGCACTGGAATTCTTGCTCAATTTTTGTTTGCGTTTTAACCTTAATCCTGTAGTTAATTTTGGATTTATAAATCGTATGAATTTACGCAATTCTTGGACACTATTGACATTTGTAGATAGATTATTGGCCAATACTTTATTTGAATATTCTTCTACCATAATTGGCGTTATATCGACTACGTTTTGTTCAAATCCATACCATTTACCGAATCGTATAACTTCTTTGTTTGTAAGCCCTTTTTTGGATGATTTGCTTTTGGAAGATTTGGTTACAGTTATACTTTCGTAATATGCATTAATCATTTCACCCATTGTTTTATTTTCGGATTGCATAGATGTTCTCCAGTGTTAATTTTTGAATTTGATCAAATAGATTTAGGACTCATCGAAAACGCCTAAATGGTTTTCATATCGTTCCAGTTTACTCCTGACTTAATTTCAATATCAAGAGGTACGGACAATTTAACAGCATTAGGCATCTTCTCATATAGTATACTACAAACTTGATCAAATTCATTGGCCGGGCTTTCAAAAATGAGTTCATCGTGGACTTGAATAAGCATCTTTGATTTTAGCTTGAGATTATTTATAGTATTTTGTATATTGATCATTGAAATTTTTATTATGTCTGCTGACGTTCCTTGTATTGGCATATTAACTGCCATTCTTTCTCCTGAACTTCTAATTTGAAAATTGGAAGAATTAATTTCGGGGATATATCTTCTTCTTCCAAGAAATGTTTCAACAAAACCGTTTGTTTTCGCTTGTGATTTGGTATATTCAAGGTATTCAGGAACTTTAGGGTAGGAGTTAAAATAAGCGTCGATAAATTTTTGACCTTGTTCGGGCGTGAGACCTGTCTGTTGTGAGATCCCAAATGGACTCAGACCGTATAGAACTCCAAAATTCATTATTTTGGCAATTCGCCTCATATCAGATGTGACATCATTGATTCCAACTTCAAAAATAGATGAAGCTGTTGCATTATGAATGTCATTTTTGTTATTGAATTGCTCAATTAGTGCGTAATCTTCAGAAAAATGAGCTAAAATTCTAAGTTCAATTTGAGAATAATCAGCAGATATCAAGATGTTACTTTTATCGGATGTTACGAAAGCTTTTCTAACGCTATGCCCCATAATAGTACCGGTTGGTATATTTTGCACATTTGGAGAAATGCTTGAAAGTCTTCCTGTACTGGTCCCAATCTGATTGTATCTAGTGTGAAGTTTTTGATTGTCTTTCTGTACCAATTTCGGTAATGAGTCAGTGTAGGTGGATTTAATTTTTGTCAATTGTCGGTATTCAAGTACGTTTGTGAGTACTTTGTATGACTCTTCGGTAGATTCTTCACTGTTTTCATCTTTATCTAAAAGTTGTTTAATGCCTTCAAGTGTATTAGCGTCTGTGGAATATCCGGTTTTGGTTTTTTTGAAATGAGGTAATTGTAGTTGTTCGAATAGGACTTTTCCTAATTGTTGAGATGATCCTATGTTAAATTCAGCGTTGACTATTGCAAATATCACTTTTTTTATTTCATTAATTTTTTTATCGAGTTCTTTGGACATACTAGCTAAATAATTTGTATCTAATGTAATCCCCTCAACTTGCATATCAACCAAGATAGGAAGCAAAGGAATTTCAATTTTTTCCATCACATGATTGACGTTTTTTGAAATTGCTTCTTTGGTTAAAATTGGTTGCAATTTGAATATAGCGTTGGCTTTGGTACTACAGATGTTGATTCCAATTTCATTATTTCCATTTGAATTGGAATCGATTTCTTTGGATAAATATTCAATTGATAGGGACTCAAGGTCTGTCGATTTTTTCCCGCAAAGATGCGCTGCTATCATTGAATCGAATCTGATGTTTTTGAGATTAATACCATAAGTACGAAATAGGGAAGATAAGTGGTTACCATCATGGGTTAATTTCGATATTTTAGGAGATTCAAAAATGGGTTTTAATCGGTTTAAGAATTCATTACCAACATTTTTTGAAGGTTCATCAACTATTGGTAAATACCAATTACTTTTCTTACCTAAATCAAAGGCGATGCCACTTAATTGGTTAGAATTTTTCGACATTTTTGATTCATGTAGAGCTAATGCAAATTCCTTTGATGAATTTATTGAATTAATCAAAAAATCCAATTGGTTTGTGTCGGTAATTTTTATTAAACTGACATTTTCCGAAGAACTAAGTTTTGTATTAGTTTCGGTGGGCCGGTCCAAATATTTGGGGATTCTAGGTATTAATGTAAAAAATTCAAGCGTAGAAAGTTGGTCAGTCACTTTTTTACGATCATATGACGTCAACTCCATATCTTTTAATGAAATCTCTAAAGGAATGTTTTTGACTATTGTTGCAAGCAATTTTCCTTCTAAAGCTTGATCTTTATTTGCAATTAAAGATTCTTTAATCCGATTGGGTTCAATTTGATCTATTTTTGAAAATATGTTTTCGAGGCTTCCATGCTCGACTAGTAGCCTTGAAGCAGTTTTAGCACCAATCCCAGGTACTCCCGGTATATTATCTGAAACATCTCCTTGCAAAGCCTTAAAATCGGGTATGTTTGATGGAGTTACTCCAGAGTATCTTTGTTCAACTCCATGTCGGTCATAAAGATGTTTTTGCTGTTTGCTATAACTTAGCATCACTTGAACTGAATCTGAAACAAGTTGCAATTCATCTGTGTCACCAGTGATTAATATTGTTCGGATTTTGTTATCATCGCTAAATTTGCATAGACTTCCTAAAATATCATCTGCTTCAAAGCCTTCCTTTTCCAGTATAGGTATTGAAAATGAGTTGATAATATTTCTAACATGATTGAATTGAGGTCTTAATTCGACAGGCATTTTAGGACGATTGGCTTTATAGTGTTCATATATGGCGTGTCGGAAGGTAGGACCTTTCATATCAAATGCAATAGCGCAATATTTTGGTTTCCATTCTTCTAGGGACCTGAAAAATATATTAAGGAATCCAAAAACAGCTCTTACATCTTCGCCAGTAGTGGATAATGTTAAGGGTTGCTGTATCGCATGCCATGCACGGTATACCATTGCATGACCGTCTATTAGCATCATTGAATATTTAGGGTTGGCAGGTTTTCGTTCCGATTGAAATTGAGTGTTATTTACCATTGAGTGTATTATAAGTCAATTGGAGTGTATTCCCATAATTTTTGCCATTGAGTTTAAAGTATTTTGGGTGTCTTCTTGGTTTTGACACTCTGCATATATTCGGAGTAGAGGCTCAGTCCCAGAGAATCGAATTAGTAACCAAGATCCTTCATTATCAAGAGTATATTTGAATCCATCAGTAGTATCACGAGCTAAAACTTTTTTATTTCCTATACTGGTTATTGGAGAAGAAATCAAATTGGCGATTAACTTATCTTTTTGGTCATTTTGTATTTTTATATCTAATCGGTCGTAATGATGAGTACCTACTTTAGATTCAAGAAGTTCAATCAATTCAGAAAGGTTTTTCCCAGAAACTGCCATCATTTCTAGCAACAGTAGTCCGCTTAGAATCCCATCGCGCTCGGGCATGTTGTTGTTGAAAGCATAACCTCCACTTTCTTCGCCAGCAGCCATAGCATTTTTTGAAACCATAATTGGAGCTATATTCTTGAAACCAACAGAAGTGCTGAAAACAGGAACGTTATAATATTTTCCTAGTTTATCTATCATGTTTGTCATAGTTATGGATTTGACTATTGGAGCTCTGTTACCAAGAAATTCTAGTTGATGCATACACAAAAGTGCGAAAATTTGTAATGAAGATATGTATGCTCCGTTTTTGTTAACGACTCCTAATCGGTCTGCATCTCCATCATTGGCTAACCCTATTTCTGATGATGTGTTTATAACCTCTTGTTGTAGCTTTGAAAGATTTTTCTCTACTGGCTCGGGTTGTTCTATATTTGGGAACATTGGGTCATGTTTAGATCTTATTTCGGTTATTTTATTTAAATTTCCAGAACATAAAGAAGATAAATATCCTGAACCAACTCCCCACATTGCATCAATTACTATTGATAATCTGGCATTTAGTATTGAATCTATAGAAACTAATTTTTTTATATGCGGTAGGTAAGTTTCATCTGGGTTAAAATATTCGATCTTAGAGTTTCTTTTGTTCGGAAAAGGATTTTCTTTTTTTGATAGATTATCTATTTGTGTTTCTAAATCAGTTATTATTTTGGTATTAGCCGGGCCACCATATGCTAGTTTTAATTTAAAGCCATTCCATTTGTATGAGTTATGGCTAGCTGTAATGATTATTGCGGCTTGATGGTTATTGTATTTGGTATTGAATGATAGAGCGGGTGTAGGAGCCGGTTTATTCGATAAATAAACGGGTATTCCATTGCGAGCGATCGTTTCTGCAGCTACTTCGGCGAAAGACTGAGAGCCGAAGCGAGTGTCATAACCTATTAACACCGATTTATTGCCCTCAAGTTTATTGCTGTTAACTAATTCAGCAACCCCTTGTGAACATAACCTTACATTATCAAAAGTAAAATCATCGGCTATGATGCCCCGCCAACCTTCTGTGCCAAATTTTATAGGAACATTCAATTTTTATTCCTTGCTATTCACCTTTTGATTAATGATTCGGGGTGAGGTTTTAATTGAGTATTTCATCCATGATGATTTTTGCTTTGTCGATATTTTCCCAAGGTAGGTCTAAATCACTTCTTCCAAAGTGACCGTATGCAGCAGTTTGTGAATAGATTGGCCTTTTTAAATTCAAATCGTTTATTATTGCACCTGGCCTTAAATCAAAATGCCTATTAACGACATCTATTATTTGCTCATCTGGTATCTTGTTAGTGCCGAATGTTTCGACTGATATTGAGATTGGTTTTGATACCCCGATAGCATATGACAATTGAATTTCAGCTCTATCAGCTAAATTAGCTGCAACTATAGTTTTTGCAACTTGTCTTGCTGCGTATGCAGCTGACCTATCGACCTTTGTCGGGTCTTTTCCTGAGAATGCTCCGCCACCATGTCTCGCTACCCCTCCATAAGTGTCAACTATGATTTTTCTGCCTGTAAGCCCTGCATCGCCAACTGGACCACCTATAACAAACCTACCAGAAGGATTTATATGATAAATGGTATCATCGTCTATTAAAGTTTTTGGTAGGACTTCATTTACGACTTTTTCAAAAAGAGCGGTTTCGATTTTATCTTGAGAAACATCAGGGTCATGTTGGGTACTAAGTACTACTGTGTGTACTCGCTTTGGCTTGCCTCGAGAATATTCTATTGTTACCTGTGCCTTTCCGTCAGGTCTGAGAAATGGAACATTGCCATTTTTTCTCACATCTGACATTTTCTTACATAATTTATGGGCCAAAGAAATTGATAACGGCATTAACTCAGGAGTTTCATTACATGCAAACCCAACCATCATCCCTTGATCGCCAGCGCCAAGAGTATCTAATGGATCAGTTGCTGTATTTTCTTGGCTACGCGCTTCCAATGAAACATCAACACCCCCGGCTATATCTTCAGACTGTTTATCTATGGATACTAATACTCCTGTGGATTTATAATCGAACCCGAACTCAGGGTTGGTATATCCAATCTTTTTGATTGTATTCCTAACGATTTCAGGTACATCAACATATCCTTTATTTATGGTAACTTCTCCAATGACTACTATTAATCCAGTTGTAGTAGAAACTTCGCAAGCAACTCTTGCGTTTGGATCTTGAGAGATAAACGCATCTAAAATCGCATCTGAAATTTGGTCACATAATTTATCAGGGTGTCCTTCAGTAACTGATTCAGATGTATATAGATAAGATTCCGATTCGGTAAAACTAAACGTCATGATTTTACTCCATTAAAATTGAGTGTTTTTATCCAAGTTATGTTATGTGCCTACATTCCAACTATTGAGATATTTGATTTGTTCTTCAGTCAATATATCCACAGACATTCCCATAGAATCAAGTTTCATTTGACCTACTTGATTGTCTATTTCTTGAGGAACAGGGAAAACATCTGTTGCAAGCTTGTCGGAGTTTTTTGACAAGTATTCGACGCAAAGGGCCTGATTCGCAAAGCTCATGTCCATTACTGCAGATGGATGACCTTCAGCCGCGGCAAGATTTATTAAACGTCCTTCTCCTAATAGATAAACGCATTTACCGTTATTCAGTTTGAATTCTTCAACAGATTCTCTAACCTCTCTAGATGAAGACGAGATTTTGTTTAATCCTTCGATATCTATTTCCACATTGAAATGCCCACTATTAGCTATGATAGCTCCATCTTTCATCTTTTCAATATGATTTGAGCTAACTGCTTGCATGCCTCCAGTAAGTGTTATGAAAACGTCTCCTATAGATGAAGCATTTGCCATGGACATAACTTGGTGGCCATCCATTGCTGCTTCCAATGCTCTAATTGGATCTACTTCTGCCACGATTGTTTGAGCTCCCATACCTTTAGCTCGCAAAGCTACTCCTCTACCGCACCACCCGTAACCTATAATGACTACATTTTTACCTGCCCATAGGATGTTTGTTGCTCTTGTTATTCCATCCAAGGTACTCTGCCCTGTCCCGTATCTATTGTCAAAAAGGTGTTTGGTAGAGGCATCGTTAACGGCAATCATAGGGTATTTTAATTTTCCTTCATTTGAAAGACTTTTAAGGCGTATAACCCCTGTAGTTGTTTCTTCGCAGCCACCTTGAACATTTTCTATTATGTCTTGGCGTTCTGTATGGAGTTTTGTTACAAGGTCAGCCCCATCATCAAGTGTGAAATGAGGTTTATGTTCTAAAGCCTCATCAATATGTTGGTAGTAGGTATCTGTGTCTTCACCTCGAATTGAGTATGTAGGTATTTCATATTCAGAAACCAGTGCCGCTGCTGTATCATCCTGAGTACTTAGCGGGTTGCTAGCACATAATACTAAATCGGCTCCACCTTCTTTCAAAGTTATCGCCAAATTGGCAGTTTCTGTTGTTACGTGTAAACAAGCAGATATACGTAGATTCTTAAGAGGTTGTTCCTCTTTAAACCTAGATTTAATTGAGTTTAAAACGGGCATTTCTCTTGCTGCCCATTCAATTCTTTGTTTACCTTTTCTTGATAAATTTATATCTTTAATGTCGCCTTTGGTCATGGTTGATTTTTGTATCCTCCGTTATTTCGCCAATTTTATTTAGAACTAAATTATTTGCTACAGGCTTGATTTGGCCATTATGTTTTTAGCACGATTTTCTATTTCCTCATTAGTTAAATCTAGCAATCTATCTATGCTGAATGTTTCTACAGCGAATGACCCCATGGTATTTCCATATATCATTGCTTTTTTCATTGTTTGCAAATCTATTTTGCCTGATTTAGTTAAATATCCTGTGAATCCTCCGGCAAAAGAATCTCCTGCGCCTGTAGGGTCGATTATTTTTGTAACTTTAAATGGAGGCGCATTAAATTGTAATCCATTTGACCATAGAGTAGAACCGTGTTCCCCGTTTTTTACCACAATGAACTCGACACCGTAGGTTTCTTGTATCTTTTTAGTAGCTTCTTCAACTGAAGTTTTTGAAGTAAATTCTTTAATTTCATTTACATCTAGTATTAATATGTTGATTTTTTTGAGGACTTTTTCTAAAGATTCGAATTTAGTGTCGATCCAATAATTCATGCTGTCTAGAAGTGAAATATCTGGTTTTATCATCATTTGCTCTAAAACATCTAATTGTAATTCAGGATCTATATTTGCAAGGAACACGCAAGAGACATTTTGGTTGATTGTACTCAGGATTGGTTTGAAGTCCGCAAATACATTAAGGTCCGTTGATATTGTTTCTCTTTGGTTCAAATCACCAAAATTGTAAGAACCCTTCCATCGAAAGGTTTTCCCGGGGACCTTTTGTAAGTCAACAGTATTTATGCCTTTTCTACTAATTAAATCTAAATCTTTTTTTAAGAAATCGTCGCCTATTACAGCTACTATGCTTACTTGATTGAAATAACTTGCAGATATTGAGAAATAAGTAGCTGACCCTCCAAGGGCATGTTCTCTAATGCCTGAAGGAGTTGTTACAGAGTCGTATGCGATCGAACCGACTACTAAAACTGAATTATTCATATAAGATAAATCTTCAAATAAAGTAAGTTAGCTTTGAATTAGCTATTTAAAGCTTTCCGTGCGAGCTTCATTTTCTTTTGTGTTTTTCTGTGTTTTTTCCATGCCTGACGTTTCGTTTTATTCAATTTCACTCTCCGTATTCAGTTGGAAGTTTGTTCTCTATCCATGCTGGTGTTCCATCCTGGATATTGTAAAGTTTATCTGTGTCTAGGCCCATTGATGCTGCCATCTCGCATGCCAGTCCACTTCTTACACCCATGCCGCAAATGAATAACAATGTTTTATCTTTTGGCAGCTCATCTATCCTTGTGAGGATTGAATCTACTGGTATAGAAATAGCATCTTTAACGTGACCAGTTAAATATTCATCTTCACCTCTAACATCAATGCATATAGCGTTTTCATCCTTCAACATTTCAAATGCTTCTTTGCTGTCGACCCTGAAATAGGGCTCACCTTCTTCACGTGTAGGCATAGTTTTAACTCCATTTTAAGGTTATGTAGATGATACCGATAGAAATCTAATTGATAATACCCTGAGTATTGTACCAGATTAATTTATCAGGCACTATTGAATAGTCGGTGTAAGCAGATTATATGATTTGATTTTTTATCAGTAAAAGGGAAGAGTTTCTGTTGTTCGAGGTTTGTGATATCTTTAATTTATAGGCTGTATGTTAATTCGAGGCAAATATATTCCCACTATTCTTAACCGTAAAAACCTTATTTGGCTATCTGTCGTAGCATTAATTGATGCAATTGCCCAAGTAACACTTGGTGGAATAGTCAGGGTAACCGGTTCCGGTTTAGGATGTCCTGATTGGCCATTATGCTATGGTCAGATTATACCTCCATTCAAACTTGACACTCTTATAGAATATTCGCATCGTTTATCAGGTATGATATTGGGTATTTTGGTTATATTAATGTGCTTGGGCTTTGTTTTTAGTAATCATAATTCCAAAAGAAAATTAACTGTGCGCTTATCCATTTTGGCCTTGATTTTAGTCGTTTTTGCTGGATTGTTAGGTGGCGTAACTGTTTTGACGGAGTTATCTAAATGGATGAGATTAATACACTTAGGAGTAGCGGAAATTTTGATCGCTTGCCTATGCGTAATTATTGTTTTTGAATCACCAACTGAAAAAGTCGTTGGTCTAATCAATCGTAAAATCATTGGTCAACTGGTGGCATTTAATTTTGGAATTGCATTTTTCAGTATTTTATTTGGCTCCTATGTAGTTGGAAGTGGATATTCGGCTGTTTGTGGCACATGGCCTTTATGTCGAGGGGAATTTTTCCCAACCGATTTATTTTCTTTCATGCATATGGCTCATAGGTACATTGCGATTGTTTTATTGTTAAGTTTTGCAAGTCTTTTTTATCTGTCAATAAAAGAATATGGGTTTAAAAATAGATTTAGCATGAGTATGGCTGCTGGATTATTGATATTAGTGGCACAAATCATTTTGGGTGCTATAATAATTTGGACTGGATTTGCAAGCGAATTTAAAGCTATACATTTGACTATGGCGACTTTGTTTTGGGTTGCAATTTCTATTGTTGTTTCTATTTATAGCAAAGAATATATCAAATACGTTTAGGTATATTTCTGTGAAGGATATGTTAGATGGTAGTCCAAAATTCTAAGGCAACTTTTCTTACGACGTTAACCGCCTACATAGCATTAACAAAGCCCAAGATAATAATTTTATTATTGATTACATCTATAGGTGGTATGTTTTTGGCACAAAAAGGCATGCCAAGCTTGAGTCTTATTGTATTAGTTATGTTTGGTGGTTCTCTTGCTGCCGCTGGAGCTAATGCTATCAACCAATATTTAGAAAAAGATATAGATTCAGTCATGTCAAGGACTTCAAAGAAGAGACCATTAGTTAGTGAAAGTATTCCTTCATTACACGCTTTGATTTTTGGGTTATTTACAAATTTGATCGCATTCGGATTGATGTGGATTCTTGTAAATCCTGAGAGTGCTATTTTGACTATAGCAGCATCAGTTTTCTATATATTGATCTATACTATGATACTGAAAAGACGGACCCCTCAGAATATTGTTATTGGTGGAGCAGCTGGAGCAGTTCCACCTTTAGTAGGTTGGGTAGCAGTAAGAGGGTATGAAGGTTTATTTGAATTAGGTCCAGCGATATGTTTATTTATAATAATATTTGTATGGACCCCGCCTCATTTTTGGGCCCTTTCGTTAATATTGAAAGATGATTATAGATTGGCGCAAATACCTATGTTGCCAGTTGTGGTTGGGGTTCAAAGTACCAAGCGGTCGATATTGAGATACACTATAGTGCTTGTTGCGATAACTTTACTTACATACTGGAGCTTTAGCGACGTTTTTGGGCTTGTTTATCTAAGTAGTTGTTGCATATTGGGAGCATTTTTTATTTGGTATGTTGTTAAGTTGTTACGTACTGATGGCATAAATGGAGCCAAAAAGCTATATTTGTTCTCTATTGCCTATCTAGGCGTATTATTTATAGCAATTATTATAGATAGTGTATTGTTTGGAGTATGATATTAATATATCCTGAATACTGTTAATTTGACTGATGTTGGTTTAATATTGCAACATAAGTTTGCGAATTAATGGCAAATTTAGAAATATAGTATCGAGGAGCGATTTTCTGTAAAGATGAGAGGGTTTAAATCTCTGTTCGGCCTGATTTTCAAAGCATCACCTTTTTTGTTTCTTTTATTTGCTTGTTACCCAAGTCACAAGCAGTCAACATTTGATCCACAAGGTCCTGTCGCCCAAGGTCAAGCTGAACTTTTTTATTTAATATTTTGGGTTGCTACAGCAGTTTTTATAATTGTTGTTGGATTTATGTTGTATATACTCGTTAGGTATCGTAAAAAAGAAGGGGACGTGGATCCACCTCAGATACACGGAAATACTAAGTTGGAAATAGCCTTGACGATTTTGCCTATTATTTTGTTGGCTATAGTGGCAGTGCCTACTATTAAAGAGACGTTTGCCAATGCTAATTCACCTGATCCAAATTCACTTACAGTAGAAGCTATCGGTCATCAATGGTGGTGGGAATTTACATATCCTCATCCCAACGGCAGTGGAGATCGTATAGTAACTGCTAATGAAATGCGTATACCAAGTGATACTGTTGTCAATCTTGAACTACGTTCTCAAAATGTGTTGCATAGTTTTTGGATACCGAAATTAGCTGGGAAAGTAGACGTTGTTCCTGGCAACACCAATAAAATGTGGATAAAAGCTAACAAAGGGGCGGAAGGAATCTACTTGGGACAATGTGCGGAGTTTTGTGGTGTAGCTCATGCCCTTATGAAGTTTAGAGTTGTAGTAGAAACTCCAGAAGAATTTAATAATTGGTTGCTTGAGCAAGATGCTGATGGATTCAATTCTGCAGATCCATTAGCGGCAAAGGGTAGAGAAATATTTGAAGGTTCAGGTCAATGTTACTCTTGTCATACGGTTAAGGGTTTGAAAAAAGCGAGGGGCAAAAAAGGTCCTAACCTAACCCATCTGGCGAGTAGGAGTCATATTGGTTCTGCGATAATGGAAAATAATCAAGAAAATCTTAGAGATTGGATAAAAGACCCTGATAAAATAAAGCCAGGTAATATAATGTCCAAAGAAGGTTTGATTTATACTCAGGATGAACTAGCTTTGACTGATGGTCAGATTGCTGCATTAGTGGCTTATTTACAGTCTTTAAAATGATGATTGAGGGAAAATTGATGTATTCTAAAGGTTTAAATCAAGATATCAATATGGAATTGAATACTCAGCTGGGAGGCATTGGATGACTTTACTTGCTTTGTCCGGTATAGCTAGGCCGTTACATCCAACTGGTATTTGGTCATGGATTACAACAATAGACCATAAAAAAATAGGTATTCTTTATGGAGTAACTTCGTTTTTAATGTTTCTTACTGGCGGTATTGAAGCGTTAATAATTAGAATCCAACTCGGTGGTCCTAATGCTGGTATAGTGTCTCCTGAAGTATACAACCAGTTATTCACAATGCATGCAACTACAATGATATTTCTGGGTGTTATGCCCATGAGTGCCGCTTTTTTTAATTATGTGATACCTCTTCAGATCGGTGCGAGGGATGTAGCTTTTCCTCGGTTAAATGCCTTTAGTTATTGGACATTCTTATCTGGAGCAATAGTCTTGAAATTGAGTTGGTTTTTGGGTGGTGCACCTAATGCTGGTTGGTTTGGCTATGCCCCAATTACTGGTTCTGCCTATAATCCAGGTCATGGAGTTGATTTTTGGATAATCAGTTTGCAGATACTTGGAGTAGCATCACTAGCAGCAGCGTTCAATTTTTTGACTACGATCATTAATATGAGAGCTCCTGGTATGTCATTGATGCGCATGCCATTGTTCACATGGATGACATTTGTCACTTCTTTTTTGTTAATTTTTGCATTTCCAGTTATAACCGTTGCCCTTATCGAACTATACTTGGACAGGTATTTTGCGATGAATTTTTTCGTGACATCTGCTGGTGCTAGTCCGGTTTTATGGCAGCATCTATTTTGGATATTTGGACACCCAGAAGTTTATATCCTGATACTTCCCGCGATGGGTATAGTCTCAGAAATATTACCTACTTTCTCTAAAAAACCCTTATTTGGATATCCGTTTATAGTTTTATCAGGAGTTATAATTGGGTTCATGGGATGGATGGTGTGGAGCCACCATATGTTTACAGTCGGATTGGGACCTGTGGCTAACTCCGTTTTTGCTTTGACAACCATGGCTATTGCCGTCCCCACTGGAGTGAAGATATTCAATTGGCTAGGGACTATGTGGGGAGGTTCGATTGATTTCAAAACCCCAATGCTTTTTGCAGTGGGATTTGTCTTTTTGTTCATTATTGGAGGATTAAGTGGTGTCATGCATTCTATTGCAGCTTCAGATGCTCAGCAGCAAGACACATATTTCATCGTAGCTCACATCCACTATGTTTTATTTGGAGGAGCTATAGTAGCGATTTTTGGAGGAATATATTATTGGTTCCCTAAAGTAACTGGAAAATTCCTTGATGAAAAAATAGGGAAATTGAATTTTTGGTTGATGTTTATTGGAATGAATATTACTTTTTTCCCTCAGCATTTCTTAGGAATGGATGGAATGCCAAGGAGAATTTATACTTACGATGCTGATATGGGTTGGAATCTTTGGAATGGAGTTTCAACTGCAGGTTCGTTATTGCTAGCATTTTCGATTTTGATATTTATACACAATGTTGTTATAAGTTTGATGAAAGGTAAGTTGGCAGGTTCTGACCCATGGGATGCCAGAACATTAGAATGGTCAATTTCATCACCTCCACCAGAATATAATTTTAAAGATATACCAACAGTTACCGGACTAGATCAGTTATGGATTGATAAAAAACAAAATGGAATAGTTGTATCTGATGATCCTCCTGTTGAAGACCACTCAATACATCTGCCACAGCCTTCATATTGGCCGTTTCTATGTTCAATGGGTTTGTTAATCGCCGGGTATGGAGCAGTTTATATATCGTCCATAATTGGTATTGCTGTAACAGCAATTGGGTTTATGATTACAATGTTCTCTGTTTATGCCTGGTCATTTGAGCCAGTTAATGATCCCGAAGACTCGCATTGAGATTACGTAGGAGTGTGAATTGGATAATACGTCCGTAATGGAAAATCAAACTGAAAACTCTCATGATACAACTACAGGGTTAGATAATAGGAAATTGTTGATGTGGTTGTTTTTGGGTTCAGATTGTATGTTTTTTGGTTCTTTAATTGCCACGTATTTGGTACATCAAGGTAAATCATTGGTGGGTCCTTACCCTGTGGATGTATTTGATATACCTACCACTTCAGTTAGTACTTTTGTACTGTTGATGAGTAGTATGAGTATGGTGTTAGCCTATTCTGCATTGAATAGAGGAAATTTAAAAGGATTCAGAATTTGGATACTGTCGACTGCTATAATGGGTGCAACGTTTTTAGCTTTCCAAGTTTTTGAATTTAGGACATTTGTACATCATGACCATTTAACACCACAAGTAAATTTGTTTGGGACCACGTTTTTTACTTTAACGGGAATTCATGGGGCTCACGTAACTTTAGGAGTGATTTGGTTGGTGTCTTTGTTTTTTCATTCTTATAGAGGTGGAGTAACCCCTGAAAAAAGTCTAGATGTTGATCTAGCAGCTTTATATTGGCATTTTGTAGATATGGTTTGGATTATAATATTTACAGTGGTTTATTTATTTGGAGTGTTTAAGGGATTCTAGTTAATATTGACACTATAGAGAGAAATTAATATGGATACAGGTTCAAAAATAAACGAAACAATTAATTCCGAACATCAGGATCATCCATCTCCAGCTATATATTTTAAAGTCGCTATGACTTTGGTGGTTATAACTGCCATCGAAGTTGGAGTATTTTACATAGAAGATCTTAAGTGGGGGATAATTCCTGTTTTGGTTATTTTATCGGGATTGAAATTTGGTTTGGTAGCAATGTTTTATATGCATTTAAAATATGACTCTAAATTATTTTCTTCTTTGTTTTTTGGTGGTGTAGTATTAGCTGCATGCATTTGTCTTGCTTTGATGACTCTTTTTAAATACTTCGTTTAGACACTCATAAAATATTGGAATCCAGTATTTACCAGATTATTTGGAATCATTGGCATCCGCATCCTGAGGTTATCATCGGTCTCTCAGTGATCCAACTTGCTTATATGTTTTTAGTTGGTAGGTTAAATCACCATTCAGTTGCTACAGAAGTTTCTTCAGGACAAATAATGGCTTTTACATTAGGCATAATCATAATAGCGATTTGCCTTTTATCTCCATTGCATTATATTAGCGATAATTATCTTTTTAGTGCACATATGCTGCAACACGTACTATTGACTTTGTTGGCGCCTCCTTTAATCATATTTGGAATTCCTGATCAGGCAATCAACAAATCTTTGAATGTTCCATTTTTGTCTAATGTAATGAAATTGTTAACTCATCCACTTGTAGCATTTTTTTCATTCAACTTAACTTTTTCCATATGGCATATGCCATATTTATATCATTACTCTGTATCTTTACACTGGGTGCATGTTATAGAGCATTCTATGTTCATATTTACAGCGATATTAATGTGGTGGCCTATTGCTAGTAGGTCACGTCTTTTGCCTAAGCTGAACTATCCTCTAAGGATAATTTATCTTTTCTTTTTGTCTATTGCCCAGATAATAGTTTTTGGAATGATTACATTTTCCAACGATCCTCTGTATGATTGGTATATTGATGCTCCAAGATTGTTTGGAATATCAGCAATGTTAGATCAACAGATTGGTGGTATTATAATGAAAGTAGGAGGAGGCGGTGTGTTTTTAACTTTGTTGATAAGTATATTTTTGAAGTGGTATAAAGCTGAGCAGGATATATCAGGAGATTATTCTGTTAATGAAAAAGATGTATTTCGGTAAATCCGAAGACTAAATTAGAGTGGAGACTAAAAAATGGCGAATAAAAGCAAAGACTTCATACTTTTCCCGTTGCTATCAATAATTTTAGTAGCAGCTTTTGCGGTAGGACTTGGCGTTGTATTTATGTTGTTGGAACACTACGGTCCTAGTCCTAAATTTGCTGGTGACGAGGTACCTTTATTTATTATCATACTCGGTATGGCTTTAGTTATAGTAGTACCTGCATTTGCTGCGTTATTGGAAAAACGTACTAAACCTGAATAAGGAAGAGTATGTTATTTAGATGAAGTTGTGATTATGTGGGTTAATTGGAAGGCTTAGCCTGATTTGCAATGAATGTAAATGCTTCTGGGTCTTTCGCTGCGACTTCGGAAAGCATTTTTCTATCAATCGTAATACCTGCAGTTTTTAATCCACTTATCAACTGAGAGTATGAAAGTCCATTGAGTCTAGCTGCGGCATTAATTCGTACGTTCCATAATTTACGCATGTCGCCTTTCTTTTCTCTGCGATGGACATATGCATAATGAAGCGCGTGAAGCATGGATTCTTTAGCAATCCTATATAGTTTACTACGGGAACCTTTGTGTCCTTTTGTAAGAGATAACACCTTTTTGTGTCTTTGTTTTTTTGTTACCCCTCTAGTTATACGAGTCAATTTTATTCACCTACTTTTAAAATCGTTAATTTAGCAACTTACGTATTCTGGATTCATCTGCAGAACTAAGTAAAATATTTCGCGAGTACAGTCTTTTAGTGCTCGCTGCCTTTTTTCTTCTCAAATGACTTCGATTACCCTTCATCCGCAAAATTTTGCCGGTTCCCGTTACCTTAAAACGAGAAGCAGCACCTTTATGTGTTTTAAGTTTTGGCACAACTATCTCCTTGAGTTAAACTTTTAAATGAATAGGTTAGTTAAATTTCAGTGGTTGATGAGGCTACTTTATTTTTAACAGGACTAAGTGTCATGGTCAAGAATCTTCCTTCAAAACCAGGTCTTTTGTCCATTGCCGCTTGATTTGCGATCTCATCTGCTACAGATTTCAATACTGCCATTCCAGTCTCTGGGTGGGTTATCTCTCTGCCTCTAAACATTACACTAACTTTCACTTTTGAACCGCTTGCTAGAAGGCTCTGGACTTTACGTATTTTTGCCATCTTATCATGCTCGCCAATTCTTGGTTTAAATCTTACTTCTTTTAAAACATTGGAATTTTTAGATTTTTGGTCTTTTTTAGATTCACGTTCTTTTCGTGTGTTATGGTATCTAAACTTCCCATAATCCAAAATTCTACACACTGGTGGAGAGGATGCAGCTGCTACTTCTACAAGGTCCAATTCTTTGTCTGTAGCCAACTTAACGGCTTCGTTAGTATTCATGGTGCCTAGTTGGGTACCTGTTTCATCTATTACAAGCACTTCCCTAGCTTTTATAAGTTTGTTTATTCTATATTCTCTTGGTATTACTAATACTCCCTAGCTAAATTATTGTATATATCGACTATAGCATATGGATAGGTGTTGAGCAATAATGTTAACATTGGCCATTCTTTGTTATTAACCATAAATTTATCATCCGGGCGTTTTACATTCTTCTTTGATTTTAGATAAGAAATCTGCGATTGTTGTAGGTGGGATATTTTGCCCATCTCTAGAACGAATTGAAATAGTGTTATTTTCCATTTCTTTATCACCCAATATAATCATGTATGGAATTTTATTTAATTGCCCATTTCTTATTTTTGAATTCATTCTTTCATTTCTTAGATCACTCTCAACTCTAATATCCGATTCCTCTAGCTGCTTGTGGATTTTACTGGAATAGTCGTGATGGCTATCTGCTATGGGGATAATCATCACTTGGACTGGTGATAACCAGATTGGTAACGATCCTGCATAGTGTTCAATCAATACGCTTATAAAACGTTCCATCGTTCCTAGAAGCGTTCTATGTACCATATATGGTTTGTGATCGGTTCCGTCTTCGGCTATATATTTCAGGTCGAATCTTTCGGGTAAATTGAAATCAAATTGTACTGTTGTACATTGCCAAGCTCTACCTAACGCATCTTTAATATGTAAATCAATTTTTGGGCCATAGAAAGCACCTCCCCCTTCATCAATGCCATATTCTATTTTTCTTTCTTCAAGAGTTTCTCTTAAAGCAGATATTGCAATGTCCCATTGCGTATCATCTCCAACTGCTTTATCTGGACGAGTTGAAAGATTTAACTGGTATTCTGTTAAACCAAAATATGAAAGCATTTCTATTGTAAGGTCCAACACTTTATTTACTTCATCTTTTACTTGGTCTTGCCTACAAAAAATATGGGCATCATCTTGAGTCATTCCACGTACGCGAGACAGACCATGGAGTACACCTCCTCGTTCATATCTGTATACAGTTCCTAATTCCCCAAGTCTTAAAGGGAGATCCCGATAGCTTTTTAAAGCAGACTTATAATAGGTTATATGGAAGGGACAATTCATTGGTTTCAAATAATAATCTTGGCCATCCATTTCCATACTGGAAAACATGTTTTCTTTAAAAAATTCAAGGTGCCCGCTTGTTTCCCAAAGATTTGATTTGCCAATATGCGGGGAATATACGAGGTCGTAACCATTTTTTCTATGGAAATTTCTCCAAAAGTCTTCAATTATTGTTCTAACCAATGCTCCTTTAGGGTGCCAAATTACTAAACCAGCTCCAACCTGGTCGTTGATAGAAAATAAATCTAGTTGTTTCCCAAGTATTCTATGGTCTCTCTTTTTTGCTTCACTCAATCTATATAAATGTTGCTTCAGCGCTTTATTAGACTCAAATGCAGTACCATAAATTCTTTGTAGCATTGGTTTATTTTCATCTCCCCTCCAATAAGCACCCGCAACGTTTAATAGTTTAAAAGCTGGTATTTTACCGGTGGATTCAACATGGGGGCCTGCACACAAGTCTTCGAAATCTCCATGTCTATATGTGGATATGGGTTCTTCAGGAGGGATTCCCTCGATGATTTCTGTTTTCAAAGGTTCTTTAGAATTTAGTTTAAGGGCTTCTTCTTTAGTATATTCCGAATATTCGAATACTAAATTGTTCTTTATAACTTTACGCATTTCGTCTTCAATTTTTTCTAAGTCTTGGTCGGTAAAGGGCGTGTCAGTAAGAAAATCATAGTAAAATCCATCGTCAGTAGGAGGTCCAATAGCTAATTTAGCGTCAGGGAATATCTTTGTAGTAACATCCGCCATTACATGAGCTGCAGAATGCCTTATTCTTTTTCGTAGTTCGTATAGTTCTGGAGATATATCTTGGTTCATACTATTCCTCAAATGATAAGTTGAATTAGGTTTTAATTATTAAAAATAAAATGGACTCCATGGAGCATGTTTATAAGAAAACATCATATCAGCTTTAAGTACGGCAGTATCAGTTTCTATTTGTATTCTTCCACATTTTAATAAAGTGGAGAATTTTATGGTGCCTAGGTAAACTGAAGCTAAGTCAGATGCAGATATGCAAATATCAGGTTTTAAACTCGAAGGAGTGCATAAGTTTTCATTATCGCTAGCATGGAGTTCAAATGTTTGATTGTTCCAATCACAAAAGGAATCAATTACTTTTAACACCAGCCTAGTTTCCAAAGAATATTTCCTTAGTTCTAGCGCTTTTTGGACATTTAAAAGTCTGAGCCATAATCCTTCTTTTATTGTTCTTGATAATTTTCCCGGATCAATTAACAACATGGGTAATATGTCATCTAGGGGTCTTCGATAAATTTGTGCTTGCAGCCTTAAGTCCATATCTAGACAAAATCTCCAAAGACCTACAGTTGAATTTAAGTCTGTTGCCATTAATTCATGAATCGATATGCCTTCGGAGACTGTTCTATAACTTGCGTATCCTTTAATGTCTTTATCGAGGCGATAAATCACATGTTGCATTTTACTTTCGTTGTTGCGCTTTGATTCAAAATCTTCTGATATAACCTTCCAATACATTTCAGGTCTCTGAATTACTGCAGGTACATCCGTTGTTGCGTTTTTGTAGATTTTAGGCAATAATTCTTCTATCTTTGTTTGGTCTATGTACTCAACTATTCCGTTGTCATTTATTCGAGTGTTAAAAGCATTATTTTGGCGATGTATGATCCAGTTTTCGTGTAAAGAACCAATGCCATATCCAAATCTTCCATATATAGGACTTTCTTCTGCCCAAAGTGCGGCGAATAATTCTCCTCTATCATGGAGATCTAATAGTTGAGATCGCATCATCTTGGTTAATAGTCCCTTACGTCTATGATTTGGTAAAACTGACACATCTGATATTGCGGCAACATTGGCTTGATTTCCAGGAATGTTTAGTAAATATTTAGATGATACGCAACCGCCTACAATTCCGTTATTGTGGATTACTGCCAATGTTCTATCAAAATCGAAATAGGATTTTTTAAGAGATAAATATCCGGCATCTTGATCGAATCCAAATGCTCTAGCACTAGTTTCAGAGAATTTACCGAATTCTTTGTCTGATATAGGTCTTATTTCATATTGATTAGTCATATGCCTTTAAAAATTTCATAGATTCTTATTAAGGAACTGCATATCCTGAAAAAATTCCAGTACATATTTCTTGGTCTACAGCAACACTACCGTTTACCAAGACATATGGTATACCTACAGGAAATTGTTTAGGATCATCATAAGTAGCTGTATCTATGATTCTTTCATCGTCGAATACTACTATATCTGCATAATATCCTTCTTGAATTCTACCTCTTTTTGATATCCTAAATCGTTGCGCAGGGTTATCTGATGCCCTTTGGATTACCTGTTCTAGGCTCATTACATTGAATTGTCTTCTAAGTCTTCCTACAAATCTTGGAAATGTCCCGTATGCTCTTGGATGTGGTGTACTGCCAAGAGGGATTGAGTCACTTCCAATCATATAATCTGGCCTTGAAAGGAATTCCATACAGTCTTGGCTAACCTGTCTCCATGCAGCTATGTTAGTTGGAGGGCTCAGCCAAAAACCAACTTGTAAATTTTCCTCGATTAACATATCTAGAGCTAAATCACCAATTGATTTATTCTTTATGTCTGCTATTTCTGGTATGGTCATGCCTTCAAACTGAGGATTGTTTGGTAAGTGAGAGAGAACACAATCGTGAAGAGGCCTTTTCGTATTCAATTCTAGCGCTTCAATTATTTTAGTCCTTGTAGCTTTGTCTTTTAATCTTTCCAATATTTTATCGGGTCCACCGTCATGAACCCAGCTTGGTAGGCTACTCAACAAAAATGTGCTTCCAGTTGGATATGGATATAGTTCTAATGTACAATCAACACCGTCTTTTTTCCCTTTATCAACTAGTTCCAGTACTTCGTTGATTTTACCAGCGTTTTCCGCGGAAGTCCTTGTATGTGAAAAATGTACTTTAACACCAGACCTTTTACCAATTTCAATAGCTTCCGGAATACCTCCTCCACCGTACCCTCGGTCTGGATTAACATCTCTTAAGTGAGTGATATAGACACCCCCTGCTTTTGCTACCACCTTACAAAGTTCAATGAGTTCTTCAGTAGTGCTCCAAGCATTTGGATGGTAGGACATGCCTGTTGCCAACCCTACAGAACCTTGTTCCATACCTTCTGATAGTAAAGATTTTGCATGTTCAAGAGTTTTTCCTGTTAATGGAAGATCGTGGAACCCGACTGCTTCCATCCTGAGAGCTCCATGCGAGACAGGGTATGCTGTGTTTATTGAAACTTTTTTATGATAATTAGCTCTAAAAGCTTTTACGCTGCTCATATCTAAGTTTTCTGGAGGCAAACCTAATATCCCGCTTAAATATTGTCTTTGCATTTTGTAATTTTCTTTTGATAGGGGCGCATAAGATAAACCATCTTGGCCTAATATTTCTGTAGTCACTCCTTGACGTAATCCGCTTGCATGCTGAGGGTCTATAAGTAGTACACCATCATGGTGGGCGTGTGCATCAATGAAACCCGGTGAAACAATTAAGCCAGTTGCGTTTATAATACGTTTTGCTTGGTGATTCTTAAGATCTCCTATAGTTTCAATTTTGTCACCTTTAATACCGATATCTGATTTAAAGCGTGTTACGCCTGATCCGTCGATAATTGTTCCGCCATGAATTAAAATATCGAACATTATTGACCTCCAATGTTTTTATTATTGTGTATAAAATCTATGTTTCAATATGATTAACTTTGATATGAAGCTCATCCAATTGTTCGTCTGGGACATGGTCTGGCGCATCAAATAGTGGGTCTATAAAACTTTGCGTTTTAGGAAATGCAACAACATCCCTTATATTGTCTGTACCTGCTAATAACATAACCAGCCTTTCTATTCCTGTAGCAATACCTCCATGAGGGGGTGTGCCATATTCAAATGCTGTCAGTAACTGGTCGAAGCGAGAAGCTACTTCGTCTTTGGAATATCCTAAAACCCCAAATACCTCTTCCTGTAATTCTCTCGAATGAATTCGGATACTTCCGCTTCCGCACTCAAGCCCGTTGCATACTAGGTCATAGCAATGAGCGATGACTTTTGACGGATCGCTACTAATGATATCTAAATGTTCTTTTATTGGCATGGTAAATGGATGATGGGCCGCATCCCATCTTTTTTCCTCTTCTTTCCATTCAAATAGGGGGAAGTCAATTATGAATGCAAACTCAAATGAGTTGGGATCCTTTAAGCCAAGTATGGTCCCAAGGTGATCTCTTATTAAACCAAGAGATTGATTCACGATTTTTTCTTGACCAGCTACTATTAATATTAAATCACCAGGTTTAGAAGATAATATTGATGCTATTTCTTGGATTTCGTGTAATTTCAATACTTTTGACACCGGTGACTTGATATCTTCGATGGTGAGTTTCTCAATTGAATGTGCCTGGTCTGAAATGGCAATCCACATAAGTCCTTTTCCGCCACAGTTTTTAACTAATTCTTCGAGTTCGGATATTTGTCCCCTTGTATAATTCCCGCATCCCGGAGCACTAAGCGATTTCACAGTACCATTATTAGAAATTATCGTTTTAAGTATATTTATATCTGTTTTGTCAGCCCATTCGACAACAGTTGACATTTCAATACCAAATCTTAAATCAGGTTTATCTGTACCGTACTTTTCGATTGCTTGCTTGTATGGAATTCTTGGGAAAGGGAACCTGATTTTTTTATTAGGAGTTATAGACTTGACCAAATCATAATATAGTTTTTCTATAAGACTGAGGATATCATCAGATTCAACGAAGCTCATTTCAAGATCCAGTTGAGTAAATTCTGGTTGTCGATCAGCCCTCGGATCTTCATCTCTAAAACATCTAGCTATTTGGAAGTATTTTTCAAATCCAGCAGACATCAATAATTGTTTTAATTGTTGTGGAGATTGAGGAAGGGAATAAAATTTGCCGGGATAAAGTCGACTTGGTACTAAATAGTCTCTAGCACCTTCAGGAGTGCTTTTAATAAGTATTGGAGTTTCAATTTCTAAAAAACCTTGTTCTGTCAAAAAGTCCCTTATAAACTTCACCGCTTGATGCCTTATGTTGACAATATTTTGCATTTTGGGTTTTCGAAGGTCTAAGTATCTATACTTCATTCTTAACAGTTCGTCGCTATCTTCTTCTTTGTTTATGTAAAAAGGAGGCGTTTTGGATTCGTTTAGAATATTCAAAGAAGATACGATTACTTCAACATCGCCGGTTTCTAATTCCGGATTAATGGTGCCATCAGGTCTTTCTCTAACATTCCCGATTATTTGAATTACCCATTCATTCCTCAATAAAGAAGCTGATTGGTGCATAGAAGAGTCAAGTGTTTGATCAAATACAATCTGTGTTATTCCTGAGGAATCTCTTAAATCGATAAATATTAGATTGCCATGGTCTCTACGCCTGTCTACCCAACCTGCAAGTGTAACAACCTGATTAACGTTCTCAGACCTTAATGAGCCTGCTGCTATAGTTTTAAGCAATTAGATCCTCCAGTTGGATTTTAGTCTCAGATAAATATAAGTTTCTGATTATAAATATATATTTCTGCAGGTTATTATTTTAGACGTATGTAACCAACATAAGAACCTAGTAATAAAGCCAAAATGTGCGTAGAAATCAAAAAATGTGGGCTGAATAGATTATATATCACATAAATTGTTGCAACAGATAAAATTGCTGTGATTTGAAGTTTTGTACCTTTTTTATAGTTTGTGGATTTATTGATGATTTCAGTTGTCAAAAATGATGAAGCTACAAAAAATATTGTAGCAATGAAAAAATCTATTACTAATACTGCAGAAAGAAAAACTAACAATACACCTAAAATCATAGCGGTGAACTGGGACACAACTATAGCCTTGGATAGGGTTAATAGATTTATATCATAAGTTGGTATCTCCTCAGGCTTGCTGCAATCTACGCATCGAAACCCTACAGGGGATCTAGTCATGCATTGAATGCAAATAGGGTTTTCGCATCTGGTACAAGTAAGATTGGCTTGTGTAGATGGATGTTTATAGCAATACATAGGTTTTGAAGATTGTTCTGCCAATATTGATTTGATTCTCGTATGTTATAAGATTTTGTGGTCCCAATTTGTTTTTGATTTAATGTCCCTGTCAAATAAAAGTCGGTTCATTAATGTTAATTGAAATTTGTTATGGATTGTAGGGTTTTCCCAATTTCCGGTGATTCTTTTAAATATTATGATTAACAATAGAAAAACCCATGTGAAAGTCAACGATGGTTCGTTATCAAATTGATGTCCTATAAATGGCAATGATATAAATGAAAGTAATACCCAAATAGCGGTGTCTTTAAAAATGAATCTTCCCATGACTGCTATTAATATAGTGAAAATTAGTAAACTCCACCACATTTGGAAAGCAATTAAAATACCTATAGACGTAGCGACTCCTCTTCCACCTCTGGTTTTAAGGTATGGTGACCAGTTATGTCCAATAACGCACAAAATACCAACGATTGCTTGGAGGTAATTCGGTTGTTCTAATATTTTACATATTATTATTGGCAAAGTACCTTTAATTAAGCAATCGGATGTTCCAACTATTAAACCGATCATCTTGCCTGAAATTTCACTAGCGTTCGATGCTCCAGTATTTTTATACGCGAAATTTAATGGGGACACATTTTTTGTGAATTTAACTAGGAGGTATCCTGTAGGGATTCCTCCTAAGAAATATGAGGATATTGCAATAATAAATGGTATCAATATTTATAAGATAAATCAGCCGATTTTTAGAAATGCGATATATCAATGATATATGTTTTCATAAAATATAATAGCCGTTATTGGTTGTCGGATTTAATCAATTTATAGTGGATAGTAGTCTGTATTTGTGATTACTATCCACTTGAACGATTGACTTCTAACGAGCGTATTCTATTGATCTGCTTTCCCTTATTACAGTGACTTTTATTTGTCCTGGATAAGCAAGTTCCTCTTCGATTTTCTTTACGATTCCAATTGCCATTTTATTAGCTTCTAAATCATCGATAGATTCCGGTTCAACCATAACCCTTACTTCGCGTCCAGCATGAACAGCGAAACATTTTTCTACACCATCAAAACTGCCTGCGACATCTTCTAATGCTTCCATCCTTTTGATGTATTGTTCAACAGTATCTCTTCGTGCTCCTGGTCTGGCTGCACTTATAGCATCAGCGGCAGCGACTATATAAGACTCAACGGAGCTATGGTCATCATCATGATGTTCTCTTATTGTTGCGCAAACATGTTTTGGTATATTATTTTTTTCTGCTACATTTGCACCTATTTCAGCATGAGGACCTTCAACTTCATGAGTAAGGGATTTACCTATATCATGTAATAATCCGCCAAGTTTGCTGACTTTAACATCGCCTCCTATTTCTGCTGCAATCGCAGCTGCAATATAGGCTACTTCTATACTGTGGGTGAGTACGTTTTCACCATAGCTGAACCTGTATTGGAGCCTTCCAAGTAAGTTGGATAATTCGGGATTTACTCCTCTTACCCTTGTATCTAGAATCGTATCTTGTCCTATTTTACCTATAGTTTTAGTCAGTTCATCCGTAGATTTTTCTACAACTTCTTCTATTCTTGCCGGATGAATTCTGCCATCTGCGATAAGTTTAGTCACTGATAGCCTAGCTATCTCGCGTCTTATTGGATCAAAACAAGATAAAGTAACTACTTCAGGGACTTCATCTATTAATAAATCCACACCCGTAGCTTTTTCTATCGCTCTTATGTTTCGGCCCTCGCGGCCAATTAACCGTCCTTTCAATTCGTCTGACGGTAATGGTACAGTTGTTAATGTAGCTTCTGACACGACATCTGAAGCAAGTTTTTGTATAGCTATTCCGATTACTTCTCTAGCTTTGTTTTCTGCTTCTAAATCTGCTTTTCGCCCAATGTCGCGATAAAGAATTGATATCTCTCTTTGTATATCATGCTCAGCTTGGTCTAAAAGTTGAGTTTGTGCTTCTGATATAGTTAAATTTGCTATTTCCTCCATTTTTTCTACCTGAGACCGGCGAATCGTTTCAACTTCGTCAGAAGCCTTATTTATTTCAGTTTCTTTTTGATTTAAATCGCGTTCTTTTTTCTCAATCTCGGTTGATTTTTGGTCTATTTTTTCTTCTCTGAAAGAAAGTCTATTTTCGATTTTATTAACTTCAGAACGTCTCTCTCTAATTTCAGCTTGACCAGCTGATCTTATTTTAATTGCCTCCTCTTTCGCCTCTAAGATTATGTCTCGTTCTTTATTCTTAGCTGTGTCAAGAATGACTTGGGCTTCTTCCTTTGCTTCTTCTCTTCGTTTGAAATTTAAAAGCCATTTGTAAAAATAACCAACAACTGTGCCTAATAAAAGGCCAACGAGAATGGATAAGAGCGCGGTTACGATAATTGTCGTATTCAACGCTAACCTCCTCGTTGATTAATTGTAGACACCAAATAATTTATATTTAGATAAAAATTGGCGCTAGCTAACTTTCATGTTAAAACCATGGCAAATAAAGTGTCAAGCTAGTAAGGTGTATTATCAGTGCCACCTAGGTGTTGATTCATTGATTTGTATTCCTGCTAAGGAGCGGGTGCATTTTATCTTCTCTATTTTATTAATAATTATGAATACATTTGCATCTTTTAAAACTTCACAATATCGTATTTTGTGGATATTCAATCTACTTTCTTATATATCAAGATGGGGTCAAGTAACTGCGTATGGATGGATAGTTGTTGAGCTTACAGATTCATCTTTTTATGTTTCATTAGTTGGTTTTTTTTGTATGTTCCCAATGTTTGTGTTGGGCGTTCTAGCTGGATATTTAGCTGATGTATGGAATAGGCAGAAAATCCTCTTGTTTACGCAAATAACGTGTTTGGTTGGGATTTCATTTATTCTTGTCATTGTTTCACTTGAATTATTGGAATTCTGGCATTGTTATATAGCTGCTTTGATTACTGGTATAGGTTATTCAGTTGAAATGCCTTCTAGGAGATCAATGGTACATGATATTTTAAAAGAAGAAGGAGCAACTAACGGGTTTGCACTAGATTCAGTTGCTATGAGTTTAAGTCTCAGTATCGGTCCAATTATGGCGGGTGCAATAATTGGGATTTCTAGTCTTTATGGCAACCATTTGGTTTTCATAGTACTTTTAATATTGCATCTATTGGCCTGCGTATTGATGTGGAATTTGAAACTTGAAACCAATATTAAGAAACAAAATCAATCCAGTAGACCTATAAATATGATTGATGGAATCAAATACGTGAGTTCTAATCAACTAATTTTAAGTGTAATTGGGATAACGTTTGTAATGAACTTGTTTCTTTTCTCTTATTCACATTTAATCCCAATAATTGCCAAGCAAGTCCTTTATGTGGGACCAACTAAAATGGGGACACTTCAAGGTATGTTTGGAGTAGGTGCTTTAACCGGGGCATTACTAGTTGCTTCTATACCTAAAATAAGACGCCATGGCTTGATATTCATTGTGGGATGCTTTGTTACGTTTTTGGCTCTTTTTGGATTAGGAATATCTGATTCTTATTACTTCAGTTTAATTACTTTGGGATTATTGGGTATTGGTGCCGCTGGATTTAGTACCATGCAGGCAGCGATTGTAGTTTTGGTTTCAGATATAGATTATAGAGGCAAGGCTTTGGGAGTGGTTAGTCTTGCTATTGGAACAGGACCATTTGGTGCAATTATTATAGGAGTCTCTGCTACTTTGTTTAATCCAAGCATGGCTTTAATAATCAATAGTGTCATCGGATTGACATCACTTACCCTGTTGATTTTTGTTGTCCCTTCATTATTAAAAATTATCCCTTTAAAGTCGGATAAAGTTGTTAAATAAGTCGTTGATATGTAGTAAAGTTTTCACGGGTTTTAAGTTATAAACCAAGTGTGTAAATCTTAACTAATTGGTGTAGCAATAAAATGACCAATCCGGAATTTGATAAGAAATTTGGTGAGGAATGTGGAATAGTTGGTGTTTATGACCCAAATGGAGATGTGTCAAGGCTGGCATTTTATGGGATATATGCTTTACAGCATAGAGGACAAGAAAGTGCCGGCATAGCAAGTGCAGACGGTCATAAAATTAAATTGCGCACTGGTATGGGGCTAGTAACTCATGTTTTCAAAGATGAAGACCTTGATTATTTAACGGGAGATATAGCTATTGGCCATACAAGATATTCAACTACAGGTACGAGTAATATCAAAAATGCTCAACCTATAGTTGTGGATGGAGGAAATTTCAAGTTAGCTATCGCTCATAATGGTAATGTAGTCAACTCGCTTGAATTAAAAAGAGAGATGGAAGAATTAGGTTATGATTTCAATACTAGTAGTGATTCGGAAGTAATAGCTAAAATCGTATCAAACGCCCCCGCTAGTACATGGGAAGGAAGAATAGCCTATTTGATGAGGAAAGTCCAAGGGGCATATTCATTAACTTTAATGACAGAAAAAGAGTTGATAGCCGTACGCGATCCACTTGGAGTCAGACCTCTTTGCTTCGGAAAGGTTAATGGAGGATGGATAATAGCATCAGAAAGCTGTGCGTTGGATAATGTTGGGGCGAAATATGTAAGAGAAGTGAATCCAGGAGAGGCTATTATATTTGATTCCCAAGGGTATAAATCAATTTATCAAAAGGATATGGAAAAATGTTCCTTTTGTGTTTTTGAGCATATTTATTTTGCCCGTCCAGATAGTGAAATAGATGGGAAATTGGTTTATAAGAGCAGGTTACTTATGGGTAAAGAGCTAGCCAGAGAACATCCTGTTGAGGCTGACATGGTGATTGGCGTACCCGATTCCGCTACCGCTTCGGCCGTTGGATATTCAGAAGAATCGGGTATACCTTTTGGAGAAGGTTTAGTGAAAAATAGGTATGTTGGCAGGACCTTTATAAATCCAGACCAGCGTATGCGTGAAGTGGGTGTGAAGGTTAAATTGAATCCACTAAGAGAGTTGATTCAAGGAAAGCGTTTAGTGGTCGTGGACGACAGTATTGTTAGAGGGACAACCAGTAAACCAGTAGTTTCATTATTGCGTAATGCAGGTGCAAGTGAGATTCACTTACGTATATGTGCACCTCCAATAAAATTCCCGTGCCATTTTGGAGTTGATTTCCCCACTCGCAAAGAGCTTATTGCTGCCAACAATAGTATTGATGAAATAAAAGATACTATAGAAGCTGACTCTTTGGGATACTTGAGTCATGCTGGTCTTTTGAAGGCTGTTAAAGCGGAGGAATCAAATGTTTGTATGGGTTGTTTTACCGGTAACCACCCAATACCTGTTCAATTAGAGATGGATAAGTTGTCTCTAGAAGTATGATATATAGACTTGGTTCCGTTAGTGTTTTTTGATTTATCGTGGGTTTAGGTGATTGAAATGGATTTGAATCGTTGCAGAGATGCCTATCGAGATGCAGGTGTAAACAGGGATGCAGCTGAAACAACTGTGAGTTTTTTATCTAAGATAGCGAAATCTACTTATGACAAGAATGTTGTCGAAGGTGTAGGTGGATTTGGTGCTGTATATAGGTTGAACAATTCTTCTGACTCTTTGTTGGTTTCAAGTACAGATGGAGTTGGTACAAAATCAAGAATTTCGGTTGCCTTAAATGAATATGAAAAATTAGGGCATGATGTAGTGAACGCCTGTGTTAATGATGTATTAACAACTGGGGCTGATCCTTTATTTTTCTTGGACTATATAGCTACAGGTGAATTAGTATCAGATATTATCGCACGAATTGGGAAGGGGATTGGAGACGCATGTAAAATATCCGAATGTTCTCTTATAGGTGGAGAAACTGCAGAAATGCCTGGGGTTTACTCAAATAAAGATATAGAAATTGTAGGTTTCTCTGTAGGTATTGTATCTGAACGTAATCTTTTGAAGTCGTCATCAGTAAATGTCGGAGACATTGTTCTTGGTTTGGCTTCTAATGGAATACATACTAACGGATTTTCTTTAATAAGAAATAAGCTGAATTTAGATAATGAATCCAAATTGCTTACGAAGTATTTTGATGAACTTAAGTGCGAATTAGGTCAAGCCTTAACAACGCCCCATAAACCTTATCATCCGTTGATAAAACAGGTGAAAAACAATATAAAAAGCATGGCTCATATAACAGGAGGGGGTATTTCTGAAAATTTACCAAGAGCGCTGCCTAGTGATTTAGCTGCAATTATAAATTTGAGTAGTTGGGATATACCCATTCTTTTCAATTTATTGGAAAAATTGATGAAAGTAGATTCGAGTGAAATGTTTCGAGTATTTAATATGGGATTAGGAATGATACTGATAGCAACTCCTGAAGCAGCGAATAATATCAGGTCAATTTTGCCTGAAGTTATTGTGATTGGAGAAATTCAGGAAAGAAATAACGGTGATCAAGTTAAATTTGTTTAGCTAAAAATATAAAAACGGTATTGTTTATTTATCGATACCGTATTTGATTTGGAGAATTTTTGAAAGATATGAAAGCTTTAATAAGTGTTTATGAAAAATCAGGAATAGTAGACCTAGCTGTTGATTTAAAAACAAAAGGTTATGAATTGATAAGCACGGGAGGAAGTGCAAAAGCTATTAACTCGCATGAAGGTATTTCGGCCATAGAAGTATCAGAAATCACTGGTTTTTCAGAAATGCTTGATGGCAGAGTTAAGACTCTTCACCCTCATATTCACGGAGGAATTCTTGCCAAAAGAAATGATCCTTCTCATATATCTTCATTGTCATTTCAGGGTATCTCTACTATTGATTTGGTAGCTGTTAATCTTTATCCGTTTGAAAAGATTGCCCAAGCTAACCCTGAAGATTTGGATGAAATAATTGAAAATATTGATATTGGCGGTCCCACATTGATAAGGTCTGCAGCAAAAAATTACGCCGATGTAGTTATATTAGTTGATCCAGACGACTATTCTTGGGTTGTTGAAAAACTTCCTGACAAGTTGAGTTTAGAAGATAGAAAACATCTTGCTAGTAAAGCTTTTAATCATGTTGCTTTTTATGATGCAGTAATAGCAAAATATTTTGCAGATACTGCTAGTGAATTTAACGGACATTTGTCATTGCCGTATAGAAAAGTTAAACAATTGCGATATGGAGAAAACCCTCATCAAAAAGCCGCTTTGTATAGTGGAGTAGATTTTGAAAAATCATCTGTTGGTTTAGGAGAATTGGTTCAACATAGTGGTGAAGAATTGTCTTATTCAAATGTACTTGATGCTGATTCTGCATTTAGAATCGTAAATGATTTTAAAGAAAACACAGTAGCTATTATTAAGCATACTAACCCTTGTGGATTATCAAGTAGGTCAAAACAGGTTGAAGCTTATACTGGTGCTTATAATGGTGATCCTGTTTCTGCTTATGGTGGGATAGTTGCTTTTAATAAAAAGGTTGAGAAAGAAACAGCAGAGGCAATGAAAGGGGTTTTGTATGATGTGATAATTGCGCCAGGATATGAAGAAAAGGCATTAGAAATATTTAAGAAAAGAAAAAGAGCACGAATTTTGGAGGTCAGTGGATTTGAAGATAATAAGATTGAGTTGCGTTCAATAGTGGGAGGGGTATTGGTTCAAACTACTGATTCTAGTGAAGAAAAATATGATGATTGGACCATTGTGTCTGAAAAATTGCCTGCTAAAAATCAGATTTCAGATATGGAATTTGCTTGGAAAGCTTGTAAGCATGTTAAGTCTAATAGCATTTTATTGGTAAAAGATAAATCTATAATTGGCTTAGGAGCCGGTCAGCCTAACCGAGTAAATAGTGTTCACTTGGCTCTCAGGGCTGCAGGAGATAAAGCGAAGGATTGTGTTTTGGCTTCAGATGCATTTTTTCCTTTTAAAGATAGCATCATAATGGCTGCGGATAACGGTATTTCTACAATAATACAACCTGGTGGCTCAATTAGAGACGAAGAAGTGATAGAAGCCGCAAATGATTGCAATATTACGATGGCATTTACAGGTGTTAGGCATTTTAAACACTAAAAACCGACTTTTATAATAAATGAAAACCTCATTGCAAATAGTTATACCTGTTTTGAATGAAGAATTGAGCTTGTTTAACAGTATAAACAAGTTGCATGAATCCATATCATCATCGCTTACTAATTATGATTGGAAAATAAATATAGTTGATAATGGTTCCACAGATAAAACTGCGGAAATATCAAAAGAATTAGTGAACAGATTCACTGAAGTTGTTTACACTAGATTAGAATTAAGAGGTAGAGGTCGTGCTTTACGAACGGCATGGCTTGATTCAGGCTTTGATATTCACTGCTACATGGATGTGGATTTATCAACTGACTTATCAGTTTTGCCAAGTATGTTAGATTCAATAAGAGATGAATCTTGCGATTTGGTAATTGGGTCTAGATTGAAGAAGGGATCAAAAGTTATAGGCCGACCGTTGAATAGAGAATTAATCTCTAGAATCTATAGCTTTATAATGCGCATCGTTTTTATACAAGGATTTAGACCTTTATATATCAGTGATTACCAATGTGGTTTTAAAGCAATAAATTCCAAGTTAGCTGATCAATTACTTCCTTTCGTGAAAGATAATGGATGGTTTTTTGATAGTGAATTGATTGTATTATCTATTAAGAACCAATATAAAGTAAAAGAAATTCCTGTTAGATGGGTAGATGACCCAGACACTAGGGTTAAAATTATTAAAACTGCTATTGAGGATCTTAAGGGTATAGCTCGGTTAAAATTTGGATATATTAAAGAAGTTAAAAACCTTCTTTCTCAAAGAAATTAATTATGTAATCAGTTTCTTCGGATTTTCTTTAACCAATTTATTGATATCTTTTTCAGAGAAGCCTTTTTCCAACAAGCATGCTATAAACATCCTCATTCCTTCTGCAGGTGGTGGTAATTCAATATTTCCAAATCTAGTCGTAGCAATACAAGAGTCTACCCCGAGTTCTTTTATGGTTGTACATATCTTTTCAATTGTCATCTTGGATGATAGTGGCATAACGTCACTAAATGCTAATTCTATGTGTGCTCCAAGATTGACCAACTGTTTTAGGTTTTCGATTAATTCAGATTCTATATCGTGGTAGGTCATGAATTTATTTATTCCAACATTTTTTGCGAATTTAAGAATTGATTTTGATTCATCTATGGAGAGATTTTCACATATCAACAACATATCGTGGTTTTTAATCGTAGCAGTAAGTTTTTCTAAATATGAAAGGTTATCAGTGGAGTCGGGGCTTACAGTTTGGTTTAGCCGTACAATTTTAGTACCGATATTTGCTGCATTTTCAGTGCTCTCAAATACGTTTTGTTTTAGTGGGAGATTTAATGGGATAGACCCTTCAATATTGATGCCAGGATACATGCGATTAAGGATTTGAGCAGAAGGAGTTGTAAGATATTCACTAGAATTTAAAGCAAATCCATCCATTTCAGATTCAAATGCATGTTTTGCAGTATCGATTGCATCCATACGCATTAACGATTGAGTATTGGGTAATGTTTTGACGTTTAAGTCAAATGAACCTTTCATTATGGATGCGATTATATTATTAGCTTGTGAAGATTCCATATATTTATAATCCAATTGCTTGATGCCTGATGAATAATTGTTTAGCCTAAGTCGCCACCATCTAATCCAGCATCATTAAAATGATATTTTTTAGATTCACGATTTTTATTTAAGTTAGTTGATTCACTGAAATATGAACGGGAAATATACTTTACTGGCCAGAATAATATGCGAATCGGCCAAGTACATATGATAATTAGTTTTTGCATAGAGCCATTATACCAAAATTAAATATGGCTACCCTTATAAGCAAAAAATTGTGGATGCAATACTGTAAATACACATCTGTGATATGATACCGGTATGATTTCAAGAATATATTTTAGTGCTTTAATAGGTGTTACAGCGGTTTTGGTTATTTTGGTAATGACCACTACGCTTGTTATGGCTGATACTCCTACTGACGCCGATGGAGAAAGTAAAAAGAACGGAGAAATGGGTCATCACTTCTACACTGGTGAATCTGGTGAACGAGAAAAGTGCGAAGGCATAGTCTATGAAACCGCTGAAGCTGCTGAAGCAGCCGCTGTCGAGAATGGATGTTCTGGCTACCACAAGTTTGATAAAGAAGGTACAGTCTGGTACATGCCTGATTGCTAGGGTTATCTAGCCTAAATGTACAGATTATAGATAGATGGATGATAAGACACCATTCGTAATAGATTCTGACAATCCAATTTGGCCATTTATTCTTGGAGGTACTATCTTTGGGGTAATGGTTGGTGTTGTTTTGGGTTTAATTATAGGCGTTACTACTGGAAATTTAAGCACTGGTATATGGGGTGGTGTCGCTATGTCTATAGCAGGTGCTGTAGTTTTTAACATTATGATTATAAGAAAATTAAAGTAAAATCATTGTTGCTTACGCTGGTCTACTTTACCCAACCAATAAAAAACCAACAAGAATTATACTAATGAAAGCAGTAATACCAATACTATTAGCAATATTTCCAGTCTGGGTATATAAAATCCAAAACGTTACTTGATTTGCTCCTACAAAGATGAAAAGACCAAAGATTTTCTTGTTTTGGTTTATAAGAAATTGGCACCTAATGTTATTTGTACTAATTTTCTTATTATTTACTTGTATTAATCAGAATAACAACCCGTAAATTAGCCAAACCACATATCCGATGACAATAAGTATAATAATCAAACATCCACAGCCAATATAATCTCTACGTGATAATGGTTCATTAGCCATAGAGTCAAATTTGCCATTTTTCTTTGTCATGATTATGCTACCTTCAATAAGTGTTGGGATTTACTATACACCAAGCAGTTCCTATTGGCTCTAGAATACCGATTTAGAGCGGTTTGGTTATTGGTAGCCAGATAGATAATCTTAAAAAAATTCTTAAAAAAACAACACTTACTTGTTTTCCAAGTTGTCAGAATATCAACGAAAAACTATGAAAGTATTGAAATTCAGATATAATTGCATAGTTGTTTATTAGTTCTAGGGCCAGTAGCTCAGCTGGTTAGAGCGCAGTCCTGATAAGACTGAGGTCGATGGTTCGAGTCCATCCTGGCCCACCATCCATTTTTAGCTACGGATTTGGGTTTTAATTTGAATTACTGACTGGATTTGTGTGGTCTATAAGTGATTTTAAATATTGTTCCCATCCCAAATTTACTGAAATTATAGCTCCACTGGATTGCATTTCCAAACTTGAATGCTTTCAATACATTCATCGAAAATGGGTTTTGCTATCGCGTTCTTACCTGAAGCCAATTCTTTCAAAGCTTCTTCGTTATGCACGGAGATTTTAAACATAATATAACTTTTGTCTGGTGCTATTCCGGGGACTGTCTTTTCAGGATAAGCCATACTTTTTCGTACGCCCATTCCTTCATCTGATTGCATCCATCCCATGAATTTTTCGAAGATACCATCTCCAGATTTAAATTTTGCGATTACGAGGTTTTCTTTTTCCATATTTCGATCCTTTCTTTGTAATTCTAAAAAGTTATGAACTGTTCCTGTGCTTGGCTGTAGTAGTTGGTGAACTTAACATGATACTCTCCATTTCATAATTCAAATATTTTACCACAGACTAAAATTTCCAATAATTGGGCTTATAGTTATCTAAATTGACATTGGTTTAATCATATTGTTATATATAAGCACTTATTAATCTTTATTTAAGGAGTGAAATAGATGGAATTTATAAGAAGTATTGAAGGATTCCCATTTAGTTCAGCTGTGGTTCATAGTGGGAAAGTTTTGGAGGCAGTAATAACAGGTACGGATAGTGACAATAAGCCCGTTCCAGGCGGGGCTGCATCTGAGATCACAGAAATATTTCGACAGTTAGATGAAATTCTTGGTGAAGCAGGATTAAACAAAAACCATTTATGTTCGGCACGATTGTATCTACAAAATGTCAATCGAGATATTGCTGAGGTCAATAAAGTTTGGGCGGAGTATTTGGGAGAGCATCCTGTAAACAGACGGGCATACGGAGTTGATCTGCAAAACGGAATGTTAGTCGAAGCTGGTTTTGTAGCTGAATTTCCAGAGTAGATAGCAGTAAATCCGTATAAATATTCGTAAGAGAGGAAATTTACGAAGAAAGTGTGTCCCTGGTGCGTAGAATGCATGTAGGACTCTTTCAATAGCCCAGTCAGACATTTAAAAAGGGGAATGATTCTCGTACTTCCAATAAATGTATATCCCATAAATACATAAAGGTTTATAGTTGCTAATATGGCGGTAACAAAACAACAAATCATATCTGGTTTAGTGTCCCTGGGTATTCAGCCGGGGATAACTGTAATGATGCACAGTTCTCTAAGTGCTCTGGGTCCAGTTGAAGGTGGGTCCGAGACGGTGGTGGATGCTCTGTTTGAAGTTATAGGCCAACATGGAACGTTACTCGTGCCAGCTTTTAGAGATAGTGTTTGGGATGATGATTATTCTGATTTTA